>JAINDK010000031.1 GCA_019931185.1 Bryobacter sp. CoA8 C33
ACCCCCCCGCCTTTCCTCTCCCCGGCGCCCCCCCCCCCCCGGCCTGTTCAATTTCAGCTTCCAGTTCGGCAGTTGCGGTCCAGAAAGTCGGCGGCGAACGCGGCGAAACCCTCCCCGCCATCCGTACCATGCGCGAAATGCATGATACCCGCCACGCACGCCGCGCCGGTCCGCTCCCGCTCGGCTCCGCCCAACACCGCTGGCTCAAGTAATCCATGGCCGCCTCCCACGCCGATTGCTTCTTCCTCGCCTCAAGCGTCAATCTCATGGTGCCCCACCTCGGCGCTCCCAATTCCAACGACCCCATCGCCGGAACAGATGATGCCTGGACTGCCTTTCTCACCGTGCGCGAAGAGTGGATCGACTTCTGGCACAAACTCGATAAACCCGTCCTCGTCATGACCGGCGACCTGCATGACTCCTGGGCCATCCGCGTTACCGGCAAGGTCTGGAAATTCGCCGCCGGGCCACACAACTCCCAAAACCATCCCCTGCTCTCCGAAGGCAGCCACCCCTACATCGGGCGCTTCGATTCCCGCGGCAGGCCCTGCGCGATCCGTTGGTCGAGCTTCGTGCGCAACGAAGTCCCCTCCCGGCTCCGCTGGCCTCCCATCTATGCCGTCGCGCAAATCAACTATGTCTTTCTTCAATCCCGCCCCCGATAGCCGCGAGCGCTGGGTGGCCTACGAAAAGCCCCATGTGGTCATCCAGTATTACGATGGCGTCACTGGCGATCTGCTCCATGCCGAACCGGTGCACCGCTAGGCCCTGATTCCTATGGCCTGAACGCAAAAAAGAAGAGCACCAGACGGTGCTCTTCTTTCAACAGGTTTCAGCAGAAGGGAAAAGTTACTTGACTTCGACGCTGGCGCCGGCTTCGGTGAATTTCTTCTTCATGGCTTCGGCTTCGTCCTTGGACACGCCTTCCTTCACCGTCTTCGGCGCGCCATCGACGAGGTCCTTGGCTTCCTTCAGACCGAGCGATGTGATTTCGCGCACGACCTTGATGACGTTGATCTTGTTGGCGCCGGCAGCTGTGAGAACAACGGTGAATTCCGTCTTCTCTTCCGCCGCCGGCGCCGCCGCGGCGGCTGCCGGGGCGGCTACTGCGACCGCCGCGGCAGCGGCGGAGACGCCGAGCTTTTCTTCGAGCAACTTAACGAGTTGAGAGGCCTCGAGTAGGGTGAGACCCTGGATTTGTTCCGCGATAGCGTTGATGTCAGCCATTTTTTTTACTCCGATTGAGATTTCTAGTTAGGAATTGAACTTGTTTTCTTGCACGCCCTGGTCAATGACCACGGCCAGATTGCGGCCGACGCCATTCACGGCGGTGACCAGGCGCTGAGCCGGCGCGTTGATGAGATACAACAGCTTGGCGAAGATTTCTTCCTTCGATGGCATGTTGGCCAGGTCGGCGATGTCCTTGACCGGAACCACGCGCCCTTCCACATACCCAGCCTTAAAGGTGAACGTAGGATTCGCCTTGGCATAAGCAACCAGCGCCTTCGCCAGGGCGACCGGGTCGCCGGACGTGTAGGCAATCGAACTCATACCCTGCAATCCGGTCACGGCGGAAGCGATGGCCAAGCCGGCACTCGCCTTTTCAGCCAAGGTGTTCTTGACCACTTTGTAGCGGCCCCCCGCGCCCCGAACTGTCTTGCGCAGTTCATAATCCTGAGCGACGGTCAGCTTATCAAAGCCGGCGACAAACACATTAGGGGACTCGACCAAGGCTTTTTTTATCGCCTCGAAGTCTTTTTGCTTGTCAGCTTTATTCTTCATGCAGTGTGCTCCTTAACTCGCGATAGCCAGCTTCGAGCTGAGCTCGGAAACATCAATCGTGATGCCCGGCCCCATGGTCGAGCACAGCGTGGCGCTGCGAACGTACTTGCCCTTGGCAGCGGCAGGCTTGGCGCGAAGAACTGCGGAAATGAGGCTTTCGGCGTTTTCAACGAGCTTTTCTTTCGAAAACTCGATCTTGCCAACCGGAGCATGGATGACCCCGGTCTTGTCGACACGGAACTCCACCTTGCCCGCTTTCACTTCATTGACCGCGGTCGTGATGTCAGTTGTGACCGTACCCGTCTTCGGGTTCGGCATGAGACCGCGCGGACCTAGCACCTTGCCGAGACGCGCCATCGAGCGCATCATGTCGGGAGTTGCGATGACCGCGTCATAGTCGAGCCAGTTCTCCTTGATGATCTTTTCGATCATCTCATCGCCACCAAAGAAGTCCGCGCCAGCCGCTTCGGCTTCACGTACCTTCTCGCCGGAGGCAATGACGAGAACTTTCTTGGATTTTCCCAGGCCGTTGGGCAGGACCACCGTGCCGCGGACCATCTGGTCCGCATGCTTGGGGTCGACGCCAAGGCGCATGTGTACTTCAACGGTTTCGTTGAATTTGGTGAACTTGATTTTTTGAGCAAGACCAACGGCTTCCGCTACGGAATAAACCCGTGCTTCCACCTGCTTGGCTGCAGCCAAGTATTTTTTACCCTGTTTTTGAGCCATGATTCGTTTTTTCGAACGGTTTACTGCTGATACTGCTAAGGGGCGATGAGCGAGGGCCTCACCAGAAGGGGATACTCAGAATGGTCCAAACGGCTTCGAGCAACGCAAGGCTACTTTCAGCCTCCCAAACAGAGGGGGTCCAACTCTTCCAACATAGCAGACACCGCCCCGCCTTGACAAACCCGCGCCGTCTCGAACTCAAGCCGCCTGCCTCGCGCCTGATCCCAATACCAGCTCTTCCGCTTGCCGCTCCACCACAATCCACTTAACCATGAACATATCAGCTCCACCCTGGCAGGCAACAGATTCCCCTCGCTCAGCGATTAACCATGCTGGCCGGAATTATCATAGTTGTCGCTGTAAAACTTCTTGAAGACGGACTCGTGGATCGCCTGATCGCGCCCAAGCCTCATTGCCCGTATCCCGGCGGCTGCGCTCAAGAAGCAATCGAAAAGGAATTTAGCCATGACTCAACGCACCATACTGCTCCTTTTGATTCCCGCCTGGGAACTGTTGGCACAGGCCAATCTCGGCACCATCCTCGGTAATATCAGTGATTCCAGCGGAGCCGTGATTCCCGCGGCCCAGGTCACCGCCACCAACCTCGCCACCAACGATAGCCGCGGCGCCACAACCAACGAAACGGGTTATTACGAGATTCCGCTCCTGCCCCCGGGCCGCTACAAACTCGTCATCGAGGCGGCCGGCTTCAAGCGCGAAGAGCGCGCCAATATCACTCTTCTCACCGGGGAACGCATCCGCATTTCCGCCGCCATGCAGGTCGGCGCCGCCGCGGAAACGATCGAGGTCACCGCCGGTACGCCTCTCGTCAAGACCGACACCACCGAACTGGGCGTCGTCATCGACAACAAAAAAATTGTCGACATGCCTCTAAACGGACGTAACTTTATCCAGTTAATCGGGCTGCAACCGGGTGTCATCGCGGGCGGCGGCATGGGCGGGCGGCCTGGGATTCAGTATGGCGGCCTTTCCGTATGGTCCAGCACTTACAACCTCGATGGTACCGACGCATCTTTTATCGAGACCTCGACGCCCGGCGACGCCAGCGGCCTCTCGCTGGTCAATACCATCAGCGTCGAGAGTATTCAGGAATTCAAGGTTTCCACCAACGCATTCTCCGCTGAGACCGGCCGCGCCTCCGCCGCCGCCGTCAACATCATCTCGAAGTCCGGCACGAATCAATACCACGGCACGTTGTTTCATTTCTTCCGCAATGAAAAACTGGATGCACGCAACTTCTTTCTGACCGGTCAGCCGCGCCCGCCGCTTCGCCACAACCAGTTCGGCGGCAACGCCAGCGGTCCTATCCGGAAAGACCGTATCTTTTTCTTTGGCGGATATGAGGCGGTTCGCCTGCGCCGCGCCCAGGTCATTACCGGAAACGTTCCCACCCCCCTGTTGCGGCAAACGGCCCCGCAGGTTTTTCGCGCCGCCCTCGACGCCTATCCCGCCGACTTCACCCCCACCGCCAACCCCAACGTGGGCCTTCATCGCCGCAACAGCAGCTATCGCGACGACACCGACACTTATAACGGCCGCGTCGACGGGCTTTGGAAGGGCCATAACTCCTTCTTCCGCTATAACTACAACGACCTCGATCAAGCCCGCCCTCAGCTGATCCCCACCAACTTCCAAATTTTCCCGATCCGCTCGCACATCGCCACTTTTTCCGACACCTTCAACTTGACGCCAACAGTCGTCAACGAGTTTCGCCTTGGGTACAACCGCTCCTACATCAACCGCATCAACACGACTTTCCCCGGCGGGCAGGGCGGGCTCAACGTCGTCGGCCTGTTCCCCGCCGACTTCCAAAGCCGGCTGCGCTTCGCCAACAACTCCTACACCGTCGTGGACAACGTCTCGAGCGTTCGCGGCCGCCATACCCTGCGGGCCGGCTTCGAGATCCGCCGCGTCCAGTCCAGCCGGATTCAGCAACAAAACCCGGAACACAACTTCCCAAGCCTCGCCTCGTTTCTTGCCAATGATCCGGAAAGTGTGCGCGTGATTTACGGCAACCCCGGCGTCGGATTGCGCCAAACCAACTACGGCTTCTATCTTCAGGATGACCTGCGCGCATCGCGTAACCTCACCTTGAATCTTGGCCTGCGCTATGAATACTATTCCGTGTGGAACGAAGTCGCCGGGCGTTTCTTCAATACCGTCGGAGATCCCTTCGGCGCCTGGAACAAGCCGGGTGAGAAGATCTACCAGCCCGACCGCAATAACTTCGCCCCGCGCGTCGGTTTCGCCTATGACCTGTTCGGCAATCAGCGAACGGTGATCCGCTCCGGCATTGGCTTGTACTACGCTCCACTACCCGCGGCCCATCTGTATTCCCAGCCTTTCATCTCCCCAACCGTGCCGTTCTTCGATGTCATTGGCCGCGGCGATTTTCCCGGCCTCAGCTTTCCCTTTCCGCGTACCGCCATCGACAATCCAGGCAGCAGCAATAACATTCAGGGACGCACCATCTGGGACTACAATCGCCGTGACGAGTACAGCATTCAGTGGAACTTCAGCATCCAGCAGGCAATTGGTAGGGACATGGCCGTGCAGGCTACCTACGCAGGCAATCATGGCATCAACGCTTTCGCCACCCGCACCGCGAACAACTTCGACCCCGCCCTCAACCGGCGCCCGGTGTCCACGATCGGCGAGATTCTCGTCAATGAAAACGCGGGCCGCAGCTCCTACAACTCCCTGCAGCTTTCCTTCAACAAGCGCTACAGCAAAGGCTTTACCTTCGACGCCTACTATACCTGGGCGAAAGCCATCATTTATCATTCCACCGATGGCGGATTTCCCAGCCAAAGCATTCTGCAGGATCCCGATAACATCGCCGGATCACGCGGACTGAAGAGCGCCAATCCGATTCACATGTTCGTGATGACCGGCACCGTGGCCATCCCCACGCCAGACTTCGTGTCTGCCAGCAAGCCCGCCAGCCTCGTCCTGGGAGGATGGAGCGTTCAAAGCATCCTCAACATCCGCGGCGGCCTGCCGGTGAACATCTTCTCGGGCCGCGATACCCGCGGCAACCGCATCACCAACAGCCAGCGTCCCGACGCCGTTCCGGGTCTCGACTGGCGCTCGCCCAACCAGTCCATCTCCAACTGGATCAACCGCAACGCCTTCGCCTTCCCCGCGGCCCGCCAATTTGGCAACCTCGGATACAACACGGCTTTCGGGCCGGGCGTTTGGAATGCCGATGTTTCCGTATTTAAGAGCTTCCCGATCCGCGAAAAAACTCAACTACAATTCCGCCTGGAAATGTTTAATGCTTTTAACGTGGCCCGATTCGGAAATCCGGTCAATACTCTCACCAACCCGCTGTTCGGGCAGATCACCACAGCCGATAACCCGCGGGAAATCCAGTTGGCGCTCAAGCTCTACTTTTGATTGCCCCTCGCCAAGAGGACCGGGCGATGGGAGACCAGCGACTTCCGGATCGATCCCGCTTCCAATGTCTTAGCCTGCCAAGGGATGAGAGAATAGCGGGCAATGCGCACCTGGATTTGGATCGTTGCCGCCGCCGGCGCGGCGTGGGGCTTGGATTTGCGCGAGGCCCGAATCATCGATGGGGGCAACCGCGTAGCCGCCCAGGTACTCGCCGAAGAGGTCAAGCGGCGCACCGGCCTCGATTGGAACCAGGGCGCCGTCGAGGTGCGCCTCAAAACCGATGCCGCCCTCGGCTCCGAACAGTATGCCTTGCGGGTAGGCCCTTCTTCGATCGAGTTGAGCGCACAAGCGACGCGCGGCTTGCTCTATGCCATCGGCGCTCTGCTCAAGCGCCTGGATTACGCTCCCGGACAAGCCAGCCTGCCCGATGGATGGAGCGAAAACTCCCAACCCGAATACCCCCTGCGCGGCCATCAGTTGGGCTACCGCGCGACCGCCAATAGTTGGGACGCCTGGACTGTCGCGCAATTCGATCAATACATTCGCGATCTCGTCCTCCAGGGCACCAACGCCATCGAGAACATCCCCTTTCAAGACACCAAGGCCGCCCCGCTCATGAAACTCAGCCGCCGCGAGATGCACCGCGCCATGAGCGGCATCGCCGCCAAATACGGCATAGAGTATTGGGTCTGGGTGCCGGCCGACTTCGATCTCGCCGAGGCCGATAAGCGGGCACGGTTTCTGCAGCAGTTCGAGCAAATGGTTGCCGGGAGCGCCCGGCTCGACGGCATCTTCGTACCCGGCGGCGACCCCGGCCACAACCCCCCGGAACTCGTCATGCCGCTGCTCGAGGATCTCGCCCGCCGCACCAAAGCAAAAATCTGGCTCAGCCTCCAGGGCTTCAACCGCGAACGCGAGGACTCTGTCTACCGCTGGATCGCGGAAAAGAAGCCGCTTTGGCTGGGCGGTCTCGTCGCTGGGCCTTCCTCTCCACCCGTCGAACGAACCCGATTGGCCCTCGACCGCCGCTACGGGCTGCGCCTCTATCCCGACATCACCCACAACAAGATCTGTCAGCATCAGGTCCCTCACTGGGACCAGGCCTTCGCCCTCACGCTCGGCCGCGAGGCAATCAATCCGCGTCCGGCCGAGATGCGGCTCATCCATAACCGCTGGGCGCCCTGGTCGACCGGCTTTCTCAGCTACTCCGATGGCGTTCATGATGACCTCAATAAGGCCGTGTTCACCTCCCTCGCTTGGGATAGCCGCCGCCAGCCCCGCGACATCGTCATCGACTACGCCCGGCTCTTCTTCTCGAGCACCAATGCCACCTCGATCGCCGATGCCATCCTCGCCCTCGAGGGCAACTGGCGCGGGCCGCTGGTGACCAACGGCAATGTCGAGGGCACCCTCGAAACCTGGGACCGCCTCGCCCGCGAGATGCCCGAATTAAGCCGCAACTGGCGCTGGCAGATGAATCAGTTGCGCGCTGTCTATGACGCCTATGTCCGCCGCCGCCTCTTGCACGAACGGCAGCTCGAAGCGGAGGCCAATGCCGCGCTTCTCGCCCCCGATCCCAAGCAAGCCATCGCCCGGGCCCGCCGCACCCTCGACCGCTGGCCCGTGGCTCTCGAGCTCCGCGCCCGCATCGAACAACTTTGCGAAGCCCTTTTTCAGTCCATCGGCCTGCAGACCAGCGTCGAGAAGTATGACGCCAGCGGCGCCGAGCGCGGCGCCGTGCTCGATTTCATCAATGTCCCCCTCAACAACCGATGGTGGATCGAGGACGAATTGAAAAAAGTCGAAGCCCTCGCGGACCCGCATGCCCAGCTAGCCCGGCTGAGAGAAATCGCCCTCTCGGAACAGCCCGGGCCGGGGAGTTTCTACGACGACATCGGCCACGAGGAGAAAAGCCCCCGCGTCGATATGGGCGATGAGGATGAACCGCTCTTCTGGTGGCTCGATCAGGGTCGAAGCCGTCTGCGGCTTTCAGCTCAGACCACCATGTGGCCCCGGCGCGTGGTCTACGAAGGGCTTGACAGCTCGGGGCGCTATGAAGTCAAAACCGGCGGGCAGGGCCAGAGCCTGCTGCGCATCAACGGCGCCCGCGTCGAGGGCCGCAAACAGGGTGAATTCCACGTCTTCACCGTCCCGGTCGAGGCCCTCCGCGGCGGCCGCATCGAATTGCGCTGGGATGTGCCGCAGGACGAGAGCCACCTCAACTGGCGGCAACGCTCGCGCCTCGCCGAGGTCTGGCTGCTTAAGCGCGACTAGCCTCCAGTGCCCCGCATTGTGCTGTGATTGGGGTATGAGCAAAATCCTGCTACTGGCGCTGTGGTGCTGGACCGGATGGGGGCAGGGCTTGGTGCGGGAAGGGTCGCGGCATCAACAGTCATTAGAGAAGCTTTTCGCCACTCGACCCGGCAAAAACGACCCTAGGATGTTGTGCCGGGTCCTGCCTTTCCCAGCGCGGCCAAACTTCGAGTTTCAGTTTTGGGCCGGCTACGACATTGCCGTCCCGATGAAGCAATTTGAAAAAGAAGGTCGTGAGCGGCCCATGGCAATCGCCGTCAAGGTGACTCCCGATCAGCCGGGGGCCAAAGGCACTTACCTGTTCAGCCGGGCCGCCTTTCCGTCGAAGATTCCGCCGGAGCTTTGGGCGGTCAAGAACGCGGAGATGAACCTCGGCGGGGGATTTCTGGTCGGCATGGGAAAATACCAGGTGGAGTTGTGGGTCATGGATTCGGCCCAGCGTTCCTGCTACCGGAGGTGGAAGGTGGAGGCAAACGACACCAGCGTGCCCACCAAGATGAGCCGCAACGAAGTCAGGGACAGCGGGTTCGACAGCTGGGAGGGATTGCAAGGCGGCAGCGGAACGGTCAGCGTCTACGTGCATGCCGCCGCCTTTGTGCGGCGGCGCATCACAACCAAACTCTCGGCCTGGGACCGGGCCGTCCTGCTCGGGAGTCTGCGCAGCCTGCTTGAAGTCGGTGGCTTTGCCCGGGCGCGCGTCAAGGTGTTTCACCTCGATGGCAGGCGTGTCCTGTTCGAGCGGGAAGACTTCAGCAAGGGAGACTTTGAACAGCTGATGGATGTGCTGATGGGCCTGAATCTGGGTACCGTCTCCTATGAAACCCTGAAAGGCCCCAATGAAGAAGTGTTCCTGACCGGTTTGATGGGTGAGGAAGCCGCACGGGATTCCAAAAGCGATGCGGTCGTGTTCCTCGGGCCGACCTCACGCAGCGGGCCGAAGCTGTCGCCGCTGGCGCGCGAATTGAGCGGCCAATTGCCGCCGCTGCACTATCTGGCCCTTACGCCCTGGTTCAGCGTTGAATCCGACCTGATTGAGCGCTTCGTCAAGGCCGGGCCCGGCGGAAGGGTGCATGACGTCTATCAGCCAGCGGATCTGGCCAAGGGAATCCGCGAGATTCGCGGACGCTTGAATTAGGGCTTGACCGCGGGTGCCGCGGATGTGATGCAATGATGGCTCAGCTATGAACAGCACATGGGCACAGACATACGAGATGGGACAGTTGGGTTTGGTGGGCAGTGCGCTGGTGGCGGCAATCCCGATTTTCGCGCTGCTGGCGATGCTGGGGGTGCTGCGAAAACCGGCCTGGATGGCGGCGCTGACCGGGCTTGGCTCGGCGGTGGCCGTGGCGCTGCTAGGCTATGGAATGCCCGCCGGCATGGCCTTGTCGAGCATTACTTATGGAGCATCCTTTGCGCTGTTTCCCATTACCTGGATCATCTTCTGGGCCATCGTACTCTACCGCCTGACACTGATCACGGGCAAGTTCGAGATCATCAAGAACTCGATCGCCTCACTGACCAACGAGCGGCCGCTGCAGGCGCTGCTGATTGCCTTCGCCTTCGGCGCGTTCATCGAGGGGGCGGCCGGATTCGGCACGCCGGTCGCCGTAGCCGCGGCCATGCTCGTGGGCGTGGGCTTCGGCTCCTTTGAAGCTTCGGCGATCTGTCTGCTGGCCAATACCGCGCCGGTGGCCTTTGGCTCAATCGGGATTCCCGTGGTGACGCTGGCCGGAATCACCGGGCTGCCGCTCAATGAATTGAGCGCGAGCGTGGGCCGCATCTGCGCGCCCGTCTCCTTTATCGTGCCGGCCTATCTGATCGCGGCAACCGAGGGCGTGGCCGTGATGCGCAGAGTTCTCTTCCCTGCCCTGCTTTGCGGCGGCGCCTTTGCCGGAATGCAGTTCCTCGTCTCCAACTACCTCGGGGCACAGTTGGTCGATATTCTAAGTTCGCTGAGCGCGATCCTGGCACTGCTGGTCTACCTGGTGGTCAAGAAGAGTTCCTCGCTCGATCTGCCGCTGCGGGAAGTGCTCTATGCCTGGAGCCCCTATCTGCTGCTGGTATCGTGCGTGCTCGTCTGGGGCTATGAGCCCGTATCGAAGATGCTCAATGCCAGCGCACTGAAGATCGAGTGGCCCGGCCTGCATAACCTTGCCTTGCGCATGCCGCCGGTGATGACCAAGCCGACTGCTTACGCGGCCGTGTTCAACTTCAATATCCTCGCCGCGGCGGGCACTTCCTGCATGGTGGCGTCATTTCTCAGTGCTCTGGTGCTGGGTGTCAAGCCAGGGCAGTTTGTGAAGACAGTGGGCGAAGCCTTGCTGCAATTGCGCATGCCGACGCTGACCGTGTGCAGCGTCCTCGGCATGGCCTTCCTGATGAACTACTCAGGCGCGACGGGAACCCTGGGGCTGGCCTTTGCCGCTACCGGCGTTTTGTTCCCCTTCTTCAGCGCGATGCTCGGCTGGCTGGGCGTCTTTCTGACTGGCTCGGACACGAGCGCCAATGCGCTGTTCGGCAATCTGCAGGTGGTGACAGCCGGCAAGCTGGGGCTCGACCCGGTGCTGATGGCGGCCTCCAATAGCTCCGGCGGGGTGATGGGCAAGATGATCTCGCTGCAGACGATCGCGGTTGCCGCCGCAGCAACCAAGATGTCAACCGAGGATCAGGCCAAGCTCTTCCGGTTCACCTTCGGGCACAGCGTCGTGCTGGCAAGCGTCATCGGTGTAATCACATTTATCTACTCAAGGTGGTAAGCGGATGCTGACGCGGCGAAGTGTGCTGGCAATGCCGGCGCTGGCCCTGGGGGCCAGCCAGGTGTGCGAGATCGGCGATCGGCGTGAGCTGTTTGTCGACGGCTATCTGGTCGAGGAACTGCGCGGGGCGGAACTCCGGCTGGGACAGGCGGTGGAGGCCGGCGTGGCACTTCGCTTCGACCAAATCTGGGAAGGGCGTTTTTCCAATTACGTGACCATGCTGATGGCCGGGGAGGAATTGCGCGCCTACTACCGGGGTGTGCCGAACGCGGGTGCCGATGGCCGCGGAGCGGAGGTGACATGTGTGGCGGTGGGAACGAAAACGGGGGAGTTGACGCGGCCCGATCTGAGTCTGTTTCCGCGGCGTGGACCCAACGTGATCCTCGCCGGGGATCCGCCGCTACAGCATAACTTTTCCCCTCTGCGCGACCCGCGGGGCCGCTATCTGGCGCTGGCGGGAACGAGCAAGAGCGGACTGGTGGCCTATGAGTCCGGAGACGGGTTCCGATGGAAGAAACTGCGCGAGGAAGCAGTGCTCGAGGGCGGCGCCTTTGACTCGCAGAACGTCGCTTTCTATTCCGCGGCGGAGGGCAAGTATATTTGCTACTACCGGACCTTCAAGCGAATCGGGACAACGAACTACCGCTGGGTGTCGCGGGCCGTGAGCCAGGACTTTCTCAACTGGCGGATCGAGGGCGAGGTGGATTTTGCCGGGGCGCCGGCCGAACATTTGTACACCAATCAATTGGCGCCCTACTACCGGGCGCCCCACGTTTATGTCGGCTTGTGTGCGCGGTTCCTGCCCGGGCGGCAGGTCTTGACCGCGGCGGAAGCCAGGCAGACGGGCGTGGACCCGGGTTATTTCAAGGACAGCTCGGACGCAGTACTGGTGAGCGCGCGCGGCGGCCGCAGCGTGGATCGGAAGTTTCTCGAGGCGTTTCTGCGGCCGGGGCTGGGGCTGAAGAACTGGGTTTCGCGTTCGAACTATCCGGCTCTGAATCTGGTGCCCTATGAGGGCGAGCGGATGGCGTTCTATGTGGTAAGGGACTACGGGCAGGCGACGATCCATCTGGCTCGCTATGTGCTGCGCCTGGACGGGCTGGCAAGCGTGTCGGCGGGGTATTGGGGAGGCGAGGTGCTAACCAGGGTGCTGCGTTACGCTGGCCGGCAACTGGAGTTGAACTTCTCGACGTCGGCCCCGGGCGGGGTGAGGGTCCGCGTCGAGGATGAGCGGGGACAGACGCTGGCCGAGAGCGAAGAAATGGTGGGGGACCGTACTGCCGGGCTCGTGCGTTGGAAGGGGCGGACCGATGTCGGAGAGTTCGCCGGGCGGGCGGTGCGGCTGCGGATCGAACTCAAGGATGCCGATGTTTATGCCTTGCGCTTTGGCGGCTAGCGCCGCCAGGCCGGATCAGGGCGCGGGGGCCTGACAGGAGAACTTCACGCCGAGTTGCCACCGGCGCTGGAAGCCGGGCAATTGGGTGTTGGCTTCCGGGCTGAAGTACTTGACGCGGCTCGCGTCCTGCTTGAGGTGGCGGTCGAGGAAGGCGGTGATGAAGTGCTGGTTGATGGCATTGATACGGTCTTTGCGCCAGACCGGTTCCTCGAAGGATTCCTTGGCTTGAAAGTCAAGTGCGACGCCGTCAGGGGCGGGGTTGCCGCCGGTGTTGTGGCGCGCGTTCTCGAACACGAGCAGGCAGCGGTCCGAGGAAGTGGACCAGTTGTAGACTTTGCGGACGCCCTGATCGAAACCGGAGATATCATCCTGGTCGCCGACGATGAAGAGGGAGGGGAGCTTCAAGCCGCGGGCGGAATCCTGTGTCCAGGCCTCGGCGGGGGCCTGCGCGCCCCAGGGAGCGATTGCGACGATGGCCTTGAGATTCGCGGGGGTGGTCAGCTCCGGCAGGCCAAGGGCTTTGAGCATGGGAGAGTTGCGGTTGTAGGCGGCGCCGCCGCTGGCGAGCGCGCCGTAGCCGCCCATGGAATAGCCGATGATGGCGGCGCGAGTGGCGTCAATGTTCGGGATGAGTTTACCGGCACTGAGCGTTTCGAGCACGGCGAGTTGGTCAGGGGCGCGGTTGAGCAGCGTCGACTGGAAAGGGCCGACGGCGCCGAAGACGGAATCGGTATGGTCGATAGCGGCGACGATGTAGCCCTTGCTGGCGAGATTCTCGGTGATCCAGGTCATGAAGGTACGGGCGCCGGGATAGCCGTGGGAGACGACCACGAGCGGAAAGGTTTTGCCCGCCAGCGGTGGTGCATTGCGGAGAGCGCGGCCCGGGAAGTTGAACGACGGAGGCAGGCCGGGACGCGGAGCACGGCCGGCCATGGGGCTGGTGTAGGTGGTGTGGGGCTCAAAGCCAGCGGGGATTTGAGCCGGGTACCAGACTTCGACGGGCAGCTTGCGCGTGGCCGTGACCTCGACGGTGCGCACGCCGATCTCGTGGGCGCCCCAGGCGGCGAGTTCGGGAGAGTCGACGGGCGGGACGCTGTAGTAATGCTGGGCGAGAAAAAGCAGGGATAAGAGGATCATTCGGGTAAACGCTCCGGGGTTTCAAAGAGGTTGGCGCGGAACAGAACGCGTACGAGGCCATTGACATCGGGGACTTCGCGGGTGGGGCTTAAGAGGAAGAGGTTGGCCTGCTGCAAGGTGGCGAGGGCAATCAGGAGGTTGGGGGGATCGAACTGACCGAAGCCGGCCAGATAAGCATGAGGATTTTCGGGCAGCGCGGGGACCGCGCGGCGGGCGAGGTCGTGGCGGTAGAGGCTGACGAGCTCAAATTCGTGGGCGGCGCGGATGAGCTGGGTATTGGCGTTGTTGGGGACGGTCTGGTCACCGAGGGCGAGTTGGAAGAGGACGCGCTTGATCGGGCTGCCGTAGAGGGTGCCTTGTTTGAGGAGGGGGGCGAAGGAGGCGGGGGCGGCGGGAGCTTCCAGGGTGGCAAGCCGGTCGAAGACTTCGAGGAGCTGAGCCTGACTGGGGGTAATTGTGACAGCGGGAGCGAAGCGGGCGGGGCGGGGATCCGTGACGCCAACCAGCGAGGGATAGAAGGCGGCGACGTAACCAGAGAAGATGCTGGACAGGGAGGTGCTGGTGCGGGCGATCTCGCCGGCGGAGCCGCCGCCGACATTGAGGACGGCGGCATCAATGGAAGGCTCGATGGCGGTGAGCAAAGTGCCGTACATGGCGCCAAGACTCTGGCCGAGGTATTGAATGGAATTGGGGTTGAGATCGGGGATGCGGTCGCCGTCGAGGTCGATGTTTTGTTGGATTTCACGGACGAGTTTGGCGTAGTCGAGAGCGGTTTCGCGGAGGCAGGTGTTGAGGAAGTCGATGTTGCCAGGAGCGATGACGATACAGCCTTCGGCGGGATCGATAAGGCCATCGCCATTGAGGTCGCGTCCGCGTCCGTAGAGGGGGACTTCGGTGGCAGCGCCATCGGTGAACTCGAAGCGGATGCGGGAATTGGGACCTTGGCCGTGGCCGACAGCGTCGATGGCCATGACGACGGATTCGCCGATGAAGCCGGAGGAGAACAGCGTGGGTCCGAGCAGACGGCTATCGCCGAGGCCATGACCGATGAGTTTGACGGGCCAGCCGGCGGCGGGCTTGGGACTGTTGGGGAGCCAGGCGTGGACGCCGATGCGTTCGCCGCGGGGGGACTCATAGGTGAGGAAGACGAGGCGGCGGAGACCGAGTTGGGTGAGGAAGCCGGCCTCGGCGGGAAAGGGGACATCGACCAAGGGGGCAGCGGGGTCGGCGGCGATCTGGGTGCGGGCGCGGAGGGCGCGAACGCTGGCGAGATCGATGGGGTTGTCGAGATCGCGGCGGAGGGAGCCGGCGGGGCCGAGGCGGCGCTCGAGCAGAGGGCGGGTGATGTTGGCGGTATGGAAGCGGGCTGAGGCAATCTCGCGAGCGCCCTCGGTGACGACGATGCGGTAATCACGGTCATGATCAAGGGGGTCATCGGGGCGGGCGTAGAGGGTATTGTTGACGGGATCCCAGGCGAGGCGGCCGACGGGCATCCGATAGCCTGCGGGGTAGGTGGGGAAGGCATCGGTCTGGCGGGAGGCGCCCCATTCGATGAAGATGCGCTCGCGCCAGAGGTCAGCATTGACGGGGGCGGAAAAGCGGATGGAGAGCAAGGGATCGAGACCGAAGCCGTCGAGGGCGGCCAGGGCGGAACATTCGGGGCAGGGGGCGGCTGGGGCGGGACGATCACCCGATGGTGATATCGAGAGAATGGATTGCGCACAGAGGCTAGAAGCAATCAGCAAGAGAAGCATTCGGGCCATAACCTATAATGAATGAAAATGAAAGGCGTAGTCTTGGCGGGCGGCACGGGCAGCCGGTTGTTCCCCCTCACAAAAGTAACAAACAAGCATTTGATGCCCATCTATGACAAGCCAATGATTTATTATCCGATCCAGACGATGGCGGATGCGGGCATAGACGAGATCATGGTGGTGACGGGAGGGAGGAACTCGGGAGACTTTCTGCGGCTGCTTGGAAACGGCAAGGATTTTGGCCTGAAGCGGCTGAACTATGCTTATCAGGAGGGGGAAGGGGGGATTGCGGACGCGCTATCGCTGGCGGAGCATTTCGCCGACGGGGACAAGATTTGCGTGATCCTGGGGGACAACATCATTGAGGGCGACATCCGGAAAGCGGCCGATGCGTTTCGGAGTCAAGAGCGGGGGGCGAAGATACTGCTGAAGGAGGTGACGGATGCAGAGCGGTTCGGGGTGGCGGAATTTCGCGGGGACAAGGTGATCGGGATTGAAGAGAAGCCGATGCGGCCGAAGTCGAACTACGCGGTGACGGGGATCTACATGTATGACGGGACGGTGTTCGATAAGGTGAACAAGCTGGTGCCGAGCGACCGCAATGAACTGGAGATCACGGACGTTAACAACTTCTACATCCATGAGGGAACGATGACGTTCGACTTTCTTGAGGGATGGTGGACGGACGCGGGGACATTTGAGTCGCTGCTGCGGGCTGGGAATCTGGTGGCGCAGAGCCGGATGAACCAAGGATGAGCGAGTTGAAAATCCGGATGCCGGATGCGTGGCCGGAGGCCAACAAAAAGGGGATTGGCCAGATCGTCCGGAGCAGCGGAGACAAGGGTCTGATAGTGGGAGTACGGCTCGAGGCGTATGAGCTGTATCCCGATGACCGGGGTTATTTTCTTGAGGTAGCGCGAATCGGGCAGGGGCTAGCAGGAGGGTTTCCGCCGGGGACGACGCAGGTTTCGACGGCGCTGAGCTATGCGGGGACGATCAAGGCCTTTCATTATCATCGGGAGCAGACGGATTTCTGGGTGCCGGTGATGGGGGTGTTTCAAGTGGGTCTGGTGGATTTGCGGGAGGATTCTCCGACCTTCCGGCAGCGGAATACGATCTATTGCGGTGGGCTGAAGCCGATGCAGGTGCTGATCCCTCCGGGGGTGGGGCATGGGTACAAGGTAGTGAGTCCGGAGTCGGGGATGTTGGTTTACGTAACCGACAGGCATTACAATCCGGCGGATGAGGGGCGGATTGCCTACAATCATCCGGCTATAGGCTACGATTGGGAAACACAACACAAATGAAGATTCTGATTACGGGCGGAGCGGGCTTTATCGGGTCCGCATTTGTAAGGATGGTGATGGGCTCGACGGAGCACCGGGTACTGAACGTGGACAAGCTGACGTACGCGGGGAACCTGGAGAATCTGGCTGAGGTGGCGGAGGGGGAGCGGTATCGATTCCTGCGGGCCGACATTTGTGAGGGGGAGGCGATGGAGGCGGCGTTCGCGGAGTATCAGCCGGAGGCGGTGGTGCACTTCGCGGCGGAGAGCCATGTGGACCGGAGCATCCTGTCGCCGGAGCCGGTGGTGGGGACGAATTTCATGGGGAGTTTCCGTTTGCTCGAGGCGGCGCGGCGACATGGGGTGAAGCGGTACGTGCATGTATCGACGGATGAGGTGTACGGGAGCATCGCGGAGCCGCATGACGCGGACGAAGATTGGCCGCTGGTGGCGTCGAGTCCGTATTCAGCGTCGAAGGCGGGGAGCGACCTGCTGGCGTTGAGTTATTGGAAGACGTATGGGATGCCGGTGATGGTGACGCGGGCGTCGAACAACTATGGGCCATATCAGTTTCCGGAGAAGCTGATTCCGTTGATGATTTCCAATGCGCTCGAGGATCAGCCATTGCCGATTTATGGGGACGGGATGCAGGTACGGGATTGGTTGTATGTGGACGATCATTGCCGGGCGATACAGGCGGTGCTCGAGAGCGGCCGGGCGGGCGAGGTTTACAACGTGGGGGGGAGCCGGGCGCTGGCGAATGTGGAGGTAGTGAAGCGGATCCTGGCGATTACGGGCAAGCCGGAGAGCCTGATGGTGGGGGTGAAGGACCGTCCGGGGCATGACCGGCGTTACGCGATTACGAGCGAGAAGGTGGAGCGGGAGACGGGATGGCGGGCGCGGGTGGAGTTTGAGAAGGGCTTGGAGGAAACGGTTCGTTGGTATAGCGAGAATCGGGAATGGGTGGCACGGGTGAAGAGCGGGGCTTACCGCGAGTATTACGAGAAAAACTACGGGCAGCGCTGAGCCAGAGACGCGGCGAGGGTGAGAGGTGTGGGTGGGCGTAAGGATTTCAGTGCGCGGCTGGGTTGGTAAGTTTGCTTTTGTTACAAGGGTGAGTTGGCTTTGGGCGCGGCGGAGGCGGAGGGGGGCGAAGTGGAGTTGGATGCCGGGTTGGGCGCTGAGCCATGGGACGGCGAGGAAGAAACGGGAGCGGGTGCGGCGCATCTCGTGGAGGGGGAGCGAGGTGTGGATTACACACAGCTTGTGGATGGTGAACATTTCGTTTTGGACTTTGGCGGCGATGGGGGAGGCTCCGCTGGAGTTCGCGGAGTTCGCGGAGTTCGTTGAGGGCGGGGCCGGCGCGGCGTTCGTGTTGGGCAGCGATGAGGGAGAGGCGTTCCATGAGGCGGAAGGGCTGGGCGAGGAAGAGGGCGAAGCGTAGCGCTGGAAGGTTTCGACCACGATATGGGCACCGGGGAGGCATTCGGCGAAGAGGGGCTGGCGGAGCGGAAGCCAGTGGTGTGTCCGGAGGAGCGGTTGCGGTTTGGGCAGGGCTAAGGGCGGGAGGCGCGGGGGTATGGGTGTGTGATCGAGGGGGTGAAGTGAGGGAAGCGGAAGGTGGGGGGCGAAGCCAGGGCGGGGGGCTGGCTTCGCGCGGAGACACGTGGGGTGTAAGCGGCGGGAGTAGAGCATGCGGATGTCAAGGAACGGGGGCGGGCGGGTGTAGAGCGGCGCGCCGGGGAGTGGAGGTTGCCGGATGGGTTCGAATTCGAGCCGTTCGGATATGGGGCTAATGGGTATTGGGTTTCTGGTTGGGGTTGTTATTGGCGGCGGCTTCCTGATCGCGGCGGGCGAGGTATTGGTGGTAGATGAAGTAGAGCCGGTCTGGAAGGGGGGCGGTGGTGGGGTTGAAGGAATCGGGGTCGAAGGGTTTGGCTTCGATTTGCGGGGAGGGGGGAGCGGGTTCGGGGTCGTCGAAGAGTTCCTGGGGGAGAGGGGGTGCGTCGGGGATGGGTTCGAATTGGAGGGAGGGGTCTTCGGCCATGAGGGCATGGCGGGCGGCTATTTCGTGGCGGAGGAGTTTGGTGGTGCGTTCGATGCGGAGGGGGAGGCGGTGGAGTTCCTGGAGGATGGTATGGAGGAAGGGGACGGGGGCGGCGAGGATTTCGGGGATGGGGCGTTGCATGGAGCGGGAGTAGAGGCGTTCCATTTGGAGGAAGCGGAGTTGGTGGTGGATGAGTTGGTGGAGGAGGGAGACCTCGGAGGGGGTGACGGCGTCGAATTGGAGGAGGAAATTCTGGACGACCTCGAAGGCGATCTGGTTGTCATGGACGAAGGTATTGAAATTGGAGAGGGAGAAGATGCCGTGTTTGAGGGCATTGGAGGCGGAGGCGAGCTTGCCCTGGGCGGTACGGGGGCCGGTGGATTTGAGGGCATTGGCGCGATTGGCGGCGAGGGCGGCCGGGGACATGGTTTTGGTGCGTTTGGGGGTGGAGTTTGGGTTGAGAGGTTCCATGGCGAAGATTGGAGCATGGGCGGGGGCGGGAGGAGAGGGGGGGAGGGAGCTAAGTGATTGAGGGGAGGGGAGATATTTTTTGAGAATTTTGGGTACTGACCTGGGAGGGAGGGTCACGGACAGCCAGAACTTCGTGCCTTCGTTTGCGGCGCTCCACAGTCCCAACCTGTGCTTCTGGCCATCTTGGAGGATTTCGGAGCAGGGCTGGAAGGCAGTGAATGCTAAACCGTTGAAAGGAATGGAGCGGGAGATGGGACAGCGTTCACAGCGGTGAATCCAGGTTTAATGGATTCAGCAAGTTCCGGCACTCCTTCCTCCACACTCCCGTTCATGGAGTGGAAATAGAGTGGAAGCCTTTTTGGAGTGAAGTGGAAACCGCGGTTTGAAATTCCAGTATGCTTAGCCTGGCTTAGCGTTCTGCGTCACTTTCAAACTGGACTTTGGTTTGAGCACGACGACTTGCACAACTCGCCAGGAACGCAACTATTGGGCATCCGCTTTCTAGTTCTGGCGAACCGGTTTGGGGCTACTGCCGGGATGCCGTTCCGCCACCCTTTGATTTGCTTGTCTACCATGGGTATTGTTTCAATCGCGTCCCAAAGTGCCGCATAGCCGATGATTTATGGCCGGGCGCAGTCCCAGTTGTACGAATCACTCGAGGAGGCTCACTACCGGGTGCGAAGCCTCGCCCGAAGTTCGCGGGCGGGAAACTTGGGCGGCGACGACAAAAGCTGGCTCGCCCACGAGGGGTATTATCTGAGGTCAACTATCTACAAGTTGAGCATTCCGGCCGTCTATCTTCGTTTGATCCAACGTAGAATCACCTTTGTTGATCTCGGTTTGGACCCTACTATACGCCTTCGGTACTTGCTCCTTAAGCTTTACAGCCGGTCATTCACAGACGACTTCGTATTCGCCTCCCTGGATCCAAAGCTTCCGTATGACCCGAATCACGAAGATTGGGCGGCTCAACGGCAAGACAACCCGAGCGTCTATTCGCGCCAGGCGCTAGTGGTCGGTGATCTCGAAAACGTTGCGGACGGTCTCCTGAAGGTCGACGAGGGGGCAGCCCGGCCACTGTTGTTTGCCGAGTTTGAACTGTTGCTGGAACGACGAAAGGCTCAGGATGATAGCCTTCAGGAACTAGTTGACCTCTTCGTGGGTTTCTCTCCGGCCAAGAAACCGATCCTTGCTCGGCTGCTCACGACGCAGGCATATTTGGCGCAAATGATTCTGTCAACCTACCACGGACGAGTAGATGCCGAAGGCCTCTTGCAAGGAATAGACGCGCTTCTGGAGAAGGAAGAACTCCGGGCAGAATTGGATTGGGGCGACTCTGGAGGAATTGACGCAGGGCCAGAGCAGGCGAGAGCCTATTTGCGCCAGCGATTGGAATGGCTCCAACAATCGGAGGCCCGTCTCGAACCGAATCAGCATACTGAACTTCGAGACCCAAAGACGTAGACGATTAGAATACTCCTCAGTGAAGAGGTGCCAGAATCTCAGCTCCTGTAAATCAGCCTCGATTTTGTCTGGCGCCGCCCCCAAGTCTCTGACAGCGCTAGAATTAGGGATTCCATGTCTAACAAAACAGTGGCCGATGTACCAGCCGAAGAATCCAAGAGCGGAGGCGGAGCCGAGGTTCTGGAGGAGGGGCTGATCCTTGACTACATTACACAGCTTTTGGTCAAAGAAGCACCCAAGGAATTGGTGCGTCAGCGCGTTGCCAGAGCACTGTTTCACGAGTACGGCATCTCCGTGGACGACATGCTCCCCGACTTCGCAATCCCCGTCGGCGGGCGCAAGAAGAAAGTAGACATCGCGATTTTCAAAACGGGCACGGCCAAGGCGTTTGAAAACGTCCGTCGAATCGTCGTCTGCCGGCCCGAGCCCAAGAAGAACGGGCACAAGGGCGTCACGAAGCTTCGCGACCATGATCAGGCCGAAAAGGACCTCGAAGAATTGAAGGCAGTGATGTCGGAAGCGCCTGCTTGTGAGTGGGGCCTTTGGACAAATGGCCTGGAATTTTTCTTTCTTCATAAGAAACTCTCGCGATTTGATATTGAATTTGAGCCAATTGGAGATTGGCCGCTCGCCGACGAAAGCCAAGGAAGCCGAGACGTCGCGTCTGCGGCGTATACCCGGCGTGCCGACAAGGACATGCTTCGCGTGGCTTTCCGTCGCTGCCACAATTTCATTCACGGCAACGAAGGTATGCCGAAGGACGCCGCGTTCTGGCAGTTTCTCTACCTGACTTTTTGCAAAATGCATGATGAGCGCCAGCCGAATCGCCGATTCTGGGCAGGTCCCACTGAGCAGTTTGATCCCGAGCAACGCAAACAGATTCGCGCCCGCGTCCTGCCTCTCTTTGACGAGGTGAAGAAACAATACCCTTCGATTTTTCGCGGTAACGAAGAGATCACGCTGACGGACCGGGCGCTCGCGTTCATGGTGTCTGAACTGGCCAAGTACGACTTTACGCGGACGGACATTGACGCAAAAGGGGCGGCGTATCAAGAGATTGTTGGTAGCAATTTGCGTGGTGACCGAGGCCAGTACTTCACGCCGCGCGGCGCTATCAAGCTGATGGTGAAAATGCTTGCGCCGAAGCCCAATGAGCGCATGCTGGATCCAGCCTGCGGTACGGGCGGATTCCTGGTCTCAACACTGGAATACATGCTCGATACCTTTCGGCAGCGCGCCGGACACGTCGCCGCCGAGGAAGATACTCAACAATTCTTGTCGCACGTGGACGAGCTTCGTAACTATGCGGCCAAGTACGTCTTTGGCGCGGATGACGACCAATTCCTGGTGCGAGCTTCACACATGAACTTGGTGATGGCTGGCAGCACGAAGGTGAATTTATTCCACATCAATTCGCTTGAGTTCCCCGGAGGGGATCGGCCCGGCCTCGAAGAAGCGCAGAAGAACATCAAGCTAGGTTCGATCGACGTCTTGATGACAAACCCGCCATTCGGAGCTGAGATTCCCATCACTGATCCGCAAATTCTCCGTCAATACGAACTTGCACACATCTGGGAGCGGACCGATGATGGCCATTTTAGGAACACGGGGCGTGTTCAAGGCAGCGTTTCTCCGGAAGTGCTCTTCATCGAACGCTGTTTGCGCTGGCTTCGACCTGGCGGGCGAATGGGTATTGTACTGCCAGATGGAATTCTCGGAAATCCAGGCGACGAATACATCCGATGGTGGATTTTGAGGAATTCATGGGTACTTGCTAGCGTGGATCTTCCGGTAGAGACATTCATTGCTGAAGCCAATGTCAACATCCTCACGAGCCTTCTTTTTCTGAAGAGAAAAACTGACGACGAGATACGTGGGGAGGATCTGGGCGGCGCCATTGACTACGCCGTGTTCATGGCAGTCGCGGAGAAGGTGGGAGTAGATCGACGCGGCGCAACAGTATATAAAAGGTCGCCAGATGGGGAAGAAATCATTCAGGAAGTGGATGAGTCGGAGAGAATCCGCGTCGGAGGCCAGAACGTCGTCCGAACTTTGCGGCGAAAGGTGAAGATTGTTGACGATGATTTGCCGGTGATCGCAGAAAAGTACGCCGACTTCCGAGCGAGCAATCAGCTTCCAGGCAAATGAAGACTACAATCATTCCATCGCGATGGCTTGGGGACGTGGGAAGGCGGCTCGATCCTGGTCCGTATTTGTCTGGCGCAATTGAAGCCAAGGAAGTGCTTCGCCTTCTCAAGGTGAAAAAAGAGCGGCTTATTGACCTTACCAAGGGGCACGCAGGCGGAATTTTCAACGGTCCACAATTCTCCCGCAACTATGTGGACTCTCCGGATTATGGAGTACCGTTCCTTGGAAGCAGCTCCATGCTTCTCGCCGATCTTTCCCACGTTCCATTGTTGCGGAGGAAGGACGCCGAATCGAATAAACTGAAGCACCTTCGTCTGGAACCTGGCATGACGCTCATTTCCTGCTCAGGCACTATCGGAAGGATGGTGTACGCACGTCCGGACATGGCCGGGATGTGGTCTTCACAAGATGTGATGAAAGTTGCTCCTGACCCGGACAAAATCCCACCAGGGTACTTGTACGCGTTTCTGAGCAGCCGCTTCGGGGTACCCATGGTGACCTCCAGCACATATGGCGCCATCATTCAGCACATCGAGCCGGAACACCTGCGAGACTTGCCGATTCCTCTCCTTGACAAGTCAGTGATGTGCGACATAGGCGACCTTGTTGGCAGGGCGGCGATACTTCGAAGTCGCGCGCAAGCGCAGCTACGGGAAATGCGAGAACTGGTAGCTATTCGACTACAAGGAACCGGCCTTCCAGCTAGTTATTCGTATTCATCCCCTCAATGCGGATCAGCCGGCATCAGAAGGCTCCAGAAACGTGCGGACGCGGAGTACTATGCCCAAATCTATACAGACGCCGAAGACATAATTAAGAGGGCCGGTGAACATTTTCCCCTCCAATCCCTTGGAGAAGTCGCTGACGTTTGGAATCCCGGTATTTTCAAGCGAAGGTTCGTGGAAGATAAAGCATATGGCTACCCCTACCTCCTCGCAAAGGATGTTTTTTCAGTCGAGCCCAAGGCGGAATCATACCTTTCGCGCCGACTAGCGGAGGATCTTAACTTGGTCCTTCGCAAAAACATGATCCTAATCCAGGATTCAGGACAGGTTGGGGGCCTAATCGGCCGAGCTGTGTTCGTCGGAAGGCAGTTAGAAAATTGTTCCTGCACGAATCATATGATCATGATCACGCCAAAGGCCGACGAAGATGCAGGATATCTATTCGCGCTTCTGTCATCGGACTTGGGGTATAGGACGGTAGTAAGAGAGGCATCGGGTTCGAGCATCCCAAACCTCGAGGTTGGAAGGATGAGGGAGTTAAAGCTTCCCTGGCCTTCTCGACAACAAAGACTGGAGTTCCACGCAATGGTTGTCGACGTCAATTCGAATCTTGACGAAGCTGCTGATCTTTGCGAAAAATCGGCGGCACTCCTCGAATTGGCGCTGACTGAGTCCATTTGAGTCACTATGGCAACTGTATTCGCAATTGGTCAACCAGAAAACGAAGATGAGCGTCTCGCTATCCGTTGGCTTCGCGAAAAGCTTCCGCTTAGCTACGAGATCTACCACAACTTCGAGATTGAACGAGACGGGCAGAAGTACGAAATCGATCTAGCGATCCTTGCACCCAATGCCGTCTGGCTGGTTGATGCCAAGGGCACTCGTGGCAATATCACGGTGTATGGCACCCAATGGCACCCGGAAGGCCGTTCGCCATTTGCGTCGCCACTGCCAAAGCTTCGACAGCACGCGAAGTCACTTCGTGGAATGTTGCTCGACTCGAATCGCGGGCGACCAGACCTTGATCGCATCCACTTTGGGGCGGCCATCATTCTCACCGCACCGGACGCAGAACTGGCGGACACCACTGGATACGAAGCCGGAGACGTTTGTAAGTTAAAGGACTCGGCAAATTTCCTCCAAGATGGAAGCCGGATTCCGAATAGTCGCCTCCGCGACATTCGGCAGCATATTGGCTTGATTCGATCTCTGATCAAGGGCAAGGCTAGACCGCGCACTTCTTCCAACCGGCTTGGCGACTACGTTCTCGAACAGAAGCTGGGCGAAACCGATCATTATGTGGAATGGCGAGGCTACAACGAGAGCGCGGGTCTGAAGTCCGGGAAAGTGCGGCTTCGAGTCTATCGGGCGGATCCTTATCTTCCGGAGAGCGAACGGATTGACCAGAAAAAGCGAATTCAGACCGCATATACGGCGCTGAATCGCCTCCCCAGTCACCCGAACATCCTAGGAGCCCGTCACTTCTTTGGTAGTGAAGGAGAGGATCGCTTCGTGCTCGTCACGGAAGACGTAGTGGCCAACTCACTGCGCTTGCACCTGGACAAGGCAAACTTGGCGCTGACATTTGATCAAAAGATGTCCATTGCACAAGAACTGCTTTCGGCACTCGCACACTGTCATGCGAATAGCGTGATTCATCGGGCTGTCTCGCCAACAACCGTGTTGGTCGCGGGGGACGGCAGGGTTCGGCTGCATGGCTTCGAGTTTGCTCGGGTGGGCTCGGATCGGTCTATTACCGTAGCTCGTGAAGCCGCCGATACCTTGGACAGGCATTACTTCGCACCGGAATGTGTTGCCGAAATGGGTGACGTCCGAACTGCTTCTGACATCTTTGCCGCAGGGCTTGTGATCTTCGAGATGATGACCGGCGACCGGCCTTTTCAGTCACCCACTGAACTGGTGGACTTAGGCGCACACTTTAGAACACCTCCCTCCGCCGGCGGAATGCGAGTCCGCCACGAACTACCGCCGGGCTTTGACGAGTGGCTCCAAACGCTCTGCGACTTTGACTGGAAGAATCGACCCAATGCGGAGCAGGCCCTTTCCTCGCTAACAACACTGCTTGACGTATCGGATTCTCATACTTCCACTGCCCCGGATACGACGGACTACAACAACCTGCCGCAGGGTACGATGCTTGACAGCGCGTATCAAGTTCAAGAACGCCTTGGAAAGCCCGGTGCATTTGGGGTTGCCTATCGAGTGATCGACACCTACGGCGATGTGGATCGGGTGATTAAACTGATCACCCGCGACCGGCACTCGAAGGTGGACCGCCTCAAGCAAGAATATCGAATTCTGGTGAACCTTCCGCGTCACCGTCACGTCGTACAAGTCTTGAATGCGCGCCAGTTGCCGGATGGTACGCCATTTCTTGTATTCGAATATGTCGATGGCGTGGATGTGCAACGTCTGCTCGACGACAAGCGGCTTTCTGGTGATGATGCGCTCTTGTTGGGAAAACAAGTTCTGGACGGACTGGCACATCTGCATGCGCACAATGTGTTCCATCTCGACATCAAGCCTCGGAACTTATTGTGGTCCAGAGACGGTGTCCGCATCATCGACTTCAACGTTGCGGCGAAGCTTGAGGATTCAGCGCAGCAGGGAGGGGGGTCTCGGCGGTACATACCGGCAGACTTCGATCTTGTATCCAATCCAACGGTCGAAGAGCTGCGGGATAGAGATCTGTTTGCCCTGGGAGTTACGCTTTACGAATCGATCACCGGTTCTTATCCCTGGGCTGCCGTTGGGAGCCCAATTCCGGGACAGGCACCGCAAGACCCACGGACGATTTCTGGCCTTGCGGATTTGTCGCCCATTCTCGCAGACGTACTCATGCGAGCCTGCGCAGCTCATCGCGCGGCTAGGTTTCGCACAACGCAAGAGTTTCTAGAGGCGCTGTCAAAGATCGAACGCGCGAGAGTTGCACCGCCACCCGAGCCAGCAAAAGTCCGAGTTTTCCCAATCCTCTCGCAAGGGCCAGTTCCGCCGAACACCAATCCTTATGTGAACCACTTGCTGACGGTCTACAGCCAAAGCAGGCGTAGCAATAGTGGAACTCGCGGACTAGATCAAGTGGCGCGTTGGACCTACGTCGATACGGCCCTGGATCGCACCTTGACGGGTGCAGCCTTGAACGGAGAATTCAGGCTCATTCTGATCTCTGGAAATGCGGGCGATGGCAAGACGGCGTTTCTTCAACAGCTTGAGAACACCGCAAAGAGTCGAGGAGCCAAGTTTGAGCCGCCAGGATTGAATGGTTGTGAGTTCACTATAGGAACCCGTGCTTTCAAGGTGAACTACGACGGGAGCCAAGACGAAGGCGAAACGCCCAACGAACAAGTCCTGCTCAAATTCTTCGATCCTTTCACGGGCACTGACGACAGCAACTGGCCTCCGGGGGAGACCCGGCTCATCGCGATCAACGAAGGCAAGTTGGTCGACTTCCTAACTCAGCATCGCAAGCTCTTCCCGTTGCTCTCGAGGATCGTCGAAAAGGGCCTTCGCACCTCCGAGGCCCAAAGCGGTGTGCTGGTGGTCAACCTGAATCTGCGCTCGGTCGTCAGCGATGGCGACGGGCAGGCGTCGTCTATCTTTGAACGCACCCTTAGAAAGATGGTTGACCCGGCATTGTGGCAACCCTGTGAGAGTTGCGATCTGCGCGATAAGTGCTACGCCAGGTTCAATGCGCTCACCCTCCAAGATCCCGTGGCAGGGCCGCAAGTGATTGAGCGGCTGAAAACACTTTTTACGTTGACTCATCTCCGCGGCTTGTTGCACATCACACTTCGTGATTTGCGATCCGCACTAGCTTACATGCTGGTTGGAACGTACGATTGCCAAGAGATCCATAACCTGTACACCGATGGCAAATCCCGGCGTAACGTACTCGACGGCTTTTATTTCAACAGTATTTTTGGTGGCCAGCTCGGTTCTCAGGACCGTTTGCTCTCGCTCCTCCGCAACATAGATGTCAGTCAGCCGAGCGATCCGCAACGCGATAGAGCCCTGGATTTTCTAGCGCCGGTAGACAACAATTTGCTTCTTCGGCCAAACGGGCGAAGCGTGTATATCCAGGAGTTGCTCAATGCGGAGTTCGACAGCCTCCCGCGTGACCTCACCTCAAAGAGCGGCAACCAGCCATTCTCGGCACACCAGGCTTATCTTGCAGTGATAAGGCGTTGGCACTATTTTGAACGCCGTGACGAGGCATGGAAAGCAATGTTGCCGTATCGATCTGCTGGTAAGCTTCTTAAGTTGATTGCAAGCCCGCAAGCGGCCACCGAAGCCCTACCGGAAATGATCGCAGCCATTAACCGAGGCGAGAAGCTGTTTGATCCAACCATTCTAGGTGGCGACTTGGCACTGAGTGTTCGTGAAGTGGAACGCGGAACAGTTCGAAACTACCGCGTGTTCGAACGCGGTCGATTTGAATTGGAGATTCGAAACATCGACAGTCCTAGCCGCTTCCTCGAACAGATGCCCGATGGGTTGAATCTCACTTACAAAGGCGAACATCCCAAAGCCCAGCTTGAAGTGAATCTTGACGTATTCGAACTTCTGGAACGACTCAATGATGGGTATCGACCGACCGTCGAAGAAGTGCAAGGGTTCTATTTGCGTCTGGCCGTCTTCAAAAATTCCCTTGCCGCCGCGCCGTACCAGGAGATTCTATTGACCGACACTGGGCACGAATTTCACAGCATCAAGCGCACCCCTGATGGAGTCTTGAAGGTGTCCAGATTGGAGGCGAAGGGAGCCTGATGCCACTCGGGAAGCAAGATACACTCTTCCGCTCGACCAAGGTCAGCTATATCGATTTCAAGACGATCCACATGGACCGTGTGTTGACAGCGCTGTTTGCGCGGCTGCAATACGACGGCTCGACAAGCCGATTAACCCGCAACTTCGATCTGGAGACTACACGTTTCTTTCAAGAGTTTATCGACATAAAGAATAAAGACTACTGCGTCGGCTTCGAGGACAACCAGGACATCGTCGAAAAGTGGATCGAGACGCACCTGATGGATGTCGTGAATAGAGGGAAGTGGAATCAGGCGATCGCGGCTCCTCGCCCACTTCATGGCTTCACTTACAGGTTCCGGAATCCGAAGCATTCACGGGACTACAATGCCTCGCAACATATCTATTGGATGCTCTATCACGCCCGCGCCAACAAGGGCCCTGCAGCCCTAGCCGAGTTGAAGCGATTCTTTTTCGCTGGCGTGGACCCCCAAACCGGCCAAGTTGAGAATAGCGGCCAGATTGATGTTGAGACCCAGGCTTTACTGCGGTTCAGCGCACAGGTGAAAGACGCCAAAGATACGGCCAGCAAGGATGATCGCTTCCCTCCGCTTTGCGTTGGCCAGGCTGATCTGCTCGCGGACGACATTCTCCGCATTATGGCCTACCAGAGCTATGTTCCGAGATCGGTGATGGTCGAGTATCTGAAGATTCTTTTCGCGTTCCATTTGGCGCTGTTCCATATGAGAATCTTCAAGCTATTGCCGGCTTTAGTAAAGCGGCAGTCTCCCGAGCCACTCTGTGAGCCGAAGAACTGCCCTATGACGCCCGGAAGAATGGAGAATCCGCATGGCGACTGCCCCTTCAGAATTGGAATGCTGGTCGATGTCGCGAACCAGGCCCACACTGTAATGCAACGGCTCGCGGCGCAGAGTGCGGAGGCTCACTACCGGCGAATCCCAGGGTTCATCAAGGCTCACTTTGTCATTAAGAAAATCGATGAGTTCGCCGAGCATCTCTCCTCATTTCCCGGCAAGTTTCCGAAGCCTGCCTCAGGATGGTTTAAGGTGTCGGAACTCCTCACATTACTCTCACCGCGGTACAAACTAGATCGCGATGCGTTCTTTAGGCAGCGATTGGACCGCGTGATTGAAGGGCTGACTGGAAGTGGCGAAGAGGAACTTGCACCGGAAATAAAGGCGCTGATCGATTTGGGGCTGGAGCCCTTCGAAACCTATATCGAGGTCCTCGTGGCGTATCGGGCGAAGTTCCACAGGGGATACATTACTGAGTTCCTTGACGCCACGTTACTCAAGAACGATCCCGGCGCGATGGTGATTCAATCTCGAACCAAGGGGGCGCCACGCCGATTCATTCTGGATAGCCGACTGCTCGAAGTCCTGATCCAGATTGCCGTATTGCAACAAGTCCCTGGGAAGGGCGAATTCCGCACAACGTCTGAGCTGCGCATTGAGGAATTGCTAGATTTTCTTCGCGAGCGCTACGGAATTTTCATTGACCGGTTGCCAGAGGGCGACGGATTCTTCGAGGAGAGCATTACTGACAGAGAAGGCCTCCGCTCCAATATCGAGGCACTCAAAGGTCGGCTGCGTGAGTTGGGATTCTATCGCGATCTCTCAGACGCCTATATCGTCCAAACAATAAAGCCCCGATTTGAATTCGGTTCGCAGAGCGTGGACACCGGAGGAAAATCGTGAAACCGCAGGGAATGGTTGAATTGCATCGTGACGTGCTGAACTCTGCATTGCACGATATGCTCTATCCGCTCGTGGCTGGTGAGTTGCGCTCACGGCAGCCCGGTCATTGCATGCGAATCTCTGATCTGGATGAGATGCTGGCCGTGGCGTTGTCAGAGAGACTGAGAGTCGATTTCCCTGAGTTCCAGATTTTCGTTCTGAGCGACTCGGGCTCGAGGTCGATTCCCACCCAACTCGCAATCTCCAGCACGAAGCTTGTTGAGTTGCGTAATCCGCTTCCGGATGGAACCCTTCGCCCCCCGCTACTTGTGTTCTTGCCGCCGAATCTCCGCACAAGTGCTGAAGATTCTTTCGGCGTAGCCACATTCGAACAGTTCAGGATTCACGACCCATATCAAGAACTTTGGACGGCTCTGTTGGCGGACCTTCCACAGGACTTGCGGGTCCCAGTGACCGAGATAGTAAACGCTTTGAAGGATTCACGTTGGCCGCTAGCCGACGCTTTGCCTATGTGCCGATTTCTCCTGACGATTCGGGAGAACGACCTTGACGCACAAGCCGTTGGGGCAGCTCTATATGAATTCGGACTCGTGCCTCACTTTCGACTCCTCGATGATTCCGCGCGCGTACCTTGGCACATCAAGCGCAATATGCGGGGAGTGGAGAAGCTCACCAATTCAGAAAAGTCCGAGCGCGGACGTGTTGTTGAACTTGGATTGGTGGATGCTACCTTTAGGGCCGAACTCGGTGCCTTCTTGGAGGAGGTTGGGGCTGACGATCCACGAGTGTGGACGGGAAGAATAGCGCTCGATCCTGCGGCTTGGCGTTTCTCATTCGATAAATGGCAGTTGCCTGATTCGGGACAGCAGCCGGACCAAGTGTGCATCCACTCGGTCGACATAGACCTTCCGGAAGTGCAGGCCTCAACTGGTGATCCTCGACTCAGAGAGCTAATTGGGCAGAAGTATTTGCCTCTTGGGCCAACTGGGGTTCGCGGCGCGGAGGTGTCATTCAGCGTAAACCCAGTGCCCAATCGCGTCAACCGGCTCGCCAAGTTCCTAGTTCAATTGGTAGCGCGAGACTCGGGGCCCGTAGGCAACGCGAAGGTGAAGAAGGCGTGGAAGACTGATCGCGCGGATGCAAGTGTCAAATTGACTGGCCTCCAGAAACTCGATCTTGAAGAAGGTTGGTATTTCGTTAGAGTTCGAGCGGTCACCGACCAGAACGATTTCGTTCCACTTGTAGACCGCTACGGCAAGCCGCTAGCTGGTTTGGAGCAAGATCGGAACGCAAACGAGAGTGACCTCTTTTATGTGGTGCCGGGTGCCACTACCGAGGAGGATTCAGTTCCCAAGAGCGTTGCAGAGGCCGAGACGCTAGTTCACGCGGTGGCTAAAACCAGAATTCAGGCTGTTCGTGAAGGTCGGTCAGCCGACAGCGTCCAAATTACCTTCTGCGATTGGGTTCATACGGAAGGCAAAGGGAGAGCGGTCAAACAGGACGAGATCGAAGTCAGACTGGGTAGAGATGGCGCATTTCGAATACCCGTCTCGCGTGTTCTCAGGAATGTAGAAGAGAGAATTCTAAAGGAGCCCGCCCGGCTGGGTAGCTACCAGATTTCGATTGAGGGAGGTTCGCCTGGAAGCCCGTCGGCAGCCGATGAACTCAAGACCGATTCGAGCGCGGCGCAAGAGTTTCGCGCCGAACGGTCCAAGTTCCTAAGTGCGATTGGAAGAATGGATCGCTCCGAAACTGCGCTACGCCCATTGATCTGCCAGGCAGCCGATTGGGAGGCGCTTTCAGAAATCGTTCTCTCTTACGCTCAATCCTATCATCGGTGGATCAAGAATCTCCTGAGATCGGCTGAAACTGGACAATCGATTGACCAGCAGCAAGCACAAGCGGAGTTGAAGATAGCGCTTAGTTTGGATTCTGTACAAATTGTTGTCCGCAATCACCGAGGCCGGAATCGAGACGCCGTGCTCGTTGGGCCAACTCATCCCCTTCGAGCCCTTTGGTTCGCTGTTTGGGCCAAACTCGGTCGCGCTTGGGTTGACATTGCAGCGATGGAGCCACAGAAATACGGAGAGGGCACGCTGAGAAGCTTACTGAGCAAGCTCGCACCTGTCAATTTCCCGGCCTTCATACCCGTCGACATGGGCCGAGTTTATGCCACGGTTGATGCGGTTCAGCCGATGTGGTCTCTCTATGCCCCGACAAGGGAGGAAGACCCTCGTGGCCTCCTGGGAGAAGTTTGCAGCGCGCTAGGCCTGCCGGAGCCAGCGACTTTTGGAGCTGCAATCACGGCCGAAGACTTAGCGGATCGCGTTCATCGATACGTACTACAGCACCCATACGTGCGGACGCTCAACGTCAACGTGTTCAACGGCGGAAGAGCTACAGCAATTGCTGAGCTGCTTCTGCATCTTCAGTCTTCGCCGAACCTTTCGGACCTTAAATACGATATTCGTCTATTCGTTACTGACCCAGCCGCGCCTGGCGTCGGAGAGGCAATAGAAGCCCTGTTCTCCCCAGCATCATCGCTCTCCACACCGGAGGCCGATCAATTCTTGACTCCGACAGGAAACCATCTTTTTCCGAAACTTGCGTTCGCTGTTCGCAGCATTGAGGACTTCAGAAAAGATCCAAATCGGTTTCAGTCCCATGTCAGCATGCTCTTTGACCTGTTCCCGGCAGAAGAGGTCGGGACAGCTCCGCCAATTCAGCGGGACAGTGCGGTAGCAGTTTACGGGCTCGTACAAGAGTTTGATTCCGTCTATTCAGAAGAAGATTCCTTCGTGGTCTGGAAGCGCCAGCCGCGCCACGGTATCGCGCAAGCCTTGCTCGGAGCAGAGGAATTGACCGATGAACTATCGCGACTTCCTGAAACGGTCTCGCATGCCACGGCTGTAGTTGCTACGGGCCAAGTAAGCACCGAGACGCGGCCGGTTGTGTCTCTGGCGCTTCGCGCCGAGGAGAGAGCGCTGCTCCATCAAGTCCATGAAAATAGCGACTGGGTTTTCACAGTAGATAGAAACCTGGGCCTTGAGTTTTTCGATCACGGTCGAGCTGACCGTCCCGACTACTTGATCGACTACTCGCTAGATCAGACATCCTTTGCCGGACATCGGTTCGTCGTATCCTCCAGGTCGCTGGCCGAACTGGAGGCAATGCTTCGTCCGACATTGAGCTCTTACAACCTAAAAGCAAATGGCGAGCATGCTGCAATTCTGTTGAGCCAACTTAGGTCGCTTTCTGGCCGCTTAGCGCTAAAGTTGATATCGTCGCCCACTCAGCGAGCCGAAGTCCTGGGTTTGGCGCTGGCGCGTTTATACCTGGCCTATCAGGGCGCGTTATCAAATCAGATTGTAGTTCCCCTCGATTCTCATCTCGATCTCTACAACAGTCTCGATGAAACTGGTGATAGCGTAACGCTACAAAGAACTGACCTGGCCTTGTTTGACCTCGACGCCGGCAACAAGGTCGTCAACTGTAGATTGATCGAAGTTAAGTGCTACAGGAGCGTTGGGGGCATTGGATCCTATCAGCAACTCCGTTCGCGGGTAAACGGGCAAGTTTGCCGCAGTGAGGAGGTTCTTCGGCACCATTTCGACCCCGAGTTAAACCTCAGCGATCGTCCTGATCGGCAACTAAAGAATCGCGAATTGGCGAACCTCCTAGAGTTCTATCTTGATCGTGGAGTTCGTTATAAAATCATATCCCCGGCGGTTGAGGAGGAGGCGCGGTTCCTGCTTCGGACCTTGGACTATGGTTACAAGCTGCGGTTTACACGGAGCGCCCTCATTTTCGATTTTGAGAAATCTGGGACCGAACCTGCGGAGATCGATGACCAAATCGAATTTCATCGGATAGGTTTCGATCTAATTCGAGAATTGATCGATGGCATTGCTCCTCCATCTTCCGTTGCGGGAGAAAGTTCCGCGTCGCTCTCAGAGGAGTCGTGGACGGATTCCACGGTCCCGAAACTACGATCAGCAGCCTTCTTGGTTCCCCAAAGAGATCGGTCTGTCTCTTGGGATGAGCTTCGAAGGGCGCGTGTATTGGGGGATGATCCTCTACCGTTTGAAACTACAAAGCCGAGGTCCAACCATCAGACGGAAGCGGCCCCTGCAGCGAATTACGAATGGTCTCCAGAGTTCGGAATTGCTCAATCGTCAGGCGCTGAGATCGCACCTGTCTCTAAGGCCGAGCAAGCACAGCCGGAAGTCCAAGCCGCCCGATTGGCAGTGGACGTTACGATTGGTGTCAATGGGCCGTCTCCACAGTTCGGAGTGCTTGGTGAGTTTTCTGGTCGGAGGATCGGGCTCGATCTGAATCAGACACATACGATCAGTCTCTTCGGTGTCCAGGGTGGCGGGAAAAGCTACACCCTCGGAAGCATTGTTGAGCTGGCCACCATGGCAATTCCCGGGATCAACGAGCTACCACGCCCCCTCGGGACTGTCATCTTCCACTTCAGTACGACCCAGGCATACGCTCCGGAGTTCGTCACCATGGCTAAACCAAACTCGGATACAGAGATGGTTGAACAGCTCCGCCAAAGGTACGGCTGCGAGCCCAAAGGGATCGACGATGTTGTAGTGCTCGCCCCTGCGGACAAGGTCGCGGAACGACAGGCTGAATTCCCAGGCATCACCGTGTTGCCCTTGGCCTTTTCCTCTAGAGAGCTGCAAGCTAGCCACTGGCGCTTCCTGATGGGAGCGGTTGGGTCTCAAAGTCTCTACATGAAGCAGATCAATCACATCATGAGAGATCTGCGCCAGAATCTCTCGTGGGAGCGAATTCGAGACGCCGTTGCAAACTCTCATTTACCAGACAACCTCAAGGGGCTTGCCGAGACCCGACTGAATCTCGCAAGACTCTACATTGATGATCATTCATCACTGTCTTCGGCGATTCAACCTGGACGACTGGTTATCGTAGATCTGCGCGACGAGTTTCTTGAAAAGGATGAAGCGCTCGGCCTGTTCGTTGTGATTCTGCAGTTGGTGGCCGATGCGACCCACCAGGGAAGCAAATTCAACAAATTAGTCGTTTTCGACGAGGCCCACAAGTACATTGAGAGTCCCGATCTTGTCGCGGGTCTCGTGGAAGTGATTCGCGAGATGCGGCATAAGGGAACGAGCGTGCTAGTTGCGAGCCAAGACCCGTTGTCGGTTCCAGTGTCGGTGATCGAGTTGTCCAGCCAGATCATACTCCACCGGTTTAATGCTCCTACGTGGTTGAAACATATTCAACGGGCCAATACCGCCCTCGGCTCATTGACGCCTGACAAATTGAACGCCCTCTCTGCGGGTGAGGCGTACATTTGGTCTAGCAAGGCAACGGACCCGGCATTCACCAGTGGTCCAGTGAAGGTCCGTTTCCGGCCCCGCGTGACCCAGCATGGGGGCGCGACACACACCGCAGTCGGTTCAATCTCAGAAGGGCATGGAAACTGAGGCGTTCGGAGGTGTGTGATCGCACGTTTTGAACGCCTTGATGCCCGTCGCTCCGTTACTTGCTACTGCGTCAACTGTCGATTGGGGAAGTTGCTTGTCTTGTCAAGACGGTTTGAAGCGAACGCATACGTTGTGACCTGACGCCCTAAAATCGTACCAGCAGAAATCATCCTAGAAACGGCAGTTGAACCCACCGCCAGTGGTGCATGTGACGCGAAAGCCTTGCATAATGAGGCACATGGCGAAGCGAAGACGCGGGAAAGTGGCTCACCGCCCGATATCCGGCAATCCCGATCAGCCCTAAACCTGCTTAATCATGTTCTTAGGCAAAAACTTCTTCAACCGTTCTTGATGAATCTGGGCTGAATCTCGTCCAAGGCCAAACGGACTGCGGTCTTTGTGAGCCAACCTGAAATGGCCCTGTCTTCTGTGCAAGTCAACGGCCGTGCGGTGATTGGTCGCACGATTCGCCGCCAGAGTTGCGGTGATTGTGATTTCGCTACTCTCATTTGGCCCATTTCGATGGCTTGATTTGGCCCACTGGTCGAGACGGGGGGGGGGTGGAGGGGGTGGGGTGGCGGGTGGG
>JAINDK010000012.1 GCA_019931185.1 Bryobacter sp. CoA8 C33
GCGAAGGTCCTCAAACCGGCAAGCAGCGATCTCCTGTTCCAGAGCCGCGGTCGTTCCGGTTGGCAGTGGCAGGGAACCGCCGTCGCCGGGCCGCCGAAACTATTCTTGCGTTTTTTGTTTCGGCATACTGGCTATTCACTCCATGGCTTATCTCCCCCTGATCCAACAGATTTGTGGGTAATTGAAAGGCGATCTTCCCCGCCTTGGCATGCATGATGACGCGCGGTTGCAGTTGAGGCGTGTGACGTCGGGGACGGTGGCGGCGGGGAACTGGGAGCAGAAACTGCATTATTGTATGGGAGTGGATGCGCAAATGGTTGATGCTGAGGGGGATAGGCCTGAAAATGCGGTCCCCCATCCGTAGGCTTCTTTATGTTCCACTACCAGGGCCGTTGGCTGGCGGAAGGCCTTCTTGGCAGTCGCCACATAGAAATCCTTGGAATTTCCAAGAACTTTCTGGAACATTGACCGGAGCGTTGGAACTCTTTGGAAGTTCTTGTAAGAACTTGGAACGCTCCTTTTTCCGCCCACCGGGGGGCGGCGGTTTAGCGGTAAGCGTCTTTGCGATCACGGACACGGGTGACTTCGATGAGGTCATCGCCGAGGTGGCGAAAGATGACGCGGTGGTCTTGGGTGCGTAGCCTGTAGAGAGGCGGTTCGACGCCTTGGAGGCGCTTAACGTTGCCTTCCTCGGAGGCGAGGAATCTGGCCAGAGTGCGAAGGATCTGGATGGCGGCCGGCTGCGGGATGGCGCGGAGTTCGGCCTTGGCGTGACCGGTGAAGGCGACGCGCTTAGCCATTCTTCGATTGGCCGTTGAGCGGTTCGTCGAGCGGAGTCTTAGCCATGGTCTCCCAGTCGGTCATGGTGAGCCCAAAATCGGAGAGGACTTCCTCGATCGGGATGGGCTGGTTGTGCTTGCTCCATTCGACGGCTTCGGCGACGGCTTGGCGATCTTCTTCGGTGAAGGGCTCATCGTCGAAGGGAGCCAGGGCGAGCTTGCGCGAGAGCGGGTCGAGCATGGACCGCAAAATCGTTTCGAGGGCAGCCAGTTGCACCGGCGGCAGTTGATCGACCAGGCTGTGAACGTGGGAACGGGTGTCGGTGTTCATGGGTTGCTTTCGGCGAGTTACTCGGCCATCAGGCGGCTCATGCTGGAGCGCTTGACGAGGGAATCGAGGACAACGAGGAGGGCCTTCTGGTCTTCGTCGGAGAGCAGATCGACTTTCTGATAAAGCCGGTGGAGTTCGTGGTTGCGGATCCTGGGAGGATCGAGGGAATCCTTGCGGCCGGCCAGTTCATCGAGACTCACTTCCAGCAACTCGGCGATCCGGACAATCGTGTCGAAATGGGGTGTCACATCCCCGGTCTCCCAGCGGCTGTAAACGCGGGGGCTGATCTGGAGCAGCTCGGCAAGGCGAGTCTGAGTCAGCTTGCGGGCGGAGCGGAGATCGCGGAGACGTTGAGCAAAGTTCGCCATAGGCCAGGAGAAAGAATCTGGGACTGCCAACATTATAGAGCCTCCTCAAGAAAGTAGGGGGTCGCAAGTACACGAGTGTCAGTATACGCAAGTACACGACTGGCGGTTGACGGATTTTTGCGAAGGAGGCCGTTTTCATGGCACGCATCCCGGATGAGGAAATCGAGCGGCTAAAGAAAGAAGTGGCGCTGGAGCGGCTGGTGCTGGGCTTTGGGGTGGAGCTGAAGCGGCACGGGGCGGCGCTGCTTGGGCGTTGTCCGTTCCATGAGGACAAGACGCCGAGACTGGTGGTGTCGCCGAAGACGAACCTGTGGCACTGCCTGGGGAAGTGCCACGAGGGCGGGTCGACCATCGACTGGGTCATGAAGACGAAGGGAGTGAGCTTCCGGCATGCCGTCGAGTTGCTCAAAGCCGATCATTCTTCTTTAGCCGCTGGCGACGCTCGCGTGGTGAAGAAGGGCACGACGGCGAAGCTGGAAGCGCCGGTGAAAGTGGAGGCCGACGAGCAGGAGGCGTTGAAGCAAGTAGTCGAGTTCTATCACGAGACGTTGAAGGAGTCGCCGGAGGCGTTGCGGTATCTGGAGTCGCGGGGCGCTTACGCATCCGGAGATGCTGGAGCGGTTCCAGCTTGGCTTCGCGAACCGGACGCTGGGCTACCGCTTGCCGGATAAGAACCGGAAGGAAGGAGCCGAGTTGCGCGGGCGCTTGCAGCGGCTTGGGATCATTCGAGAGTCTGGCCATGAGCACTTCATGGGCAGCGTGGTCTTTCCGGTGAGGTCGCTCGAGGGCAGCGTGACGGAGATCTACGGGCGCAAGATCAACGACAACCCGCGGGCGGGGACGCCAATGCATACGTACCTGCCGGGGCCGCATCGCGGGGTGGAACGAGGAAGAAGAGGCGGAAGTCCGTGCGTGGCGGCTTCAGCTTTTTTCCGTCGCCAACGCGGCTTGCCAGGTAGCGGTCCAGACAGTAGAGAATCGGCATGGCGGTCTCGCGGTCGATGGCGCGAAGATCGGCTCGGGCTTCCGGCGACCAGATTACGGCGATCCGCTCGGGCGCGGCGTCCTCGCTCACTTGGTCAGCCCGAACTCGCGGAGAATCTCATCGTGAGGCATGCCTTCCCCACGCGCCAGCGAGGCGCGGGAGCGTTCCAGGGCGGCGGCGGTTTCCGGCGTGATCTCGTCGTCCTCCACGGGAGCCTGGGAGAGCGAGCGCAAGAGCGGCTCTGGCCCAGTGGCCAACACTTCCAGTAGTTGGGCGACGGCGGTGAATTGAGCCGGTGACAGCCGGTCGAGCAGCTGATGAGCTTGTTGTCTGTCCATGTTTCCTCCCTGATCCATTAGGCGCGGCGTGCGGTCTTCAAGGCGGCGACTTCGAGGAACGTATCGATGGTCCGCAGCAGCGTGGTTTGCTGCGTGGGCGGCAGTTCCTCGATCCGCTCCAGACGCCGGAGCACTTTGCGGCTGGGCTTGCGAGTGGAGGCCTTGGCGGCGTTGGGGTGCAACAGTTCATCCAACGTGACATCGAGCGCCAGAGCGAAGCGGACAGCCATTTCGGCGGTAAGCCGCAAGCGGTCGGTTTCGTAGCCGGTGACCAGGGTTTGCACGATGCCGATCATTCCGGCGAGCTCAACCTGAGTGAAACCGCGCTCCTTGCGGATGCGGGAAACGCGCTGTCCGATGGACTCCTTGCCCCAGTTGAGGGGCGGCGAACTGAGCTTGGAAACGAGGAGCATGGCAACGCCAGTGTAAAGCAAAAGCGGGCTCCCCTGCATGCTTCGGTATCATGCGCTATTCTCCAAAGCGCAACTATTTGCAGTTGCCACTTGACAGGTTTTTGGAGGGAGGCCGTTTTTCATGGCACGTATCCCGGACAGCGAGATCGAGCGGCTAAGATGAGCGGCCCGGACCTCGATTCCCGCATGGTGCATATGGAGCAGTCGAAGGTCCAGGGCGCTCTTGACAACTTGAAGAAATCGGACCGGGCTGCGTACCAAACTTTGATCAAAGAAGGCAACGCCGGACTCAACCCGACTAAGGACATGCGCACGCTTGGTTCGACATTTGGGACAGACAAGGTATATCTCGGGGTGCTGGATGGCGTGCGAAAGAAATTGGGCCGGGACATCGATTTCTCGAGACAAAGTGATCGTGAAGCCATTGGTAACGCTCTGATTCAACACATTCACAAGACAGGTGGGTGTGATGTTGCTGGCGACAAGTTGCAGGGCTGTCACTGAGGAGCTACATTCTAATGTTGTTTCTCAGACGATTGACGGTATGGTTCTGCGAGACGTTGTGCGAAGCAACGCTGATCACGGTGTTTCTCACGCTGCTTTGGTGGGGAGAGGGCGAAGGGCGCAGCAGTTTGTCAGACAGTCTTGGACTCATCTTCGTCGGTACGCCGTTTGTGTTCATGGTTGGTTCTGGATACCTAATCACCACAGCGCTCTTCGGGGTGGTTTGGCGCAGTCCGATTGCGTGGGTCTACCCGGCAGTGGCCGCAGTGCTGTTCGTCTTGCATGTGCGGTTCTTCGCTGATGGCTGGACTGCCGAAACGAAGATTCCCGTACAAGTAGGAGGAGCGTGCATCGTGGCCGCTTGTACGTTCGTTGGGAATCAGCTTCTTCGGAGATGGGTGCAACACTGAGGCAGCGATTCTTCGGCACGCCTTTGCACTTCGAGCTTGAGGGCGTAGACGGCAGCTTGCGTCAAGTGAATCGGGTCGTGGTTGGCGTCGATGACGAGCTTGCCGTGTGACCAGTCCGAATTTTCGTGTGCGCCGATCAGAAGCTCCAGGGCGAACTGTTCGAGCACAAAATCATAGGCGGCTTGGAGTTCGTTATCGGGAAGAGAGCTGAGAACGGCGCTTGGTTCGGTGATGTCTTGGACGAGGAGTGCGTCGGCGAGTTTGGGTGAGCAAGGAGTTCATGCTGCGGGGAGGGATTGGGGTGGCGCTGGGGCTAGAGGAGGCCGGCGAGGGAATTGGCGAGGAGGGAGGCGAGGGCGAGGGGGATGAGGCGTTTCCAGCCGAGGTCCATGAGTTGGTCGTAGCGGAGGCGGGGCCAGGAGGCGCGGAACCAGATGAGGAGGTAGAAGATGGCGGCGGCTTTGAGGAAGAACCAGAGGGGGGCGCTGAGGGCGGCGCCGACGGCGGGGATGAGGAGGAGGGCGGCGCCGAGGGCGAGCAGGGCGGAGAAGGGGAAGAGGCGCATGCGGAAGCAGCCATAGGCGGAGAAGGCGAGCAGGAGGGCGGGCAGGAGGGAATTCATGGGCCAGGCGAGGGAGGGGAGAGAGGGGAAGGGGCGGAGCCAGCCGCCGAGGAAGAGGGTGGCGGCGAGGCAGCAGATGATAAAGATATTGGCGTATTCGGCGAGCATGAAGAGGGCCCAGCGGAAGCCGCTGTATTCGGTGTGGTAGCCGGCGACGATTTCGCTTTCGGCTTCGGGGAGGTCGAAGGGGGCGCGGTTGATTTCGGCGACGGCGGCGATGAAGAAGAGGAAGAAGCTGAGGGCCATGAGGCCGTAATTGGCGAAGAGGAACCAGGAGCCGCGGGCGAGCTGGGCTTCGACGATGCCGGACAGGGAGAGGGTGCCGGCCTGCATGACGACGGTGAGCATGGCGAGCATGAGGGCGACCTCATAGCTGATGAGCTGGGCGGCGCCGCGGAGGGCGCCGAGCAGGGAGTAATTGCTGTTGGAGGACCAGCCGCCGAGGATGAGGCCGAAGACGCCGACGGCGGCCATGGCGGCCAGCAGGAGGAGGCCGACGTTGACGTCGGCGATGGTGAGGTAGCGGGAAACGGGGATGACGGCGAAGCTGGCGAGGGCCATGGCGACGCTGATGACGGGGGCGAGGTAGAAGAGGAAGCGGTCGGCGGCGGCGGGGACGAGGTCCTCCTTGAGGAGGAGTTTGAGGGCGTCGGCGAGGGGCTGGAGGATGCCGTGGGGGCCGACGCGCATGGGGCCGAGGCGGGCCTGGAAGTCGGCGAGGAGCTTACGCTCGAGCAGGACGAGGTAGCCGGCGAGGAGGGGGAAGAGGGCGATGAAGGCGAGGGCGATGAGATAGGGCTTCATGGGAGAGTGCTCCGGGCCCAGGCGAGGATGGGTTCGGGGTAGAGGCCGAGGGTGAGGGAGAGGAGGGCGGCGAGGCCGACGGCGGCGCGCCAGCCGGTGGAGAGAGTGAGAGTGGGCGGGGTGGGGCCGGATGGGGTGATGATTTCACGCAGGAGGCGGAAGTAGAAATAAAGCGAGACGGCGACGTAGAGGGCGGCGACGACGGCGAGGGCGAATTTTTGTGCCTGGAGCAGGGAGAGGAAGATGGTGTATTTGGCGATGAAGCCGGCGGTGGGGGGCAGGCCGGCGAGGGAGACGAGGAGGATGACGAGCAGGAGGGAGACTCCGGGATGGCGCCAGAGGAGGCCGCGGAAATCGGTGATGCCTTCGCGGTCGAGGCCGGCGAGGAGGAGGAAGGCGCCGGCGGTCATGAGGGTATAGACGAGGAGATAGAGGAGGATGGCTTCGATGCCGGAGCGGTTGGCGGCGACGAGGCCGAGCAGGAGGTAGCCGGAGTGGCCGATGCTCGACCAGGCGAGGAGGCGTTTGGCGCTTGATTGGGTGAGGGCGGAGAGATTGCCGAGGGTGAGGCTGGCGAGGGCGGCGAAGAGGATGAGGCCGTCCCAGGCGGGGCGGAGGTCGTGCAGTGGGCCGACGAGGAGGCGGAGGAGGAGGCCGAAGCTGGCGGCTTTGCCGGCGGTGGCGAGGAAGGCGGTGGCGGGGGTGGGGGCGCCGTCATAGGCATCGGGGGCCCAGAGGTGGAGGGGCGCGGCGGCGACCTTGAACAGGAGGCCGAGAACGAGGGGGACGACGGCGAGCAGGATGATGGGCTCCGAGGGGGAGTGGGAGGCGAGGGCGCGGGCGATGACGGGGTAGTGAGTGGAGCCGGACAGGCCGTAGAGGAGGGAGAAGCCGTAGAGGAGGAGGCCGCTTGAGAAGGCGCCGAGGAGGACGTATTTGAGGGCGGCTTCGCTCGAGCGGGGATTGTCGCGATGGAAGCCGGTGAGGGTGTAGAGGCAGATGCCGGACAGCTCGAGGCCGATGAAGACGGTGATGAGTTCGGTGCCGGCAATCATGAGGAACATGCCGGCCTGGGCGAGCAGGAGGAGGGAGTAGAACTCGGGGTGATCTTCGCCGAGGCGGGCGAGGTGGGCGTAGGCGCCCCAGGCGACGAGGAGGGCGGCGGCGAGGCAAACGGTGTTGAGCAGGAGACCGAAGGAATCGATGAGGATGGCGCCGGAGAAGCCGGTGAGGCCGAGGAAGCCGGACTGGCGCCAGAGGGCGGCGGCGGCGAGGGCTTCAGCGGCGGTGAGGAGGAGGACGGGGAAGCTGGGGGAATCGAAGCGGAGCACGAGCAGGGCGCAGCCGAAGAGGCTGAGCAGGAGGGCGGGGAGGATGGTGAACAGGTCGTTGGGGGCGAGGGCTGGCATGGTTAGGGGTGCAGCCTTTCGAGGATCTGTTCGACGGGGCGGCTGAGGAGGGCGAAGTAAGGGGCGGGGTAGATGCCGATGGCTACGGACCAGACGAGGAGGGGGGTGACGATGAGCCACTCGCGGGGATTGAGATCGGGGAGGGTGAGGTTGACGGGGTGGCGGACGGCGCCGAGCATGGTGTGGCGATAGAGGCTGAGCATGTAGCCGGCGGCGAGGATGATGCCGATGAGGGCGAGGGCGGCGGCGAGGGGTTGGGCGGCGAAGGCGCCGCGGAGGATGGTGAATTCGCCGGTGAAGCCGTTGAGCAGGGGGAGGCCGATGGAGCCGAGGAGGGCGACCATGAAGACGGCGGCGAAGCCGGGCATGGACTTGGAGAGGCCGCCGTAGTCGGCGATGAGGCGGGTGTGGCGGCGGTCGTAGGCAAAGCCCATCAAGAGGAAGAGGAGGCCGGTGGAGATGCCGTGGTTGATCTGCTGGAGGAGGGCGCCGGTGAGGCCGGGGGCATTGAGGCTGAAGATGCCGAGGGTGCAGAAGCCGAGGTGGCTGATGGAGGAGTAGGCGATGAGGCGCTTCCAGTCGGTTTGGGCGAGGCAGAGCCAGCCGCCGTAGAGGATGGCGAAGACGGAGAGGGCGAGCAGGAGGGAGGAGTCGAGGGAGGCGCGGGGGAGCAGGGGGAGGGAGAAGCGGACGAAGCCGTAGGTGCCCATTTTGAGCAGGACGGCGGCGAGGAGGACGGAGGCGGCGGTGGGGGCCTGGGTGTGGGCATCGGGCAGCCAGCTATGGAAGGGGAACATGGGGATCTTGATGGCGAAGCCGAGGAAGAAGGCCCAGAAGACGATGCGTTCGAGGCTGAGGGGGAGGGGGGTGGCGAGCAGGGGGGCGAACTCGAAGGTGAAGAGGCCGGTGTGGCGGGCGTGTTCGAAGTAAAGAGTGAGGATGCCGAGCAGGAGAGCGATGCTGCCGGCGAGGGTGAAGAGGAAGAACTTGAGGGCGGCGCGGCGGCGGTCTTCGGCGCCGTAGATGCCGATGAGGAAATACATGGGGATAAGCACGGCCTCAAAGCAGATGAAGAAGACGAGGAGGTCGCGCGAGAGGAAGACGCCATGGCAGCCGGCCGAGAGCAGGAGGAGCATGGCGTGAAAGAGGCGGGGCTGGGCGGGGGAGGCGAGGAGGCCGAGGAGGGTCATCAGGGCGGTGAGGACGATGAGGAGGTAGCTGATGCCGTCGTTGACGAAGAGGAGTTGGGCGCCGAGGGAGGGGAGCCAGCGGTAGCGCTCGACGGCGTCGACGGGGACAGTGGCGGCGGCGAGGAGGGTGGCGGCGGCGAGGGTGAGCGAGCCGAACCAGGCGAGGCGGCGGGGGAAGGCGAAGAGGGCGAGGGCGCCGAGGGCGGGCAGCAGCAGGAGGGTGATCATGCGAGCCGGTACCATCCGAGGGTGAGGGCGAGCGTGAGCAGAAGCACGAGCGCGTAGTGGTGGATGCGTCCGCTCTGGAGGAGGCGGAGGGGGTAGCTGAGGAGTTCGGTGGTGAAGGCGATGAGGTGGACGAGGCCATCGACGACGAGGCGGTCGAACAGGGAGGCCAGGGAGCTGAGCAGGGAGGCGAGGGTGGTGAGGAAGCGATTGAAGGAATCGATGATGTGGAGATCGAACCAGAGCAGGAGGCGGGAGCCGTGGTGGGTGAGGCCGGTGACGAGGACAAGCTCATAGGCCTCGCTGACGAACCAGCGGCGCTTGAGGAAGGCTTCGATGAGGCCGGGGATGCGGATATTGCGGCCGAAGTAGAGGCCGCCGAGGGAGGCGGTGGCCGAGGCGAGCAGCAGGGGCCAGGACAGGGGCGGGTGTGGGCCGAAAAAGCCAGCGAGAGCGGAGCCGAGGCCAAGGGGCCAGAGGGAATGGAGCATGAAGCCGTGGGCCTCGTGGGCTTCGCGGCGGTAGGAGCCGTAGAAGACGGCCCAGAGCATGCGGCTGGTGTAGAGAGCGGTCAGGAAGGCGGAGAGCAGAGCCATGGCGAGCAGGAGGGGGTGGGCGGCGGCGGCGTGGAGGATGGCCTCTTTGCTGAAAAAGCCGGCGAGGCCGGGCAAGCCGGCGAGAGAGAGGCCGGCGAGGGTCATGAGGCGGAAAGTCCAGGGCATTTTGTCGTGGAGGCCGCCCATGAAGCGGATGTCCTGTTCGCCGCGGAGGCCATGGATGATGTTGCCGGCGGTGAGAAAGAGGAGGGCTTTGAAGAAGGCGTGGGTGGCGACATGGAACATGGCGGCGGAGGCGGCGCCGAGGCCGGCGGCGAGAAACATGAGGCCGAGCTGGGAGACGGTGGAGTAGGCGAGGATGCGCTTGATGTCGTTTTCGACGAGGGCGATGGTGGCGGCCAGGAGGCTGGTGATGGCGCCGAGGGAGGCGATGAGGAGGCCGGCTTCGGGGTGGGCGAGGAGGAAAGGTTGGAGGCGGGCGAAGAGGTAGATGCCGGCGGTGACCATGGTGGCGGCGTGGATGAGGGCGGAGACGGGGGTGGGGCCGACCATGGCGTCGGGGAGCCAGACGAAGAGGGGGAGCTGGGCGGACTTGCCGGTGGCGCCGAAGGCGAGCAGAAGAGCGGCGGCGAGGGTGGCGCTGGTGGCGGGGGCGGCATTGATGACGGAGAAATCGACGGAGCCGAGGCTGTCGAGGAGGATGAGGGCGCCGAGGAGGAAGCCGGCGTCGCCGGCGCGATTGTAGAGGAAGGCCTTGTTGGCGTTGCGGTTGACGGTGGGCCGGTCGTGGTGGAAGCCGATGAGGAGGTAGCTGGCGAGGCCGACGCCCTCCCAGCCGGCGAAGAGGAAGATGAGGTTATTGGCCAGCACGAGCAGGAGCATGAAGAAGACGAAGAGGTTGAGACAGGCGAAGTAGCGCCAGAAGCCGTCTTCGCCGGCCATGTAGGAGAGGGAATAGAGATGGATGAGCAGGCCGATGCCGCTGATGATGAGGACCATGAGGAGGCTGAGGGCGTCGGCATGGAAGGCCATGGGGAGGCCGGGCATCCACTGGGAGAGGGTGTGATCGAGGGGGCCGGAGCGGGGGGAGAGCCAGACGGCGAGGCCATGGAGGAAGCTGAGAGAGACGGCGGCGGGGGCGAGGAAGGAGACGCCACGGCGGAAGAAGGCGATGAGGGCGGCGCCGATGAGGGGGTAGAGGGGAATCCACCAGAAGTTGGAGACGAGGTTCACCATTTGAGCAGGTCGATCTCGTCGGAGAGGAGGGTGCCGCGGTTGCGGAAGAGGGCGATGAGGATGCCGAGAGCGATGGCGGCCTCGGCGACGGCCACGCAGATGACGAAAATGGCGAAGATTTGGCCGGTGGTGTGGCGCCAGTGTTGGGAGAAGGCGATGAGGTTGAGGTTGACGGCGTTGAGGATGAGTTCAACGCTCATGAGCATGACGATGACATTGCGGCGGAGCAGGAGGCCGAGTGCGCCGAGCAGGAGCAGGGCGGCGCTCAAGGCGAGGTAGTGGCCGGTGGTGATGGGGGAGAGGCTCAAGAGGCGGCCTCTTTCTTGCGGGCGAGCCAGACGGCGCCGACGATGGCGGCGAGCAGGAGGAGGCTGGCGGCCTCGAAGGGGAGCACGAAGGTGGTGAAGAGGGAGTCGGCGATCTGTTCGGTATTGCCGGGGGCTGGGGAGGGGAGGGGGTTGCGGGCGGGGGGCAGTTGGGGGAGGCCGTGGCGGATGAGCCAGGCGAGCTCGAGGGCGAGGGCGAGGGTGGTGGCGAGGGCGAGGGGCCAGAGGCGGCTATAGGGGCGGAGGAGGGTGTGCACATCGAGGTGGATGAGCATGATGACGAAGAGGAAAAGGACCATGACGCCGCCGATGTAGAGGAGGATCTGGGCGGCGAAGAGGAATTCGGCGGCGGCGAGCAGGAAGAGGCCGGCGACGCCGAGCAGGGAGAAGATGAGGCCGAGGGCGCAATGGATGGGATTGCGGCGGAGAATGGTGACGAGGGCGCCGGAGAGCGTCATGAGGGCAAAGAGATAGAAGAAAACGGGGTCCATTAGCGGGTGTAGGGGGTAGGCCGTGGACCTTCCTCAAGCATTTGGCGGTCCCAGATGAGGCCGTCGCGGGTGTAGGAGGCCATTTCGAAATCCTGGGTGAGTTCGAGGGCGTCGACGGGGCAGGCATCTTCGCAGAGGCCGCAGAACATGCAGCGGGAGAGGTCGTAGGTGAAGTAGGTGAGATCGAGGCGGCGGGTTTCCTTATTGCGCTCGGTGCCGACGACGATCAGGTTTTCGGGGCAGGCTTTGGCGCAGAGGTCGCAGCCGATGCAGAGGGTTTCGCCGTTTTCGGGATTGTTGTTGAGCCGGGGTGCGCCGCGGAAGCGTTCGCCGACGCGGGGCCGCTCGAGGGGGTATTGCTCGGTGACGATATTGGAGGTCCGCTGGGTTTTGAAGGTGACCCAGAGGCCGGTGAGCAGATCGGCGAGAAAGATTTTCCGGAGCGTTTCTACCATGGGGACGGTGGTACTCCTATTATCTGTCGACTTCACCGAGGACGAAATCGAGGGTGCCGATGATGGCGACGACGTCGGCGACGAGGGCGCCAACGGCCATTTTTTCGAGGGCGGCGAGATTGAGAAAACTGGGGGGGCGGACGCGCAGGCGCCAGGGTTGAAGGGATCCGTCGGAGACGATGTAGTAGCCGAGTTCGCCCTTGGGGGCCTCGATGGAGGAATAGATTTCGCCGGGGGCGGGCTTGAGGACTTTTGGGACCTTGGCGAGGATGGGGCCGGAGGGGATACGATCGAGGGCCTGGCGGATGATGCGGAGGCTTTGGCGCATTTCTTCAATGCGGACGAGGTAGCGGTCGTAGCTGTCGGCGTTTTGGCCGGTAGGGATGTCGAAATCGAATTGGTCGTAGGAGGAGTAGGGTTGGGCCTTGCGGAGGTCCCAGGGGAGGCCGGCGGCGCGGAGGACGGGGCCGGAGACGGCGTAGGCCTTGCAGTCGGCGGCGGTGAGGATGCCGATGCCTTTGAGGCGGTCGACCCAGATGGGATTTTGGGTGAGGAGGCGTTCGTATTCGTCGAGGCGGGCGGGGAAGGAGGCGCAAAAGGCGAGGAGTTCGGCCTCGAAGGTGTCATGGAGTTCGTACTGGAGGCCGCCGATGCGGAAGGCGTGGGTGGTGAGGCGGGCGCCGCAGTAGTTCTCGAAGATCTTGAGGACATCTTCACGCTCGCGCATGGTGTAGAAGAGGGCGGTCATGGCGCCGAGGTCGAGGGCGGATGTGCCGAGCCAGAGCAGGTGGGAGGCGATGCGGTTGAGTTCGGCGAAGATGACGCGGACGAACTGGGCGCGGGGGGGCGCCTCGATGCCGATGAGTTTTTCGACAGCGAGGCAATAGCCGAGGCCATTGGAGACGGCGGCGACGTAATCCATGCGATCGACGTAGGGGGCGAATTGGGCGTAGGTGCGGTTTTCGCCGATTTTTTCGACGCCGCGGTGGAGGTAGCCGATGACGCATTCGATCGACTTGACGCGTTCGCCATCGAGCTTGAGGATGAGGCGGAGGACACCGTGGGTCGAGGGGTGCTGCGGCCCCATGTTGAGGACCATTTCCGAGGTTTCGAGATGGTTAGTCATTGTCCGCTCTTGATGCCGAGGTGGTTTTGCACCCAGGATTGGTCCATGGCGAGGATGCTTTTTTCTTTGCGGAGAGGAAAGCCCTGCCAGTCTTCGGGCAGGAGGATGCGTTTGAGGTTGGGGTGGCCGGCGAAAGAGATGCCGAACATGTCGTAGACTTCGCGCTCGAGCCAATTGGCGGCGGGAAACAGGGGGGTGAGCGAGGCGGGGGAGAAGGATTCGGGGAAGCGGGTTTTGAGGCGGAGGTAGCGGTTGGCGGAGAAGGAATAGAGAATAGCGATGAGTTCGAAGCGGTCGGGGGATTGGGGGAAGTCGACGGCGGTGAGGTCGGCGAGGTAGTCGAAAGCGTGGTTGAGGAGGAGCCAGGAGAGGACATCGCACCAGGCGGTGGGGGTGATGAGGGCGAAGGGTTGGCCGCGGAAGGATTCGCGCGTCAGGACCGAGGAAGGAAAAGTGGCTGCCAGTGCGGCCGAGAGAGGGTCTTGCCAAGCTTCCGTGGCCATAACCGGAGCCGGTTTGGCGTCTTGAGACATTGTGAAACTTTCAGGTTCGCACAGTTTTGTGCTGAAATTTTAGGTGTAGAGATATGGCTCAGAACGAATTGGAACAGATGCGCGCGGCCCACGGGGTGGTGCCGGTGTCGAAAGAGGACGAAGGAAACAGTTTTCGCAAGATTGCGAACGGTGTGTATGGGTTTACCTACGCGCCGGGTAGTGAGGATTTCGGACTGTTTTTGAAGCAGCCGCGACAAAGCTATGAGGTACACAAGCTGGCGGACGGGACGATGCTGGTCCTAGGCTATACGACGGCGGAGAATGCCGGGAAGCTGGGACTGGCGGGAGCGCAGGAAGTGCAACTGTACCCGGAGCCGCGCGGGGAGTTTGGAGTGCTGGTGGCGGTGCCGCATGCGCGGATGGTGAATGCGAAGGCGCTGGACCGGGACGACTACAACAAGCTGAAGACGGGGTTGAGGCCGATCGGGTAGGAGGGGAATAGCCCTTGAAAATGGGCTTGGGATACGCAGAAACGGGAAGGGAAGTCGATAGAGCATGATAGATGGGAAATCATGCCCCCCGAGTTGGCGATCTCACGGACCTGTTCGTACGAGAGTTGGTGTCGGCTGTTGCGCCGAGGCATCCCTATTTTGTAATACGAACGAAGCCACGAGCGGAGCGACAGGTGAGGGAGAGGCTGGAGGCGCAGGGGCTGACGCCGGTGGTGTTGAAATTCTTGCCGGGGTTTGTATTTGCGCGCTTTCATCCGGCGCAGAAGCTGCAAGTGGGGGCGATCGCGGGGGTACATTCGATTGTTGGGTTTTCGGCGCAACCATCGCCTGTGGATGAAGAGGAACTAGAGGCATTGCGGCGGGTAGACGAGGCGAGACTGGCGGTTGGTCCGGCGCCGTTTCCGGCCTATGGGCGGCCGTGCCGGCTGGTAAGGGGGCCGATTGAGGGGATGCGCGGGGTGTTGATGGGGAGCGAAGACAAGCCATTGGTGGTAATGAGCCTGACGCTTTTGCAGCGGAGCATTGCCGTTGAGGTAGAGCCGGATTGGGTAGGGCCCTACCGGCCCTGAATTACAGGAGAGAAGAAAATGAAGTTACTGAGATTGATGAGCGTGACGTGTGCCTTGTTTTCGCAAACAGTGATTCAGCAAATGCCCCCAAGTCTGCCTTTGCAGCGGGTTGGAGCGCATGATTTGCTGAGCATTCATGTGTATGGAGCGCCGGAGTTATCGAGACCGGTGCGGGTGAACGCGGAAGGGCGAATCCAGATTCCGATGGTGAAGGAGAATTTTTTGGTGGAAGGTAAGTTTGCCGGTGAGATCGAGGGGATGCTGGCGGGGGCGCTGGAGCGGGAGAAGATACTGATCGAACCGGTGGTGACGGTGAGTGTGGCGGAGTATGTGAGCCGGCCCATCAGCGTGATTGGCGCGGTGAGGACGCCGCTGACGTTTCAGGCGTTTGGCAAGGTGACCGTGCTGGATGCGCTGAGCCGGGCAGGGGGGCTGAGCGGCGAGGCGGGGGGGGAGATATTGTTGAGCCGTATGCAGGTTGGGCCCGAGGGCAAGCCGTCGAATTTGGTGCTGCGGATCCCGGTAAAGCAGTTAATCGATCAGGCGGACCTGGAGTTGAACTATCCGCTGAGGGGTGGGGAGGAAATCCGCGTGCCGGAGGCGAGCAAGATCTTTGTGGTGGGCAACGTAAAGAAACCCGGGGCCTTTGCGGTGCGGGACAACGAGGACACGACGGTGATGAAGATGCTGGCGCTGAGCGAGGGTTTATTGCCATTTGCCACGCAGGAGGCGTTTATATACCGCCGGGAGGGGGGAGAGGGTAACCGGAACGAGATCTCGATTCCACTGGCGAAGATCATGGCGCGCAAGGCACCGGACGTCAAGCTGCTGCCGAACGACGTGTTGTACGTGCCGGACAACAAGAACAAGCGGATGACGATGTCGATGGTGGACCGGATTGCGACTTTTGGGGCAGGGACGGTAAGCGGGATGCTGGTATGGCGGCGATGAAGCATTTCGGCATAATGAAGAAGCATGAGGATCATGATTTGTGGAGGGGCGGGCTATATTGGCAGCCACGTAGCCAAGTCGGTAGCCGAGGCCGGGCATGAGCCGGTTGTATTTGACAACCTGATAGCGGGGCACCGCTGGGCCGTGCGCTGGGGGCCGTTGGTAGAGGGGGACTTGATGGACCGGGGGCGAATCGAGGCGGCGATACGGGAGCACGGCATTGAGGCGGTGGTGCAACTGGCGGGATCCATCAACGTTGGGGAAAGTATGCAGGATCCGGGGAAGTATTTCCGGAACAACTTTTCGATTTCGCTGAATCTGCTGGAGGCGATGGATGCGACCGGGGTGAAGCGAATTGTATTCAGCTCGTCTGCGGCGGTGTACGGGATCCCGGAAGGGAATCCGATCACCGAGGAGGCGGCCAAGGCGCCGATCAATCCGTATGGGGAAGCGAAGTGGTTTGTTGAGCGGGCGCTCGACTGGTATACGCGGGCCCGGGGCTTTCAGTGTCTGACACTGCGGTACTTCAACGCGGCCGGGGCGGATCCGGATGGGGAGATTGGAGAGATGCACAGCCCGGAGACGCATCTGATTCCGCTGGTGATTTTGGGGGCGATGGGGGTGAGGCCGCCGGTGAAGGTATTTGGGATGGATTACCCGACGGCGGATGGCACGGCTGTGCGGGACTATATCCACGTGCGGGATCTGGCGCGAGCGCATTTATTGGGCGTGGAATATCTGGCGCGTGGGGGCGAGAGCACGGCAGCGAATCTGGGAACGGGTCAGGGGGTGAGTGTGCTCGAAGTGATCGGTGCGGTGGGGGAGGTAAGCGGCAAGCCCGTGCCGTATGAGCGATTTGCGCGGCGGGAGGGAGACCCGCCGGCGCTGGTGGCGGCGGCAGTGAAGGCGTCGCAATTGCTGGGATGGCGGGCGGAGCGCAGCGGGATCAGGCAGATCGTTGAGGACGCTTGGAGGTGGAGCGGAAAGGCGCGGCGGGAGGGGCTTTACAGCGAGTAGGGAGCTGTGATGGAGTCGAGGGGATGACCCGAAGAGAAGCCTTGAGCACTGCCATGGCGGCGAGCGCGCCGCTATTTGTACCGCAAAGCGCCTTTGGCGCCAATGACCGGATCACCTATGGAGTGATCGCCGTGGGCGGGCGGGGAAGGTATCTGAACCAGAAATTCGCCGCGCAGAGCAACCAGTGTGTTGCGGTTTGCGATGTCTATCAGCCGAACATTGAGCGGGCGCGGAAGGATACGCCGCAGGCCAAGGCGTTTGGCGACTACGAGGAATTGCTGGCGATGAAGGGGCTCGACGCGGTGGTGATCGCCTCGCCCGACCATCACCACTGTCCGATGCTGCTGGCGAGCCTGAAGGCGGGCAAGGACGTGTATCTCGAGAAGCCGCTGTCGAAGTCGCTCGAGGAGTCGCGCAAGATGATCGCGGCGGTGCGGGGCAGCGACCGGATTGTGCAGATCGGGATGCAGCGGCGCAGCGCACCGGCCATCATGAAGGCGAAGAAGCTGGTGGACGATGGGGCACTGGGGCGCGTTTCGCTGGTGCGGCCACAGTGGTTCTGGAACATCGCCAAGCCACTGAACAATGCTCCGCTCGAGGGGGATCTGGATTGGAGGCGGTTTGTAGGGCATGCCTACCAGCGGCCGCTCGAGCCGATGCGGTTTCGCTCGTGGCGCTACTTTCACGATTACGCGGGCGGGAACATGACCGATCAGGGGACGCATCTGATGGACGTAGTGCAGTGGTTCATGGGGGCCAGCGGGCCGAAGAGTGCGGTGAGCCAGGGTTTTGTGGCGAAGATGACAGGGGCGGAGCACCCGGACGTTTTTAGCGCGACGTTTGCCTTCGACGGCTTTCTCGTGAATTGGACGCTCGATTATGGCAATGCGTATCAGAACGGCTGGTCGATTGCGTTCCATGGTGACCGGGCGACGCTGATCCTCGATGACAATGGCTTCCGGCTGTATGCCGAGCCGTGGAGGAAGGGTGCCGCACCGGCGCTCGAGGAGGAATCCCCGGTGCCGGTGGAAGCGCATGTGTCGAACTTTACTGACTGTATGCGGAGCCGGAAGCAGCCGAACTGCCCAGTGGAAATCGCGGCGCAGGCAGTGAGCGGGCCGCACCTGGCGAACCTGGCGATGTTTCGGGAGCGGAAGGTCTACTTGAGCGAGGACGGGGTAACGGTGAGCTAAAGGATCTCGAAGACGGCTTCGACTTCGACGGCGGCGCCCGTGGGAAGGCTGACGAAGCCGAGGGCGGAGCGGGCGTGAAAGCCATCGCCCGTCTTGCCGAAGATCTGATGGAGCAGGTCGGAGGCGCCGTTAATGACGAGGTGTTGCTCGATGAAGTCGGGGTGGGAGTTGACGCAGCCGAGGACCTTGATGACGCGGAGGCCGTCGAGGGTGCCGTGGGTGTTCCAGACGGAATTGAGAATGCGGGCGGCGCACTCGCGGGCGGCTTCGTAGCCCTGTTCGGTGGTGAGGCCGGCGCCGAGCTTGCCCTTGAGGGTGGAGACGTGGCCGGAGGAGAGGAGCTGCTGGCCGGAGCGGATGCAGAGGTTGAGGTAACCGGGCGTTTGTTTTTCGAAGATGAGGCCGAGCGATTCGGCGGTGGTTTGTGCGGACATGGGATTCGATACCCAGGATAAAGCACTAGGGGGCGAAGACGAAGAGGCGGCTGGGAGCGTCTTCGGGGAGCAGGTAGAGGCGACCGCCGCGGTAGGTCATGCCCTCGTGGGAATAGGTGAGGCCGCGGCTGGTGAGGGGGGTGAGGATGCGGCGGGTGAGAGTAAAGCTGGCGAGGCTGAGCCATTCGATGGCGCCCTGTTGGCGGTTGAGCGGACCGGAGCCGATGAGGAGGCCCTTAACGACTTTGAGGTCCTGCCAGGCGGTGGGGTGCGGATTGGGGAGCTTGCGGAGTTCGATGCCGGCTGGGTTCCATTCGTAGAGGGTGCGGCTCGACCAGGATCCGCCAATGAGGGTTAGCCCGGTGGAGGCGATGCAACCGATGTGGTCGTTGACTTCGAAGCGGGAAAGGAGCCGGAGGGTGCGCTTGTCGCGGCGCTCGATGTTGGTGGGCCCATCGCGGTCGTATTCGGCGACAGGAACCCAGAGGGAATCGCCATCGAGGGCGATGCCGCCGGGATGGAGGCGGCGGCCCTGCTGGAGCTCGACTTGGGCAAGTAGGTGGCCGGTCTTGCCATCGATGCGGGAGAGGTATCCCTTTCCAGCATTGGCATCGACGGAGCTGACCCAGAGGATGTCTCCTTCGACATCGATGCCCTGGACGTGATGGAGGTCGGCGGCGATGGAAACGGTGGTCACATTGCGCCAAGCGGAGAGCGATTCGGGTTCGATCGAGAGCAGCAGTACCAAGGGCGTGAGCAGCATACAGAGATTAGGATTTCATGAATCTCTTGTTCGCGAGGGATGGCCCGATAAGGAACGAGGAAAGAAACATGCCGGTCAGAACAGAAGACGAGGAAGCGGTTGGTGACACAAGCTGGACTTCGAAGTTGAAAACGGGACATCATTTAGGTATGGGAACCACTGCAACGGCGCTATTGGCGGAAAGGCCGCGGCTGAGCACGCATCAGAAGGCATTGAGTATCAATCTGGATCCCATGCGGTATGGCACGTTCGCCGAGATCGGAGCCGGGCAGGAGGTGGCGCGCTGGTTCTTCAAGGTGGGTGCGGCGGCGGGGACGATTTCGAAATCGATCTCGGCCTATGACATGACGGTGAGTGATGCGATCTACGGCAAGTGCAAGCGTTATGTTTCGCGGGAGCGGCTGGAGCGCATGCTTGAATACGAGCACCGGCTGAACGTGGAGCGGCTGGGGGCCTCGCGCGGGGACAGCACCGCGTTTTTCACGTTCGCCAACACGGTGTCGGCGCTCAACTTCAAAGGTACGAACGAGTGTCATGGGTGGATGGGGGTGCGGTATCAGGCCTTTCCAGGCGATAGCGACAACCAGATCATCGCGCACGTGCGGATGCTAGACAAAGAGAATGCGCTGCAGCAGGAAGCGCTGGGCATTGTGGGGGTGAACCTGCTGTATGCGGCGTTCTTCTTGCACCATGCGCCGAACCAGATGCTGGAGAGTCTGCTCGACAATCTAAGCGTCGAGCGGCTCGAGATTGACATGATCGACTTTTCGGGCATCGAGTTCCGGCGGGTGGACAACCGGGTGATGAGCTTGAAGCTGGTGCAGTTGGGGCTGAGCGGGGCGGCGATGTTCGGGCCGAAGGGCGAGGTATTGCAGCCGTCCGAGATCCTGCGCAAGCGTCCAATTCTGGTAGAGCGCGGCAGCTTTCGGCCGGTGACGAAGGTGAACATCGACATGATCGAGAGTGCGCGGGAGCAATTCGCGCAGGAGCCGGAGGTGAAGGGCGAGCAGGTGGTCGAGCTGATGGAGATCACAATGCGGAACCTGCTGGCGGGCGGGGAAATCGACTTGCGCGATTTTCTGGCGCGGGCGGATTTGCTGTCGGCGGCGGGCAAGACGGTGTTGATCTCGGATTATTTCGAGTATTACCGGCTGGCGGCGTATCTGGGCCGGTACACGAATGAACCGATCGCGGTCACGATGGGCGCGGCGAGCCTGAAGGACCTCTTCAGCGAGGAATACTACACGGGGCTCGAGGGAGGGATCCTCGAGGCGTTTGGGCGGCTGTTTACGAGGAATTTGCGGATCTACGTGTATCCGCTGATGGAGCAGCCTTCGGGCAAGCTGATCACGGCGGACAATATCGAGATGCCGGAGGAGTTGCGCAACCTTTACCGGCATTTGATGGACCGGGGACGGATTCGGAGTCTGGAGAACTATGACCGGAGCGTGCTTCATATTTTCTCACGCGATGTGCTGCGGCGGATCAAAGAACAGGACCCGAGCTGGGAGGCGATGGTGCCGCCGGAGATTGCCGAGACGATCAAGAGCCGCCGCTTCTTTGGCTATCTTCCAGACTGAAGGAGAGGAGCCCGAGGCGGTTAGTGGCCAAGGGGATGTGCTGGCGCCGGAGGATTTGTGTTTGGAAGCGAGGCCGGTGGTGGATTCCAGAGTTGAATTAGCCCGCGATTATCCCTGAGAAGATCGAGCGGGACGCAGCGGAAAACAGGTTCGCGGGGCATCAGACAGGACCGGGTGTGTGTTTTTTGCTCATGCGGGTAGTGGGCAGCAGCGGGCTGGTGCTGGCGGTGGAGCCGCGTCCGGTGAGCGATCAGGCCCAGCGGAAGGGGTGCGAATGGAATTCGCTGAGCGATGTGCGGCGTCTGTATGTGGCGTGCATGCCGGAGGCGGGGTTCCGTTTGATGAGGTGGCGCGGCGGAGGCGAATTGACGGGCTTGCGTTGCTCAAGATGAAAATCGGGGGAGGGGAGTGGGAGGTGTAGCCGGGATGCCGGCAGAGGCCGGCCAGGACGAGGAATGTGTGTGTGGCGGCGCATCATATTCGCCTGGACCGTGGGGAGGGCGGGGATTGATTGAGCGGGCCTCGATGGGCTGGTTTTGGGGCACGGCGAGGCGGTAAAGGAGTGCGGAGGGAGTGCGGAGGACGAGTTCATAGCCGCGAAGGGAGCGGTAGGCCTCCAGCCGGAGACGGGGATTGAGGGGGCCGAGGCCATCGACGAGCCAGGTGGGTTCGGATTCGCGGAAACGGCGCAGGCGGGCAGGGCAGGCGGGGTCGGGCAGGGGTTGGGTAGAGCGGAGGTGGCGGTCGGCGAGAACACAATTGAGGGGCTGGCTTTCGAGAAAGGGCGTGCCGCCGGGCAGGCGGCTGAGGGAGTCGATATCGGGCCGGTAGCCCCAGACGAAGAGGGTGTCGGAGGGTTTGGATTGCTCGCGGAGATAGGCGGCGACGGTCTGGCTGTCGCGAAACAGGGCGAGGTCTTCCCAACTGAGATTGCCGCTGGCGACGGTGAGGTGGCGGGGGCCGAAGCGGAGGACGGGGATGAGAACGAGGGCAAGGAGGCTGTAGCGCCAAACGGGGCGCAGGGCCTCGAGGCAGGGGCCGGCGAGGACGGCGCAAGGCACGAGGAGGAAGAAGTAATAGCGGGGGAAGAAGCGCAGGCCGAGGAAGACGCTGGCCAGGGACAGGGCGAGCCAGGCGGCATGTCGCCAGGGGAGGCGGCGGGTGAGCAGGGGGGTGAGGGTGGCGAGGTGAAAGCCGGCCCAGTTGGCGGTGCGGCGGGCGAATTCGGCTAGGGGATGATCGACGAAGGTGTGGGTGGAATAAAGCCTTCCCCAGGCCCAGACCTGCTGCCAATAATCGGGGCCGAGGAGAGCTTGGGGGAGGGCGGCGGCGGCGAAGCCGGCCAGCAGGCGCCAGTGGGGCGCCCAGAGCAGGGCGATGGGGAGCAGAAACAAGGCCTTGGCATGGATGAGGAGGGCGAGGCCGGCGGTGAGGCCGGCGAGCAGGGGTCGCCCGGCCTGGGCGAGGGACACGACAGCGAGGTGGGGGGCGATCAGAAGCAGATCGGGGGCCAGAGCAATGACGGCCGAGGGCAGGCCGAAGCTGAGGGAGAAGGCGAGCAGCCAGGCCGACCAGACGCCGCCGAGCCGGCCGGCCAGAGCGGCGCAGGCAGTGACATAGAGTGCCCCGGCCAGGCGCGGCGCCCAGCCGGGCGCGGCGCCCCAAAGCAGATAGAGCAAGGGGGTGAGCGGGGGCTTGTCGTACCAGAAATCGGCGTAAGGCAGACGGCCGTGGAGGATCTGAATGGCAGCGGCCATGGGGTAGGCTTCCTCGATCCAGAGAACGCGCGAGTGGGCGAGGCGCACGGCGAGGGCGAGGAGGGCGATGGCGATGAGATGGTTACGCACGCGGGCGCCGGGATTTCGATGCCGCGTCGCGATGTTGTACGCGGATGGAGTAACCCGCGCGCTTGAGACGCTTGGCAATGTCTTCGGCGATCATGACGCTGCGGTGCTGGCCGCCGGTGCAGCCGAAGGCGATGGTGAGGTTGCTCTTGCCCTCCTCCAAATAGTGAGGCAGGAGGTAGGTGAGAAGGTCGGAGACACGGGCGAGGAATTCCTGTGTCTGGGGAAAGCCGCGGATGTAGCGGGCCACGGCCGGATGGCGGCCGGTGAGGGGCTTGAACTCGGGGACATAGTTGGGATTAGGCAGGAAGCGGACGTCGAAGACGAGGTCGGCGTCCTGCTGAATGCCGTGGCGGAAGCCGAAGCTGGAAACATGAATGGCGATGCGCTGGTCGCGGCCGGTCGCGGAAAATTGTTCTTCGATGAGGGCGCGCAGTTGGTGGACGTTGAACTTGGTGGTATTGACGACAACGGTGGCCAACTGGCGGAGGGTCTCGAGCAGGTCGCGCTCGGCCTGGATGTTCTTGAGCACGGAGCGGGAGGCGCCGAGGGGGTGGGGGCGCCGGGTTTCAGAAAAGCGGCGGGCGAGGGCGGAATCATCGGCCTCGAGGAAGATGAGGCGGGTGGGGATGCGGGAGGAGACTTCGCGGTAAAGCCGGGGGAAGCGCTCGAGGGATTCACCTTCGCGCACGTCGACGACGAGGGCGGCGTGGCGGCTGCGGGGGGAGTCGCGGGTCAACTCAGCGAACTTGGGAAAGAGATCGAGCGGCAGGTTGTCGACGGAGTAGTAGCCCATATCCTCGAAGCACTTGAGGACCGTGCCCTTGCCCGAGCCGCTCAGGCCGGTGATGATGACCAGTTGCGGCTGCGCGGATCCGGCTGTCATGGGGCTAGCGGGCTTCGATGAGATCGAATTCGGATTCCGAGCGGCGAACCAGCACATGGATGAGGCCGGAGCCGAGTTCCTCGAAGACGAGGTAAGCGGCGGCGGGCTTGATGGCGAGGGGAGCCTCCTCGATGGAAAGAGGCTTGGCGGAGCGCTGCACGCGGGTGGGGCGGAGCCGTTTGGTCTTTGGAGCGGCCTGGGTTGGGGCTTCGGGAATCGGGGACTTCTTGCCGTTGATGCCATCGCCATGGCGTTTGCCGTCGATGCGTTTGTCGTGCAGCTTTTGAACATGCTTCTCGAGCTTGTCGATGGCGGCCAGCAGGGCGAGGAACTGGTCCTTATGGGTGGCGCTGCCGACGGCCTGGTGGCCGAAGACGTTCATGGTGACTTCGGCTTTCTGCTGGTGGCGCTGGCTGGTGAGCATGACGTGAGCTTCGCGTTCGCCGCGGCGGTCGACCAGCTTACCTAGCTTGGCGAAGTGGTTGTCGAGATTCTTCTTCTGTTCCTTGTTGATTTGGGTGAGTTTTCCGGTGTAATGGATTTTCATATTGGTTTTCAGGTGCGGACGCGCCTTTGGTGCGTTGAGGGAATCTTCAAATCCTCGCGGTACTTGGCGACGGTGCGCCGGGTAACGGAGATGCCTTCTTCATTGAGGCGGGCAGTGATCTGGTCGTCGGTGAGAGGGTGGGCGGAGTCTTCCTCATCGATCATTTTCTTGACCTTGCGCTTGAGCACGAGCAGGGCGGTGCCAGCGCCGGCCGGACCCTGAACGGCTTCCGAGAAGAAGAAGCGCAACTCAAAGACGCCCTGGGGGGTGTGGACGAATTTACCGGCGACGGCGCGGCTGACGGTCGAGGGGTGAACGCCGATCTCCTCGGCCAGATCCTTGATCATCATGGGCTGGATGCTGTCGATGCCGGATTCGAGAAAATCGCGCTGGCGCTCGACGACACACTGGCAAACCTTGAGGATAGTCTGGCGGCGCTGCTCGATGTTTTTCATGAGCATGAGGGCGCTTGAATAGCGTTCGCGGATATAGCTGCGGACGTCTTTTTCCGGGGTGCTTTCCTTGTTGTCGAGCAGGCGTCGGTAGCCGGGGTTGAGCCGGATCTGCGGGAGGTCCTCGTCGTTGAGCTGAATAAGGTAATCTTCGCCTTCCTTGAAGATGTAGACGTCCGGCTCGACGGTTTGAGCGGCCTGGGCGGAGAAGCGCAAGCCCGGGTGGGGGTCGAGTTTGCGGATGACGTTGAGAGCGATCTCGATGTGTTCCGGGGGCCGGCCGAGGAGGCGGGCGATTTCCTTGAACTCGCGGCGTTCGATGAGCCGCATGTGGCTGTGCACCATTTGCCAGGCGACGCCGGAGCGGGCGCCGCGGCTTTTCAATTGAAGCAGCAAGCATTCGCGCAGGTCGCGGGCGCCGATGCCGGAGGGATCGAGGGAGTGGACGATTTCGAGGCCGTCCTCCATGTCGTCCATGGTGAGGCCTTCATCGCGGGCGATTTCCTCGAGCGGTTCGAGCAGATAGCCATGTTCGTTGAGGTTGCCGATGATCGCCTCGGCGGCCCGGCGCTCGGAGGAGTTCATGAGGATGAGGCTGAGCTGGCTGTTCAGATGGCTAGACAGAGTGACCGGGGAAGAGAGAAAAGTCTCAAATGAGGGCTTGTCCGGGGTCTCGCTGGCGGGGGACTTATGGCCCGGGTCGAGGTAATCATCGAAATAGGAGCCGAAGTCAATTTCATCGAAGGGATCGGCGGCCTTGGCGGGTTCAGGGGAATCGGCCCCGGCTTCCGCGGAGAAATCGGCGGGGGCATCGGGCTCGGCTTCGGCCTCATAGGAGGCGGGCGGGGCGGTGGATAGCATCTCCATCACGGCCTGATCGCCAGGCTCGGAGATGCGTTCGGCTTCGAGGAGATTCTGGACTTCCTGAGGGGTGAGCTCCTCGCCGTCCTCGGATTCGTCGAGGAAGGGGTTGGCGACGATCTCCTGGGTGATCATCTCCTTCAACTCCAGACGGTTCAACTGGAGGACGGTGACCAACTGCACGAGGCCAGGGGTCAACGTCTGCTTTTGCGAAACCTGTAAACCTAAGCGCTGCGAAAGCATGATCCCGAATTCAAGCATAGCAACAGTGCCGGAAGGGGAATCCGCGAGCAGGCCGTGCGGGGTCAGGCTAATTTGGCGCTGGCGAGGAAGCTGGCGGCGACGGAGGCGAAGCCTCGTTTTTCGATCTCGACTTCGGCATTGAGGCGAATCATGGTGGTGGTGTCGAGCTTGCCGCTGAGGCTTTCGAGAACGGGCAGGATCGAGGGGTACTTGAGGGCGGCTTCCTCGCGGTAGAGAAAGCAGCAGAAGTTGGGGCGGAAGATGCCGAGATCATCGATGAGGACCCGGTACTTCGATTGACCAAGACGGGGATCGGTGGAACCGGTGATGAGGATGTCAAGGCGGTGTTCGCGCAAGCTGAAGTAGAGCTGATTGATGGGCTCGATGAGGGTTCCGCTGCTCTCGGCGAGCGCGTAGCGCTGCTTAAGCTCGGTGTAGCCTTCCGAGCTTTGGGCGAATTCGCTGGTGCAGCCGAGACGCCAGCCATGTTTAAAGGCGGCGGCTTGGCTGAGGGAGGCAACCGAGGCGAGGGTGGGATGATCGGCGAGGACCACGGCGGTGTAGACGTTCTGAAAGCCGAGAAAGGGGAGGCAACCGGCTTGGGCGTTGAGCTTGAGGCTGCGCCGCATGACTTCGAGAATGAGCCCTTCGTCGGATTGTTCGATCTGCTTGAGCAGGACTTTGTAGGCGATACGGGTGTATTCCGGGTAGAGATCGATGCCGCCGGCCTGAACGGACTGGTAGGCGACCATGGAGCCAGAGATGCCGAAGTTGCGCTCGAGACGGGCTTCGAGCTTTTTCTCAAGCAACTGGCAGGCGATCTCGGCGAGAAGGCGTTGCTCGATGCTGTCCTTGGAGGCAACGGTGAGCCGGGGAGAGGTTTTGCAGCCCGGCAAGGAAGCCATGGCGGCTGAGAGGGCGAGAAATCGGCGCCTTTGGATGGTGCTCATGGGGGCTCCTAGCGAGGCATCTGTTCGCGGAAAGTCTTCCAGTTAGCGGTGATCTGGCGGACCACGCGCGAGCCGGCCTTCCAGGCGCTTTCGACAGCGGGAATGAAGCCGGCATAGCCGCCGGCTCTATTTTCGGCAAGACTTTCAGCGGCGGTGATGCCGGGCCGCTGGCTATCGAAATTACTGGCAGTGCGGAGGACGAGAACCCGGCTGGCATCGACCTTGCCGGCGCGGGCCAACTGGTGGAGGCTTTGCAGGGTGCCGGTGTCCTCCATGGCGGTGGTGACATAGTTGCCTTGGCCGGCGGTGTGGTATCCGACCCAATCGTTAGCCCACTCATTGAGGAGCTTGCCGTGCCAGAAGGTGGACGACTGCAGGGTATCGCCCTTAAGGACGACGGGGGGCTTTTGGGCGTTGGGCAGACCCCGCATCAGAGCGCGGCGGTCTTTCATGGCCGGGGTGTCGCCGAGGTCGATGTCCTTGGTGAGGCGGTAGGCCCAATCGACGAGGGCGGAGTTGAGCTGGTACATCTCGCCTTCGTTGGGCTGGCGGAGGGGTTTTTCATAGGGAACGGCTTTGCGGAGGGGAACGAAGCCGGTCTTCCAATCCTTGGGGATTTCGCGGGCGTCGATTTCGTGGCCGAGATCGCCGTCGACGACATAGGTGGCCCAGGCGGCGGAGCCCAGGGTGGCGTCGGCGGGGTCGACGCCGGCGATGCCGGCGACGAGCCAGTATGCCTTGGTGAGGTCGAAGCGAGGGTCCATGCCGAGAGCCATGACGCTGGCGGCAGCCTTGGCCGTACCGACGCCGGTGACCATGGCGAGGACGCCTTTGCCGTCGGAGCGGAGATTACGGTTGCCTTGGGGGAAGGGGATTTTTTCAGTGAGCTTTTCGCGCTCCACCCACAATTGAAGCTCGCCGGGGGCATCACCGGTGTCCTCACCGCGCTCGAACATGGTGACGACCACCACTTTGACCTCAATTTTCTTCTGTGCGGCGGCCGGCAGGGCGGCAAGGCAGAAGAGCAGAAAGAGTTTCATTGCAAATCCTCCGGGGTAAATGCGCCGCAGGAGAGGCCGCGGCGGAGAAAAACGAGCAGGCCTTCGGCCGTGGCGGCGTCATCGAATTGAGCGCCGGCGCGGAGGGCCTTGGTTTCGGCATCGAGAAAAGCACGATAGCGGGCTTTGACCGGGCCGAGAGAAGAATCAAAGAATTCATAAAGAGCGCTGTAGCGGCTCAGGAGCTGGCCGGGGTGGAGGTCCCAGCCGCAGAAAAGCCCTTGTTCGAGGGCGCGGCGGACTTCGGCCTTGTGTCCCTCGAAGGCGGCGCGGCGGGCCGAGGGGTCCTCGCCGGTGGGCAGTTGGGGAAAGGCGCCGTCGCTGACGGTGACGCCCAAGGGGAGCATGACCTGGAGCATGGCCCAGCGGGCGTGGGTGGCGTAGGGGTGGTCGAGGCGCTGAGCGGGGGCGGGCACCTGCATGGCGCTGAGGTAGTCATAACAGCCGAAATGGGCCGAGTCGAGGCGGTTCTCGCACAGGCGGGCGATTTCAGCCAGAGAGTGGATGGCGGCGGGGTGCTCGACCATCAATTCATGGCGCAGGGTCTGGCTGGGAAGGCCAAAGCGGGCCTCGGCTTGTTCGAGCATTTCGCGCCAGCGGCGGGCTTCTCCGGGATGCTGGAGCTTGGGCTGGGTGACGATAAGCCGCTTGGGAAGGGGGCCGCCGTTTGCGTATTTCAGGAAGAGATCGAGGGTGCGGGAGGCGCGCTTCAATTCGGCCTTGGGGCGGAGGCCGATGCGCGGGGGCAGGGCGCCGGCCAGGGCCATGCGGGCAAACTCGATGCCGGCGCGGGTGGCGGCGTCGTCCTCCTCGGCGCCGGAGCGGTATCCGAAGCCATCCTCGAAATCGATGCGGTAATCCTCGATGGGCTCCCGGCGGAGCTTATCGAGCACTTTGGGGCTGACGAGGGCTGCTTCGGGCGAGGAGAGGGCGCGTACGCCCATTTTGGCGAGAACGCCGGCCTGGAACAAGTGGGCGCCGCCGTAGAAGACATGAGACACCAGCCGGGGCTGGCTGGGATCAATAAGGAATCTTTGCATGGTCTTCCCGCCAGGCTTCGAAAACGGCAAGAGCTTGGTCGCGGTCCGCTTGTAGAAGTGGGATACGGCGGAGATTGAGGGGCGCTTGGAGTTCCTGGTAGAGGAACTCGTCATCGAAGCCGGCCGCGGCGGCGTCGGAGCGGCCAGCGGCATAAATAATACGCGCGGCGCGGGCCCAATAGATGGCGGCCAGGCACATGGGGCAGGGCTCGCAACTGGTGTAGATCTCACAGCCCTTTAGATCAAAAGCGCCGAGTTTGTGGCAGGCGGCGCGGATCGCGACAATTTCGGCATGAGCAGTAGGGTCGTTGGCGGCGGCGACCTGATTGACGCCCTCGGCGAGTATTTCGCCAGCGCGAACCACGACCGCGCCGAAGGGGCCGCCTGAGCTTGTGGCTACATTCTGGCGGGCCAGGGCAATCGCACGGCTAAGGAAGGGACTGCTCATGTCGGCAGACCCCATTATCGCTAGCTGGCGGCTTCTTGTGTAACGCCGCCGTCGAGGACTTCACGGACCTTGCCGAGAAGGCTGCCGAGGGTGAAGGGTTTCTGCAGGAAGGCCGCGCCGGCGGGAAAGCGGCCGGCTTCGAGAACGCTGTCATCGGTATAGCCGCTGACGAAGAGGACTCGGAGAGTGGGGTGAGCGGCGGTAGCCTGCTGGCTCAATTCGACTCCGTTCATGCCGGGCATCATGACATCGGTGAGCAGGAGATTGATGCGCTCGCCATGTTCGCGCAGAATCTCGAGGGCTTCGGCGCCGCTAGGGGCCTCGAGCACTTCGTAGCTCTGGCGGCGGAGGATCTTGCGCACGAGGGCACGGATACCGCCTTCATCCTCAACGACCAGCACGGTTTCGAAGGAAGGAGAGGCATCACCGGTTGCGGGGGCGGGCAGCGGGACCGGGATGGTCTCGTGCGATTGGGTGGCGGTGATGCCGGGGAATTCGAGCACAGCGCGACATCCGGTTATGCGCAGGTCGCCACCCCCAAGCCGGAGAGCCTGGTAAGCGGTGGTGACACCGAGGGCAACCTCGCGGAGCGCTTCATCGGGAGCGAGCCAGGGTTCGAGCCAGAAGGCCGGCCATTCGCCATCGGAAAGCGTCATGGTGACGAGAACACAGGGGCGGCCGGAGCCTTCTTCGGAGGTGGAGTTACTGGCTCGGATCGAGAGTTGACCCCGGCCGTCGAGCGCCCCGGCGGCGAGGCGCGCGAGGCTGAGAAGGGACTCTTCAGCCTGGCCCTTATCGGCCTCAAGCCGGTAGAGATTGGCCTGTTCTTCGATTTCAAGCTCGACACCGGGGCCCAGAGCCCAGGAAAGGCGGCTGCGCAAAGCCTCGAGCAGGGGGGCGAATTGCAGTGTGCGCGGCTCAAGGTTTGGGCGACGGGTGTAGGTCTGCAATTGCGTGGTGAGACTCGAAAGACGGTTGGTGGCTTCAAGGATCTCAAGCATGTCCTGATACATGGGATGGCCGGCGGGCAAAGCGTTCTTGAGCTCCTCTCCATAGCCGCCAACGATCATGAGGAGGTTATTCAGGTCGTGAGCGAGGCGGGCGCCGAGCCGCTGCAGGGCTTCGGATTTGGTCGCAACGGCGCGAGCCTGTTCTATTTCCCGGCGTGGGCCGATGCGCATCGTGAATCCGGTGAGCCAAATAGGATTACCGTCCGGATCACGTCGGAGTCGCGCGGTCTCGCGCAGCCACTGCTCACCGCCTTCTGCATCCCGGCCGCGGTATTCGACGGCGAAGTGATCGCCGGATAGATGGCCAAGCCGGGCGTAGAGCGCTTCCACACGCCCCCGATCCGGCTCGGCCACGCGGAGGGGCCATAAAGAGACATCCTCCAACAACTGAGCCGGTGTATAGCCCAGAATTTCAGCCGCGGCGGCGCTGGCGAAGGTCAATTGATTTGTGCGAAGGTCCTGCTCCCAGAGCACGCAGTCAAGGGCGGAAACGGCGGATAGGGCGTGTTCCTGTTCGGGAGAAAGCCGGACGGCACTTTCGTTTTCGATGATAAGCAGTGCTTCTGTCTCACTGTCTTCTTCCCAATTGCGCAGAGGGAGGACGGTCAGGCTCACGGGCTGGTTGAAGAGTTCCAAGGATTGAGTAGCGGAACCGGTCGTGCCATCGAGAACAGCTCGAACGATCTCGCCGGCATCCGGAAGGAATTCAAGCAAATCGTGGCCGAGCAGATCCTCATTCTTGCGGCCGACACGTTGGCGGAAGCTGCGGTTGGCCGAGACAATCCGGAGAGCACCACAAACGATCAAAATGCTCGAGGGCAGGCAGGCGACAATTTCCTGAAAGTAACGGCGCTCCGTTTCCACAAGGGACAGAAGTCGGGCAACTTCCCTTGGTTTCCACTTATCAAATTCAGCGCGTTCCATTGACATGCCTTCGCATATTCATTTTGCTTTCGAGCGACAGCACCCTCAAGGTACTTCTTGGTACTCAGTTACAGTACCAAGGGAGTATTCGGCAAAGTATTGACGCGGCAACAGCCGGTTGATGTGGGGGGGGCCCTCCCTCTTTTGCGGGTATTTAGGGGGTAGTTTGGGCCAAACGTCCGTTGATATCGGCGAGTTGCTTCTTGACTGTTTCGATGTCGCTGGCCTTGGGTGCGAACTTGAGGTAGGAGCCTAAGTGTTCACTGGCGCCTTTAAAGTCCTGACGGGAGGCGAGGATCATGCCGAGGAGGTGGGACATCTTGGGAGTGGTGTGGTATTGATCGATTTCGATTCCGGCGCGGCACAGTTTTTCGGCTGAGTCGGTGTCCTGGAGGTTGTAGCTGGCCACGGCGCCGTAAAGGAAGGCGAGGGGGAAATCGTAGCGGTTGAGCTTGATGATTTTTTCGCTGAGTTGTTTGACGGCGACCCAGCGGTTCTGCTGGGCTTCGAGGGCAGCAAGGCCGAGGTAGGGGCGGACAAATTTATCGTCGGCATCGATTGATTTGAGATAGCTGGCCTTGGCGGCTTCGCCCTCGTTTTGGGACATTTGCAGGCGGCCGAGCTCGTACCAGGCTTCGGCGTACTTGGGGTGGGTAGCGACGGCGAGTTCGAGTTCCTTTTGGGCTTCGGGGAGCTTGTTTTTCTTGAGGGCGTTGCGGGCCTTTTCAAGAGCCTTTTTGGCATCCTTGGGGGCCATGAGGCTGGTGGCGCTGGTGGTGAAGCCGACGACGTCGCCGATGCGCTTGAGGATGATGATGCCGAGGTCGGGGTTGTCCATGGCGCGGCGTCCGGCCAGAGGAACAATGGTGCTGCGGAAGCCGGGGAGAGTGGCGCGGATTTCGCAATTGGAGAGGTCCAACTGGGACATGCCGGCGGCGCGGCCGCCCATGCCACCGAAGGGATTATTGCGGCTGCCGCCGATCGAGGCATCGGCTTCGTTGATGCTGGCATCGGGCATCATGCCGAGGCGCTGGCCCAACTGAAAGCTGAAGTTGCCTTTGGAGTCGGTATAGCCCTCGGGGATGGGGGTGCCGCGGTTGAGGCAGACGCGCTCGATGGTAACAGACTCGGGGGGAACTGAGCCATCCTCCATGCGGACCTTACCGGATAGGAAGATGGGCCGGTTTTCCATGCGGTCGAAATCGGGCATCTGCTGGCGGTTGTCAGGAAAGGGGTTGCGGGTATTGCCGCCGGGGATGTTGCCGGGGAAGCCTCCGCCCGGAACATTACCGCCCGGGACATTACCGCCCGGGACATTACCGCCCGGGACGCCACCGCCGGAGGCTGGCGGGGTTGGGGCGGGTGCGCCGCCCTCCTGAGACAAGGCGAGGCCAGCGGCCAAGAAGCCTCTCCATACGAGACGGCGAAAATGCATATCTTTCCCCCTTGCCAAAGCAGGAGATCCCCGCTGGCGGTATTATTTCATATGGTGAAATATCCTTGCACTGCCCCCCTCATGCTGGCGCTCGCGCTGTCATCATGCACGAGTGGCCCGGCGCCGAAAAAAGCGGAAACGAAGCCCGCCGCGCCGGTTGAGCCGGTGACGGGTCTGACTGGAATCTACCGCTGCTTCGGCGCTTCGCGGCAATGGGCGCAGGACATCGAGGTGCTGCGTGCGCGGAACCTCTTCGTCAAGGACCGGCCGGCGGCCCCGGGCAAGGCGTATGCCTGGCAGGTGACACTGGTGTCGCCGTCGAAAAAGCGGCTCAAGAACTGCACTTATTCGGTGGTACAGGAAGACGGACTTTTCGCCGGAGTATACAACCCGAATGATGAGGCCTGGAGCGGGCCATCGAAGCTAGGCCGGCCATTTGTGATTCAAACGGTGAAGAAGGACACGGATCAGATTTACCAGGTGGCGCTCGAGAACTCGAAGGAGTACGACAAGAAGAACCCGGGGGCGCCGATTCTGATGCTGCTTGAGTTCACCGAGAGGAATCCGGTGGCGGCGTGGCGGGTGATTTGGGGAACCAGCGTCGGCGGGTCGGCGTATTCGGTGTTTGTGGATGCAACGAACGGGCAGTTCTTGAAGAAGGCGTTTTAGGGGTTCGCGGGGCGATGAAGGTGTTGTTCTTCTCCGACATTCACTCCGATTGGCGAGCGCTCGAGCGGCTAGTGTCGGTGGAAGCGGATTACTACGTTTGCGCGGGGGATCTGGTGAGTTGGGCGCGGGGACTGAACCGCGGCGGGGAAATTCTGAAGCAGCGGGCGGGCCAAGTATTTGTGATTCCCGGCAACCATGAGCGGGACCGGGACGTCGCAGAGTTTTGTGAGAGTTATGGATTCACGGATTTGCATGGGAGGTCGGTGCAACTCGGCTCAGCCCATCTGGCGGCATTGGGGTATTCGAACGTGACGCCCTTCGATACGCCGGGGGAGTTCAGCGAGGACGAATTATCGAGCAGGTTGGAAGCCTTCGCGGGCTTGCGGCGACTGGTGCTGGTTTGTCACTGTCCGCCGTACAATACCAAATTGGACGCCGGGCGGGGGGGGCGGCACTTTGGGTCGGCGGCGATTGGACGCTTTATTGATCGCGTGTTGCCGCGCTACTTCTTCTGCGGGCACATCCATGAAGCGGAGGGTGTGGAGACGCGCCTGGGTCCGGGAGGAGAAACGATTGGGGTGAACGTCGGAAAGAAGGGATACTTGCTCGACTGGGATCTTGTCTGACTGCATGCGCCGCTACTTACACTTCTTCGTTTTTCTGCTAGTTGGCTTGCTTAGCTCTTGCCGCACGGCGCAACGGAAAGCGGCACCGTTCGATCCGCTTTCGCTCGGGCCGCCAGGGGCTACGCTGAAGGCCTTTCTCGACCGGCAGGGACAGCCGCGAGCCGGCGGGCGGGCGATGGTTTCGCAGGTGACGATTGAGGCGAGCCTGGCCGGCATGAACCGAAAAGGCAAAATGGTGGCTCAAAAGACCGTGGCCCCGAACGGCCACATCTCTTACGAGATGAAGTCCTATGAAGGAGACAATCTCGTCAAGACGAAGGTGATCGGCCTTTATCTCAGCGCGGAACAAGAGGCCTCCGAGACGACGCCACCGGCGATCAATGGCGAAAACTACCAGTTCAAGTTCAAGCGCAAGGACTCGCTAGGAGACCGCATCGCCATGATCTTTGAGTTGACCCCGGTGCGGAAGATGATCGGGCTGTTCAAGGGGGAGTTGTGGCTCGAGGAGGGCACGGGCTGGGAAATGCGTCAGTCAGGACGGCTGGTGAAGAATCCATCGGTGATTTTCAGATCAGCCGATCTAACGCGGGACTTTGCGTTGCACCTGGGGGCGTCATATCTATCCACTGTTGATTATCAGGCGGAGACGCGGGTGATTGGCCGGATCACACTCAAGATGAATTTCGAGCCGCCGCAACCGATGGAGGCAAGGTAAGCGGATGCGGTGTGCGGGCTGGATCCTGTTGCTCGCGGGCGGGGCCTGGGGACAATTGCCCATATCCTTTGGGGTAAAGGCGGGCTATGTGGGCAACGCGCAGCCGGGCTCGCGGATTTTTCCCTTCAAGGGCGGTGCTTATGTGGAGGTGAAGGTGCCCAAGCTGCCGCGGCTTGAAGGCGGCTTGATGCTCGAGCGCTATGAGACGGGGGGGCGGGCGTTGACCGTCTACCAGATACCGCTGTTGTTGAAGAAGCGGTTTGGCCTGGCGCCCGCGCAGCCGTTTTTGTCGGGAGGGGTGACGCTGCGGCGGGTGCCCGCGTTTGGGGAGAACTATCCGGGGCTGACGGTGGCGGCGGGGTTGACGCTTGGGCTCCTGCCGGTCAAGATCGAGCCGGAATTGCGTCTGACGCGCTGGTTGCAATCGAATTACAGCCCGCGTGGACAGCAGGCGGAATTACTGATCGGGTTTCGCTTCTAAGTTAAACTGAAAGTCTCGGCAGGTCTATTCTATGCGCACACTATTCCTGAATCCCCCGTCTTTTGAAGGATTCGACGGCGGCGCGAGTTCGCGCTGGCCGGCTACGCGAGAGATTGAGAGCTACTGGTATCCGGTGTGGCTGTGCTATCCGGCCGGGCTTTTGCCTGATTCAAAAGTAGTCGACGCCCCGCCGCACAAGATCACGATTGAAGACACGGTGGCGATGGCGAAGGATTTCGAACTGCTGGTGCTGTTTACCTCGACGCCAGGCCTTCATGTAGACGTGAAGATTGCCGAGATGATGAAGGACTCGAACCCGAAGCTCGAAGTTTGCTTCGTGGGGCCACCGGTAACGGTGGAGCCGGAAAAGGTGTTGCGAACCTCGAAGGCAATCGACTTTATCGTGCGGCGGGAATTTGACTACCAGATTGTGAATTATGCACAGGGCAAGCCGCTGGCGGAATTGCCCGGGGTGAGCTACCGCAAGGATGGCGGGATCGTGCACAATCCCGAGGGCGGCTACATCGAGAACCTGGATGAACTGCCGTGGGTGTCGAAGGTATACAAGCGGGATCTGGATTTTCGGCGCTACAACGTGCCGTTTCTGCTGAATCCGTTTATCAGCTTTTACACGTCGCGGGGATGCCCGGCGATGTGCACATTCTGCCTGTGGCCGCAGACGCATTCGGGGCACCGCTGGCGGCTGCGCAGCGTGGGGGACATCGTCAATGAAGTGCGCTGGTCGCTTGAGAACTTCAGCGGGCTGAAGGAGATTTTCTTCGACGACGACACCTTCAATTACAAGAAGGAGCGGACGATCGAGCTGTGCAAGGAACTGAAGAAGCTGAACTTCACGTGGTCCTGCACGAGCCGGGTGACGACCGACCGGGAGACACTGGCGGCGATGAAAGACGCGGGCTGCCGGCTGATGATTGTGGGCTATGAGTCGGGGGCGCCGGAGATCTTGAAAAACGTCAAGAAGGGGGCGACGGTCGACATGGCCGAGCGCTTTACGCGTAACGCGCATGAGCTGGGCTTGACGATCCACGCCGACTTTATCGTGGGGCTACCAGGGGAGACGCGGCAAACGATTCAGCAAACGATCGACTTTGCCAAGAAGCTGGATTGCGAGACGATTCAGGTATCGATTGCGCATCCGTACCCGGGCACGGAATTCTACGATTATGCGCAGAAGAACAACCTGATTCAGTTGGACGCGGCGATGACGGACGAGGTGGGCCACCAGTTGCCGACAGTAGTGTATCCGGGGCTCGACCGGGCGGAGCTGGTCGACAGCGTGGAGCGCTTCTATGGGGAATACTACTTCCGGCCGAAGGCCGCCTGGCGGGTGGTGAAGAAGGCGCTGTTCTCGACCGATGAACGGCGGCGGCTGGTGAAGGAAGCCCGCGAGTATCTGGCGCTGCGGGCCAAGCGCAAGAAATTCGTTGCCGAGCAGAAGAGTCAAGCCAAGAACACCAACTACGCCACCACGGGTGACTGATGAAGGCTTCGGGCCGGTCTGTCTATTTGCTGACTGCGTTTGTCGTGCTGGCGAATGTAATCGGGAATTTTGCGCTGTCCTGGGGCATGAAGCATCCGCTGGGGTACCGTCTGAGTGGCCTTGAAGCGGTGGACGCACTCGTGCAACCCTATGTTTTGCTGGGGATCTTGCTGCTAGCGGTATGGACGCTGGCGCGGGTCATGCTGCTGTCTTGGGCGGATTTGAGCTTTGTGCTGCCGGTGTCGAGCGTTGGTTATGTGTTAAATGCGGCGATCGGCTATTTTTTCCAAGGGGAGGCCATTTCGTTGAAGCGTGCGTTGGGCACGGCGCTGATTCTGGCGGGAACAGTGCTGACGGCGGCGACGCCGCCGCGGGCGGTCGAGCGATGAAGTGGACCCTCGTGCTGGGAATTGTAAGCTCGACGATCGTGTGTGATTATCTGCAGTCGAGCGCGATGAAGGCCGCCGGCGAGGTGCGCTCGATGGGAATGCTGGCGGGGCGGCTGGGGCAGTGGCGGCTAGGTCTGAGCGTTGTTTTCATGGCACTGAGCTTTTTTTGTTTCACGCAGCTGCTGGCGATCGCCGACTTGAGCTTCGCCGTGCCGGCCACCGCGCTGACGATACCGGCGGAAACCTTCATGGCGCGCTATGTTTTGCAGGAAAATGTGAACTGGCGGCGCTGGGCGGGAGCGTTGTGCGTGGCGGCGGGGGTGTTACTTCTCTAGTCGTGACTTTCTGGGTAGTGGTTGCGCTGGCCAGTGTCGCGGGGGGCTATCAGTTCGCCGCGCTGCTGGCGTGTGTGCGGCAGTGGTGGCGTAAGCCCGCTGCCGGGGGCAAGCCGCAAGCGGTGTCGATTCTGAAGCCGGTGCGGGGGCTGGATCCGGGATTTTACGCGGCGATCCGCTCGCACGCGACGCAAGAGTATGGGGCGCCTTTTGAAATGCTGTTTGGGGCGGCGGACGGGGAGGACCCGGCGTTGGGGGAGGTAAGACGGCTGCAGGCCGAATTTCCGAAATTGGCGATCCGGATTGTACCGGTCGAAGCGGCCGCACCCAATGCGAAGGTGGGGGTGCTGATCGATCTGGCGCGGGCGGCCCGTTATCCCCTGCTGCTGGTCAACGACAGCGATATTGTTGTCCCGCCGGGGTACCTGCGGCAGGTGACGGCGCCACTCGAGCAGGAAAGCGTGGGGATTGTGACGGCGCTGTACCGGGCCCGGGCGGCCTCGATTCCGGGCTGGTGGGAAGCCTTGGGAATCGCCATCGACTTCGCACCCAGCGTGCTGGTGGCGCCACTGGTGGGGGTGAAGGAGTTTGGGCTCGGGGCTACGCTGGTGTTCCGGGCCGCGCAACTGGAGGCGATTGGCGGCTTTCGCGCAATCGGGGATTATCTGGCCGATGACTATCAACTGGCCAAGCGCATCACGCAGTTGGGGACGCAGGCATGGATGTCGGAAGTGGTGGTGGAGACGAACGTGGGAGACACGACGTGGGCCGGGGTGTGGCGGCATCAGGTGAGGTGGGCGCGCACGATCCGGGTGTCCCGGGGGGAGGGCTATCTGGGGCTTCCGGTGACGCAGGCGGGTTTGTGGATTCTTGCCGCGCTGGTTACTGGTTCTTGGAGTATTGCCCTTGGGCTGACGATAATAAGATGTGTGACGGCGTTGGTGGCCGGCGCCATGGTTCTGCGTTCACCGGTGGCCAGCATTGGATTTTGGCTAGCGCCGCTCTGGGATGTATGGGCGTTTGCCGTGTGGCTGGCTGGGCTGATGGGCTCGAGCGTGGTTTGGCGCGACAGCATCCTACGTTTGTCGCGAGATGGAAAACTTCTTCGACAGGAGCCGTGATGCGATTCATACTGCTAATCGTTCTGGCGTTGGGCCTGATTGCGCAGAACGCGAAACCTCCCGATGCGGGGCGGGTAAAAAAGGCTTTGGAACGAGCTGCGCAACTCGAGGACGCGGGTAAGGCCGAGGAGGCGTTCAAGGCGCTGACGGAAGCCTTGGACGCGGATCCGAATTTGGCGCGGGCCTGGCGGGACCGTGGGCGATTACGCTGGCAGTTGGGGGAAATCGAGTTTGGGGCGGCGGATTTGAACCGGGCACTGGCCCTCGACCCGAACGACCCGGAAGCCTGGGTGGTGCGGGGCGACATACTCTCCTCGGCGGGCAAGCTGCAGGATGCGCTCAGCGATTTCAACAAAGCGTCGGGAATGGGCTACGAGAACGCGCGTCTGTATAGCTCGCGCGCCGTGGTGCTGGTCAAGCTGCGGCAGTTGGACAAGGCGATTGAAGATTTCACGCGCTCGGTCCGTCTGAGGTTGGACAACCCCGGGACGTACAAGGATCGTGGCGTGGCCTACACGCTGCAGGGCAAGATGCAGGATGCCATGGAGGACTATAACCGGGCGATCACGCTGAACCCGAATTACGCGGAAGCCTATCTCGAGCGCGGGTATGTGTATGGGCAATTAGGGCAATTCGACCGGGCGATACTGGACTTCACGGCTACGCTCAAGCTCCAGCCACGGAATGCGAAGGCTTATACACTTAGAGCGGCGGCATACCAGAATCTGGGGCAGCCACAGGCGGCGGTAGTAGATTACTCCGAGGCGCTGAAGCTCAGTCCGAATGCGGTGAGTGTTTTGCTGGCGCGTGGGGCGGCCTATGCGGAATTGCAGCAGTTTGAATTGAGCTTAGGGGACCGGAGCCGGGCCGTTGAGTTAAGCCCGAATTCGGCTGAGGCCTATATTGCGCGGGGAGGGTCGCACCACCTGATGGGGAACCACGATAAGGGAATGGCGGACCGCAACAAGGCGATCGAGTTGAATCCGAAGCTGGCCGAGGGTTGGCTTGCACGAGGGAGCGCCTATTATCTGCTGGAGCAGTACGAAAAAGCCCGTGCCGACCTCGAGAAGGCGCTCGAGCTGAATCCGGCGTTGGAGGAAGCCAAGGACGTACTGGCGCAGACGAATGAAAAATTGAAAAAGACGACCGAGCCGGCATTGGCGCAAAAGCCGGAGCCCGTACCGGAGTCGTCATTGTCAGCGGTGCAGACGCTGGCCGAGAAGCAGGTGGCGGCGCCGGTCGCGGCAGTGCAAACCGCGGCTCAGGTGGCGCCTCCGCAACCGGTTGCCACAGCGGTGGCGTTGGAGCCGAAATTGGCTGCTGCGCCGCCGGAGGCGGCGACGCAGCCGTTGACGGCAGAGAGCCTGAATATGCTGGGACGCGAATTGAACCAGACAGGAGACTTTCAAAAGGCAATCGATCTGTTCAGTCAAGCGATTGCGAAAAAGCCGGGCTTTGCGATTGCCTTCAACGGGCGGGGTTACGCGCACATGAGATTGGGACAATGGAAGCAGGCGGAGGAGGATTTTTCCCTGGCCATCAAAACGAACCCGCGCTATGCCAACGCTTACCTGAACCGCGCGGCTGTGCGCACGAAGTTGGGCGACACGGCTGGCTCACAGCAGGATTCGGCTGTAGCCAAGCAATTGGGCGCGCGCTAGCGAACGTCGATTTGATAGGGCATCCAGCGCAGCATGCCGCCCCGCAGCAGGGCAGGACGCAGGGCTGGTTTCAGATTGCGCGCAATGGGGTTGGCCCAGGGTGGCTGTGCGAGACCCAAGGTTGGTCCGAGTGAGCTTAACAAGTGTTCCTCATCTGTGAACAACTTGCTGATTGCGTTTTCGAGGGGTGGATAGGGAATGAGTTCCGGCTTGGCCTCGGCGGGGAGCTTCGCGCGTTTGATCAATTCCTGGAGAGCGGCATCGATTCCGCCAATTTGATCAGTCAGGCGTTTGGCTGTCGGATCGGAGGCGACCCAAGCCCGGCCCTGGGCAAGGGGCTCAATGTCCGACACCTTGGCCTTGCGGCCGTCGGCGACGCGGCTGAGGAAAGTGGAGTAACTCTCATCGATGCCCTCGCGGAGCTTGCGCCGCGCGGTGTCGGAAAGCGGCCGGTATTCGACGTCGAGATCGGCATTCTTGCCCTTTTGCATGCCATCCTTGGTCAAGCCGATCTTGTCGTAGAGGCCCTTCAAATTCGGTCTGCCGTAGACAACGCCGATCGATCCGGTGATGGTGCCCGGGTAGGCAAAGATGGGGTCGCCGGTAACGGCCATGTAGTAGCCGCCGCTGGCGGCGACATCGGACATGGATACGACGAGCGGCTTGACCTTGCTGAGATCGCGCAAGGCGGCGAGGAGTTCATCGGAAGCAATCGCATCGCCGCCCGGTGAGTCAATACGCAGGAGAACGGCTTTGAATTCCGGGTCTTTTTTCAGCTCGGAAACATGATGAATGAAATCGCGGGAGGCGATCACGCCTTCGCCGAGTTCGGAGCCGCGCAGGATATCGCCTTCGGCAACGAGGAAGGCGACCTTGGCGTCGGAATCGCGCTGCCATTGATGCCGGATTTTCTTGCGGTACTCCCGGGCGGATATGGCGGCTGTGGAGGCGACATGGGTCTTTTCCGCCAGTTTGGCGCGGGCTGCCGAATCGTATTCGAGGGCGTCGATGAGCTTCTCGCGCAAAGCTGCCTTGGCGAGAAAGGGGCCATCGTCCATGAGTTTTTCGATTTCCGCGGGGCTGCGCTTGCGTCCCTGGGCGATCCCGTTGACGAGTACGCCGTAGATTCCATTGAGGATCGCGCCGAGGGATTCGCGAGACTCCGGCGACATAGAGGTCTTGGTAAAGCTGTCGCCGAAATCCTTGTATTTGCCGGCGTGGAGAATCTCCATTTCGACGCCCAGCTTATCGAGTGTGTTCTTGAAGTAGGTGCGTTCGACGCGCAGGCCTTTGAGGTCGAGCAGGTCTTCCTCGACCATGGAGATACGGTCGCAAGCGGAGGAAAGAAAATAATCGCGGGCGTTCGGCTGGCGAAGAAAAGCGTGTACCGGCTTGCCGCTCTTGCGGAATGCAGCCAAGGCAGCACGGATCTCGGCGGCCTTTCCCCAGCCGAAATCCGCGCCGCCGATTTCAAGAAACAGGCCTTTGATCTTGTTGTCGGTTGCGGCGCGTTCGAGGATTTGTTTCACCTCGATTACCGTCCAAGGCATTTGGGAATTCAACCAGGGGATTGGGATCTCATCGGCGGGATGTTCGGCGATGGCGCCCTCGAGCCGCAATTGCAGAAAGCCTTCGGAGGGCTCATCGGCTTCGCCACCCCCAGCAAGGCGAGCGACGGCAAAACCAACGATCACCAAAGCGACGGCGGCAAAAACAAAGCCGCACAGAATTCCGAGGAGAAATTTCTTCATACTGCTTCCAGGATACGGTCAAAGCGCTGGCTGACGTCCTTGAGGTAAGCCGCGTCGCCGCCGCGCAACTCGACGGTGGCGATGCCGTCATAGCCAATCTCGGTGAAGGCTTTGTGAACTTCTTTCCAGTCGATTTCTCCATCCCAGAGGTCGGTGAAATCGGCGGTTCGGTTCTTGAATTTGAAGTCCTTGATGTGAACTTTGGCGATACGCTTCTTGCCGAGGGTGCGGATCCAGTCCTGCGGGTAACCGAACAGGACCATGTTGCCCACATCGAGATAGGCCTGGAGCCAGGGAGACTGAAAAGAGTCAACATAGCGGGCCATCTCCATTGGCGAGAGCAGAAACTTGTTCCAGACATTCTCGACGGCGATGATCACCTTCGACTTCTCGGCCAGGGGCAACAGCTTGCGGATGCGCTCGCTTGAGAGTTTCCAGGCCTCTTCATAGGGCGCTTTGGGGCCAACCACGGCGGGAACGAGCAGAACGGTCGAGGCGCCCCAGGCCTTGGCATTGCGAATGCTGGTGAGCATTCCGTCGTGGGAGGTCTTGTAGGCAGCCGGATCGGTGGAATTGAGGGGAAACTTCCAGTGCGCCATGTTCATGACGCCGTGGATCTTGAGTCCCGTGTCGGCGGCGGCCTGAGCGATGGCGGCTTCTTCCTTGGCGTCCTCGACGGTGCCCATCTCGAGGTGAGTAAAGCCGGCGGCGCGGGCAACTTCAAATTTTTCTTTCCAGTTGGGCAACTCCTTGGGCAGCATGCCACCGAGGACGGCTTTGCGAATGGGAAGGCGGGCGGCGCGGGCGGACGGGGCTAGCGCCGCGGCCGTGGCGGTGAGTATCAGATCTCTGCGGTTCATGGGAAAACTCCTGTCAGGCCAGCGGGTAGTTGAGCTCCGCGGCAACACCTTTAATGTAATCAAATCCCTGCTGGTATTCAGCGGCTGTCTTCAAATGCTCAAGCATCAGTGGCACGGGAGAAGGCAGAGCACGCAACCCCATCAGGTAGGCACGGTAATCGATCTGACCCTTGCCAGGGATAACCTCGACGAAGTGCACATTCAATTCGACGATCCATTCGAGATCCTTGGCATGGCAACTTTTGATGAAGGGTCCCAGTTTGCGGAAGCACTCTCCGATCAGGGCGGCGTTGTTGTAGAACTTTTCTGGCGAATTCACCGCATTGCAGACATCGAGGTGAACGGCAAAGCCTTTGCGGTCGATGGCCTTGATGAGCCGGAGGTAGCTGTCGGGTGTATCCGGATAAGTCCAGCCCATTACCTCGAGGGTAAAGAAGCTGCGCTTCGGCTTGACGGCATCGAGAATCCGGCGGCAGTTTTCCACGGTCGCATCGAAGCCTTCGCGCGAAAGATTCTTCGGATGCGGACCGTACCAGACCTTGTCGTGGTAGCTGCCGGAAATATCGACGCAGCAGCGGGCGCCGACTTCGTCGGCCAGCGCCATGCGCTCGGTGACGTAATCGAGGTTCTCCTTTCTCCGTACCGGGTCCGGATCGAGCAGATTCTTCCAGGCTCCGACCTCGGCGATGACGACTCGCTCCTTGGAGAAGGCCGTCTCGATAGCGCGAATTCTTTCTTTGTCGCCGATACGGGCAGCGGGACAATAGGCGGCGCTAAAGCCCAGGCGGCGGTGCTCCCGGGCCAACTCGCCAGGATCATCCGATTTAAGGAAAATCGGCGCCCCCAAAAGTAATGCCCCCGCTGAGGCAGAGGCGGGGGCATCGATCGTGTTCAAGGCGAACGTTCTCAACAGGTAATCACGACGGGTCACGGTGCGATTTTAACCGGATCCGGAACTCAAGCTAAACCATATTGGGGATTTTAATGATCTTCTTTTGAATTGCGTATTGCACCAGTTGTGCTTTGTTGTGGATGTCGAGCTTGCGCATGAGATTAAACTTATGCGCTTCCACGGTCTTGACGCTGAGGTTGAGGTCGCAGGCGATTTCTTTCACGCTCTGTCCCTCGGCAAGCATTTTCAGAACCTCACGCTCCCGTGTGGTGAGCGTAGCAAAGCGCGGAAGACGATTCGCGCTTTTGATCCGGCTGCGGAAGTCATCCACCAGCTGGCTCAACATGCGGGGGCTCAAATAGCTGCCGCCGCGGCAAATGTCGCGGATGGCGCTGACTAACTGGCCGGAAGGGCTGTCCTTGAGAACGTAGCCGCTAGCACCGACCTCCATACCCTCCACCAGGTAGTCCTCATCGTCATACATGGTTAAGAACAATACCTTAGTCTCAGGGCGGTTTTTCTTGATCTGGCGGGTAGCCTCAAAGCTGCTGAGACCGGGCATGCCGATGTCCATGAGAACCAAATCGGGACGTACTTCGGCGGCGCGGTCGACGGCATCGCCACCATTGGATGCTTCGGACGCTACTTCCATGTCTGCTTCCGCATTGATGAGAGTCTTAATACCTTGGCGGAATAGCGTATGGTCGTCAGCCAGAAGAATTCGAATCTTGGCCATAAACTCGCTTACCTCCTCCTTTTTCAAAGGGTTTAATGATTCGTTTCGCGCAACAAAGGCAATTCGATATGAATTCGGGTACCTTTTCGGAAACGGCCCTTGAATTTCATGCCTCCGCGGGCCACGGCCTCGCCCAGACGGGAAATTTCCCTCGAGCCAGCACCGGATTTTCCTTTCCCTCGGGGGTGGCTTTCGACATAGAACTTGCCACCCAGGAGGGCTACACGTTCGCGTAACCCAGCTAATCCGTAGGAATCTCTTCGTGACAGGGCCTCTTCGACTTCAAAGCCCACACCGTCATCCTCTACGCCTAACCTTAGAACACCATCGACACTTTCCAGAGAAATGTTTACATGAGCAGCCTGAGAATGTTTTCCGACATTATTCATACATTCCTGAACCAGCCTGTAGAGAATCACCTCAGTTTTCTTCGGCACCTTTCCCATGCGGGATAAGGCGAGCCGAACGCGAGCCGGGTGAATACGGCTGAAGCGGCTGACGAGTTGACGCAAGGCGGCGCCGAGGCCGAGCTGTTCGAGCACGGCCGGGCTGAGGGCAGCGATGAGGCGTCGAATCTCGAGGATCGTGCGCTCTGTCAAGTCTCTCGTTTCTTGCAACTTGCCCTTGAGCACGAGCTCTTGCGGAGCGAGATTTTCCTCGATCATCTCTAGTTGCAGGCGGATGCAAAGCATGGATTGACCGGCCTCGTCGTGCAGCTCGCGGGAGATACGGCGGCGTTCCATTTCCTCGACCTGCAGCATGCGCTCGGCGAGCCGCCGCACCTGTTCCTCGCGGGCAGCGAGATCTTCCATGAGGCGAGCCTTGGCCGCGCCCATCAGACAGCGCTCGGCGGCGACTTCGAGCAATTCCTGTTCGCGCGGCAGCCACTCATAGGGCTTGCGGAAGCGGAATTGCATAACCCCACGGAGGTGGGGACCGTCCATGAGCGGCACGCTCCAGCAGGTGGCATAGCGGTCTCGTGTTCGTTTATCCAAGACCAACTGGGCGCTGGCCGCGCCCTCTTCCACGCAGAAAGGTTTGGCAAGTGATTGAGCCAGAGAAGGCTCATTGGGAACCAGGTGGGGTGGAGTTTTGGTGCCTTCTCCGACGAAAGCCATTGGAACCAGCACCTGATCGTTCTTATCGAGAAAAAACAGGCAGGCGCTGTCGGCGCGATACAGGGAGCCGAGAGTGGTCATGAAACGCCGGAGCAATTCATGCAGCCCGCGGCTTTCCAATTCAATACGAAACAGCTCACTGTAGGCATGAGTCTCTTGCTCCCGTACTTGGTAGTAAGCGTTGTTGAGCGTGAGCAGCACGCTGAAGTGCAATTGTTCGTTGGCCCAACGGAATTTTGCTGCCCGTTCGGGATCAAGGCGTTCGATATAGGGCAGCAGCACGCGGTCATGCTCCTGCAGCGCCTGCTGGATGGCGCCCGGGGGAAGGTTGAGCTTCGCCAGACGCCGCCCACTGTACTCGACCTGTTCGAGAAAATGCAGCATTGAGCGTCGGGTGCCACGCGCAGAGCCGAGGATTCGGGCCGCCGTAGCGGTTGTGATCGACACCAGGGCCTGGATCTGGCGGGCATCAAAGCGCAGCGCTTTCAGGCGGGCGACAAACTGCTTTTCGATCCCGTCCGACAAAGGGCTTAACCATTCGGTGAGGGCGGCCAGTGGTTTGCGAACCGGGTCCTTTAGGATGTGTGCCGCATCGGCAAGTACAGTCGAATTGTCTGCGGGAGAAACGGCGCTGGCCATTCTGATCTGATTCTGTTATCGCGGGAAACGGGCTGGCCCTTTAGGCTGAGAGCGGATGCGGCGGGAATAAAAACGGTTTTTGCCACCGATGGAGACAGCCGCCTTGTCCGTTCGTCGACAGATTCTTGCCGCTGATAATTTTTTTGTGACACTTAACCGGTTGCGCATGTAGGATCAAACTTATGCTGCAAATTGTTTCCGGCGTGCTTTTTCTGCTCCTGCTGCCGGTTGGGCTGAGCGCACAGACGAAGCTCTCGGGCCAGGTGACCGATCCGCAAACGAATCCGATTGCGGGGCGCGTGAGCCTCTATCCGCCGGGCGCGCTAACACCGTTGATCGCCACGACCGACAATCAAGGGGTTTACCGCTTTGAAAATCTGGCGGCGGGCGCCTACACGGTGGAGGTGGAAGCAGCCTCGTTCCGGCGCATCAGCCGCACGCTGCGGATTGAAAAAGACCAAAGGGAAGCCACGGAGAACTTTGAAATGGCGATTGCCGGCCTGACGCAGACGGTGGTGGTGACAGCAACGGGCGAGGCGCAGACGATTGACCAGACGGCCAAGGCGATCAGCGTGATTACGAGCGAGGAAATCAACGATCGCAACGAATACAATCTGGCCGAGATTCTGAGAAACGTTCCGGGGCTACAGGTTCGCAATCTGGGGGGGCCGGGGGCGCTGACGCAGATCCGGATGCGGGGGCTTCGTCCGGATGCCTCGGCGGTCTTGGTGGACGGGATGCGGTTTCGTGACCCGACTACGACGCAGGGAGACGCTACGAGCTTCATGGCGAATCTGACCTTCGTCAACGCGGGGCGTGTGGAAGTTCTGCGCGGCAGCGGGTCTTCGCTGTATGGGTCCAATGCCGTGGGCGGGGCGATCAACATGGTGAGCGACGAGGGGGGCGCGCCAGTACATGGGATGATTCAGGCCGAGGGGGGCGGATTGGGGTTTCTGCGCGGGCGGGCATCGCTTGCGGGAGGATTCCGCGAGAATCGCTGGACCTATTCGCTCGGCTTTACCCATCTGAACGTCATGGCGGGGGTGGACGGCAACGATGCCAACCGTTCGAATGGCGGCCAAGGGTTCCTGCGCTACAGCCTGAGCGACCGGACGCGGGTCTCGGGCCGTTTTTACGGGGCCAAGGACTTCCTGCAATCCAACATCACGCCGGCCACGACGGGAATCCCGGCGGGAAACTTTCCCACGACAGGAGTGATCCCATTCATTCCGCTGCCGCAGGCGCAGGTGCGCAATCTGGTGACCGGACAGCCGGTTTCCCACGGAAACGCCACGGTCGTGCCGGGACGGGATGACCCCGACAACCGCCGGGAGAGCGCCTTTTCGACCAGCGCCGTGCGGCTGGAGCACCAGTTCACCACGAAGGTGAACATGCAGGCGAATTATCAGTATCTGACCACGAACCGGATTTTCTCCAACGGTCCGGGCGGCATCGGCTTTCAGCCGGCGGCGACCAATGTGACCAACCCCGGGGGCTACATCCATACGCTCGATTGGCGGGTGAATGCGCAGGTAGCACGCTGGTATAGCTTGAGCGGCGGCTATGAGTTTGAGCGGGAGTTCTTCAATGACCGGCAGAACAACAACCTGCCGGCGCCGCGCACGATTGTTGTCAGCGGTCGGATCCGCCAGAATTCCAATGCTGTATTTGTCGCCAACCAGCTTTCGCTATTCAAGGAGCGGCTGCTGATCTCGCTTTCCGGTCGGATGCAGGACTTCCGGCTTGCCACGCCGGTCTTTCAGGCTCAGGGCGTGCGCAATGTATACGACGGATTGCAAATACCCAATCCGCCGCGCGCCTGGACCGGCGATGTTTCCATCGCCTACCTGCTGGCCTCGACCGGAACCAAATTGCGGACGCACATCGGCAATGCCTATCGCGCGCCGGCGCTTTATGAGCGCTTCGGGGGCGGGTTTTTCAACAACCCGGCGACGGGAAACGTCAACTTCACGCCGTATGGGGACCCGCGCCTGTCGCCGGACCGCTACAACACCTACGATATCGGCATCGATCAGTACTTGTGGCAGTCGCGTATCCGATTGTCGGCAACATATTTCTATAACCGCATCAAGCAGTTGACGGCCTTCGACTCGGCGGGCCGGATCACGGCCGCCACCGATCCGTTTGGGCGCACGAGCGGCTACCTGAACGGGGCGGGCGGGATCTCGCGGGGGGTAGAGTTCGGCTATGAAGCCCGGCTCACTCGCAGCACGACGATGCAGGGCTCTTACACGTTCACAAATGCCGTCAGCGATCGCGACATACAGGTGCCGAACTTTTGGTTTGCCCTAACCACGCCGCGGCACACGGCCAGTTTTGTGGTCACGCAGCGCATTGGCAAGCGCGCGGATCTGACCTTCGACCTGTTCCGCGGCGGGCAGTATTATGTACCGTTTTTCGCGGTAAATCGTACGCGGGCCTTTCTCTCTCCCGGTTATACGAAAGGAGATGTGGTGGGCGGGTACAAGCTATGGTCCGGGGACAAGCGCAACGTCCGGCTTTACGGCAAGGTGGAGAACGTATTCAATCAGCTTTGGTACGAAAATGGCTGGCTGGTGCCGCAGGCCTGGGGCATCGTGGGATTGAGCTTCAGCTACTAGCTCAACGTTTGGCGGCGGGGGCGGCGTCGATACCGGCTTCTGGCCAGCGGTCGATCCAACCAAGGGCAAGGCCTTCGATGAAAGGGCCGACTTTGTCGGTGGGCTCGTAGCGGATTTTTGCCCAGAAGCGAGCCCAGGATTCGGGCTTGCCGGCGATGGCGACGCCGGCGCTGGCCGCCTGGTCGCGGAGCGTCTCTCCGGCGCCTTCGGCAGGCAGAGTGCCGTATTGTAAGCGGTCGAGCACGGCGGCATAAGCAAACGCGGCGGCGGCCACGCGCGGCTCCCACAACAAAGCCATCTTGTTTTCCTTGAGCAGTTGGAAGTAGACGGGCGGGAGCTTTTGTTCGAGGCGGGCGAGCAATTTTTCTTCCGTGAGGCCGAAGCGGCTCAAGGCGTGAGGGATGCTGCGGGTGTGGCTGCGCTCCATGCCGTTCTGCCAGCGCAGCGCCTCGACGGTAGCTTCGCGCACGGCATTGCCGATCAGCTCGCCCAATTTGGTGTGCGGTCCGGCCCAGCGGATCTGGCGGGCGGCAGGATCCACGGGCGAGGCGATGATGAACTGATCGGTACCGGTCCCGGTGGCGAGATGGGAAGAATAGCGGCTGGCCACGCCAAGCTCGAGCAGGGCGCTGGTCTTAGCTTCCGCCATGGTAACGCTGGCACGCTCCAGTGCCGCCGGGGTGAGAGGAACATTGAGCAGCAGGATGGTATTGATGGTGCCGGAAACGGGCTTGATGTACTCCATGCCCTTTTCGCCCTCGTACCACTGGGCGGGGTCGCCGGGGCGGGTGGCGTTGCCTTCGACGCCCGCGGTGACGAAGGCGTCGACGCGCAGGCCGCGAAACTCGAAGCTCCGCCGCCCGAGATAATTCATATTGGCGGCTGTACCCATGATTGCGGTGCGGGCTGGATCGAGATTGAGTTCACGGGCCACGAGGTCGTGATACTCCTCCTCGCTCATCCGCGCGATGAGATTATGGCGCTCCATGTGCATCCGCGCTTCCATGCTCTGGTGGTTGACCAGATGCGTTACCGTCTCGCTAAGGCCGCCAACGCGGCCGGAGGTGGAGACGACGCGGTGTGGCTTGTTCAGCTGCACGACAAAATAGCGGCCCTGGCGCGAGGCGGAAAAAAGGGCTGTGTCGACCAGCGTATTCTGAGCACCGGCGCAATGCGCAAGCAACAGGACGGGCAAAAACAGACGCATGGTGAATCTCCTGGGATCAGCTTCGCGCACCCGGCAAACCGGAGCGGTTTTCCCAAACAGCGCCAGCGGCCGTCAAGGCCAGCAATACGCCGAGCCAGCCCCAGGCGATGGGAAGCGCGCGGGCCGGCTGCGTGCGGGCCAGCTCGATGATTTTCTCCTTCATGGCAAAGCCGGTCACGTTGTTCGAAGGCGGGGGAGCGGGCCGCGGCGGGGGTGGCGGGGACTGCATGGCGGGGCGGGAAGCCTGCCTGACGGCCTCGCGCAATTCCGGGCTCGATTTGGCGAAAACCTGGGGCGACCAGCGTGTCGCCTTGCCAACGACTTTGCCAAATTGCCGCAGGTCGAGCTTGCCGAGGCCGCTCACGAGCGGCGCCATTTCGCCTACAAACTGCTGCAGCTTCTGGTTGCCGCAAGTATTCGCCGAACAGGCGATGCCATGCTTGGCCACGCTGCGCACGTACTCGCGCAGCAAGGTCGAGCGGTCGGCATCGCTGAAGCGGTATGAGCCCTGGCGGTCTACCTCGAGCATCCGCGCCAGTTGGTTCTGCCGGGCGTGGGGATTTTCTTTTTCAAAAAACTTTTCGAGCTCGAGGCCATTCTTGTCGGCGACATAGGTATCAAAGGTGGTTTGCCAGAAAGAGCCGTCCATCTGCTCCTTGGTGGTGGCCTGAAAGCCATAGAGATGTTCGACTTCCCGGAACATCTCGCGGGCGCCGGCATAACCGGAGCCTTTCATGTGCTCGATCCACTTGGGGTTCCAGAGGCGCTGGTTCATCTCGGTGGCGAGGAAAGTCTTGAGATCGACCATCTTCTCGCTGCCCTGCTTGCGCAGGTTATGAATGTAGAATTCCGGCGCCTGACCACCGTTGACGAATTTCGATGCGGCGGCCATGCCGCCGGCGTAACTGTAGGTGTCATCGTTGTCGAGGGCGCCATAGAGATTGCTGGAGCGTGAGAACAGTACGGTTTCATTGCCCTTGAGTTGCTCTTCGAGAACCTTGGGGGCGCCCTCGCCCCAAACGTTTTCGCCAAAGGCGAAGTTCATGTAATGCAAGTAGAGATTGGCGACGCCCCCTTCATTGCCGGCGTCGCGGCTGGACTCGACCATGCGGTCGACGCCGATCGAATAAGACCCGGGCTTGTTGCCGAAAACGCGGGCGCGGGCCAGACGTTCGGCTTGGCGGGCATCCATGCCCTGGGCGACAAGGGCCTTGCGGACCTGTTCATCATGGCGCGAGAGAGCATTGTTTCCAGCCGCGGCGGCCAGCCGGGCGGCACGGTCGAGCAGATTGATCTTGTCGCCAAAGCCGTCGCGGTAAATGCCGCTGATGTTGATGACGACATTCACGCGCGGGTGTGTCATGGCGGAATCGGGAATCAGCTTGACGCCATCGACCTGGTTGCGGGAATTCCAGGTCAATTCGATCCCCATGAGATGAAGGGCCATCGCCTCCATGGCGCCGTGATGAGTATCGGTTTCGCCGTACCACAGCATCATGGAGACCTTTTCGGGGTAGCGGCCATGTTCCTTGCGATAGCGGGCGAGGGTTTCATCGGCCATTTTGCGTCCGAGAACCCAAGCCTCGCGGGTCGGGATGAGGGTAGGGTCGAAACCGAACTGTTTGCGGCCGGTGGGCAGCCCGCCGGGGGTGCGCAGCGGCTCACCGAGCGGGCTGCCCGGCAGATAGCGCCCATTGAGTACGTCGACAATGGCATCGACTTCGCGAGTGGGAGAAAGGCGGAGGTTGGCGATCCACTTGCGGCCTTCGGCCCACTGGGTGTGAATCTTATCGCGCAGGGTGGGGCTGAATTCACCGCCCAAATGTGGTTCGCGGCCATGAAAGATGGCCTCGGCCCAGGCGGGCGCCAGGCCGCGGATCAGCGGCGTTTCCGCTTCGTTGAAGCCGAAGCGAAGAAAATTCTCGAGCGCTTCGATCTGTACATTTTCCACCGGCAGTGTCCCGAGGGCGTGGATCCCGGCCGGCATGGGGCCGTCCTGAACCTCGGCGACGAATTGCTCCAGCTTCTGGCGCCACTCGGGGACGGGCGTCTTGTCGAATTCAAACTTCAACTGCTTGTCGAGTTGGAGGCCAGCGGCCAAGCCGGCGACTGTTTTCTCGTACTGTGCCGCTAATTCGGGATCGCTACCCAGTTTGTCGATCCATTGCCGCAGGGCGTTCTTGAGCGGGACGATATCGGAGCGAATGCCGCTTGGCAGAAGCAAGGGCGTCAGGTGACTGATCATCACGGCGGCGGAGCGGCGCATGGCCTGCAAGGATTCCCCGTCGCCGTCCATGATGTAGTAGTAAGGATTGGGGATCGGCCCCAGCATCGCCTCGGAGTGATCCCAGCCAGCCTGCAAGACCTGTTTGCCGGGAAGCCATTCGAGCGTGCCATGCCGGCCGACATGCATGATCGCATCGGCCTGGAAAACATGGCGCAGCCAGAGATAAGCGGCGACATAAGAATGCGGAACGGGAATGGTGGTGTCGTGGGTTGTGTCGATGGCCCGCTCAAAGGTGGAACGCAAAGGCTGAACGCCGAGGAAGATATTGCCATAGCGGACACCGGGCAGGACGAAGAAGTGGCGGCCCTCGCGGTCACGAATACGCAACATCTCCGATTTTTCCGGCGGACCATACTCCTTGACGATCATTTCCTGGAAGGGTTTCGGTAGCAGGGCGAAGTGTTTCTTGTACTGCTCGACCGGGTAGAGGGTCATGCCGCCGCCTTCGATCATCGCGTCGAGCTCGCCGGGGGCCCAGGTTTCGACATTGCGTCCGCTTTTCTCGAGCACGCGGCGGAGTTCGAGATCACTCGGGCGGCGGTCGGAGGTGACATAGCCGGCTTGGCGTAAACGCTCCACGAGAGTAGCCATGGTGGGGAGCACCTGCAGGTAGCTGGCCCCAAGATTGCCCTTGCCGGGAGGGTTGTTGTAGTAGACCATGGCAATGCGCTTTTTCTCATTGGGCATATCCTGCAGCGCAATCCAGCGCTGCGCGCGCTGGACTGTCATCTGGACACGCTCCGCCACCGGCTGGGTGAAGGTTGTGCCGTCGGGGCGGGTTTCGGTGGTAGCGACCAGAACGGGCTCCGCCGTCGAGGCCCGCTCGGGCGTGGCGATCTGGCTTGGAACATTGTTGGGCATCAAGCCCCGTAAGCCCTCGCTCCACTCCTTATAGCTCTGCCGGGAGACCTGCATATTGAGGATGTGCACGCCATGGGATTCGAGCCAGCGGCTATCCTCGGGTTTGGCGATGCCGAGATTAAAGGCGAGGATCAAGCGGAGCGGAGACTTGCCGCCCTTGCTCAGAAAGGGGCCGAGGGTGTGAAAGGGCCAGCCATAGGCGGCATAGGCGGCGATGCCCTTGGCTTCGAGTTCCGCCAGCAGGGCGTCGATATGGGCGAGGTCGCGCTGCTTGATGTTCGTGTTGAACATGGTGAGGGCGACGGCGGGTCCGCCGCTCCGCCAGCGGGGATTGACGCGGGATTGTTCATACCAGCTCAGGAAGTCGGCCAAGTCCTGGAAGTTACGGGAAGCCTTGGGGTGGTAAATGCCGGACTGCGCCACCGGTGTGGGCGGGGGGATCCGCAGCTTCTTAAGGCCACCGCCTTGCATGTAGAGCCAGCCGAGCAGGCTGGTCAGATTTTCGGAGCCGCCAAAGGACCAATACTGTTCGGCGACATCGGCGCGGGTGCGGTTCTGGCTGAAGCTCCACTGGCGGGGAAGAAAATACTGAGGCGTGACGACGATAGCGGCGCCGCGCCGGTTGGCGGCCTGTGCCAGGGGGGTCAAGCCGATCATCATCTGCTCGTCCGGATGGAAGAAGAAGTGGACGCGGGCCCAACGCATTTGTTCTTCCGTGGGTTGCCCGGCGATGTTTTGCAGCTCGATCAGACCGGGTCCGTGCTCTTTTTCGAAAGCTTTGAGCGCCTCGCTGAGCACTGGGCTTCCGCCCGCCACGGCCAGGATGCGCACCGGATCGGCGGCCGGCAGCAAGGCCGCGGTGAGAAAGAAAAGGCTATTGCGTAGATTCCGGTACATAGACAACACTTCCATCCGGCAATTGGTAGGCAACGCCGAGGCGGGTGCCGGCTCCGCTCTTCTTCTCCGGCGTCAGTTTCTTCACTTTGATTTGTTTCTTGTCCTTCTCGACAATTTCCATTTCCCCGGTCTGAGTATTTTTCTTGACAATGGTGAACTGCGAGTTGGGGTCCATCAACTGTGTGAGCGAGAAGGCCTGGATGAGAGCCACCATGAGGCCGACGGCGAAGACGATCGAGGCATCGAAGAGGTTGGCCACACCGGCTAGGGGGTCTTCGCGATGCACACTCGTGATGGCGGCGCCGCGCCGGCGCTTACGCGTGAAGGCGCGCATGGCGGCTTTCTCCCGCGGTTTGCGCCTGCCGGGCGGAGGCAAGCAATTCGCACAGATGTTCCATTTCTTCCATGTCAATCCGGAACCAGCGCTCGCGCACCAGCGTGATGACATAGGCGATGCCGCTCATCACGAGGCCGCAAACCACGGCGCCAAAACCCACCACGAGATGGCCGACCATGCCGCCCATGTCGCCCCCCAGAAGGGCTTGCAGAGCCGGTCCGAGGGGGATGATGGTGCCCGCCAGACCAAGCATCGGCCCCAGCCGGACCAGAGCGCGGGAGAAATCGAGCCGCGCGGTGGCGCGGCCTTCCTCCGAGCGGAGAATCTGCTCGAGGATCAGATCAAAGTGCGTGCCGGCTTCGAGGCCTTCGCGCTGTTTTTCGAGAGCGCGCCAGAAGCGTTGCAAGGCTTGGCTCACGGGCACGCCATTGAGGCGGTCCGCCGAAAGGGAAGAACGGGCAAAGCCGGATTCGAGCGCGAGCCCGAGGGCATTGAGATCCGTGCGGCGGTCGGTCCGCTTCTGCCAGGCGTTGGCAATCAAACGGCCCAGCTCGATCAGGCTCCAGATGAACAGCAGGATGAGCGAGATGGCGACAGGCCAAAAGAAAAGGTTGGAAAGCTGGTAAAAGAGTTGGACGGTTAACTCGTAGGGCGAATTCATGTATGAATCTTTGCTAAATCAATTTAGCCTCAGTATAATCCGCGAGCGCTGAAGATTCAGGATAAGTCCCATGAGCGGACGAAAACAACTCGTCAGCGGTCAACGTTGGCCTTGGGTGACCGATTGCGCGGAGCGTTGGCGGCGCCACCACATCCAGACCCCCGTGGGCGCGAGCAGAGCGAGGGCCAGCCCGATTGCGCACCAGAGGATTTGAACCGGGAGGCCGCCGAAGACACCGAAATGGAAGCCGCTCAGCCAGCCAAGAAAGCGGTCGCCAGCGGGCCGCTCGGGCAGAGCTTGCCGGAGCAGGACGGACCCCGTGCGCGGATCGAGCGTCACGCTTGAGACTTGGTGGAATTGAGCGAAGCTGCCTTCGCGAAAAGTTACGCGAAGGGGAAAGCGAGGATCGGGAACCGGGAAGCGATGAATCGACTTGCCGGGAAAGGACTGTTGCGCCAAATCCATGAGACGCCAGAGGGAAGGGCTTTGGGCGGGAGCGGGATTGAGTGAGGGCAGCTTGATCTCCGGCGTCCGCTGCATCCAACGGCTAACGGCGGCGACGTACTGTTTCGACCACGTGTAACAAGCCCCGGTGAAGGCCAAGCCGGTAATGAAAAGCGCCGAAGCCGCCCCGAGGGCGTAGTGACAGAACCGTGGACGGTCATGCCGCCAGAGTGCGGGCAGAGTGCGGCGGCGGGGCCATAAGAGATAGAGACCGCTTGTGGTAAGCAGCAACAGGCCCATGGCGCCGTAGCCGTTGGCCAGCCGGCCGGGTTGCGCCCAAAGCAGGTTGGTGTGGAGCGTTTCCACCCAGCCCAGCCAACCGGCGCGTGGATCACGGGTACCGATGATTTGTCCTGTCGCCGGGTCGGCGTAGACCTCAAGGGAGGCGCCGGGGCGCAAGAGAAAAATCATCCAGTAGGGCATCCGGTCGTGGGGCCAGGTGAAGCTGAGCGGCCGAAAGCCCGGGTAGCTCTGCCGAACCTGTTCGAGCACGCGCCCGGGGTCGGCGCCAAAGGCCGGTTGAGCGCCGGTGTGGAACTGAGGGTGAAGCAGAGCGTTCAGATCATCCTTGAAGACGATCACGGCCCCGGACAAGCCAATCAGAAAAGCGTAAACAGCCAACAGCAAGCCGAGCCAGAGATGCAGCCGGGCAAGGAGATAACGGATTTTTCCGCTCATGGGCGATCGTTTCTGGCCCTGACCGGGAAGCCGGTTAGGCGAGCAAACCCTTGCAATAGTCGAAGCACTTTTTCACTTCGACCTTGGAATCGGCGCCCTTGTACTCGTACTCGATGTTCGCGGGGAACTTATACTTCTTTTTCGCCATCAGTTCCAGTACGGCCTTGATGGGCGTGTCGCCCTCGCCGAAGGGCATATTCGGGCCCTGGTTTTTCTTGCGGTCCTTGAGGTGGATGCAGACCTGACGGTTGGCGGTCTTTTCGAGATAAGCAATGGGGTCGAAGTTGGCGGCCCAGAAGTGGCCGATGTCGAGATTGATGCCGATGTATTTGCTGGTACCCTTCATGGCTTCGGCGAAGTCGTCGGGTGTGGCGAACTCATTCGGCTTGATGTTGGAGTGATTGTGCATGCCGACATAGACCTTGGCTTTGGCGGCAAAGGGGTCGATGCGCTTGGCGGTGCTTACGTTCGAACTGGCGGTGAGACGGTTGACGCCGAGCGCCTTGGCGAATTCGAAGCCGCGCTCGACCTCCTTGTCGGAGAAATCATCGCGGAAGCTGTAGTTGTAGGCCCAGATCTCGATGCCGGCCTCGTCAAGCTTCTTGCGTACGGCTTCAAAGTGGCTCAAGGGCACGGTTTCGCGCCACTTGCGCATTTCGGCGCGATCGCGCAAACGCGGCTCGACGTGGCCGGAGAACAATTCAACGGAACCGATGCCGATTTCTCTCATCGCGGCGATGGCGCCGTCGAGGTCGCGGTCGCGAAAGCTGTAGCTCTGCAGACCGATCGTGACACCCTTGAAGGTGGAATTGATTTTCGCGGCCGGCAGCAGAGTGGCCGAGGCAGCGCCGAGAGCGGCAGCCGAAAAACTTCTGCGTGTGAACATGGGCCTATTGTATGACTTCAAGATGGGGTTTGCGGCAAGCAGGCCCGCGGGCATGGCTTTATCCTAGGAAGCCGCGGCGATCGCGGCGGCAATCTTCTCGCCGTGAAATCGCCCGTTCTCGATGAACACTTCATTGGTAAAAACTCCGGCGACGAGCACACCGGCCAGGTAGATGCCCTTGCGCTCGGTCTCATACGTGTTCGAGTCGAGATTGGGCCGCTGTGTTTCCGGGTTGAGATGAATGCCGTGGCGGGCGAGAAACTCGAAGTCGGGGTGATAGCCAGTCATGGCGAAGACAAAGTCATTGGGCAGGGTAACGGAGCCCGAGGGGGTCATCAGGTCGACTTCGTGTTCGCGGATCGCGGTCAGGTGAGAATCAAAGTAGGCCGGAATTTCGTGGTTCCGGATGCGATTTTCGATGTTGGGCTTGATCCAGTACTTGACGTGATTGTGGATCGCCGGCCCGCGGTGGACCAGGGTGACGCGGGCGCCCGTCCACCATAGTTCCAGGGCGGCGATCGCGGCGGAATTTTTCGCGCCGACCACGATCACGTCGGCGTTGTAATAAGGATGTGCCTCGCGGTAGTAGTGAATGACCTTGGGCAGATTTTCGCCAGGGACATTGAGGTAGTTGGGCAGGTCGTAGTAGCCGGTGGAGAAGATCACCTTGCGGCAATGGTAGATAGCCTTCGTGGTCTCGACCGTGAAGTTTCCGTCAGAGCCGCTGACGGCGGTGACGCGCTCATATTGATGGATGTTGAGCTTGTAGAGGCCGGCGACGCGGCGGTAGTATTTGAGGGCTTCGTTGCGAGTGGGCTTTTCGTTGAGGGCGGTCATGGGGATGCCGCCGATCTCGAGCAACTCGGGGGTGGTGAAGAAGACCATGTTTGTGGGGTAGTTGTAGAGGGAATTGACGACGCAACCCTTCTCGAGGAGCAGCGTGGAGAGGCCACGCTTGCCGCACTCGATGCCGCAGGCGAGGCCGGTGGGGCCGGCCCCGACTACCACCACGTCGAGCATCTAGAGCAGCTCCGCGACCTTGGCGATGGCGGCATCGATCTGGCTCGTATCCTTGCCGCCGCCTTCGGCCCGGTCAGGACGGCCGCCGCCCTTGCCGCCAACGATTTCACTGATTGCCTTGATGATGTTGCCGGCGTGAACCTTGGGGTTGAGTTCCTTTTTGACAGCGGCAATGAATTCGACCGTGCCGGCGGGTGTGGCCGTGCCGAGAACGATGACTTCAGCGGCGCTCCGGTTGAGGAAATCGTCGGCGACCATGCGCATTTGCGCGCGGTCCATGCCCTGTACTTTGGCGCGGAGCACCTTGAGCCCGTTGAGCTCCTCGGCCGCGAGTTGGGAGGAGTGGGCATAGGCCAGTTGTTCCTTGAGCTGCTGGATGGTATGTTCGAGATCCTTACGGTCGCGCTCGGCGCGGGCGAGGGCCTCTTCGCGAGCCTGCAGTTGTTCCTCGTAGAAGCTGAGCACGCGGGGTCCGGCGACGGCTTCGATGCGGCGGACGCCGGCCGAGCTGGAGCCTTCGTAGGTGATCTTAACCCCGCCGATTTCGCCCGTGCTGCGCACGTGGGTGCCGCCGCAGAGTTCCTTGGAGAAGGCGCCGATCGAGACCACGCGGACGCTGTCACCGTACTTTTCACCAAACAGAGCCATGGCGCCGGAGCTCAGGGCTTCATCGAGGCCCATCACGGTGGTGTTGACGGTGATGTTGGCGAGCACTTCGTCATTGACAAGACGCTCGATCTCGGCGCGCTCCTCGGTGCTGAGGGCGGCGTAATGGGTAAAGTCGAAGCGCAGACGGCCGGGGTCGACGACCGAGCCGGCCTGCTTGACATGGCGGCCGAGGACTTTTTGCAGAGCGGCCTGGAGAAGGTGAGTGGAGGTGTGGTGCCGCATGGCGGACTGACGGCGTTCGCTATCAACACGGGCAATCACGCGCGCGCCCCCGGCGAGCGGCGCCGCCAACCGCACCTTGTGCACGATGAGGCCTGGCATGCCATAGATGGTGCCGGAGACATCGGCCAGCTTGGCCCCGGTTTCGGAGTCGAAGAGTGCTCCCTGATCGCCGACCTGGCCGCCGGAGTCGGCATAGAAACTCGACTGGTCGAGTACGACTTCGGCCGTGGTTGAGTAGATTACGGTGGCCGGGGTTTCGAGGTGCGTGTAGGCGAGGAATTTCGTCTTTGGCAGAGCGGCGAAGGCCGGGTTGAGTTGAGCTTTTTCCGCGCCCTTCCAGGAGGCGCGGGCCCGTTCCTTTTGCTGCTCCATGGCCGCTTCGAAGCCGGCCAGATCGATGCCGAGGCCCATTTCGCGGGCCATGTCCTCCTGCTCGTCGACAGCGAGGCCATAAGTGTCATACAGCTTGAAGGCCGCCGCGCCGGGCAGTACGCCGCCCGTGGCGTTTTTGGCCTCGTCGCGGAACATCTTTTCGGCCACCTGGAAGGTGTTGGCGTAGCGCAACTCTTCCTCGCGGACAACGCGCCCCACCCGCTCGCGGCTTTCGAGCAGTTCGGGGTAAGGGCCGGCCATGAACTCGGCGACAAAGGGCGTGAGCTGATTGAGGAAGATACCGTCAAAGCCATCGCGGCGGGCGTGGCGGATGGCGCGGCGGATGATCTTGCGCAGCACATAGCCGCGGCCTTCGTTGGAGGGAATGACGCCATCATGAATCAGAAATTCAGCGGCGCGCGCATGGTCTGCGACTACGTTGAGTGTTGCCGGCTTCATCTTGGCCCCGAGCAGTGCCGCGGCGCGCTCCCGGATCGGTTCAATGAGGTCGGTTTCGTAGTTGGAGAGCTTGCCCTGGAGGATGGCGGCCATCCGCTCGAGGCCCATGCCGGTGTCGATCGAGGGCCGCGGCAGGGGGGTGAGCACGCCGTCGGCGGAGCGGTCGAATTGCATGAAGACGAGGTTCCAGAATTCGACAAAGCGCCCGCCGCCATCGAGGGGGAACTCTTCGTGCTCGTGGCCGGGAGCGGCGGCCTCCGGGCCGAGGTCATAGTGGATCTCCGAGCAGGGCCCGCAAGGTCCGGTGTCGCCCATCTGCCAGAAGTTATCTTTCTCGTCGAGGCGGAAGATGCGGCTCTTCGGCACCCCGGCTACTTTCTGCCAAAGTTCTTCGGCCTCGTCGTCCTCGCGGAATACGGTGACGTAAAGACGGTCCTTCGGCAAGCCGTAGCCCTTGGTGATGAGGTCCCAGGCGAACTCGATCGCTTCGGTCTTGAAGTAGTCACCAAAGCTGAAATTGCCGAGCATTTCAAAGAAGGTGTGATGGCGGCGGGTGTAGCCGACATTCTCGAGGTCGTTGTGTTTGCCGCCGGCACGGACACATTTCTGTGAAGTGGTGGCGCGCGAATAGTCGCGCTTTTCCTGTCCGAGGAAGATTTCCTTGAACTGGTTCATGCCGGCGTTGGTGAACAGCAAGGTGGGATCGTTGCCCGGAACGAGCGAGGAAGACCGCACGATCCGGTGTCCCCGGGCGGCGAAAAAGTCAAGGAAGGTCTGGCGTACTTGGTGTCCGTTCATGATGAGGGATCTCCTATTTTCCCACTTTGGAGCCGCGCCTGCCCTAAACTGGAAAGACGATGAAAGCACGAGTTCACGTTTCGCTCAAGCCGTCGGTGCTCGATCCGCAGGGGCAGACTATCACCAAAGCCCTGCAATCATTGGGACACAAAGAGATTTTGGATGTCCGCCAAGGCAAGTATTTTGACATTGAAATGGATGGCTCAGCCTCGAGCGAGGATTTGGAACGCAAGTTGCAAGACATTAGCCAAGAGGTGTTGTCGAACCCGGTAATTGAGAATTTCGCGATCGAAGTTCTCGGCTAATTTCTTCCTCTCCAACAGCTACCAGGGATAACGGGCGTCTCGCTAGTTTATGTGTGGAATCGTAGGCTATATCGGAAAGCGTCAGGCCGTTTCGATCATCATGGACGGCCTGAAGCGCTTGGAATATCGTGGCTACGATTCAGCGGGGATGGCAGTATACGAGCCGGGGGGCCGCATTGCGGTGCGCCGCGCCTCCGGCAAGCTGCGTCATCTTGAGGAGACGCTGCGCGGCGAGCCCACCGAAGGCGTCTTCGGCATCGGCCACACGCGTTGGGCTACACACGGCCGGCCGACGGAAGAAAACGCGCACCCTCACCGCGATTCCCGGGGAGATCTGGTTGTCGTCCACAACGGGATTGTTGAAAACTATTTGACGCTGCGGCATGCATTGCAAGCCAAGGGACATGTTTTTGTTTCAGAAACCGACACCGAGGTGATCGCGCACCTGGTGGAAGAATCGTTTACCGGCAATCTGGAGGAGGCGGTACGGCAGGCGATCGGGCAGGTGCAGGGTGTGTTTGCGATTGCCATTATTTCGGCGAAAGACCCGCACAAGATCGTGGCGGCGCGGCAGGGGCCGCCGGTTGTAATCGGGTTGGGAGAGGACGAGTATTTTGTCGCCTCCGACGTACCGGCGATCCTGAGCCACACGCGCGACATGTTTTTTCTGGCCGACGGGGATATGGCCGTGCTGACGCCGGCCGGGGTGAGCTTGACCGACTTTTCCGGCAACCCGGTGACCCGGGCGATTTCTCATATTCACTGGGATCCAATTCTCGCCGAGAAGGGCGGCTACAAGCACTTCATGCAGAAGGAGATTTACGAGCAGCCGCGCTCGACGCGCGATACGATGCTGGGCCGGCTCGGGGCCGAGTCCGGGCGCGTGTTTCTCGATGAGGTGCAGATTTCCCCGGAGCAGATGCGCGGGTTCCGGCAGATTCGGATTATTGCCTGCGGCACGAGTTGGCATGCAGGTCTGGCGGGAAAGTTTTTGATTGAGAAGCTGGCGCGGATTCCCGTCGAGGTCGACTATGGCAGCGAGTTCCGGTATCGTGATCCGATTGTGCCGCCGGACACGCTGACGGTCGTCATCTCTCAATCCGGGGAAACGGCTGATACGCTGGCCGCCCAACGCGAGGCCAAGCAGAAGGGCTCGTTGACGCTGGCGATCTGCAACGTGGTGGGCTCGATGATTACGCGCGAGGCCAACGGCTCCTTGATGACTCATGCGGGCCCGGAGATCGGCGTGGCCTCGACCAAGGCGTTCACAAGCCAGTTGACGGCCTTGTTCGTGCTGGCGCTGTATCTGGGTCAGGAGCGCGGTACGCTCAGTCCGGAACAGGTGCGGGCGCAGATTGAAGAAGCCTTGAAGATTCCCGGCAAGATGGAGCAGGTGCTGGCCACCGAGGTGCTGTACCAGAATCTGGCCCGGGCGCTGCACAAGGCAAAGGATTTTCTCTACCTGGGCCGCGGCATCCATTTTCCGATCGCTCTCGAGGGGGCGCTGAAGCTGAAAGAGATCAGCTACATTCACGCCGAGGGCTACCCAGCCGGGGAGATGAAGCACGGGCCGAATGCGTTGATCGACGAGAATCTGCCGGTGGTCGTGCTTGCCGCCTACGACCCGGCGGACCCCGACAGCCGCATCCGTTATGAGAAGACGATCACGAACATACAGGAAGTGAAGGCGCGCAGCGGCATTGTGGTGGCGGTGTGCAACGATGGGGACCAATTGATCCGCGGCATGGTGGATTATGTCATTCCGGTGCCAGTAACGGGGGAGGCCCTATTGCCACTGCTCGAGATCATCCCGCTGCAACTGCTCGCCTATCATGTGGCGGTGCGGCTGGGCTGTGATGTGGACCAGCCTCGTAACCTCGCCAAATCGGTGACGGTCGAATAGGGCTTAAACGGCAGGGCGGAAGCTGCCCGCCGGACGATTCACCTCGCCGATGGCCCGGGCGAGCAGGCCCCTGGTGTGGGAGAGTTGACGGGCCCAGGCGGTTTTCGAGCCGGCGACCGCGTCGGGAATGTGATCGACGATGACAGCGCCGCGAAAGTCCACTTCGACGAGAGTCTTCAGGATCTGGTATGTGTCCAGCGATGCGCTGCCGGGATGCATTCGGAGGTGAATCTTCCAGAGCCGGTTGCGCCCGGCGAAGTAGCGGATGGCCGTGATGACATCGGCGCCCATCCGCTGGCCGCCCTCGAGCCAGCAACCGCAGCAAAGGCAGACGCCGATGTTGGGCGAATTGGCGATTTCGAGCGCGCGTTTGTAGCCGGCAATGCTGCTGAAGAGGCAGCGCGGCAAGCCGCTGGAGGCCTCGGCCGGCGAATCATCGGGGTGAATGCCGATGAGCACGCCTGCCTGCTCGGCGACGGGCGCGGCCCGCTCCACCCAATAAGTGAAGTTGTCCCAGATTTCCTTTTCCGTATAAGGGCGGGCCGGGCAGCCGCGGACCAACGCCCTTTCGGCGGAACCCATACCGTCGCCCATGTGGGAATAGGTGGTGTAGCGCAGGCCGGAGGCGGACAGGTCGCGCAGGTACTGCTGGTATTCGGCGATTCTGGCGTCCCGGCCCGGCAGATTGAGGGAGACCTCTTCCATGTTGTGGACGTTGGCGTTGCCGATGCTCCAGACGCGGATGCCGGCGGCTTCGACGTTGGCCTGGATGCGCTGGAAGTTCTTGAGCGTGCCGCCGGCGCCGGAGGTGCTGAGCGTGACCCAGTTGAGCCCGACTTGGTTGACGAAGGCGAGGTCTTCGGGCTGGGGGTCGGAGCCGGCCTGCCAGGCGATTTTGATGCCGGGGTCGAATTCGGGCAAGGGGGCGCGCGCTGGCTTCGTTTGTGCGGGAGCGGCGAGGGCGGCGGCGCTGGAGGCGAATTGACGGCGGGTCATGGGCGGGATTGTATCGAAGGGGGTTGACGAAGTAAACGTCATGTGGAAAGATTAAAACGTTCGTATGAATGAAACGAACGTTCGATCCACTCAGGGGAAAATCCTCGATGCCGCCGAGCAGCTCTTTGCCCGCCAGGGCATTGAGGCGACTTCGCTGCGGCAGATCACGAGCGAGGCGGGAGTCAACCTCGCTGCCGTGAATTATCACTTCAATTCCAAAGATACCTTGGTGAAACTTGTTTATCTGCGGCGGGTCCGGCCCATGAATGCGATGCGCCTCGAGCGGCTCAGGCAGGCGGAAGAGGCCAAGCCGGGAGATCTGGATGCGGTACTCGAAGCTTATTATGGGCCGGTGCTCGATCTGGCGGAGGTGGTGAACATCGGCTTGTTTTTGGGGCGGCTGTATACGGAGCCGCACGGGGTGGCGTGTGAGGTGCTGGCGGAAGAGATGGGGGAGACGGCGCGGCGATTCGCGCAGGCGCTGGGACGGATTTTGCCGCATTTGAGCGCGCGGGAGATTTTTTTGCGGCTCAATTTCTCCGCGGGGGTGATTGCTCACACCATTGGAGGGCGGGAAAAGTTGGGATGGATGAGCCAGGGGCTGGCGGATATGGGGGATAAGCAGCAGCTTTTGCGGGAAATGAAGCAGTACGCCAATGCGGGGTTAATGGCGCCGGGACTGGAGCAAAGAACATGATCTGGTTGGTGTTAACGCTGCTGGCGGCCGAGCCGATGCCGCTGAGTTTGTCGAAAGCAGTGGAGTTGGCTACAGCCCCAAACGGCAATTTGCGTCTGGCCATGATTCGGGAAACGATCAGCGAGGCCGAAGCCAAGCGGCGGCAGGCGCTCGGAGCTTTTCTGCCACAGCTGGAAGGAATGGCTGGGGCTGCGAGCCAGACGCGTAATCTGCAGGCCTTTGGCTTCAGCCTGGGGCCGGCAGTGCCGTTCCAGATACCGAGTTTTGTCGGGCCATTCACTGTAGTGGATTACAGGGTGAGTGCGACACAGAGCATTCTCGACCTCTCGGCGATTTACCGCTACCAGGCGGCGCGGCTTAGGAAAGAGGTTGCGGATGCGGAGGTGAGGCAGGCGCGGCAGGTAACAATCCAGCAGGTGGCGCGCACTTATGTGCTGGTGCTGCGGGCGGAGGCGGCGCTGGACGCGGCCCGGGCGGGGCAGGCGCTCGCCGAGCGGCTGGTGCTGCTGGCGGAAAGCCAGAAGCGGGCGGGAACGGGAACAGGGATTGAGCTGACGCGGGCCAAGGTACAACTGCAGAACGAAAAGCAGCGGGTGTTGGTGGCCAGCAATGAAGGGGAGCGGGCGGGGCTGGAGCTGAAGCGGCAGACAGGCATTAGCTTCGACCAGGAGTTAAAGCTGACGGACCGGATGAATGACGGCAGTGAGGCGGCGCCGGGGCTGGCGGCGGCGCTCGAGAGCGCGTTCGCGGGACGGTTGGATCTGCTGGCGCAGGAGCGGCGGCGGTCTGCCCTGGGTCTGTCGGTACGGGGAATTCGCGCCGAGCGGCTGCCGAGTTTGGCGAGCAGTGGCGATTATGGGGTGATTGGGGATGGGTCGCGGATGCTGCCGACGCGTTCGGTGGCGATCGGGTTGCGGGTGCCGGTCTTTGATGGGGGGCGGCGGGAGGCGCGGCTGGCGGAGGCCGGCACGCAATTGCGGCAGGAATCCCTGCGGACGGAGGATTTGAAGCGGCAGATTGAGGTGGAAGTGCGCCAAGCGCTGCAGGCGCTTGAGAACGCCCGGGCGCAGATCGAGGCGGCGCGGCTGGGGCTGGAATTGGCAGGGCAGGAACTGGAGCAGGCGCAGCGGCGCACGGAAGCCGGGGTGGCGTCGGGCGTGGAACTCACCGATGCACAGACGCGGCTGGCCCGGGCGCGGGACAATCAGCTAGCGGCGCTGTCACAATTCAACTTGGCGCGTATTGAAGTGGCGGCGGCAACGGGCACGATGGAAACGGCGGCGAAGGGAATGGTGCATTGATGAAAAGAGGAATTGCGCTCGTGCTCGTGCTGGCGGCGGCAGTGGGCTACTTTGTCTGGCGCCGGACGCAGGTCGAGGACGACAGTGTTTTGCGTTTGTCGGGTAACATCGAGTTTCGCAAGGTAGACATGGCCTTCAAGATGGCGGGCAAGCTGGCGGAGCTTTCCGTTGAGGAAGGGGCCGATGTGCGGCGGGGGCAGATGCTCGCGCGGCTGGACCGCGAAACGATGACGCGGATGCGCGAGCGGGACCGGGCGGGAGTGGCAATCGCGGAATCAAATTTGGAACAGATGCGCACGGCGATCGAATTTCAGCGGCGCACGCTCGAGGCGGAGACGAAGCTGCGCGAGGCGGAGTTGCGGCAGGCGCGGGCGAAGTTGCAGGAGTTGAGCGACGGGGCAAGGCCGCAGGAGATTGCGCAGGTCCGGGCGCAGGCGAGCGACATCCGTGCGCTGCAGGCGCAGGCGCGGCGGGACTGGGAACGCGCGCAGAAACTGGCCGAGGCGGAGGACATCAGCCAAGCGCAGTTCGATCAATTCCGCTTGCGGCTGGACTCGGCAACGGCGCAATTGCAGAACGCCGAGCAGCGGCTAGCCCTGGTTGTGGAGGGACCGCGGCAGACGGACCTGGAGGCCGCGCGGGCGAATGTGGCGCGGGCCGAGGCGGCGTTGAAATTGACTGAGGCCCAACGGATCGAGATCAAGCGCAAGCAGCAGGATCTGGTGGCGCGCCGCGCCGAGGTGGAACGCAACCAGGCGAACGTGGGGGTGATCGACAGCCAGATTGCGGACACCACTTTGACTGCGCCGGTGGATGGGGTGGTGCTGGTGCGGAGCGCCGATCCGGGCGAGGTGCTGGCCGCGGGCACGCCGGTGCTTACGTTGGGGGAAATCGACAAGCCGTGGTTTCGCGGTTATGTGCCGCAGTCTAAGCTGGGACGGGTGCAACTTGGCCAGGGGGTCGAGGTGAGGTCTGACAGCTACCCGGAAAAGCGTTACCGCGGAAGAATTACGTTTATTGCCAGCGAGGCGGAATTCACCCCGAAGCAGATACAGACGCAGGAGGAGCGAGTCAAGCTGGTTTACCGAATCAAAGTGGAAGTGGAAAACCCCGGCCGGGAGTTGAAGCTGAGTATGCCGGTGGATGCCGAAATCCGTTTTCAATAATGGAATACGCCGTCGAAGCCCGGGGCTTGAGGCGCCGTTTCGGCGCGGTGGAGGCTGTGCGGGAAGTGAGTTTCGCCGTGCGGCCCGGCGAGGTGTTTGGCTTGGTGGGGCCGGATGGGGCGGGCAAGACAACAGTGCTGCGGATGCTCTGTGGACTGCTGGACGCCGACGAGGGGGAGGGGCGCGTGGCGGGACTGGGGGTGCGCGAGAATCCGGATGCCATCAAGGATTGTATTGGCTACATGGCGCAGAAATTCGGGCTCTACGCGGACCTGACGGTGGATGAAAACATGGACTTTTACGCCGACCTGTTCGGCATCCCCGGTGTGGCGCGACGGGAGTTAAAGGGGCGGCTGTTGCGGATGACGCGCATGGAGGCGTTTGGCGGGCGCGCCGCTGGCAAGCTGTCGGGCGGCATGAGACAGAAGCTTTCGCTGATGTGTACGCTGTTGCACAAGCCGCAAATTCTATTTCTGGATGAGCCGACCAATGGAGTGGATCCGGTATCGCGGCGTGATTTCTGGCTAATTCTGGAGGATCTGGTGCGCGGCGGGCTGACGGTGGTGGTGACGACGTCGTATCTGGATGAGGCGGAGCGCTGCGGACGGTTGGGGTTGATGCATCAGGGGCGGATTGTGAAGATGGGTTCGCCGGCGGAACTGAAGGCGGGCTTGCCGGAGGAGTGTTACGCCGTGCGCGGGAACAGGCCGAGACAATTGCTACAGCAACTATCCGGCCAGGCGGGAGTGCTGGACGTGAAAATGTACGGCGCGGAATTGCACCTGTTTCTCGAGCCCGGCGGGCGCGTACCCGAGCTTGAGGCGGAGGCGCGCCTGGAGCGGATCGTGCCGTCACTTGAGGACGTGTTAATGGCCGAGATCCGGCGGCAGCGGACCCGGAGGGTGGCGTGAGCGGAATCAGCGTGCGTCTGACGGGACTGACGAAGCGATTTGGCGACTTCGTGGCGGTCGACCAGGTGAGCCTTGAGGTGGGCAAAGGCGAGATTTTCGGTTTTCTCGGACCCAATGGAGCGGGAAAATCCACGACGATCCGAATCTTGTGCGGCTTGCTGGCACCGAGCGCCGGCACGGCGGAGGTGGGTGGGTTTGATGTAGCGCGGGAGCCGGAGAAGGTGCGAGCCAACATTGGCTACATGTCGCAGCGGTTTTCGCTCTATGACGATCTGACAGTGGAGGAGAACCTGGACTTCTTTAGCGGCATCTACGGCGTGGCAACGGAAATGCGGATGGAGCGCAAGAGTTTTGCTCTGGCGATTGCAGGGATGGAGGACCGCCGGGGGGCGATGACCCGCACCCTGCCGGGGGGGCTGAAGCAGCGTCTAGCCCTTGGCTGCGCGATTCTGCACGAGCCGCCGATTCTGTTTCTCGACGAGCCCACGAGCGGGGTCGACCCGATGGCGCGGCGCGCATTCTGGGACCTGATCTACCGTCTGAGCGAAGCCGGGCAAACCGTTTTCGTCACGACACATTACATGGAGGAGGCCGAGTACTGCCACCGGGTGGCGCTGCTGTACCGGGGGCGGCTGATCTCGCTGGGGGCGCCAGCGGAGTTGAAGCGTCAGATGGGGGCGACGTCGATGGAGGGTGTGTTTGTGTCAAGCATCGAGCGCGCCGAGGGAGAACGGCCGTGAACGGGCGCCGCTGGTGGGCGGTGACGCGCAAGGAATTGCTGCACATCGTGCGCGACCCGCTGAGTCTCTATATGGCGCTGGCGATCCCGCTGATCATGCTCCTGCTTTTCGGCTATGCGCTGAGCCTCGATGTGGATCATGTGCCGGTGGTGGTGGAAGACCACGATCAGACGGTGGAAAGCCGGGCGCTGATTGAGCGATTTCGCGGCAGCCAGTATTTTGACGTGGTGGCGGTGGCGCGGAGCCAGCGGGAGCTTGCGGCGGCGATCGACCGGAGCAAGGCGCTGGTCGGCCTGGGGATCCTGCCGGGTTTTGGCGCGGCGATCCAGGCCGGTGAGGCGGCCAGTGTGCAACTGGTGCTCGACGGGAGTGACTCCAATACGGCCAATATCGCGCTGGGTTATGCGTATTCGCTGGTGACGCTGTATGGGTTGGAGGTGCGGGCGGCGGCGCGCGAGCGGCTGGGGGCGCCGAAAGTGAGCGGGGTGGATTCGCGGATTCGCGTAATTTTCAATAGCGATCTCAAGAGCCGGAATTATATTGTCCCGGGGCTGTTGGCGGTGATCCTGATGATGGTGGCTTGCGTGTTAACGAGCCTGTGCGTGGCGCGGGAATGGGAGAACGGCTCGATGGAGCAGCTCTTGTCGACGCCGTTGCGCCCGGTGGAGTTTCTGCTGGGAAAGCTCGCAGCGTATTTTCTGGTGGGGATGATCGACATGGTGATGTCGATCGCGGTGGGGATCTTCTTGTTCGGGGTGCCGATGCGCGGCAGTGTATGGCTGCTGGCTTTCAGCTCGGGGCTGTTCTGCTTTGGCGCTTTGTGTATCGGCATTCTGATCTCGACGGTTACGCGCAACCAGATCATCGCCTATCAGCTGAGCATGCTTTCGAGCTTCATGCCTTCGTTTCTGCTGAGTGGCTTCGTTTATTCGATCGAGAACATGCCGCCGGCGATTCAACTGTTAACCCATCTGGTGCCAGCGCGGTATTTCATCACGATTCTGAAAGGAGTGTTCCTCAAGGGGGCGGGGGTGGAAATTCTGGCGGCGGAACTGGTGGCGCTATTTGTCTTCGGCGGGCTGGTCTTCTTGCTGGCGGCGCGGAAAATGCGGGCGAAGGTGGCCTAGAGATATGTGGGCGCGTGTGCGGGAAATCGTGCGCAAGGAAATCAAGCAGACGCTGCGCGAGCGGCGGATGCGGGTTACGCTGCTGGCGCCGCCGTTGATCCAATTGATGATCTTTGGCTATGCGGTGAACCTCGATGTCGATCACGCGCGACTGGCGCTCTTCGATCAGGACCGGTCGGTGGCGGCGCGGGAATTGCTCGATGAGTTTCGCGGCTCGGGCCGTTTCGAACTGGTGGCGCAACCGGGCTCGGAGCAGGAGGCGCAACGGGTGCTCGACCGTGGGGAGGCCGAAGTGGTGTTGCGGATCCTGCCCGGCTTTGGCGTCGATTTGGCGCGGGGACGGGAGGCAGCCTTGCAAGTGCTGGTGGACGGCACGAACTCGAATACGGCGAGTATTATCGCCAACCAGGCGACGCTGGTGATCCGGCAATTCAACGCGCGTCAGCTAGTCAGAACACAGCAGCACAAGATGGTGGGCCGGGCTGTCGAGCGCCCGCTCTTCGCGCCACTGCCCAATGTGAGCGCCGTGCCGCGCGTCTGGTTTAATCCCGAGTTGAAAAGCCGCAATTACTTCGTGCCGGGCATACTGGTCAACATCATCATGCTGGTGACCTTGTCGCTGACTTCGATGGCGATCGTGCGGGAGAAAGAGATCGGCACAATGGAGCAGTTGATGGTGACGCCGATCCGGCCCTTTGAGCTGATTCTTGGTAAAACGCTGCCCTTTGCCGCCATCGGGCTGGGGCAATTGGTGTTTATCACGAGCGTGGCGTTATTGGTGTTTCGCGTGCCGCTGCGGGGCAGCGTGCTGTTGCTGCTGCTGGCGAGTGTGTTCTTCATTTCGTGCACGCTTGGGCTGGGTTTGTTCATCTCGACGATTTCGGCAACGCAGCAGCAGGCGATGATGACGACGCTGTTTGTGTTCCAGCCGATGTTCATGCTGAGCGGCTTCAGCTTTCCCATCCGCAACATGCCGGAGGTCATGCAGTGGGTAACACGGTTGAACCCGATGCGTTACTTCATGGAGGTAACGCGGGGCATCTTTCTGAAGGGCGTGGGCCTCGACGTGTTATGGCCGCAGGTACTGGCCCTGGCCGTGCTGGGCGTGGGGATCCTGACTCTAAGCGTGCTGCGCTTTCACAAGCGGCTCGACTAACGATCGGAATTCTGGCGCTTGTAGGGCTCGCGGACGAAGCGGGCGGCTTCTTCCATGGCGCCCTGTGTGTTGTCCTTGGTGCGGATGGCCTGATTGTATTCGCTGACGGCCCGCTCGCGTTGACCGGTCACATCGAAGATCTTGCCGAGGTTGATATGGGTCCAGACCTCGGTCCACTTCGGCTCGAGATCGCCGTTCAGCACTTCGCGGAACTCGTTGGCGGCGGCCTGCCAGGAGTTTTGCAGAAAGTAGATTTCCGCGACGCGATAGTGGGCGAGCGAGGAATTGCGATTCACCTCAAGGGCCTTCTGATACTCCTTGAGGGCCTCCTGAAAATCGCTGACTTCGGCGAACTGCTCGCCCTTGCGAATGGCGACCGCAACCCGAATCTTGTCGTCATAGCGGAGCACCTGAAGGTCGGGATCGAGCCGAACGATTACCGGTTTACCGAAAGTCTCGACGCTGAACTCCGAGGAGGTGCCGACGACTTCGACGATCTTTTCCTCGGGGTTGCCTTCGGTCTCGATCTTGAGCTTGACGGGCATGCGGAAGGTATCCAGATCTTGCGTCACCTTGCCCAATACGCGGAAGCCCTTGGCGGTGCGAAAGACGGTATAGGTGAGCTTGAATTCGGGAGCCCCGGAGGACTCGATCCACTGGATGAAGAAATAGCTCAGATTGCCTCCGTGGACCTGTTCGGCGGCCTTGCGGATGTCGTCGGTGGACAACTGCCGGTAGGCGCCGCCCTTGGCGAGGAGCTTGAGCATTTGCTCGAATTTATCCTTTCCCATGAGGCCGCGGAGCATGTGCAGCACGGCGGAGCCCTTGCCGGCGGTGGCGGCCCAGAATTCCGGCGAGTAATCCTCGAAGCGGGAGGCCTGGATGAGAGGAGGCTCGGGTTGAGTGAGGGCCTCGACGTAGACGTCGCGCATCTCGGTCTCGAGTGAGCTGGGCCCGCCGGTCGACTCGAAGTAAAGCGCCTCGGAGTAACGGGCGAGGCCATTGACAAACCAGATATGGTTGCGCGTCGCCGGCGAGACGAGGCCGCCCCACCACTGGCGCGAGACCTGATTGAGGATCAGCCGGGGATTGACTTCGGTGGCGATGGCGGAAGGGGAAACAAACACTACACCGGGAGCGGAGTAGCCATTGGGGAAGCCCTTGAAGGTCTCGACCAGATAAAGATTGACCGAGGGGGGCTTGCCGTTGAGGTCTGAGAGGAAGTTCATCGCCTTGGCCACCATGGCGCCGAGTTCGTTGCCGATACCGGCATTGGAGATCCACATTGTCGAGGTGACGCCTTCGGCGCTGACCTGCTTGGGGGCGCCGCGTACGAGCGAGAAGCTGCCGTAGAGAGCCGGTTGCGCGGTTTTGAAGCTGTAGGTGAGGCGGCCGCCGAGGCCATCCTTCAGATCGACACCGGAGCTGATGACGCGAAACTCGCCCGGCACGTTGACGTTGAGGTTCATCGTATAGCGGTCGGCTGTGTAGTCGTTGATGGGGAACCAGCGCGAGGGGTACAGCAGCGAGGCGCCGCTGCTCTCGATGGAGGCGAAGCGGATGCCATAAACCGGGCTTTCTTCCCGGCCGTCAAAGCGGCCGTCGTATTCAAAAGTCACTGTCACGGGCTTGCCCTTGTCGAGGGCGGAGCCGAACTGCAGCCGGTGGTTGAACTCGGAGGTACGCGAGAAGTTGACCGAATTGCCGGCGGCATCGGTCGAGACGTTGGCCACCCGCAGAGCATCGTTGAAATCCAGTTGGATGGAGTTCAAACGGTCGTCGAGCGGGACAAAACGCATTTTGACCTTGGCGGTCAGGCTTTGCTGCGCGGGCTCGACGGCGACATCGATGTCGTAGTGCTCGACGTCAATGCGCCCGCGGCGGTCGCGCTGGGCCGGCAGCGTCGCGCTAAGTAGCAGCAGTAGGGCTAGAAGTCTCATGTTCCTCATTCAGCATCTCATCGACAAGGCGGGCGGCTTCGGCGAACGGGTCGTGGTCGCTCTTGAGCAACCGGGCCACCTCGGCCAATCCCTTTCTCATATCATCCCGTTGAGACTGGTTCTGAAGCAAACCGAGGGCAGCGGCGGCGAGGTTTTCACCCGTCATCCGCTGCTGGATCAATTCGGGAATAACCTCTCTTCCGGCGACCAGATTGACCATCGTATAAAACGGAACATCCACGAGGAAGCGCCCGATCCACCAGCTCAAACCAGTTACCCGATAGAAACTGACGGTAGGGGCGCCGAGCAGGGCGGCCTCCATCGTGACCGTGCCGGAGGCGGCTAGGGCCAGATCGCAGTGCGCCAGCAGGTCCCAGGTTTCTCCCTCAATCACATGGATGAAGGCGGGAAGGGAATGGTTAGCAAAAAACTTGCGCCCGATCTGGGGGGGAGTGCCGAGAACGAACTGAACCGGGGTGACGGCGGCAATGCGGGCGGCCGCGTCGAGCAGGGCCGGGAGGTGGCGGGTGATTTCGCCGCGGCGGCTGCCCGGCAGGAGGGCGATCATGGGGCGGTTCGCGGCGATGCCGAGGGAAGCGAAAAACTCGTCGCGGTCCCGGCGTGGGGCGATGTGGCGGGCCAGGGGATGACCGATGAAGCGGGCGGGAACGCCGCGATCGCGAAACCATTTTTCCTCGAAGGGGAAGATGCAAAGCAACTGCCGCAGATCGCGCCGCATCTGCCGGACGCGACCGGCGCGCCAGGCCCAGGCCTGGGGCGCCACGAGGTACACGACGGGGATGCCCAACTCGCGGAGGCGGCGGGCGAGCCGGAGGTGAAAATCCGGAGAATCGGTGAGTATGGCCAGATCGGGTTTTTCGCGCCGGGCCACGGCGAGCAGCCGGTTGAATTCGCCGTAGATGCCGGGCAAATGCGTGAGCACTTCGACCAGGCCGACGACACTGAGTTTTTCCGCGTCGATGACCGGGCGCACGCCAGCGGCGAGCATGCGGGGCTGGGCGCAGCCAAAGAACTCGAGGTCCGGCCGGCGCTGGCGCAGCGCCTCGATGAGGCCCGTGGCATAAAAGTCGCCACTGGCTTCACCCGCCGAGATCAGTATGCGCCGCACCACTTCTTTTCAGCGTATCGCGCTATCATGCGAGTGTTGATGACAGAGCGGTTGACGGTCAAGGCGTTCGCGGAGCGGTTCCGCCAGGAAATGGTGCCACTTTCCGGCAAAATCAGCTTTTATTCGGCTGGTCTCCGGCTGAACGCGGAAGACGAAAAAGAACTGATTTACGATCCGGTCGGAAGTCTGCCGCCCATGGTGCGCGAGCTGTTGCCGGATATGGCGATCGTGCTGGTTCCGCATTTGGAGGGTACCGGTGAGGTGACCGTGGTGATGGACCCACCCAAGAATCTGACGCAGCCAGAGGCGGCCGACCGCGTATGGCTATCGGAGACGAAGGTGGATGGGCGGGACGTGCTGACTTTCGCCGTGCAGGGCTGTGACAGCGGCGAGTATCATTACCGGCTGTTCCGGACGATTGCGGCGCGGGTGGTGGAGCGGGCGCATAAGGGTTTCTTCGATGGGTTTGAAGAGATTCTGCGCGACGAATTGCGCCGGCATGTGCATGGGGAAGTAGATGAGGAAAGCTGGCGGGCCAAGGAAGCATTGCTGGCCGGATCGAAGACGCCGTGGCGGGAGTCGAAGGCGTTTCGCAACTATGTGCGGGTGGCGATTGTCGATTCGCTGACGCTGTATCTGCATGGGCTTTGCTGCGATATCGACTTCGAGCCGGGGCCGCGGCAAATGAAAAGCCGGGAGATGAAGCGGCGGCTGAGTTGGTTGTGGGAGCACATCAGCGCGCCAGAGGGGTATTCGATTTTTCCGGAGCAGCGCAAGCCTCAGGGTTGAAGCAGGCGGGCGAGGGCGTCCTGGCCGGCATCGCGAGCGAGATCAGCCGCGGATTTTCCAACTTTGTTCTGACGCCGGGGGTCGGCACCGCGACCGAGCAGAAGGCGGACCATTTCTTCGCGTCCCCAACTGGCGGCATAGTGAAGTGGGGTGGCCTGGGAGTCGCGATCGGGGGCATTGACGTCGGCGCCGCGCTCGAGCAGCAGTTTGGCGAGCGGCAATTGGCCGGCGAGGGCGGCATCGTGGAGCGGTGTGGCGCCGGAGGGGTTGAGGGCATGGGGGCTCGCGCCGGCGGCCAGCAATAACTCAGCAACGGCGAGGTGGCCCTTGAGGCAGGCGTCGTGAATGAGAGTGGAGCCTTGGGCGGTGGGGGCATCGGGGTCCATGCCGCGCTCGAGCAGCAGTTTTACGACATCGCTTTGGCCCTTCAGGACGGCCTCTTCCATTTGCTTGGCGGCGCCGCGGGCATCGCCACCAGCCAGCCGGGCGCCTTTGTTCATCAGGTAATCGACAACCGGGGTATGCCTTTGCTTGAGCGCTTCATCGAGGGCGGTGAGGCCGCCGGCATCGCGGGCATCGACCTCGGCGCCAGCTACGACCAGGAGGCGCACGGCGTCGAGATGGCCTTTGGCGGCGGCCTCATGTAGCGGGGTGACTTCGGAATCGCGGATGCGGTGGCGCGGATTGGCCCCGGCCTTGAGCAGCAGCTCGACGATCAACGCGTGGCCCTTCCAGGCTGCTTCGTCGAGGGGCGTGGCCCCGCCGGCATCCTCAGCATCGATTTCAACCTTGTTGGCGATGAGGAACTCGACGATCTCGTTATGGCCACGGCTGGCGGCCAGATGGAGGGCAGTTGAGCCGAGGCGGTGACGGCGCTTGAGGTCGGCCCCCCGCTGGGCGAGCAGGCGCACGATGTCTAGATGATTAGTGAGGATGGCGTAGTGCAGGGGAGTTGAGCCGCTTTCGGCATGGGCGGCGTTGATGTCCATGTGTGGGGCATCGACTTCGGCGCCTTTGTCGAGCAGCAGCAGGGCAATCTCGCGGTAGCCGCCCCAGGCGGCGTCGTGCAGGGGTGTGCCGCCGAGCGGGTCGCGCTCGGTGACGCTGGCGCCATCGGCGATCAATTGGCGGACACGCTCGAGCTCGCCCGCGCGCACCGCGACGTGCAGCCCTTCGGCGAGGGCCAGTGAAGCGGACAGGAGGACAAAGAGCAAGCGCCCCATGTCCGCTAGCCTAGCGCTATTTCTTGACGGCGGGCTTGGGGGCGGCCTTTGCCGGAGCAGCCGGAGTGGCCGGGGCGGCGGCCTTGCCCTCGGCCAGCAGTTTTTCGATCTCCGTAATCAGACGGTCGCCAGAGATGACGTCGGGGTATAGGCCGGGGGCAGTCCATTGCCAGTCGGCGCGGATCTCGCCTTTCTGGTCAATGAGAAAGACATGGGGAAAGTACATGGCGGGGCGTTGGGGCGATGCCTTGACGTAGCTGCCGGCCACCTGGCCCATGTCGAAGAGAATCGGGCTGCTGACCTTGAACACGTTAGTGTACTTCTTGACATCATCAAAGGTGTCCGGCGGAACGACGATGCTGAGAATGGCGACATTGTCACCGAACTTGGGCTTCACGCGGCCTTCGATGGACTTGGTGAGGGCCTGGCACTTATCGCACTTCGTCTGCATGAACTCAACGATGAGCACTTTGCCGCGGTAGTCAAGGATGTCATGCTGGCGCATGTTGACATCGGGCAGGGAGAAGCTGGGAGCACGGCGGCCGCTGTATTCGTTGGCGGCGAACAGGGCGCATGAGGCAAGGGCGAGAACAAGAATCGATTTCATCGTTTAATTTCCTTCTACCAGTTTGCGAAGTTGTTCGGTGAACGGAGCCCGCGCCACGCCGCGCTCGGTGATGATGGCGGTGACGTAGCGGTTGGGCGTGACATCAAAAGCGGGGTTGCGCACCTGTGTTCCCGCCGGGGCGACGGGATGGCCAAACATGGCCGTGACTTCCGTTGCCGGGCGCTCCTCGATCGGAATGTGATCGCCGTCGGGAATCGACAGATCCAGCGTGGACAGGGGTGCGGCGACATAGAAGGGAACATTGTTTTCACGAGCCAGCACAGCTACGCCGTAGGTGCCGATCTTGTTGGCGACATCGCCATTGGCGGCGATGCGGTCCGCGCCGACCACGACGCAGCCGATGCGGCCGGAGCGGAGAAAATGTCCCGCCATGTTGTCGGTGATCAGGGTGGTGTTGATGCCGTCTTTTTGCAATTCCCAAACGGTGAGACGGCTGCCCTGGAGAAAAGGTCTCGTTTCGTCGGCGAAAACATCGATGGACTTGCCGGCTTCGACGGCGGCGCGGATGACGCCGAGCGCGGTGCCATAGCCGGCCGTGGCAAGAGCCCCAGCGTTGCAATGGGTGAGCACGGTCTTGCCGTCGGGCACGAGCGGTGCGCCGTGAGCGCCGATTTGGCGGTTGATGGCGATGTCTTCCTCATGCACAAGTTGGGCTTCGGCGATGAGGCGCTGGCGGACGGTGGCGAGAGGCTGGTCCGCTAGGGACGCGCGCAGGCGCTTCATGCGCTCAATGCCCCAGAAGAGATTGACGGCGGTGGGGCGCGTGGCGGCGAGCGTATCGCAAATCGTGAGAAATTGCCCGTCGAAGTTTTCGTCGGCGGCCTGAGCGGCGCCGAGGGCCACACCCATGGCGGCCGCCACGCCGATGGCGGGCGCGCCGCGGATAATCATATCGCGAATGGCGCGGGCCACTTCCTGATAGTTGCGGCACAAAACAAATTCCTCGACATGAGGCAAGCGGGTCTGGTCGATCATTTCGACGCCCGCCGCGGTCCAGCGCAGCGTTTCAATCATGGTTTTTTGATGAGATCTCCTTGAAAAATCATTCCGGCGAGGAAGGTGAGGTTATAGGCGGCGTGCGTGAGCGAGGAGGCCGCCGTCGAGCCGGTCTGTTGGCGCACGAGTCCAAAGACGGCGCTGGCGAGGGTGAGCAGCAACAGACGCTGCCAGTTCCAATTGTATTGTGGCCCATGGAGCAGCGAGAAAGGCAGGGCTGTGGCGAGCAGGCCGCCGGCCAGGCCGAGCGAGCGCACCAGCAGGGGCTGGGCAAATCCGCGAAACACGAGTTCCTCAAAGACCGGTCCAGCGGTGGAGGCGGCCATGCCAATGGCAAGCACGCTCCAGCGGTCACCGAGCAAGGCGTCCATGGCAACGGCTTCCTTTCTTGCGCCGAGCAGCAAGGCGAGCAGGCCCACGGTGAGGGCCAGCATGGGCCCGAGCAGGCCGGTAAGCAACATGCCGGGCCAAGGCGCGCGCCAGTGCAGGGCGTCCCAGAACGGCAGGCCGCGGCGCCAAGACAGAATCAGGCGAAGGCAGCCGAGCAGGGCGGCATAGAGGATCACTTGCGATAGCGCGGCGACAACACCCTTTTGGGGAACGAGCAGGCCGAGCAGCTTTGCCGACAGGGCCGAGATGACAAGACAGGGCAAGGCGGCGCCCAGCAGCAGGCCGAGGTCTTCGTAGGTCCAGAGCGGAGATTCCTGGCTTGCTGTCATCTGCTCAATCGCCTTCGAAGAGGATCGCCGCCAAGAGCGGCACCATGATCTCATGGTGGCCGGTGAGGGCGTAACCTTTGCCGCCAGCTTTCGCGTGCGGCCGCTCGACGACATTCATTTTGGGGCGGTAGTGCTGGAGGAAATCGAAGTTGACGGTGGTGAAGTTTTCGAGCTTGACGCCGAGATTGCGCACGCTCGATACGACCTTGAGAAAAACTTCGGGCAGCACGACGGCGCTGCCGCAATTGACGTAAACACCGCCCTCGCCCATGGCGCTGACGAGCGAACAGAGCAGGCGGAAGTCATGGTGCGTACCGGCGCCGAGCGCCGCGCCACTGGCGGCGGGATGGGTATGAGGGGTGTCGGTGCCGAGGGCGAGATGAACGGTAACGGGTACGGAGCGCCGCCAGGCGGAGTAAAGCACGCTCTGGTCCCGCAAGTCCGGTTTGCCCACGGCGTCGAGCTTGGCTCCGTAGGCTTCGCCGAGGCCGGTGCCGGCCGTGAGGGCTTCACTGGCGGCTTCATTCATCCAGCGGCCGGTCTCCTCGGCGCTGCCGAAGCTGCCGTCGGGCAGCACCGCTTCGACGTCCTCGCTGGTGGCGCCGGAGATGGCGATCTCAAAGTCGTGGATCGAGGTCGAACCGTTCATCGCGAAGGCGGTAATGAAGCCGCGGTTCATCATTTCGATGAGTACCGGCGCGAGGCCGCATTTGATGACATGGCCGCCCATGCCCCAGATGACGGGCTTGCCGCGGCGGCGCGCCTCGCGCAGGGCCGTGACGACGGAGCGCAGCGTATCGGCGGCGAGCAGGCGGGGCAGCTTGTCGAGCAGCCGGCTGGCGCTGTCGCCGGGGGATGGCGGCTGCGCGAAGTGCTCGATTTGCACTTTTCCGCCGCGCGAGTAAATGCTGACCGTTTTCAGGCCGCTCAGATCCATCGGAGTTTGGGGGTATTTGCTGCTCATCGCCGGGATGCTTTCTTGAGGAGTTTCGCCAGCGCGAGACCGGTGTAGCTGCGCGGATTGGCGGCAATGTGTTCGGGTGTGCCGCTGGCGATCAGCCGCCCGCCGCCCTCGCCGCCCTCCGGGCCCATGTCGAGGATCCAGTCGGCGCACTTGATGATGTCGAGATTGTGCTCGATCACCAGTACGGTGTTGCCGAGGTCCACGAGCTTCTGCAGCACTTCGAGCAGGCGGCGAACGTCCTCGAAGTGAAGCCCGGTGGTGGGCTCGTCGAGAATGTAGATGGTCTTGCCGGTCTGGCGCTTGCTCAATTCGCGCGCGAGCTTGATGCGCTGGGCTTCGCCGCCGGATAGCGTGGTGGAGCTTTGACCGAGATGGAGATAGCCGAGGCCGACATCGACGAGGGTGTCGAGCTTGATCGAGACATTGGGGATGTTGGTGAGCAGGGCGGCGGCATCCTCGATCGTCGAATTGAGCAATTCGGCGATGCTCTTGCCCTTGTATCTGACCTGTAGCGTTTCGTGATTGTAGCGTTTGCCGCGGCAGACGTCGCAGGTGACGTAGACATCGGGCAGGAAGTTCATCTCGATGCACTTGAGGCCGTCGCCCTGACAGGCCTCGCAACGGCCGCCCTTGACATTGAAGCTGAAGCGTCCGCTCTTGTAGCCGCGCTCGCGGCTTTCGGGCAGCATGGCATACAGATCGCGGATGGGAGAGAAGACCTGCGTGTAGGTGGCCGGATTGGAGCGGGGGGTGCGGCCGATGGGGCTCTGGTCGATCTCGATGACCTTGTCGATCTCCTCGAGGCCATGGAGGGCACGGTGCCGGCCGGGCTCGGCCTTCGAGCCGTACACGTGCTTTGCCAGCGCGCGGTAAAGGATGTCATTGACCAGAGTCGATTTGCCGCTGCCGCTTACGCCGGTCACGGCGATCAGCATGCCGAGGGGAAACTCCGCCGTGACATCGCGCAGGTTGTGCTCGCTGGCGCCTTCGATAATGAGCTTCTTGCCGGAGCCGAGCCGGCGCACGGCGGGGACGGGAATCTCGAGCTTGCCCGAGAGATATTGGCCGGTGAGGCTGTGCTTCGAGCGGGCAATTTCCGCGGCCGTGCCGGCGGCCACGACCTCGCCGCCGAGCCGGCCAGCGCCGGGCCCCAAGTCGATGACATAGTCGGCGCGCTCGATGGTGTCCTGGTCATGTTCGACGACCAGAACGGTATTGCCGAGATCGCGCAACCGCTCGAGGGTTTCGAGCAGGCGGCCATTATCGCGGGGGTGCAGGCCGATCGAAGGCTCGTCGAGAACATAGAGCACGCCGCGCAACTGGCTGCCGATCTGGGTGGCGAGGCGGATGCGTTGCGCCTCGCCGCCGGAAAGAGTTTGGGCGCTGCGCTCCATGCTGAGATACTCGAGGCCGACTGCTTCGAGGAACTCAAGCCGGGTGCGGATCTCATGCAGGATGCCGCCGGCGATTTCCTCCTCGCGCGGGCCAAGCTTCCAGTCACGGGCGGTTTCGAGGGCGCGGCGGACGCTCATCGAGGTGAAATCGCTGATCGCGATGCCGTGCAGCTTGACGGCAAGGCTGGCCGGCTGCAGGCGCTTGCCGCGGCAGGCGCCGCAGGTGCGGGCGGTCATGAAGTCGCTCAGATAAGCGCGGTAGGTGTCTGTTGCGTTTTCGAGATTGTCGAGCAACAAGCGGAGGATGCCGGGGAAAGTGCCCTTGCCATGCAGCAGAACTTCCTGCTGGCCCGCGGTCAGGCGGTCCCAGGGCTTGCTCAGGTCGATGTTATTCTTCCAGGCCGCATCGGTGACGCGCTGGCCTACATAGTTGGAAGTGGCGCCCGGGCCCAGGCCACCGTCGAAGAGGGGGCGCGAGGAATCGACGATCACTTTGTCGGGGTCGAAACTCCACATGCTGCCGAGACCGTTGCATTCCGGACAGGCGCCATAGGGGCTGTTGAAGCTGAAGCTGCGCGGCTCGAGCACGGGCACGCTGGCGCCGCACTCAGGGCAGGCCTGCTTCTGCGAGTAGAGCCGCTCTTCGAGGGCTTCGCCGCCCGGGCCGAGGATGCTAATCTGCACCAGTCCGTCGGCCAGTTTGATGGCGGTCTCGATTGAGGCTTCCAGCCGCTTGGAGATATCCGGCTTGAGCACGAGCCGGTCGACAACGACCTCGATGGTGTGATTGCGCCGCTTGTCGAGCGCAAAGTTATCCTCGAGATTGCGCATTACGCCATCGACACGGGCCTTGACGAAGCCTTGGCGGTGAAACTTCTCCAGCTCTTTTTTGAACTCGCCCTTGCGCCCCCGCACGATGGGGGCGAGAACCATGAGCCGCGTGTTTTCCGGGATTTCGTGGATCCGCTCGAGAATCTGTGCCGTGCTCTGGCGGCGGATCTCCGTCTGGCAGGCCGGGCAGTGTGGAACGCCGACCGAGGAGTAAAGCAGACGGATGTAGTCGTAGATTTCCGTGATGGTGCCCACGGTGGAGCGCGGGCTGCGGCTGGTGGTTTTCTGCTCGATGGAGATGGCCGGGCTGAGGCCGTCAATCGAATCGACTTCGGGCCGTTCCATCTGGTCGAGAAACTGGCGGGCATAGGGCGAGAGGGTTTCGACGTAGCGGCGCTGACCCTCGGCGTAGATCGTGTCGAAGGCGAGAGAAGACTTGCCGCTGCCACTCAGGCCGGTGATGACCGTGAGGGTGTTGCGGGGAATTTCGACATCGATGCTCTTGAGGTTGTGCTGCCGCGCACCATGCACGCTAATTCGATTGAGCATAGTAATTGGGCCTCACTTTCTCGATTACCTGGCGGGTGGGGCGCTCCAGCAGATCGAAGGCGGGTTGCGGATACAGACCCAGACCGATGGCAGCGAGAACAAGCGGCAGCACAACGGCCCACTCGCGCGGGCTCAAGTCGGGCAAAAGCCGGTTTTGCTCCGCTGTTTCCCCGAGCGTTATGCGCTGGTAGCACCAAAGCAGATAGGCGGCGGTGAGCACGACGCCCAGGCCAGCCCAGCACGCCCACCAGACACTCATCTCAAAGGCGCCGGCCAGGATGCGCACCTCCCCGACGAAGCCATTCAGCGGAGGCAGGCCCATCGAACTGACAACCGCCACCAGGAAGACCAGCGAAAAGGCCGGCATCGGACCAAAGAGGCCGCCATACTCACCGATCTCATACGTGTGCCGCCGCTCGTAGGCAAGCCCCAGGAGCAGGAAGAGTAAGCCGGTGGAGATGCCGTGGTTGATCTGTTGCAGCATGCTACCCGAAATTCCGGCCGGGTTGAGCGAAAAAAGCCCGAGCATGCAGAAGCCCATGTGGCTCACGCTCGAATAGGCGATCAACCGCTTCCAGTCGCGCTGCCGCAGGCAAATCAGGGCGCCGTAGAGAATCGCGATGAGAGCGGCGAGGCTCATCGCCAGCAGCACGCCGGGGTGCTTGAGGGTTTCCGGCACGGTGGGCAGCACCAGCCGGACAAAGCCATAAGTACCCATTTTGAGCATGACGCTGGCGAGATAGACGCTGCCGGCCGTGGGCGCCTCGGCATGGGCGTCGGGCAGCCAGGTGTGCAGCGGCGCCATCGGAACCTTGACGGCAAGGCCGGCAAAGAGCAACCAAAAGATCCAAAACCCCAACTGTCCCTCGGGCTGTGTAGCCCAGAGCGCGGGGATGCTGAAGGTGAAGAAGCCAGTCTGGCGCGCGTGTTCGAAATAGAGAAGCAGCAGGCCCAGCAGCATCAACATGCTGCCGGCCACCGTGTAGACGAGAAACTTCATCGCGGCGCGCCGCCGCTCCGGGCCGCCCCAGATCGCGATCAGAAAGAACATCGGCAACAGAGAGGCCTCGAAAAACACGAAGAAGAGCAGGGCATCGAGCGAGAGAAAAACACCGAGGACGGTCGTCTGCAGCGTGAGCAGCAGAATATGGAATTCCTTGACGTGCTGGTCGATCGCCCTCCAACTGGCCAGACAGGCGAGAAAGCCGACCAGGCTCGTCATGGCCACCAGCAGCAGCGAATAGCCGTCTACGGCCAGATGAAACTCGGCTCCGATCGACGGGATCCAGACCAACCTCTGCACAAACTGAAAGTCGCCGTTCGGGTCAAAGCGCGCCAGCAGGGCGAAGGCCCAAACCGCGCTCAAAGCCAGTGCGAGATTGGCCCCAAGGCGGATCCACTGCCGTCGCGACCCCGGCACGAAGCACAAGACCAGCGCGACGAGCAGGGGAAAGAACAGGAACAGTGTCAAATGATCAGCCATGCAAACAAGAGGAGGGCGGCCCGAGCACAGGCCGCCCTCTTTTCAGTTTAGCTGGTGAGTGAGAGTTTACTGGTACGGAACCGGTTTGATCACCATGCTTGTCGAAGAAAGTGTGCCGTAGTCGATGCCGGGTGCGGAGAATTCCCGCGTGGGGCTGATGCTGCCGACCCCAAGGGAGCCGCGCGGCGGCAGCGACGAGCCCGTGGGCGCCGGGGGAGAGGGAGGAATCGCCAGCAGAACCGCCGGTGGCACCGTGAATGTGCCAACGCTGGTGCGCTCGGTACAGACGAAGTATCCGCGGACTGAGTTGTCGTTGTTGTCGACCGGCGAGAAGCCATAGATTTGCACATAGCCGTTGGGGTCGCCGCCCGTCCAGTTTACGGTGAGCCCGTTGGCGCGATTGACGGTGGTGGTGGCTGCCCGGTTGGTCCAGTTGAGATTGGGGGGCAGGGTGTAGGAAGTATTGAAGCCCCGCACATCGGTTCCGCCGGTGCCGTTGTTAAATGTGTAGTTACCCGCTACAAGATAGCCGTCCGGATCACCGCCGCCGAGGATGGGTCCGAGCAGGTCGCCCGTGGTCAGTGTCTCGTTGTAAGAGCCTGTCACGCCAGGGGCGCGGCGGAGGGTCCTTGCGCCCTTCGGGCCATTGAGGTTGATGGCCGTGCCGGCATCAAGACCGCGCGGGCGGATGGGGTCGGCCGGGAACAGGCCAGATGGATTGCCCACGAAAACGTAGCAGGTGCCCATTGAAGAACTGCCCGCCAGCCCCAGTTGAGCTCCGCTGTTGAGCGCGGCTGGCGTCAGTTCGGAAAAGTCGGCATTGCCACTGTCGATCTTGAGCGCTTGTATTCCGGCGACGGGAACTGAGTTTTCCAATTCGACGCGGGAGAGGCTCATGTTACCCAAGCGGACTGAGCCACCGCTGTTGAGCCGGTCGAGCAGGGAACTCGGCAAGGACAGAGGATCGGAGCAGACGCCACCTGCCGCCGCCACGGCGATCGAAACATAGTTGCTGATGATGTCACCGATCTTGACCGCCACCGGAACCGAGCAGCCTTCGACACCGCCGGGCACGACGAAGTTGATCTGGTCGAGGCCGGCAAAGGTGGGGGCGCGTCCGGCGTAAGCCACGTTGGCGCGGCGGCTGCCGACATAAAGCTCTACATTGGCCGCATTGATCTGGACCGCGGGGGCGGCGCCATTATCCGGCGTGCCGGCAGGCAGTGCGCCAAGGCCGGTGCCATAAAGAATCAGCGTCTGGCCGGGACGGGCCGATTGCAGCGCGGTATTCAACGGATGCGAAGTGGCCGACTCAAAGTTCGTAATCACGCCCGGCCCGGTGCCGCCCAGATTGAGCGAAAAGGTGCCGAAGGCGCTTGCTACGACGCGAAAGCTCCGTGCCGCACTCGTTTGGCCACCGAAGGAAACGGTAAGCGTGGCACTTCCGACCGGGGTGTTGGAAGGCAGGATCGCCGCTACCTGGCTCGCGACGGTGTAGACCAGCGGGCAATCGAGACTTTGGCCGCCGCTGGTGACGCGGACGCTGGTGCCGGCCAAGGTATTCGGCAAGGGAAAGCCGGCCGCGGCCAGCGTAGCCGGGCCCATGCGGTCTCCGAAGATGACGAAAATCGAACCTTGCGCAATCGCGCCGCCGGGCAGGCGCGGGCTGAGATAGCTGGCGGCGTTCAGGATGCCGCCTTCGTCTACAAGCGGCTGGGCTTCCAGCGCGAGGCTGAGGCCCAAGGCCAAGGCCGCGCAGGACAGTACTCTTTGCATAGGCTCATGATACAAGCTGGCTCCTGTCCGTGGACGGCTTGTAAGTGATAGCCAGACTTGACTTTACTGATATGTAACGGACTTGACCGCGATGGAGGTCGAGACAATCACGCCGTAATCGAGACCCGGAGCGGTGAATTCACGCGGAGCGCTAACGCCGCCCACGCCCAGGGTGCTAAGTGGAAACAGGGCAGCACCGGATGGCGAAGGCGGAAGTGCCAGTAGAACGGCAGGCGGCACCGTGAAGGTGCCGGCGCTTGCCCGCTCCAGACAGGAGAAGAACCCCCCCACTGCGTCATCCTCGGAGCCGCTTAGGGAGAATCCATAGATTTGTGCGAAGCTGCTGGCATCGCCGCCTGTCCAGTTCACGGTTACGCCATTAGCCCGGTTCACATTGGTAATGGCTGCTCTATTGGTCCAGTTTACGTTCGGGGGCAGGGTAAAGGAGGCATTGAAGCCGCGAACGTCAGCCCCGCCCGAGCCATTGTTGAATGTGTAATTGCCGGCAACGAGGTAGCCATCGGGGTCACCACCGCCAGAAGCCCCGGGAATGCCAGTCGAAGCCAGCGTCTCACCATAAGACCCGATCAGATCTTCCTCGCGGCGTAAGGTCTTGGCGCCTTTCGGTCCATTGACGTTGATGGCCGTGCCGGCATCCAACCCGCGGCCACGGATCGGGTCGATCGGGATGAGATTGTTCTCACTTCCTACAAATACGAAGCAAGTGCCAATCGCGGAAGTACCGGCGACATTCAACTGCGCCCCTCTGTTGATGGTCGTCAGGTTGATTTCTTCAAAGTCGGCGCTGCCTGTATCGGTCTTGAGGGATTGCGTGCCTAAGAAAGGAAGCGTGATTTCCGCATCCACCCGCGACAGGCCGATACTGCCGTAGCGGACACTGCCCCCCCGGTTGATATTGTCCAGCAAAGTGCTGGACAGCCCGAGAGGCTCCGAACAGAGGCCGCCATTGGCGGCGATGGCGATCGTGGAATAGTTGCTGATGATGTTACCGATCTTGATCGCCACGGGAACCGAGCAGCCTTCGATGCCGCCGGGCACGACGAAGTTGATCTGGTCGAGGCCGGCAAAGCCAGGGGCGCGTCCGGCATAAGCGACGCTGGCGCGGCGGCCGCCGACAAAGAGTTCCACACTAGAGGCGTTGATCTGGACGGCGGGGGCAGCGCCATTATCCGGCGTGCCGGCAGGCAGCGCGCCGAGCCCTGTGCCATACAGAATCAGCGTCTGGCCGGGGCGCGCCGAGCGCACCGCGGTATTCACAGGCTGTGAGGCGGCCGAATCAAAGTTCGTGATCACGCCCGGCCCGGTGCCGCCCTGATTGAGCGAGAAGGTGCCGAAGGCGCTTGCTACGACGCGAAAGCTCCGTGCCGCACTCGTTTGGCCACCGAAGGAAACGGTAAGCGTGGCACTTCCGACCGGGGTGTTGGAGGGCAGGATCGCCGCCACTTGGCGGGCGACGGTGTAGACCAGGGGGCAATCGAGACTCTGGCCGCCGCTGGTGACGCGGACGCTGGTGCCAGCTAGTGTATTCGGCAAGGGGAACCCGGCTGAGGCGAGCGTGGCGGGGCCCATGCGGTCCCCGAAGATGACGAAAATAGAGCCCTGCGCAATGGCGCCGCCGGGCAGGCGCGGGCTGAGATAGCTGGCGGCGTTCAGGATTCCGCCTTCGCTAACAAGCGGTTGGGCTTCCAGCACCATACTCAGGGCCGCAGCCAGAATCAAGCAGGATAAAAATTTACTCATGCAATAATAATACACACTAAAATTGACCAGAAACTAGACTTGTGAAGCTCGCATGGTTTTGAACGGAATCGAAGTTTCTGCGCGCGGGGCCGCGGTCTATCAACTCTCTTTCGGCCCAAGTCCCAGGGCCTTCATCTTGCGATAGAGGTGACTACGCTCGAGGCCAAGCACTTCCGCCGCTTTCGTGACATTACCGCCGGTCTCGTCGAGCTTCTTGAGAATGTACTCGCGCTCGGCGGCTTCCCGCACATCCTGCAGGCTGCCAAAGCGGTCCTGTATTCGCTCGGGCGCCAGCTTGCGCGGGGAGTTCAGCGGGATCTGCCGGGCTTCCACCCGGGTCTGCGGATTCATAATTACGATGCGCTCCATCAGGTTGCGCAACTCGCGCACGTTGCCGGGCCAGGAATACTCCTCGAGCACGTGGTAGGCTTCCGGCGTCAGTTCCTTTTGCTTGCGGCCGTAAGCAGTGGTGAACTCATGGAGAAATAAGTCCGCCAGCAACCCGATATCTTCCACGCGCTCTCGCAGTGGAGGCACATGAAAGGGGATGACATTGAGGCGATAGAACAGGTCTTCGCGGAAGTTACCGCGCTCAATTTCATCCTCGAGATTCTTGTTGGTGGCGGCGATAACCCGCACATCGGAGCGGATACTCTCGTCAGCGCCAAGGGGCGCAAAGCGGCCTTCATCCAGAAAACGAAGCACCTTGGCCTGAGTCTTCAGACTCATGTCGCCCACTTCGTCGAGAAACAGCGTGCCGCCATCGGCGCGTTCGAACTTGCCGATTTTGTCTTCGAGGGCGCCGGTAAAGCTGCCCTTGCGATGGCCAAACAGCTCGCTTTCGATCCAATCCTCGGGGATCGCGGCGCAGTTCACTTCCACGAAAGGTCCTTGCGCACGCGGGCTGGAGCGGCGAATCGCATGCGCCACCAATTCCTTGCCGCTGCCGCTTTCGCCAAAAATCAAAACGCGGCCATTCGTGCGGGCCATCAGATCGAGCTGCTGGCGCAGGGCGCGCATCGGGACGCTATCGCCGATTATGCGGCGCTCCTCGCCGCTGGCGCCCTTCAGCCGTTCCACCTCGACTTCGAGCTTGCGTTGTTTGAGCGCGTTCTGAATCGTCACCGTGACTTTCTCGATTGTCAAGGGTTTTTCGAGAAAGTCGAAGGCTCCCAGCTTGGTCGCCTTGACGGCCGTTTCGATGTTGCCATGACCGCTGATCACGACGATGCCGGGCCGCTCACTGAGAGGCAGCTTCTGGATCTCGGCGAGCACGGACAGGCCATCCATGCCCGGCAGCCAAACATCGAGCAGCAGCAGGTCATAGCTCCGTTTGTGCAACTCCTCGAGCGCCTCCTCCCCGCTGCCCACCACATGGACGCTGTAGCCTTCGTCCTCGAGCACGCCGCGCAAGGACTCGCGGATGCCCTGTTCGTCGTCGACGACCAGAATTTGGATGTACTTCAAACCTTAGCCTCCAAGGGCGTATCGCGGCCCGGCTCGGTATTTTCAGGGGTGCTCCAGACCGGGAATTCCACGATGAAGCGCGCCCCGGAGGGCTGATTGTCCTCCACGCGAATCTGAGCCTGGTGCTCACCGAGGATGTGGTTGACGATGGCCAGCCCCAGGCCCGTGCCGCGGCCTTTGGTCGAGAAGTAGGGCAGGAAAAGCTTTTCCCGGTCTTCGGCGGAAACGCCGCTGCCGCTATCGGAGACGACGAGTTCCACGGTTTCGTTGCCCAGATCCTGAGTCGAAACGAAGAGCCGCCGGACAAGGGAATCCTGCATGGCCTCGGCGGCGTTGTCGACGAGGTTGACGACGACGCGTTTCAATTGTTCGGCGTCGCCATTGATGAGTGGGAGGCTGGGCTCGAGGGCAACCTTCAGCTCGATTCCTTCCAGCCGGCCGGAGAACACCTGCATGGCGTTGCTGACAACGGCATTGAGCGAGAGAGAACGGAGCTGCGCGGACGGGAAGCGGGCAAACTGGGAGAACTCGTCGACCAGGGTGCGCACGCTTTCCACCTCGCGGCTGATCATGGCCGAGCATTCCCGCAGTACGCGGGCATTCTCAGGGGCAATCGCCAACTTGTCCAACTGGCGGGCGATGCGTTCCGCGCTGAGGGCGATCGGCGTCAGCGGATTCTTGATCTCATGGGCGATACGGCGCGCCACCTCATGCCAGGCCGCCTGTTTCTGCGCCCGCAACAATTCACTGGTATCCTCGACGACGACGACGAAGGAGGCGGCCGGCTTTTCCTCGACCGCCGACACCGTGACGCCCAGATGGTAATGCCGCCCGTCGCGCAGGAAGTCAAATTGCCGCGTGGCGATGCCGGTGCGGCGGGCTCGCTTGAGCAGGTAGCGCAGCTCGGCGGACTCGTCCTTCGGCAGCAATTCATCAAGACGCGGCGTCAACTGCTGCGCCATCTCAGGGAAGATTTCGCGCATGGCCCGATTCATCCGCAGGACGCGGCCTTCGGCGCTGATGCTGACCACGCCGGTGGGAATATTTTCGAGAATAGCTTCGGTAAAGCGCCGCCGCCGCTCGAGCTCACGGGCGTTGGCCTCGAGGCTTTGCGTCATGTTGTTGAAGCCGCGGACGAGCGTCGCCAATTCGTCGGCCGCCCGCGTCTCCACGCGATAAGCCAGATTGCCTCCCCGTACCTCTTCGGCGCCCTTGAGCAATTCAGCGATCGGCAAGCTGATCTGGCGCGCCAGCGCCAGCACGACCCAGGTGGATAGGAACAGAATGAACAGACAAATCAGAGCGAGCAGCAGGAGGTAGAATTGCCAGAGTTCGCGGCGGCTCACCTTCAGCAGGTCGTATTCGGCAATACTGTCGACCAGTTTCTGGTGCTCCTTTTCCGCGCTGGCTTCGAGGTGGCCGCGCACCCAGATGGTGCCGAGACCGGCGGGAAGCTCCGCGCGCGCCATGGGAAACCGGGTTGAAGTGCGGTCGGTCGAGCACAGGGGCAGGCGGCTGCCGTCCTTGGTTTCCAGTTGCGCCTCGGCCACATGCTTGGTCTCGCAGAATTGCCTGACCCAGGCTTGCAGCGAGCGGTCGCCGCGCGCATAGTCGGCTACCTCGGGGCGGCTGGCGAGGAGTTCCGCCTGCGCCCGGGCCTCGCCGGCGGCGCTCCGCTCGAGAGCCATCGCCATACCCATCAGCGTGGTATTGGCGTTGACCGCGGGGCGCGAAAACCATTTGTCGAGATTGCGGTTCAATACGTAAACACTGAAGACGGCGAAGAAGAAGACTGGCAAAATCGTGATGCCGAGCGCGGCAGCGAGCAACTTGGTCCTGAGCCGGGAGCCCTCGCGGTTGTGCGCGCGCTCGAAGTAGATCTTGACGAAGCTGCGGAAGAGTAGAAACCCGATCAGAACCGTCAGCAAGAATACGAGCGTCGAGACGGCCCAGAAGACCGTTACCTGCTGTGGGCTGGCGGGCGTGAAATCGCCAAAGCTGAAGCTGCCCTGCCAAACCAGCAGGCCCACCAGTAAGGTGAGCAGCACGATACCAGCGGCAATCAGGAGTCGGCGGGGCATTATTTACACTCTAGCGGTCGCGGTGTACGGTGTCGATGCTGAAGGCCGGCAGGCAGACGGCGATATAGTCGCAGCCTTCCGGGCCGGGTGTCGAATAGCGGATCCACTCTCCGGCTTCAGTGAGGATCGCCTCGCCCGCGGCGACGTCGCGCACGCCGCCTTGGTACTCGACCCGCATCATGCCGCGAAGCACTAGGGTCCACTCGTCGAATTCCGGCCGCTGGCCGGGCTCGCTCCATCCCGGGGGGCTGTGCATGTGGGCGATGCTGAGGCGCGGGTCGCCGGTGTTCACCCGGCCGGCGAACTCGTCAATGCGTTTTCCTCCAGGCACGGGAATCGTCGTGGGTGAGGCAATCCATTTGGGCATATTCAGCATTCTCCCTCAAGCAGCAGGGCGCCCCACTGAAAACCGGCGCCGAAGGCAGCCATAACGATTGGTCCCCGCCAGGGGCCGGGCCACTCGGCGGCGGCGATCAGCAGCGATGCCGCGCTCGTGTTGCCATAAAGGCTGATGTTGCTGAAAAAGCTTTCGGGGGCGATGCCTAGGCTTTGGGCGATCTTGGCAATCAGATTGGCATTGGCCTGATGCATGAGATAGACGGCGATGTCCGTGGCGGGCCGCCGCTGCCGCTCAAGCAGGGTTGTGATCGCGGCGGGCACTTTGCGTGCCGCATGCAGAATCACCGATCTGCCATTCATCCGTATCGGCCCCTGAAGTTCGAGTTTCAACTCGCCGGCGCCTGTGCCGTCGGTACCCAGTTCCCAGTCGAGGATTCGGGCCAGTCCGCCGCGCGGATCGACCACGCAGGCGCCTGCCCCATCGCCGAAAAGCATGGCAGTGCCGGGCTCGAGTGGCTCGGCGAGCAGGAGCGGGCTTATCTTCTCGGCGCCGATCACGAGTACCGGCCCACGCGAGGGCGCCCAGAGCGCGGCCTGAACGAGCGCGAAGAGGGTTCCCGCACTGGGCATGGGCAGGTCGAGGGCTAAGGCTTGTGGAGCGGCGAGCAATTGCTGAACCTCGACGGCCGGGCCGGGAAATCGGCGTTCCGCGCTGCCGGAAGCGACCAGGATCAGGCCCAATTCATTCGCCTCGACTCCGCTTGTGAGTAGAGCTTCCCGGCCCGCCGCCGCCGCCATGCTCGCCACGGACTCCCCCGCCGCCGCGAAGCGCCGCGTCGCGATGCCCGACATTTGCGTGATCCAAGCTTCCTCGACCGACAGCAACCGCGCCATCTCTGTGTTCGTCACGATGCGTTCCGGCAGGTGCTTACCGAAGCCGCGTATCCACGGCATCGGCTCAGATTCTCGCTTCCACGTACTCCGCGATCTTGTCGATGGTTTCGAATTTACGCGGATTCAGATCGCCATCCGGAATCCGTATGCCGAACTCCTGCTCGAGTTTGCTTACCAGGTCGGTCAGGGCAAAGCTGTCAAGCAGGCCGCTTTCAAAAAGACTCTCGTCAGCGCCGATATCCACCGGTTTGCCGGCGATGGCCGCGATCAAGTCACTGATCTTGTTTTGCTGCATCATTCACTCCGTTCGCTTCGGAAAAAACTCGCTGCCGAATCCGGCGGAACTCCTCATAGTGCGCGATGAGATCGCGATAAAGCGTCTCGCCCACCAGCCGGTATCCGTTGCCCGTCAGATGTACGAAATCGCCTTGCGCGAAGCCGGCATAAACCCAACGCTTCATCGCTCCGGCGCCGCCCATACGCTCGCGCAGATCCCAAAAAGCGGCGCCAGCTTCGATGGCGGCCTCCCGTTGCGCCTCGCAGATCATGTCGAGCTGCGGTAGAGCCAGTACGCCTTTGCGGGTGCGCACCGCGCGGTCGGGGGGGCCGACCACCAGTAAACTTGCCGCCGGCGCCATCGCCCGGTAGCGGGCGAGCACTTCGCGGAACATCGCGCGATAAGACTCCGCCGTCCAATCCCGCCGCGCGGCTTCATTGCTTCCATAAGCGAAGACAATCAGCGCCGGATTTCGTTTCCCTACATGCTCGCGCAACATCGATTCTTCCCACCGCAGGCTGAGCTGGGCCGAGGCGCCATTGATGCCCAGCGTCTCCCAGGTCAGGCCCCGATTGCGTTCCGTCACCCAGCCGAAGAGCTTCACCGGGGCGCTGCTGATCGTCTCCACCGTAAACCGCTTTAAGCCTTCCGGCACATCCAGCGCCCAATAGCCCGGGCCGAGCGAGCCCTCGGTCTCGACCGTGGCCACCTCGGCGCCATCGAGGTAGATCCGGAAGCTGCCCCCGCCGGGCTGCCGGAGGAAGTGCAGTTCCACGCGGTCGCCCTCGGCGTCGAGATATACCATCTCGCCGGCGCGCCGAGTCACGATGGCGGCGCCACCAAGGCCATAAAAGCCGTCCTCGCCTTTTGTCAACAGCCCTTCGGTTTCCCAGCGCGGGCTCTGTCCGCCCTTCACGTCATAACGCCGGTAGCCGGCAAAGGGCCGGCCGGCAAAGGAATAGCCCGCTCCACCATCGCCAAATCGGCCTTGGAATAGCTGCCGCAACTGATGCGCCCAATCATCACTGGCCGTGTGAGAATCGCCATACTGCAGCACGTGCAACGATTGCGGCCCGGTAATGCCGGGTTGCTCCAACTGGTAGAGCTGTTCGAAAAAAGGAATCAAGGCGGCCGAGTTTTCCAGTGCCGCCGCAGCCACCGCGTCCATGGCTCCGGAAACATACTCGCGCGAGGCGGCCCGCACCTTTTGACTGACCACGGGGGGCTTCGGCACGGCGGTGCGTTTTCTCGCCGCTGTCGTTTTCTTGCGGGGCGCGGGCCTGCGCGGCGCGCCGGCAACAACGCCGCCGAGGACCAGCATGACCAGAGCCCATTTGTATCCGCGCAACATGATCCCCTCTCATCTTCGCAAAATCCGCCATCATAAAGGCAGATGTGGACGCGCCGCGCCATCCTCGCCCCCCTTTTCGCGCAGGAAGTCACGTTTCGCGCCGGTGTCGATGTCGTCAATCTTCTGGTGAGCGTGCGCAACGGCGCGGGGCAATGGGTGAATGATCTCAACGAGGAGGATTTTCTTCTCAGCGAAGAAGGTACGCCCCAGAAGATTAGCTACTTTGCCCGCCAGTCGGATCTGCCCCTGCGCCTGGGGCTGCTGATCGACACGAGCATGAGTCAGCAAAAAGTGATTGCCGCTGAGCGCGGCGCGGCTTTCCGGTTCTTGGATCAAGTGTTGCGCGAGCGCCACGATCTGGTATTCCTGATTCAATTCGATACGCTGGCGCGCGTTCGCCTGGGGTTTAGCGATTCCCGCGTGCAACTGGAAGAGGTGCTCACCGGCATCGACACGCCGACGCAAAGTGAGTTGAGGGCACGCGGCGGGGCCGGTACTTCCTGCCTTGATGCGATTGCCTCGGGCGCGGAATTGCTCAAGACACAGAGCGGCCGCAAGGCGATGATCGTGCTCTCCGATGGTGTTGACAGCTCGAGCCACCACACGTTGCCCATGGCCATCGAGGCGGCCCAGCGGGCCGATGCCCTTATTTACGCCGTTTACTTCACCGACCCCGGCTTTTACAGCAATGCTTTTGGCTTGCCCGATGGACGCGCCATCCTGGCGCGCCTCGCCCGTGAGACCGGCGGCGCCCTTTATGAAGTCAGCCGGAAACAAAGTATCGACCGGATTTTTGGTTGGATCGAACAGGAATTGCGGAATCAATACAGCCTCGGCTACGTTCCCGTGAGCCGGGGCGGCTATCCTTCTTTTCGCCGGATCCAGTTGATCACCCGGCGCAAGGGGCTGATCGTGCGCACCCGCGTGGGCTACTGGCCTAGGACTGGCTCTCCTTAAGTTGGACACGGAAGGCATGCATTTTCATGAAAATCTCCTGGGCGTGGTCGCGGCTGATGCCCAACAGATGAAAAATCGGCTTCTTGTTCTCATTGACGATCAGCTTTAATTCCATGTGTTTGTTGCCGTCGCGCACGTTGGCGTCCTGAAAGGAGTCAAGCTGGAATTCGATCTTGCGCCCGTCGGCGGCAAAGATCAGGCGCTTTTGCGTGAGCAGGATATGTCCCACTGAGCGGCGAAACCCATCCACCGAGTCGTAGGCGATAGCCGGAACCAGATACACGAGCTTTTCACCGCCAAGAGCCTCCCGCAGAGGTTCGTGATACTTCTCTTCCACTTCATGAATAGAGCGGTGAAAAGCCATGCGGTCCGTGAAGCTGTGCTTGTAGTTGGCAATGATGCCGCGCATTCGCAGCGCAACGGAATAAATCGAGAAGAGCAATACAAGAGCAAGCCCGATCAGGGAAGCGAAGAGTGCAGAGCGGTATTCGACCCAGACCGTGATCGGGTCCAGCCCCATGAACCGGACAAAATCCACCCAATCGGGGTAAGCGCTCATTGTTTCTTACGGCGGGCCACCAATTTGACGCGGCGTGGGCGCAATTGGGCAGTTTGTGAGAAGGCGGCGTCGACAAACTCAGCCAATTCCTTGGCGTGCTGTTTGCTCGATCCGGTAGCGGTGGAGGCCGCCTCGGGCCGGCCTGCGTAATGTACGGCGCGGCGGCTGGCCGCGAGCACAAAGTTCAGGTGCTCCTGGACAAAGCGCCAGGGGCCCATGTTGCGCGGTTCTTCCTGCACCCAGATGATCTCCGCCGAAGGCGCATAGCGCTGAAGCATATCGCTCACCAGATCCGACGGGAAGGGATACAATTGTTCGATGCGGACGATGGCCACGTGATCGGCCCCCCGCTCCTCGCGCGCCTGCAGCAGATCGAAATAAACCTTGCCGGAACAAACTAGCACGCGGGTGATCTTTGCGCCGGCATCGGCGTTGGAGTCACCGATCACCTCGCGGAAGCTGCCTTGCGTGAAGTCCTCCACCGGGCTGGCTGCTTTCGGGTTGCGCAGGTTGGCCTTGGGCGTGAAGACGATGAGCGGCTTACGTAAGCCGCGGCGGTCTTCCCCGCCGTTCATCTGCCGCCGCAGTAGGTGGAAGTAGTTGGCTGAGGTCGTGCAGTTGGCCACGATCATGTTGTCTTCGGCACAGAGCTGCAGGAAGCGCTCAATGCGGGCGCTCGAGTGCTCCGGCCCCTGGCCCTCATAGCCGTGCGGCAATAGCAGCACCAGTCCGCTCGGCTGGCCCCATTTGGCCTCGGCTGCGGCGATGAACTGGTCGATCATAATCTGCGCACCGTTGGCGAAGTCTCCGAATTGCGCCTCCCACAACACTAGCGTGAGAGGATCGGCCACGCTATAGCCGAACTCGAAGCCCATCACGGCGTATTCGCTGAGCGAACTGTCAACGGCTTCAAACCTGGCCTGATCGGGCGACAAGTGCTGCAGCGGCATATAGCTCTTGCCTGTTTCGTAGTCCACCAGCTCGAGGTGGCGTTGCGAGAAAGTGCCGCGCGGGCAGTCCTGACCGGACAATCGTACCGGCGTGCCTTCGAGCACGAGGCTGCCAAAGGCCACCATCTCGGCTGTCGCCCAGTCGAGATGGGCCCCCTTGAGCACTTCCCGGCGCTTGTCGAGCGTATTCACCTTCAGTTTCGGGTGCACCGTGAAACCTTCCGGCACGGTCAGGTAGCCTTGGATTACCCGCTCGAGCAGGGTGCGGTCGATCGCCGTGTTGCCGTTGTTGAATGGGGCAATGGCCGCTTGATCGTAGCTCGTCATTTCCACCGTTTCGAGCTTTTCGGCGTTCGTCTGCGCGGCCTGATAGCCTTCCTCCATCCGTGCGTTCAGCCGCTTCTTGATCGAATCGAGCTCCGCCGCGCTCAACACGCTCTCCCGCACCAGCCGGTCGCTGTACTGTGCCGCCACCGAGGCGTGGTTCTTGATCAGCTTGTACATCAGCGGCTGGGTGTAGGACGGGTCGTCACCCTCGTTGTGGCCATGCTTGCGATAGCAGATCATATCGATGACCACATCGCGCTTGAACTCCTGACGGAAGTCAAAGGCAATCTGGGCCACGCGGAAGCAGGCTTCCGGGTCGTCGCCGTTGACATGGAAGATCGGCGCCTGCACCATGCGGGCAATATCGGTGCAATAGCTCGAACTGCGCGCATCCTGTGGATTCGTGGTGAATCCGATCTGGTTGTTGATGACCACGTGAAGCGTGCCGCCCGTGGTGTAGCCCTCGAGCTGAGACAGATTCAGGGTTTCCATCACCACGCCCTGGCCGGCAAAAGCCGCATCGCCGTGGATCAAGACCGGGATCACGCGCTCGCGCTTGGTGTCCCCGAGCCGTTCCTGCTTCGGGCGCACAATACCTTCCACCACCGGATTGACCGCTTCAAGGTGGCTCGGGTTCGGCGCCAGACTGACTACGACTTCCTTGCCCTTCGATGAAGTGCGAACACTGGTTGCCCCGAGATGGTACTTCACGTCGCCCGAGCCTTGAGTGGAGTTCGGATCGAGGTTGCCTTCAAATTCGCTGAAGATTTGCGCCATCCGCTTGCCCACCGCATTGGCCAGAACGGTTAGCCGTCCGCGGTGCGCCATGCCGACTACGACTTCATGCACGTTCGTATTGGCCGCCCGCTCAATCAGTTCGTCGAGAATGGCCAGGGTGGATTCCCCACCCTCAAGCGAAAAGCGCTTCTGGCCCACAAACCGCGTGCCGAGAAACTGCTCGAACAATTCCGCTTGCAGCAGGCGTTCGAGAATACGCCGCCGCGTGGGCTCATCGAGCGGAGCATGGCTCGAAGGCGGCTCCATGCGGTGTTGAAGCCATGCCTTCTGCTCGGGATATTGAATATGCATGTATTCGACGCCCACCTTGTTGCAATAGGTGCGGCGCAGCGTTTCGAGCGTCTCGCGCAGCGTGCTCACGCCCGGCACATCGCCGAGCCCGGTCGATGCCCCCAGGTTGCCGGTGATAAATTCGCGGTCCAGATCCCAGATGGAGAGCCCGTAGGTGGAGGGGTCCAGCTCCGGGTGGTATTGTGCTTCCACGCCAAGCGGATTGAGATCGGCAATCAGGTGGCCGCGTACGCGATAGGCATGAATCAGTTGCAGCACGGCGGCTTCCTTGGCCGATTCCGCGCTTACCTTTCCGCTGGCGACGCCGGGCAGGGCGGCCACGGCCCGATCGGTCTGCCACGAGACCGGCCGATAGGGCAGCTTCAAATCGTTGAAGATGGTTTCGTAAAAACGGTCGGCGCCATTCAGCAACTCCTGCAGCCGCGCGAGAAACATGCCGCTTTCAGCACCCTGTATGACGCGGTGGTCATAGGTGCAGCTCATCAGCATGACTTTGGACAGCCCCAGGGCAGAGCGCGTTTCCGGCCGCACACCCTGATATTCCGCCGGATAATCAATCGATCCGGTGGCGATGATCGCCCCCTGCCCCGGCATCAGCCGCGGCACTGAGCCAAGGGTACCCACCGTACCCGGGTTGGTTAGCGAAATCGTCGTGCCTTGAAAGTCGGACAGTTGCAGCTTGCCGTTACGCCCCTTCTTCACGAGGTCGTCGAAGGCAGCGAGAAACTGAGCAAAGTTCATCTGGCCGCAGTTTTTGATATTGGGCACAACGAGGGACCGTGCCCCGTCCTTGCCAGCCACGTCAATCGCGATGCCCAGATTCACTTGGCCCTTCACCCAGCGGAAGGGCTGCCCCTCGCTCTCGGCGTAGGCGTTGTTCAAATTCGAAAAGCTTTCGAGCGCCTTCGTGATGGCATAGGCGATCATGTGCGTATAAGAGATCTTGCTCTTGCCCGCCATCGCGCGGCTTTGGTTGATCAGAGTACGGTTCTCGTCGATCACCTTCACCGGGATCGAGCGCTGGCTGGTCGCCGTAGGCACCGCCAGCGAGAGGTTCATATTTTCGGCGATGCGCGCCGCGGTGCCGCGCAAGGGCACAAGTTGTTCGGCCGGCCCCAGTTCCTTCGGCGGCGCCGCCGCCCGGGCAATCAGATCGTTCGTCGATGCCGGCGCGGCGCTGGCCGCCGCCGGTTTCGGCTCCGCCGCTATCTGCTGGGGGGCCGCCGTCTGCTGGGCCACCGGCTGGGCCGTCTCCGCCGGGGTGTCGGTATCGAAAACACCCTTCCAGGCCGTATCGACAGCACTTCGGTTGTTCAAGTATTCCTGGTACAGCTCTTCGGCGAGCCAGTCATTGAGCGTCGCGGACGCTGCTTCTCGTGAGTCGGACATGCGGTTGTTTCTCGGGCCGAGGCGCGTTTGAAGACGCGCCACCGCCAAATAACATGATATCGAATCGCAGCCCAAAGCTTCAGAATCGTTAACCTGCGCGGCCCCTCCGGAATAGAATGAATTTGTCATGAACGAGGCCAGACAGATTCTCGCCCACCAGGGGCTGCCCGATGGCGACCCGGCGGCCGCCCCCAGTTCGGCGAAGTGCTTTGCCGACGGCAAGCAATGGAAGATCGAAATTCCCTCCACCGAAGGCCCGCGGGCCTTGGCCGTGGTCATTGAGGAAGCGGCGCGCCGCCGCGTGCCGGTCGACCGCATCAGCCAGGGTAGCGGCATCATGCTGCTGACGGACGACGAAATCCTCGAAATGGTCCGCCTGGGCGAGGAAAACCGTATCGAGGTCAACCTCTTCGTTGGCCCGCGCGCTACCTTTGATGTCGGGGCTCAGGTCTTTTCCCCCGCTGGCCGGACTCTCGGCCTCAGTCTGCGCGGAGCCGATCAGCTCGCCTTCGCCATGGAAGACGTCCTGCGGGCCGTCCGCCTTGGCATCCGCAGCATTCTCGTCAGCGATATCGGCAATCTGATGGTGATGGGAAACGCGAAGAAGCGCGGTGACCTTCCGGCCGATTTGATCATCAAGACCAGCGTCATGATGGCCCCCTGCAACCCCGCTTCCGCCCGGTTGCTTGAAGACCTCGGCGCCACCACGATCAATATCCCGAGCGATCTTTCCATTCCCCAAATCGCCGCCATCCGCTCGGCAATCGATGCCCCGATTGACTTTTATGTCGAAGCTCCCGACAACATCGGCGGGTTTCTCCGCTACTACGAAATCCCCGAACTGATCCGTGTCGCCGCGCCGATCTATCTCAAGTTCGGCCTCCGTAACTCACCCGACATCTACCCCTGCGGCACACACATCGAGAACACCGCCATCGCCCTCACGCGCGAACGCATGCGCCGCGCCGAGATGGCCATGGGTTTTATTTCGCGCTTTTGCGGCCCCGGCCCGGCGTAGCCTTGGCCTTGATCACGATCGGCGTCGGGCCGAAACTGAAGTGCTTGCGGATCTGATTGATGAGAAAGCGTTCCTCGGAGAAATGCAGCGGCTTTGACTTGTCGGTGAAGACGACGAAGGTCGGCGGACGCACGCTCCCCTGCGTGATGTACTTTACCTTCATGTTTGTCTCGTGCGTGATGTAGTCGACAAACCGGTTCAACTCGCCCGTCGTCACACGCTGGTTCATCGCCTCGCGCGCGCTTTGGATCAGCCGGAACAACCGCTTGACGTTCGTGCCTTTCGAGGCGGAAATAAACTCGACCGGCGAGTAGTCGAGAAACTTCATCGCCTCCCGCACCGTCGCCTCGAATTCCTTGGTGCGCCGCGTCGGGTGCGCGTCCCACTTGTTCACGACGACGATCACTGGCCGGCCTTCCTCGTGCGCGTAGCCGGCGATATGCGCGTCCTGCGCCGTCGGCCCTTCGAGCGCATCCACCACAACCACCACGACATGCGCCATGTTGATGTGCCGCCGGGCCATCATCACGCTCAACTTCTCGGCCATCATCGTCGTTTTGCCCTTGCGCCGGATGCCCGCCGTATCGACGAAAACGAAGTCCTGTCCGTCGACCGTCACCGTTTCATCGACGGCATCCCGCGTCGTGCCGGCAACAGGGGACACAATGGCCCGCTCAGTGCCCGTCAACGCATTCAGTAGCGTTGATTTCCCCACATTCGGCCGCCCGATGATCGCCACCTTGATCGGGCGCTGTTCGGGTGCCTCCTCGGCTTCCTCCTCCACGGGAAAGCCGTCTGTAACGTGTTCGAGCAGATTGTCCACGCCCAGCCGGTGCTCGGCCGAAACCGGGATTACCGGGCTCAGCCCTAGATCATGGAAGTCGCTGGTGAGGATCTCCCGCTTCTCGACGTCGATCTTGTTCACGGCGAGCGTGATCGGCTTGCCGAGACGCCGCAGCATCTGCGCCAGATCCCGGTCGGCGGATGTGATCTCGGTGCGGCCGTCGATCACAAAAATGATCCGCGCGGCCTCATCGAGCGCCTTGCGCGCCTGTTTCAGAATGTTCGAAGGGATCAGTTCGTCATCGTTCGGGATGATGCCGCCGGTGTCGATCAAAGTAAACGGGCGGCCGCGAAAACGCGCCGCGCCGCGAATCCGGTCGCGCGTGATACCCGGCTCGTCGCCGACGATCGAGCGCCGCGTTCCAGTGATTGCGTTAAATAAGGTCGACTTGCCCACGTTCGGGCGTCCAACGATGACGACCGTGGGGTGGTCCGGGCTTTGAGCCATGCAAGCTTAAGCCTAGCAGAGCGCTTCGAGCAGGGTCATCCGCACCCGGAACTCAACCCGTGCGATCCTATAGATTACCCCTCACATGCCTTTTTCACCCGAGAAGATCCGAAACATCGCTATCGTTGCGCACGTTGACCATGGCAAGACCACGCTGGTGGACACCATGCTGCGCCAAAGCGGCATTTTCCGCGCCAACGAAGAACTCACCGACCGTGTCATGGACTCGAACGACCTCGAGCGCGAGCGCGGCATCACGATTCTTGCCAAGATCACCGGCATCCGCTATAAGGGCGTCAAGATCAACATTTGCGACACTCCCGGCCACAGCGACTTCGGCGGCGAGGTCGAGCGCGCGCTCAAGATGGTGGACGGTGTCATGCTGCTGGTCGACGCAAGCGAAGGCCCCCTGCCGCAAACCCGCTACGTGCTGTCCAAGGCACTCGAAGCCCACCTGACGCCCATTGTCGTCATCAACAAGATCGACCGCCCCGACGCCCGTGTCCAGGAAGTGCTGAACGAAGTTTACGATCTGTTCATCGACCTGGACGCCGACGAAAATCAGCTGGAGTTTCCTGTCGTCTACGCGATCGGCAAGCAGGGTATCGCCAAGCACAAACTCGAGGATTCCAGCGAGAATCTCGAGCCGCTGTTTGAGACCATCATCCAGCACATCCCCCCGCCCAAAGGCTCCGCCGACAGTGAATTGCAGATGCTCATCGCCAATCTCGATTATTCTGATTACCTCGGCCGCATGGGCGTGGGCCGCGTCTTCAACGGCGCCCTCCGCCACGGCCAGGAAGTGGCCATCGCCAAGCTCGACGGCACTCTGCAAAAGACCCGCATCACCAAGATGTATAGCTTCGAAGGCCTGCGCCGCAATGACGAAACCGAAGCGTTTCCAGGTGACATCATCGCCATTGCCGGAGTCGAGGGCATCACGATCGGCGAGACGGTGACCAACGTCGAAACCCCCAAGCCCCTACCCCGAATCCACATCGACGAGCCCACCATCGCGATGACCTTCACGATCAACACCTCGCCCTTCGTTGGCCGGGAAGGCTCGCTGGTCACCTCGCGCAACCTCAAGGACCGTCTCGACAAGGAACTGCTTACCAACGTGGCGCTCCGCGTCGAGGACACCGGCTCGCCCGACAGCATGAAGGTGATGGGCCGCGGTGAACTGCAACTCGCCATTCTCATCGAAACCATGCGCCGCGAAGGCTATGAAGTCCAGGTCAGCAAGCCGGAAATCGTGACCAAGACGATCGATGGCGTGCTCAAGGAACCGCAGGAGATTCTGCTCATCGATTGTCCGGAAACCTTCATCGGTGTCGTGATCGAAAAGATGGGCCATCGCAAGGGCAAGATGATGAAGATGGTCAATCACGGCTCCGGCCGCGTGCGGCTGGAATTCCAGGTGCCTTCCCGCGGCTTGATCGGCATCCGCAATGAGATGCTCACCGAGACGCGCGGCACCGCCATCATGAATTCCCTGTTCAATGGCTACATGGATTGGCAGGGAGACATCCCCATGCGCCCCACCGGCGTGCTCATCTCAGACCGCCCCGGCGTGGCCACGGCCTTTGCCATCAGCGGCCTCCAGGAGCGGGGCGAGATTTTCATCACGCCCGGCACGGAAGTCTACGAGGGCATGATCATTGGGGAAAACTCCCGCGATGCCGACCTCAACGTAAACATCGTGCGCGAAAAGAAACTCACCAACATGCGCAGCAGCTCCGCCGATGAAGCCATTCGCCTCGTGCCGCCCCGTATTCTCACCCTCGAGATGGCCATCGAATTTATTGAGATCGACGAGTACGTCGAAATCACGCCGAAATCCATCCGCCTGCGCAAGAAAATTCTCAAGGCCAACCAGCGTTGATCGAGACGATTCGGGAGGCCTTGCGCGGCAGTCACCAGAACTTCACCGAAGGCAGCTTGAAGCGGGCCATTGCCCTCCTCGCGATCCCCATGGTGATCGAGTTATCCATGGAGAGCCTCTTCGTAATCGTCAATGTGTTTTGGGTGGCGAGCCTGGGCGCGGGCGCCGTCGCCGCCGTCGGCCTGACCGAGGCGATGCTCACCATCGTCTTCGGCGTGGCCATGGGCCTCGGCTCGGCCGCCACCGCCTTCGTCTCGCGCCGCATTGGGGAAAAAGACCCCGCGGGCGCCAGCGCTGCCGCCGGACAGGCCATCCTGATCGGGCTCGCCTTGAGTGCTCTGATTGGCATTCCCGGCGCCGTCTTGGGCCGCTCCCTGCTGGCTCTGATGACCCCCGATCCAGGTATCATCGAAACCGGGCACCGCTTCACCACGATCATGTTCGGCTCCACGTTCTCCGTGTTGCTGATCTTCCTGATCAATGCGATTTTCCGCGGCGCCGGCGACGCCGCCATTGCCATGCGGGTCCTTGCCCTGGCCAACTTTGTCAACCTCGTGCTCGACCCCTGTCTCATCTTCGGCTGGGGACCCTTTCCCGCCTTCGGCGTCACGGGTAGCGCCATCGCCACCACGGTCGGCCGCTCCGTCGGTGTGCTCTACCAGCTCTACTGTCTCTTCCGCCGCGGAGAGCGCCTGCGCCTGCGCTTCCGTCACTTCGCGCCGCGCTGGAGCCTGATGTGGCAGATCTTCCGCGTCAGCGTGCCCGGCATGGTGCAGTATCTGATTGGTACGGCTAGCTGGCTGCTGCTCAGCCGCATCGTCGCTCAGTTTGGCAGTATCGCCACGGCCGGCTATACCATCGCCATCCGAATCATCATCGTCACGATCCTGCCGAGCTGGGGCCTCGGCGCCGCCGCCGCGACGCTCATGGGTCAAAACCTCGGCGCGGGCAAACCCGACCGCAGCGAACGCGCCACCTGGCTCTGTGGTTTCTACAATATGATCTTTCTGGGTCTGGTCAGTCTCGTTTTCATCTTCCTCGCCGGGCCCCTGATCCGCATTTTCACGGCTGACGCCGGCGTGGTTGCCGTGGGCCAGAATGCGCTTCGTCTCATCTCCTACGGCTACCTGCTCTATGCCTACGGCATGGTCCTGGTGCAAGCATTTAACGGCGCGGGAGACACCGTCACGCCCACGATCATCAACGTCTTCTGCTATTGGATTTTCCAGATTCCCCTGGCCGGCTGGCTGGCGGGACGCATGGGCCCCGACGGCGTCTTCTGGGCCGTTACGCTCACCGAAAGCCTCATCGCGATCTGCGGCATCCTGGCCTTTCGCACGGGCCGCTGGCGCCGGGTCCGCCTGTAGCTACCAGTCGCGCAGGGCGCCGGCGATCAACGCTACCACCCGCTCCGTCACCGCGGGATCAAACTCCATCTTCACGTGCGGGCTGCGCACAGCCCGGTACAGCAGCGGCATGGCCGATGTGTCGAAGCTCGATCCCGCGCCGTAGTGGTATCGCCAGTTGCCCAAGATCCGCGTACGCGCTTGATTCTCGGCGCGGATCCGGCTTTGTCCCCGGATCAGCCCCGCGTCTTGTTGGTAAAGATTGGCAGCCTCCCGTACATTAGCTGGCACCACGCCGTCACGCCAACCTACGCTGTCGATCTGCACATTCAGCCGCACCGGTATCTCCCGTTTTCGCAACCAGCGGCAAAGCTCAATGGTCGCCGCCCCGCCCAAGGACTGTCCGTACAATATGATGCGCGCCGCCCCCCGCTCGGCCGCGCTGAGCTTTCCATCCCGATCGGTGTCGAGCGTTGTCTCGATCAGCCGCTGGCCTTCCTTCAGCCGGTGATTGCTGATCGCCGCCAGCTGTAATTGATCGATCCCCTCGGCTTCCAGTAACCGGTTCACCCGCGCCGTCAGCGCCCACGGCGCATCCGGCGGCTCCCAACCCCCGGCAATGCCCAGCACAAGCGTCCTCGGCTGCTGTGCCGCGAGCACCGCCACGAAAAAAAGCCCGCGCGCCATCAACCACGCGGGCTTTAGTGCACAAGGAGCAGGGGCTAACTCAAATCTCATCGTGTCCGTGCCGGAATCCTCAGGACTTTCCTTCCACTCGCAGGTTATTGGTGACGCTGAAGACCCCGCCCACCAGGTTGGCCTGCATCCCCGCGATGTTCTTATCCATCTCATTCAAGACAATGCCCGTCAGCGTAACGTTTCCGTTCTTGACGATAATCCGCACCGGAGTAATCGCGCCTAGCGTGTACCGGCTCAGCGAAGGCTGCCGGAAAAGCGTTCGGTATACGGCCAGCCGGATACGGTCATCCATCGGTGACAACGGCAGCACCTCGATCCGGTTCACAACCTCTTCCACACCGCAAATGCCCTTGACTACCTGCACGGCCGAGCTTGCCAGTACGGGCCGCGTCACCTGCCCTGTTAGCACAACGCTTCGTCCCTCGATGGTGAAGCTCAGGTCGTCAAACACGCCAAAAAAGGGCAACATCAGCAACTCATGCCGCACCTGTTGCTCCAGACGCTCCTGTTCCGGCACGATGTCCGCCAAGCCCGTTCCCGCCAGCGGCAAACCAAGCAGAACACAAGCCAGCGCCAACCAGTGAACCGTCCGTTTCACTGTCTTTTCCTCCTCACTTGGTTTTAAGGATGCAGGCCCGCCGCGCCGCGTTTCCGAAATCGATGGCGCCCCGCCCTGCCACGCTTTCCGCCGCCGGGAGATAGAATTGTGGACAATTCGCGCGATAACCCATGCCCCAACAGCGACGCAATTACGCTCACGGCCGGATCCGGATCCTTGTCCTGGCAACGGCTCTGGCCTCGGCCCAGGAGCCTCCAGCCGTGCTCCGGCAGAAATGCGCCGCCTGTCACGACGGCCAACAGCATGCCGGGGGTTTTTCGATTTCCACGGCGGAATCCCTGCGCGCCGGCGGTGCCCGCTTTGGTCCTGCCGTCGTGGCCGGCCATCCGGAGTCCAGCTCCCTGCTCCGTATCGTTCGCGGTGAGTTGGCCCCGCGCATGCCTCTCGGTGGAGAGCTCGCCCCCACGGAAATTGCCGCGATCGAAACCTGGATTCGCAACCTCAAGCCCACTACGCTGGCCTCGGTCTCCTCGGCCTGGAATCCCTTTGTGGCCCCGGTCCGTCCGGCTGTCCCACAACCCCGCGATGCCGCCTGGGTGAGGAATCCCATCGATGCCTTCATCCTTAGCCGCATCGAGGCGGCCGGCCTCAAGCCCGCCCCCGCCGCCCATCGCCGCACGCTCGCCCGCCGCCTTTATCTCGATCTCGCCGGCATGCCGCCCACCCGCGAGGAACTCGCCGCCTTTGTCGACGATACCCGCCCCGATGCCTACGTCCGCCTGGTAGACCGCCTCTTGGACGATCCCCGCTACGGCGAGCGCTGGGGCCGCCACTGGCTCGACCTCGCCCGCTACGGCGAGACTTCCGGCCTCGAAGGCGATGGCGCCATCGGCAACGTCTGGCGCTATCGCGACTGGGTCATCGATGCCTTCAACCGCAACATGCCCTACGACCGCTTTGTTCTGCAGCAGATCGCCGGCGGCGACGAACACAGCAAGACCCGCAATAACTATCAGCCCGACGAGCAGGGCCTCATCCCCACCGCGTTTCTCCGTGTCGCCCCCTGGGACCGCTCCAATCTCGTGGCCGCCGAAGTGCGCGCGAATTATCTCGCCGAAGTCACCACCGCCACCAGCAGCGTCTTTCTCGGCCTCACCGTCGGCTGTGCCCGCTGCCACGACCACAAGTACGACCCCATCCCGCAAAAAGATTTCTATCGCTTGCAGGCCTTCTTCCAGGCCACCCAGGCCGCGGGCGCCGTCCCGGTTCCTTTCTCCGGCCGCGCCATGGCCGAGCGTTCCCGCCAGCAGAGTGAGGCCCTCCGCCAGCGTCTCAAGGACGGGCCGGAAAAGCAGGCCTTCGACGCTCTCGAAAAAGAGCTTCTCGCCAAGTTGATCGCCGAACGCCAGCGGCGCTCAGCCGGCCAGCCCCTCACCAAGAATGACCTTCGCCTCGAAATCAAACTCGAGCCCCGCCGCATCTTTACCGAAGCGGAATCCCTGCACCATGCCCGCTTGCTAGAGGACGCCGACCGCACTGGCGATGCCGAGGAAAAAGCTCTCCTCGACACCCTCGAAGACCGTCTCCTGCTCCGGCTCAAGACTGAATACGCCTCGGCTAAACTCGATCCCACCCTTCGCTTCAACGCGCTGACGGCCAACGATGTCCGCTCCGAGGCCCAGGCGAAATACTCCGGCAAATCGATCTTCACCGTGGTGGAAAAAAACCGCTACGCCGAGATTTCCGGCCAGCTCAATATCCTGCGCCGCCGCCTCGATCGCTGGCAGCCTAATGTTCTCGCCGTGACCAATGTGCCCGGCCCCCCTTCCGGGCCCGACATCGCTCCGGTTCACGTTCTGGTGCGAGGTGATTACCGCCAGCCGGGAGAGATCGTCGAGGCTGGCTTTCCCATCGCGCTTACCGGACAGCAGCAGGCCGCTGCCTTTGAGACAGACCGCTACCGCCAATACCCCACCCGCGGCCGCCGCATTACTCTTGCCCGCTGGATTGCCAGCCCGAAAAATCCCCTCACGGCCCGCGTTATGGTCAACCGTCTTTGGCAGCAGCATTTCGGCTCGGGCATCGTTCGCACACCCAGCGACTTCGGCCGTAACGGCGAAAAGCCAACCCACCCCGAACTGCTCGATTGGCTCGCTGTCGAGTTCGTCGAGTCCGGCTGGGACATCAAGCACATGCACCGCCTCATGCTTCTGTCGGCCACCTGGCAACAGTCCGCCGAGAATCCCGGCGCTGACGAAGATAGCCGTCTGTTTTCCCGCTTCTCCCGCCGCCGTCTCGAAGCCGAAGCCATCCGTGACAGCATTCTGGCCGTCAGTGGCCGCCTCAATCGCGAAATGCATGGCCCCAGCGTCTTTCCGCCCCTGCCGGCTGACCTCGCCGATTTCGCCCGCTATGGCCGCACCGGCGACCTCATGTGGGAACCCAATCCCCGCGACGAGGACGCCCGCCGCCGCTCCGTCTATATCTTCCAGCGGCGTAGCCTGCCGCTGCCCATGATGGCCAGCTTCGATGCCATCGTGTTCAGCGAATCCTGCGACCGGCGCGTCGCTACCACCACCCCGCTCCAGGCCCTCTCCCTCATGAATGGCTCCCTGGTCGAGGAAGAATCCGCTCACCTTGCTGCCCGCATCCTCGAAGCCGTCGGCCCCGACCCGGCCCGCCAGATCGAGCGCGCCTTCGAGCATGTTCTCAACCGCCCGCCCGACCCGGCTGAGCTCCAACGCTTCCGCGACAGCAAGGCGAGCCTCGCCCAAGTCATCCGCGTGCTGTTCAGCTCAAACGAATTTGTCTATACGGAGTAAGCCCGCATGAAAACACGCCGTCAGATTCTGCTTGACTCCTACCTTGGCCTCGGCTCAATCGCCTTGACCGACCTGCTCGCGCCTCCTCCTGCCCAAGCCGCCGCAGCCGACCCCCTCCTTCCCCGGCCCACCCATCATCCGGTCAAGGCCAAGCGCTGTATCTTCCTCTTCATGGAAGGCGGCGTCTCTCAGATGGATACCTTTGAGCACAAGCCGCTGCTCACCAAGCTCGCCGGCCGGCAAATGCCCCGCGCCGAGCGCGCCACGGGTGAAATCGCCACTTTCTCGGCCGCGCCCAACCGCATCATCCCCCCCATCGCGGACTTCCGCCAGCATGGCGCCAGTGGCCGCTGGGTCTCCTCCCTGCTGCCTGAGATCGCCTCCGTCGTCGACGAGATGGCCTTCCTCCATGGCATCAAGGTCGACAACAACAACCATGGCCCCGCCGTTTACCACACGCTTACCGGCAACCAGTTCCCCGGCAGTGCCTCCATTGGCGCCTGGGTCACCTATGGCCTCGGCAGCGAGAATCGCGATCTGCCCGGCTTCATCGTCATGGGGGATCGCCGCGGCGCCACCATCGGCGGCGCCGGCGTCTGGGGCAATGGCTTTCTTCCCGCCGCCTACCAGGGCACCCTCTTCCGCAATGGCGCTGCCCCGATTGTCGACCTCCACCCCCGGTCAGAGACCAGCCAATCCCAGCGCGCTGAACTCGATCTCCTGCAATGGCTCAACGAAAAACATCGCGCCGGCCGTACGAACACCAGCGAACTCGAAGCCCGCATTGCATCCTTCGAGCTGGCCTTCCGTATGCAATCCCGCGCCCCTGAGCTCGTCGATATCGGTCAGGAAACCGAAGCCACCCGCAAGCTCTACGGTCTCGATGACGAAATCACCGAGCCCTTCGGCCGCCAGTGCCTGCTGGCCCGCCGCATGGTTGAGCGCGGCGTCCGCTTCGTCAAGGTTCTCCACGGCGCCGGTGGCGACCGTTGGGACGATCATGGCAACATCGGCGAGCGCTTGCCCGTCCATTGCCGCGAAGTCGATAAGCCCGTCGCCGGCTTGCTCAAGGACCTCAAGTCGCGCGGCCTGCTTGAGGAGACTCTCGTCGTTTGGGCCTCCGAGATGGGCCGCACTCCCTTTGACAACAACCTCACCACCGACAGGCCCGGCCGCGATCACAACCAATACGGCCTGGTCGTCTGGTTCGCCGGTGGCGGCATCAAAGCCGGCGCCACCTTTGGGGAAACCGACGAACTTTCTGTCCGCTCGGCTGGCGAGGAGATTCCCCTGCGCGACGTCCACGCCACGATCCTCCACCTCATGGGCCTCAACCAAAGCCGCCTTACCTACCTCCACGCCGGCCGCTACAAGAAGCTCACCGATATCGGCGGCCGCGTCATCCGTGAGGTCGTCTCCGTCTAGGCGCTCTTGATTTCCGTCCAAAGCCGGTCCCGCAGCCGCTGCGTGGACCCCGATGCGGTCTGGAACCACTCGCCCCGCTCGAGCACTGTTTCATTGCCCGTCGCGCAGGGCGACAGCGCCCGGCTCGCGGCACTATTGGCCCGCGCCACCTCTGGCCGGTACAGGTAGTTGATGAATTCGTGCGCCAACTCCCGGCGCCGCGACTCCGCCAGCACCCCCACGCAATCGCAGTAAAGCGAATAGCCCTCCGCCGGATGCACAAAGCGCAATTCCGGCGCCTGGTCGATCGACAGTTGCGCGCTGCCCTGCCACAGTTGCGCCGCCCACACGTCACCGGCCACCACCTGGTCGCGCACCTCCGTGTTGAGATAGGCCCGCAAGACCTGCTTCTGCTCGAGCGCCAGCTCTTGCGCCCGCCGCAGTTGCTCGGGCGAATCCGTGTTGATCGAATAGCCCAGAATCTTCAGGCACGCCGCAAACACCTCACTCGGCTCATCGAGCATCGTGATCTTGCCGCGGTAGCGCGGCTGCCACAAATCCTGCCAGCGGCTGAGCTCTCCCGCCGGCTCGCCCGCCAGAATTCCGCAGCACGACCATAGGTAGGGCGCTGACCATTCGATCGCCGGATCCCAGGCCGGCTTGCGAAATAGGCCCGCCAGGTGGCTCAGATTCGGCAGTCGCGCCGGCTCGAGCCGCCCGAGCAACCCCATCTCCCGCATCGGCTGCACCAGACGGTTCTCCGGAAACACCACATCCCAACCCGAATTGCCCGACATCGTCCGGGCAATCGTTTCCTCCGAACCCTCAATCACCGCCGAGTACCGCAACTCCACCCCAAACTCGCGCTCAAAACCCGTCAGCGTTTCTCGCGCAATGTAATCGGAATAGTTGATGACGTTCAGCCGTGGCTTGCCGCTGCCTGTGCATCCGGCCAGCCCCGTCAGGCCCAGAAAGAAGTGCCGCCGCCTCACCGCTGCTGCTCCAGCCGCTGGCTCACCACAATCAAAATGCCCAGCCCGAACACGATCACTGTCGAGATCGCATTCACCGCCGGATTCACGCCCCGCCGCGCCATGCCGTAAATGATCATTGGCAGCGTTTCGGAATCCACACCCGCCACCAGCGACGTGATCACGTAGTCGTCGAGCGAAGTTGTGAACGCCAGCAGCGCCGCGGCGAGGATGCCCGGCTTCAGCATCGGCAGTGTCACATCGCGAAACGCCTGCCACGGCGTGGCTCCCAGGTCCTGGGCCGCTTCTTCAAAGCTCGCATCCATGGTCCGCAGCCGCGCGAGCACCACCATCACCACGTAGACGAGGCAAAAGCTGACATGCGCCAGCACCACCGTGTGCATCCCCAATTGCAAATGCAGAACGCGAAACACCATCTGAAACAGCGCTAGCAACGAGACCGCCGTCACAATCTCCGGCGTTACCAGCGATACCGACAGCGACGCCGTCAACCAGCGGGACCGTTTCTTCCAGAGCCCGTAGGCGGCCATCGTGCCAATCACGGTTGACAGCACCGTGGCGAATGCCGCGATTGTCAGGCTGTTCGCCGTGGCCGCGAGCAACGCCCGGTCGCTCCAGGCTCCTTCGTACCAGCGAAGCGAGAATCCCTCCCAGCGCGTCAGGCGAGACCGGTTGAAGCTGAACACGGCCAGTACCAGTAGCGGCAGGTGCAGAAACGCGTATACCAGACTGGCGTAAAGGCCCAGCGCCGATGGCCTCACAGGATATCCTCCCGGTGCCGCGCGACCAGGGCCAGGCCGGCGAGCACTACTACCATCAGGATGAGCGAAGCCGCCGCTCCAAAGGGCCAGTCGCGCGCCGTGGTGAACTGATTCTGCACCAGATTTCCGATCAGAATTGTACTTCCGCCCCCAAGCAGATCGCTGGTGAGATAAGTCCCGAGCGCTGGCACGTAGACCAGAAACGCGGCAGTCCGCAGCCCCGGGGCCGAGACCGGAATCACCACTCGCGTGAAGGTCTCCCAGGGCGTTGCCCCCAAGTCCGCCGCTGCCTCCACCAGCGAATAGTCCAGCCGCTCCAGCGTCGAGTAGATCGGCAGCACCGCCAACGGCAGACTGCAATACACAAGCCCAACCAGCACCGCCCCGTGATTGTAGAGCAGCGGCAACGGCTGCTCAATCCAGCCCAGCGCCAGCAGCACGGAATTAAACAGGCCCGTATCCCGCAGCAGGAAAACCCAAGCATAGGTGCGCACGAGAAAACTCGTCCAGAACGGCAGCATCACCAGTTGCAGATACATTCCCCGCCGCGGCCCTGACCGCGAGATAAACCAAGCCAGCGGAAATCCAAGCACCAAACACAACACCGTCGTCTCGACGGCGATCCAAAACGAGCGCAGCAGAATTTCCCCATAAAGCGGATCGAAAAAACGCTGGTAGCTCTCCAGCGACAGCGGCAGGCTTTGGCCGCCATAGGGCCCGCGCGTCAGCAGGCTGTAAGCCAGCACAATCCCCATCGGCGCCCAAAAGAGCCCGGTCGTCACCAGCCAGGCCGGCAGTAGAAACCAGCGGCGCAGGCTCATTTGAACCTCAACTCGTCTTCTTCGTTCCACCACAACCGCACTCGATCTCCCGGCTTGTACATCCCCTCAAACCGCGACACCTCCACTGTCACCTTCTCTCCGCCCGGCATCTCCGCCAGCACATGGATGCAGTTGCCGAGAAATGTGGAATCGAGAACCAGCGCTGGCATCGACCGTGCCCCCTCAGGCACCCTTCCCGCCGCGATGCGTGTCGCCTCCGGCCGCAGGCCAAATCCCTCGAGCCAGTTCATCGCACCGAGAAACCGCGCCACAAATGCCGTTGCCGGCCGCAAATAAATCTCCCTCGGCGTCCCCGTCTGCTCCACTTGCCCCTGATTCATGACCGTGATGCGGTCGGCGAGCGTCAGTGCTTCTTCCTGATCGTGCGTGACCATCAGAAACGTAATGCCCACGCGCCGCTGCAGCGCCTTCAATTCCAGCCGCACCTGCTTGCGCAGATTGGGGTCAAGCGCGCTGAGCGGCTCATCAAGCAGCAACACCGCCGGCGCGAGCGCGAGCGAGCGTGCCAGCGCCGCCCGCTGGCGTTCTCCCCCAGACAATTGGTGTGGCATCCGATCTTCCTTGCCCCTCAATCGCACCAGCTCCAGCACCTCCCGCACTGCTTGCGCGAGCGGCGCCGCCTCGCGTTTGCGCCGCAGCCCGAACTCTACATTCCCGCGCACCGTCAGGTGCGGAAACAGAGCATAGTTCTGAAATACGGTCGAAACATTGCGCTGGTGTGGCGGCAAGGGCGCCACGTTCTTGCCCTCGAGCAGAATCGTACCCGTTGTCGGAATCTCAAAACCCGCTACCATCCGCAGTGTCGTCGTCTTGCCGCAACCCGAAGGTCCCACCAAAGCGTGAAACTCTCCCGCCGGGATGCTGAGATCGACACAGTCCACCGCCCGGTGCGTGGGAAAATCCTTCGACACGCCCGCAAGCGTCAGGACATCAGCCATTGAATGGCATCGTAACGCAAAAGGCCCGCGGGAGGCGGGCCTTGGCATGGATTCAAGAAGCGACTTTAGCCGTTGTATCGCGTGTCGGCTTCCACCCAGTTCACTACGTTCCACCAGGCGCCGATGTAATCCGGACGCCGGTTCTGATACTTGAGGTAATACGCGTGTTCCCAGACGTCCAAGCCGATGATCGGGTGCTTGCCTTCCATCAAGGGGTTGTCCTGGTTGGCCGTCGAGGTCACCTCGAGCTTGCCGTCCGCCGTCTTCACCAGCCAGGCCCAGCCGGAACCGAAGCGGGTCGTCGCCGCCGCGTTGAACTTTTCCTTGAACGCCTCAAACGAACCAAAAGTCGCGTCAATCGCCTCGGCCAGCTTGCCGACCGGCGTGCCGCCGGCCCCCGGGCCGAGAATCGTCCAAAAAAGCGAGTGGTTATAGTGTCCGCCGCCATTGTTCCGCACGGCAGTCTTAATCGCATCCGGCACGATCGCCAGATTGTTCGCCAGCAGCTCTTCGAGCGTCTTGCCGGCCAGTTCCGGCGCTGACTCGAGCGCCTTGTTCAGGTTCGTAACATAAGCGTTATGATGCTTGCCGTGGTGGATCTCCATCGTCGCCGTGTCGATATGCGGCTCGAGGGCGTCATGTGCGTAGGGGAGTGCGGGGAGTGTAAAAGCCATAATGTTTCCGGATCAATCCTTTCCTCAGTTTAGATGACACAATAGTCGATATGTCTCAACTTCTTGCCGGAAAAACGGCCATTGTTCTCGGTGTCGCCAACAAGTGGAGCATCGCTTACGCCATTGCGGAGGCTTACCGCCGCGAAGGGGCCCGTCTCATTCTGACTTACCAGGGCGAACGGCTGAAGGCTACCGTCGAAGATCTCGGCAAGGAACTCGGCGCCGCTCTCGTGCTCAACTGCGATGTCACCAAGGAAGAGGAACTGGCCGCTCTCGTCACCGCGATCTCCGGCGAAAAGCTCGACGTCATTGTCCACTCGATTGCCTTTGCCAACCGGGAAGACCTAAGCCGCCCCTTTCTCGAAACCTCGCGCGACGGCTACCTCCTCGCCCAGGAAGTTTCCAGCTACTCCCTCGTCAGCGTCTCCCGCGCCCTGGCCCCGCTGATGACCGAAGGCGGGGCGATTCTCACACTTTCCTACCTGGGCAGCGTGCGAGTGATCCCCAATTACAATGTCATGGGCGTGGCCAAGGCTGCCCTCGAGGCTTGCGTCCGCTATCTGGCCAGTGATCTCGGTGCCCGCGCCATTCGCGTCAATGCCATCTCCGCCGGCCCCATCAAGACCGCCAGCGCCCGCGGCATCAAGGATTTCTCCAAGGTCCTCGACGGCGTTGCCGCCATTTCCCCCCTCCGCCGCAACACCGACCCGGCTGAGGTCGCCGACACCGCCGTCTTCCTCGCCAGCCACCTCGGCCGTGGCGTCACCGGCAACGTCGTCTACGTCGATGCCGGCTTCCAGGTCATGGGTCTGCCGACCCCCGACTAGCCTCTCCGTCTTCGCTATCATGAACTAGTACCCCAATAATTACCAGAAAGCTTAGTTAAATATGATCCAGGTTGAAGGATTGACGAAGCGCTATGCGCGTAACGTCGCGGTTGATCATGTCTCGTTCTCGGTCGAAAAGGGGCAAATCGTTGGTTTTCTCGGCCCCAACGGCGCCGGCAAGACGACGACCATGCGCATGCTCACATGCTACATGCCCCCATCGGAAGGTACAGCAAAAGTCGCCGGTTTTGACGTCATCGACAAGCCCCTTGAAGTGAAGAAGCGCATTGGCTATCTGCCCGAAAACCCGCCCCTCTATCCCGATATGGAAGTCGGCGAGTATCTGCGGTTTGTCGCCCGCTTGAAGGGCATCCCGGAAAAAGAAGTGCCCGGCCGCGGCGAAGAGGCCGCTCGCCGCTGCTCGGTCAAGGATGTTTGGTCCAAGCTCATCGGCAAACTCTCGAAGGGATATCGCCAGCGTGTTGGCCTGGCCCAGGCCATTCTCCATAACCCCGACGTGCTGATTCTCGATGAGCCCACCAGCGGCTTCGACCCCAAGCAGATCCTCGAAACACGCGACCTAATCCGCGGCCTCGGCGGCGATCACACCATCGTCCTCAGCACGCACATCCTGCAAGAAGTTAAGGCCATGTGCGAAAGCCTGATCATCATCAACAAGGGCAAGATCGCCACCTCCGGCCGGCTCGATGAGCTGACCCGCAGCAACGGCGCCGTGCTTGAGCTTTCCGCTCCCCAGGGCGCAACGGCTGAGCAGATTACATCCGCCCTGTCCGCCGTCGCCGGTGTTGAAAAAGCGGGCGCCGTCGACGACGGCGGCCTCTGGCGCGTGGACATCTCCACCGCCCCCGGCGCCGAAATCCGCCCCCAGCTGGCTCAGGCCATCCTCGCCCAGGGCTGGAATTTGTACCGGCTCGACTCGGCCTCCCTCAGCCTCGACGAAATGTTCCTGCGCCTGACCAGCGCCGCGGAGGAAGTTCAGTAATGAGAAACATCATCACGATTGCCCGTAAGGAAATCCAAGCTTATTTCCAATCCCCAATTGCTTATGTTCTGGTCGGCGCTTATGCCGCCATGTTCGGCTATTTCTTCTGGTCGCTCGTCTACTTCTTCGTGCGCGCCAGCATGCAGTCCCAGATGAGCGGCCGTGCCATGCCAATGAACCTCAACGAACTCGTCATCCGCAATCTTCTCGGCAATTGCGGAGTATTGTGCCTGTTCATGATTCCCATGCTCACCATGCGCCTGTTCGCCGAGGAGAAATCCCGCGGCACCATGGAATTGCTCCTCACCTCGCCTTTGCGCGACTGGGAAATCCTTCTTGGCAAGTGGGCCGGCGCTGTCACCATGTACACCAGTCTCCTGCTCTTCTCCGGCCTGAACATGGTCTTTCTCTTCGCCTATGGCAAGCCCGACTGGAAGCCCCTCGCCGTCGGCTACCTCGGCCTGATCCTGCAGGGCGCCGCCATGCTCGCACTCGGCATGTTCCTGTCCTCCATCACTCAGAGCCAGATCGCCGCCGCCTTCAGTACCTTTGTTCTCCTGCTGATGCTCTGGGTTTTCGAGTGGATGTCGAACATGGACCAGAACACGCTTACCACCGTGCTCACCTACATGTCGCTGCTCCGCCACAATGAGTCCTTCATCAAGGGAGTAATCGACCTGAAAGACACGGTCTACTACCTGAGCGTTAGCTTCTTTGGGTTATTTCTGACGGCGCGGTCGCTTGAGTCGCTGCGCTATCGCGGATAGAGAGAAAAACAGGAAGACGAACATGAACGCGCGTCAACAAAAATACAGTGCTTACTCGACGGTCTACCTCGTCGTTATCGTGGCCGTGCTTGCTTTGGCTAACTACCTCGCCAACAAGAACAACAAAACCTACGATTCCACCTCCAACAAACGCTACAGCCTCTCCGAGCAAACGATCAAAGTCATCAAGGGCCTCGAAAAAGACGTCCTGATCACTTACTGGGACAACCAGGAGGGCTTCGGCCCCGCCCGTGATCTCCTCGGCCAGTATACGATTTTGTCCCCCCGTCTCAAGGTCGACTACATCGACGCCATCAAGAAGCCGGCGCTGGCCCGCGCCGCCGGTATCAACAATCTCGGCACCATCGTCATTGAAGCCGGCAAGAAGCGCGAAGAAGCTAAGAGTCTCACCGAAGAGCAGATCACCAGCGCCATTGTCCGCATTCTCAAAGGCACGGACCGCACGATTTGCTTCGCCCAGGGCGGCGGCGAAAAAGAACTCGACAAAACCGCCCGCGACGGCTACTCGGCCGTCAAGGAAATTACCGAGCGCGATAACTACAAGGTCGAAACCGTCAATCTGCTCGAGAAGAGCGAAGTTCCCGTTAACTGCACCGCTCTCGTCGTGCCCGGCCCACGCTTTGATTACCCCGCCGGCGCGGTCGAAACGCTCCGCAAGCATGTTGAGGGCGGCGGCAAGGCTCTGTTCCTGCTTGACCCTCCCTTCAATGTAGACAAGCTTAAGGTCGCTGAAAACGCTGCACTCACCGGCCTGCTCGCTGGTTGGGGCGTCACCCTCAATAAAGACCTCGTCGTCGATCTCGGCCGCCTCGGCCAGATGATGGGCGGCGCTGTTCTGGCCAACAAGTTCGAGCCCCACCCCATTGTGCGGGAAATGAGCGGCCGTCCCGTCGTCATGGGCTTCCCGCGCTCGCTCGAAGCCAAGTCGGGCGACAAGACCACGGTTGAAAAACTCTTTTCTTCGCTCTCCTCGAGCTTCGCGCTCACCAATCTCAGCAAGGCCGAAATCGAGCCTGACCCTGAAAAAGACAAGAGAGGTCCTTTCACCATGGCTGTCGCCGGCCTCTACCGTACCGGCCAGGAAAAGAAAGAAGGCCGCTTCGTCGTCGTCGGCAACTCCAGCTTCATCGAGAACGGCAGCCTCCAACTTTATGGAAACGCCGATCTCTTCCTCAATATGCTCGCCTGGCTCAGCACCGACGAAGACCTGATCTCGATCCGTCCGAAGGATCCTGAAGACCGCCGCATCCAGCTTGAGCAGGGCCAGATGAATACCGTCATCGCCGTGAGCCAGTTCGCGCTGCCGCTGCTCGCCTTCGCCACCGCTATCTACGTCTGGCGCAAGCGCCGCTAGCCAGGAGGAAGATCCCATGCAAATTCGTGGATTGATCATTGCTCTGAGCCTGCTTGCTGCTCTGTCCGGGTTGCTCTGGTGGTCTAATCAGCGCCCCGCCGTCGATCCGAATCAGATCAGCGACGCCAACCGGGAACAATTGATGACGCTGCTCAACGCCGATCTTGTCGAGGTGACGGTCGCCCCCAAGGGTGAGCCTCCACTCCGTCTGCGCCGCAATGCAGCCAATCAATGGGAAATGGTGCTCGATTCACCCCTGCCCACCAGTCCTCAGGATGCTGCCGGTGTTGTCACGAACGTAGCTACTATTTCCTCCGACCAGATCGTCGAGGAGTCTGCCTCCGATCTCGCTCAGTTCGGCCTCGACCCCGGTGAGTTTGTCCTCACCACCAAGGATCGCAAAGGCCGCTCAGAGCAATTGATCGTCGGCGAAGCCACCCCCGTCGGCAACAAATTCTATGCCCGCCGCCCCAAGGAAAAGAAAGTCTTTGCCATTCCCCAGTATTTCGTCCTCGGCTTCAATAAACGCGTGAATGATTTGCGTGATAAACGCCTCGTGCCCATCGATGAGCCCAAGCTCACTCGCCTGGAGTTCAAGCGCGGCGGCACGGCCGTTGAATTCGTCCGCGGCAGCTCAAGCCCTTGGAAGATCGAGAAACCACAGCCTTTTCGCATTGACCTGACGGCTGTTGACGGGTTGATTACAAAAGTGAAAGAACTCAATTTTGATCCCACTCTGAGTCAGGATAGTCTGAAGAAGTATCAGGCTGCCTTCACCTCCGCCTCGCCTCTGGCTTTAATGGTTCTCAAGGACGGCGCCGCGGCGAAGCAACTTGAGATTCGCAAGGCCAAAGACGGCGGCCTTTTCGCCCAGTCCAGTGCTGTCCAGGGTATCTATCCCCTCGCCGCGGACCTGGCGTCGGCCTTTGAGAAGTCCCTCGAAGACTTTCGCAGCCGCAAGCTCATGGATTTTGGCTTTGATGATCCGAAACGCGTGCAATTGGATTCCGGCGGCAAGACAAATGTGCTTGAGCGCAAGGGCGAGGATTGGATCTGGGACAAGACCAAGGCTGATTCTTCCACGGTCACCGGCTTGCTCGAAGCTCTTCGCGGCTTTTCGGCTCTTGGCTTCGTCGAGAATAAATTCACCACCCCCACCTTCACGGTGACGCTCCTGCAGAAAGACGGCAAAACCATCGAGAAGCTCGAAATCTCCAAGTCCAACAACTTCCACTATGCGCGCCGCGCTGGTGAGGCCGGCGAGTATGAAATCGATCCCAAAACACTGTCGGATCTCGAGGCCGCCATCTCCCGCGTCAAGCCCGCTGGAAGCGCCAAGAAATAGCGATAACCTCTAAAGTTGCGCGCGCTCTTTACGGATCTCTATCAACTGACGATGGCCGCCGGCTATTGGATGGCCGGCAAATCCGCCGACGTCGCCACTTTTGAACTTTTCGTCCGCCGGCTTCCGCCCCGGCGCGATTACCTTCTGGTCTGCGGCCTCGAGCAAGCCATTGAATACCTCTCCACGCTCCGCTTCACCGGCCGCGACATCGACTATCTCCGTCAATTGCCCCAATTCGACCTCGTCCCGGATGAATTTTGGGTTTACCTCAGCAATTTTCGCTTCACCGGCGACCTTTGGGCTGCCCCGGAAGGCTCCGTGCTTTTCGCTGGCGAGCCGCTGCTCACCCTGCGCGCCCCCATCATCGAGGCTCAAATCCCCGAGACCTACCTGCTCGGCATGATCGGCTTTCAAACCCTTATCGCGAGCAAGGCCAGCCGACTGCTGCGGGCCGCCGCCGGCCGTGACGTCGTCGAATTCGGCTGCCGCCGCGCCCATGCCCCCGAAGCCGGTTGTCTCGCCGGCCGCGCCGCCTACATCGCCGGTTGCGCCGGCACCAGCAATGTCGAGGCCGGCCGCCGCTTCGCTGTGCCGGTCTTCGGCACCGCCGCTCACAGTTGGGTGCTTAGCTTCGAGCACGAACAGGATGCCTTCGCCCAACTGCAGCAACTCCTCGGCCCCCGCACCGTGCAACTGATCGACACCTACGACACGCTCGCCGGCGCCCGCCTCGCCGCCCACCTCGGCCCGCCTCTCATGGGCGTCCGCCTCGATAGCGGCGACCTGCTAACCCTGTCCCGCGATGTCCGCCGCATCCTCGATGATGCCGGCCTGTCCAGCGCCCGCATCATGGCCACCAACGATCTCGATGAAGATTCCATCGCCGCCCTGGTCGCCGCCGGCGCTCCCATCGACATCTTCGGCGTCGGTACCAGCCTTGCCACCAGCTTCGATGCCCCCGCTCTCTCCGCCGTCTACAAGATGGTCGAGATCCAATCCGGCTCCTCCCACCGCTTCGCCTCCAAGCGCAGCGAAGGCAAGCAGACCCTCCCCGGCGCAAAACAGATTTACCGCTTCCCCGATCACGACCTGCTCGCCCTGCAAGCCGAACCCCCACCCCCTGGAGCCGAAAAACTCCTCCATCCCGTCATCGCCGGCGGCGAAGTTCTCGTCGACGGGAAAAACCTTCAGCACATGCGCGATTACGCCCGCGACCAGATCCGCCGCTACGGCCACCCCCACCGTCGCGTCGAACTCAGCGAATCTCTCGCCCGCCTCGCTCATCCAACTCAACCATGAGCATGCTTTATCTGGATGTCGATACCCAACTCGACTTCGTCTTCCCCGCCGGCGCGCTCTATGTCCCCGGCGCCGAGCTCATCCTCCCCCGTGTCGCCGCGCGCAACCGCGAGGCCATCGCCGCCGGTCATCTCCTGGTCGCCACCGTGGATGCCCATACGGAAAACGATCCTGAATTCGCCCATTGGCCCCACCACTGCGTTGCCGGCACGCTCGGCCAGCGCAAGCCCGCGCAAACCCTCATCGAGGGCCTTCGCCCATTTCACAAGCAAACCACCGACATCTTTTCAAATCCCGCTTTTGCCGCCCTGCTCGACGCCGAGAAAATTTCCGCCGCCCTCGTCTACGGAGTCGTAACCGAGATCTGCGTCCTCCATGCCGTCCGCGGTCTCCAGCAGCGCGGCATCCACGTCTCGCTCGATTCCCAGGCCGTTAAGGAACTCAACCCCGCCGCGCGCGATCTCTTCTTCGCCGAACTCCGCGACCGCGGCGGCGCCATTCTCTAGCCTAGGCTGCGCTCACTGCCTCGGCCGGCACTTCGATCTTCGGCGCCATGCCCCATAGCCGCTCGAGATCGTAAAACCCCCGCGCCTGCTCGCTGAATATGTGCACCACGAAATCGCCGTAGTCCATCAGAATCCAGTTCGCCGATTCGTATCCTTCCATGCTCACCGGCTTGAAGCCAAGCTCCGCCAACCGCTCTCCAATCTCATCGCCGATCGCATGGTTTTGCCGGGAGTTGGAACCGGAACAGATCAGGAAGTAGTCTGTGAAACTGGATATTCCCTGCAGGTCAAGAAGTCTTAAATCGACGGCTTTTTTCGATTCGGCCGCCCGGTAGGCCGCCAAAATCTCTGGGGGAAGTGTCTCTAATGTGTTGCTCAAATCTGCTCCGTGAATGCGAGGTACTTGAGCGGCAGAATACTACACTAATGAATGTGCGTCAAAGCTTTTTCCTCAGCGGAATTCTCGCCACGGCCCTTCGGCTCGCGGCCGCGGAATCCTTCGCCATTGAAAAGGCCCGTCAGGAAGTAGAACGGCTCAAGGAACTGGCCGCGATTGGCGCGGTCTCCCGGGCTCGCCTCGAGCAGGCTCGGGAAAAGCTCGCCGACGCCCGCGACGAAGAAACCCTGCACCGCCTCGTCTACGGCAATATCGGCGTCGAGTCCCTCAGCGAGCAACAGGCCCGCGAAATCATCGATGCCGCCTCTCGCCGTGTCGAGCGCACCGCCCGCCTCTATCAGGTGCAGGCCGCCCTCGTCGATCAAGGCGTCCTGCCCCGTGCCCAACTCCAGGACCTCGAACAACAGCTCGCCGACCGCCGCCTCGGCCTGCAATTAGCCGAAAACCGCGCCCGCACCTTTACCGAGCTTCTCAACATGGTTCGCGTCGAAGAACAATTCCTCGCCAGCCCCGAGGCCGATATCGAGCCCCCGCCCCTCGTCGAAAAATTCGGCGGCAGCGGCGTCTTCAAGCCCGAGCACCTCCGCTTTGTCGAAGCCGCTTTCGAAAAGCAATTCGGCCACCCCCTGCCCGTTAGCGCCCGCGGCCAGAGCGCTCTTCATACTTCGCTCGGCTTTGATCACGCTGGCCGTGTCGATGTCGGCGTCAATCCCGACGACCCCGAGGGGCAATGGCTGCGCCAGCAACTCCAGTCCCTGCGCGTTCCCTATATTGCCCTGCGCGCCATGATCCCCGGTCAAAGCACTGCCCCCCACATCCACATCGGTCCGCCCAGTCTCCGGCTCCGCTCCGCCGACCAGCAGTTGAGCGGTGGTCTCAATTGAATCACGCACAAGGAACCATCATGTCCGAACCCACCCAGTCCAGCGCCAAGCTCCGCGTCCTCGTCCCCGCCGAGCGAATCAAGGCCCGCATCGATGAACTCGGCCGCCAGATCAGCTCCGACTATTCCGGCCCCATCATCCTCGTCGGTATCCTCAAGGGCGCATTCATCTTTATGTCAGACCTCGCCCGCGTAATCGACCGCCCCACCCGCGTCGATTTCATGGGCATCTCGAGCTACGGCAACTCGAAGTCCACTTCCGGTGAAGTCCGCCTCACCAAAGACCTCGACATGAGCATTGAAGGCCTCGATGTTCTCGTCGTCGAGGATATCGTCGACAGCGGCGTTACCCTCACCTACCTCATCCACCTGCTCAGCCAGCGCCGCCCCCGCTCCATCCGCATCGCCGCCCTGCTCGATAAGCCCGACCGCCGCATGCGTCCCATCAAGGTCAATTACTGCGGCTTTGAGATCCCGGATGAGTTCGTCGTCGGCTATGGCCTCGACTACGCGGAAGACTACCGGAATCTCAAAGACATCTGCGTGCTCGAGAGCTAGACTTTCGGCTTCGGCGGCGGCAGCGCGAAGGCCTTGCACGTGCTCTCAAAACCCTGTTTGCCGTGCGCGCCGTCGCAAAATGGTTTGTTGTTGCTCAACCCGCAGCGGCACAGGCCGATCGCGGCGCGCCCGCCCAGGTCGTAGGCGTTGCCTTCCGCGTCCACTACCGTGAATTCGCCCTCGATTCGGATCGGGCCATTGTTGAATATCGTGACTTTCGTTGACATAGGCTGACAAAGGAAATGATCGCACGGCTTGTTTGGCTGAGTCTGCTGGCGCTGGGCGCCGCGGGACAAATACGCGACCAGGAAGACATCCTGCGCCTGGCCCGCGCCAAGAGCGCCATCGCCCGCCATCTCAACAACATGCCGAATTACACTTGCCTCGAGACTGTCGAGCGTTATGAAAAACTCCCCCAGGCCCGCCAGGAAAGCCTCGTCGATGTCCTCCGCATCGAGGTGGCCTTTGTTGAAGGCAGGGAGATGTTCGCCTGGCCCGGCTCCACTCGCTTCGAGGCCAGCGAAATTCGCGACTTCATCGCCACCGGCGCCTTCTCGACCGGCGGCTTCGTCCTCCACGCCCGCGCCATCTTTCTTGGCGACGGCGCCATGTTTACCTTCGCCGGCCCGGATTCAATCAACGGCGCCCCCGCCTGGCGCTATGACTACGTCACCCCACAGTTCCGCAGCGGCTACCAGATTCGCAACCCTAGCAAAGGCCTCGGCGCCATTGTTGCCTACCATGGCAGCATCTGGGTGCGGCAGGATAATCTCGACCTCCTCCGCATCCTCATCGATACAAACGATATCCCCCCCGAGATCGAAATCGAACACTCCCGCGACACCCTCGACTACCAGTTCCTTCCCATCGGCTCCGGCCAGGCGCTGCTGCCCGCCTCCCAGGAGATTCGCATCACCGATAGCAAGGGCCGCCTCGCCATCAACCGCACACGTCTCACCCGCTGCCGCCAGTTCTCTGGCGAAAGCACGCTCAGCTTCGCCGATGACAATGCGGCTTCCTCAAGCGCCCAGCCCCGCAAAACGCTCCACTTCGAGCCTTACACCGAACTCTCCCTCGCCCTCACCCGTGAGCTCAATCATGCCACCTCCGCCGTCGGCGACGAGATCGAGGCCATGCTCACCCACGACATCAAACAGGGCAAGACCATCCTCGCCCCGCGCGGCGCCCTCGCCCGCGGCCGCATTCTCCGGCTCTCCCGCCACGAAACCACGCACGTCATCTTCAACGTCACCCTGGAGTTCACCGAATTGATCGGTGACGATTTCCGCGCCCCCCTCCGGCTCCGCTTCACCGGCACCGTGCGCGACGTGAGCACCCCGCCCGAGTTGCGCTCCCGCCGCCCCGGCGCCTATTCCATCGAAGCGCCCGCCACCGATCCCAACGGCTTTCTCGTTTTCAGATCTTCCCTCAAATTGCCTCGCGGCTTCGTCACGATGTGGCAGACTCTTAAGTAGTCCCGGAAGGAACCACCGTTGATTCAATTTGAGCTCCCCACCGATCGCGCCCGCCTCGAAGATGCCCTCGTTTTTGCCCAGCAGCAGGTCAAAACTCTCATCGAACGGCATCCCGGCTTCTACCCGCTCTACACCAAGGACGGCAAATGGAAGCACGAAGGCGAGGCCTGGACTCACTGGTGCGACGGCTTCTTTCCCGGCATGATGTGGATCTTCGCCCAACACGCCAAGGGCGATCTAGCCCGCTACTGGCGCGAAAAAGCGATCGAATACACCCGGCCCCTCGAAGCCCGCAAGACCGATCGCGAAGTCTACGACCAGGGCTTTCTCTATTTCTCGACCTACTACCGCTGGATGCAGCTCGACAAGGATCCCTCACATAAGGAGATCCTGATCACTGCCGGCAACACGCTCAGCCATCGCTTTCAGGAGCGTGATGGCTACCTGCGCAGTTTCGTCGCTCCCAACTCCCTGTTCATCGACAGCATGATGAATGTCGGCATCATCTTTTATGCCGCCCGCGAGACCGGCGACAAACGCCTCCGCGACATCGCCATGCGCCATGCGCTCACCGTCCGCAAGACCCTGGTGCGCGGTGACGGCTCCGTCGCCCAGGAAGGCATCTTCGATTCCGATTCCGGTGAGTTTCTCGAGCAGTCCACCCACCAGGGCTTCCGCCGCGATTCCTGCTGGTCGCGTGGCCTCGCCTGGGCCACTTATGGCTTCGGCGTCTGCTACGACTATTCCCGCGATCCCCGCTTCCTTGCCACTGCCGAAGCCTGCGCCGACTACTACGTCACCCATGCCAATGCCGACGGCATCCCGCCCTGGGATTTTCGCGCCCCCCTTGAGTTCCGCAAGCTCGTCGATACTTCAGCCGCCGCCATCATGGCCTCGGCCCTCATCCGCCTTGCCCGCCTCATTCAGGACCCCGTCAAGGGCCACTTCTACTACATGACGGCTCTTCGCATCCTGCGTACTCTCTGCGATGAATACCTCGGCAAGCAGACTCCCGGCTGGCAGGGCATCCTCCAGGGCTCGCTCTATCACATGCATCGCGGTCTCGGCATCAACGAGAGCGCCGTCTGGGGCGACTACTTCTTCGTCGAAGCGGTAGAGCGCATCCTCCGGCCCTAAGCCTTCGCCCCTCCGCCGGCCCGCTCCGCCGTCCCACGGTAAATCCACGCCGCCAGCAGATACAGCAGCCCGCCGAGCACCAGCGTTTGATAAAGCCCCAGGTAGATAGCGAAAAAGATCGCCATCGCCGAGCCCATCACGCTGGCCGCCGCGTTCATCGACCAGCCCCAGCGCACCGCGCTCTTCTCCCACCCTTCGAGCGCCGCCAGCCCCGTCGGAAAAGGGATCCCCATCAGAAAGCCCAGCGGTGCGATCACCATCACCGTCACCAGCATCTTGCCGGCCAGCGGCCAGGCCGGGCCCAGCCCGCTTACCAGCTCCGCGAAGTAGCCCAGCACCGGCACCAGAATCACGATCAGCAACAGCACAATCCGCAGCCTTTCGCCGTTCTGATTCACGATCCGCTTGGAGAAATAGCTCCCCAGCCCGCTCGAGATCAGCATCGAAAAAATGATTACCGTCAGCGCATAGGTCGGATGCCCGAGCAGCAGCACGAACTTCTGAATCAGCGAAACCTGAATCATGATGTAGCCCGCCCCCAGACAGACGAAGTAAAGCAGAAACAGCTTCAGGCTCCGCCCCGCCGGCAGGCGCTGGCCCAAGGCGAGCGGCGGCAGCAGCAGCGTCACCACGGTCGCGATCACACTCACGAACAACACCCCAAACAGCATCGGTACCGCCCGGTTGATCTTGTAGTCCGCGTTCGCCTGCGACGCCGCCATCACAAAGCTCACAATGTCGCGTGGCTGCACCGTGTAAAAGAAGAAGGGCCGGTTATCGTTCACCGGCGTCACATCGTACTGGTATTGAGCATGGAAGCGTTCCCGGTCCGTTGTCGTCAGCAGTTCCTGAAACGGGTTCCGCCGCTCTGTCCCTGGCGTGTACACCACCTCCATGTTGCTTTCCTTCATCGCCCCCAGGGCCCGCTCCACCATTTCCGCGCTCATCGGCTTGCGCGAAAAAATCACTGTGTCCGTCGCTCCCCAACCCGCGATCTGGTTCGAACCCTCGCGCGCCACCACCACGTGCCGCGCCGGGTCCTTCTCCCCCAGCCGGTCCAGTGCTTCGATGGCCAGCGACAGCAGCCGCAGCGATTCCCGCGGCGGATCAAAGCCCCAACGGGTAAACGCCAGAATGCCGTCATCCGTCAAATGACTTAGATAGTCGTAGAACGCATCCGCCGTGTATAGATTGTTCTCGCTCAGGCTGAACGCGCCCGCCGCTGTCGAAGCCCAGGTATCCACCAGCGTCGCCTGGATCACCTGATACCGCTCCGGGCTGCGCCGCACAAAGCTGCGCCCGTCCTCGACATGGATGCGGATCTCCGGCCGCAGGTACAGGTTGTGGCTCAGTTGCGCGAACTTTTCCCGCATCACCGTCGTCGCGATGATCGGGTTGATCTCCACCCCCGTAATGTCCTTGCTGCCGCTTGCCAGCGCCCGTGAGATGTCCCATCCCCCCCCCGGTCCGATCACCAGCGTCTTGCCCGCCGGCCGCAACTGATAAGGCAAGCCCGGCCCCCCCCGTAGAATCCCCTTCTTTTCCTGCTCGCTCATCCGCTCGTGATCCCGCGTGAAGATACCCGTCGCCGCATCGGCGTCGATGACGATGTTCGGCAGGTTCGTGCCCGATTCCTTCGATACCGCGATGCGCGAAAACGAATTCCACTTCACGAACTGTTCATTGGCCAGCGTCGTTCCTTTCGCGTACCGGACATCGATCCAGTTGGCGCGGATGTTGAAGACGAACAAGCCCGTCAGCGCCAGCGCCAGCATCACCGCCGCCACCCGCCCGCTGAACTCCCGTGCCACGTTATACCAGATCGCCGAGGTCGCCGCGAATACCACCGCTACCGCGATTACCGTATTCGGCCCGCCAAAGGTTTCGAGCAGTGGGATCAGCAACAGACAGCCCCCCGCCGCTCCGATCAGATCGAAAAAATACACGGTCTCCACCCGCTCGATCGTCTCCCCGATCAGCAGCGAAACGATCGCCCCAGCCAACACAAACGGCAGCGCCGAAAAGAAATAGATCACCAGCAACTCAACGTTTCCCGGCGCGCCCTGTCGCGTCAGCAGAAACACAAGGGATGACACCACCGCCAGCGAGTTCAGCGCCGCCAGTCTTCCCAGCTTCTGGTACAGCCCGCCGCTCCAGCCCTGCACAAGGTAGCTGAATACGCCTCCTGCCCCCAGACCGAATAGCGCCACCGAGATGGCCAGAAAGGTAAAGTGATAGTAAAAGATCACGCTGTAGATGCGCGTCAGCGTCAGCTCGAGCAGCAGCGTCGCCATCGTCGTCATGGCCACGCCCGTATAGATCGTGGGCCATTGTGTGCCCCGGGCGGCAGGGTGTGAGGTAGAAATGCGAGTCAACTTTACATCATAGCCGCCGGAGGCGCCGGCTCATCGGGCCGCCCTGCCGCCCCGAGCGGAATCCGCACCAGCAGCACCCCGAGCAACACCAGCACGGCCAGCCCCGTCACATAGCTCGGCTCGGTGAAAAACTCCCAGGTCTTGATCTCCTGCCAGGCGAAATAAGCCGTGATCAAGCCGCAGAGCGCCTCTCCCGCGATCAGCCCTGAGCTCACCAGTACTCCCGCGTTCTCGACGCGCGCCCGTTGCGCCTCGTTCAGTCCCCGCCGCGCCGCCAGCGAATCGCTAATCCAGCGGATGATCCCCCCGGCAAAGATCGCGAAGGTCGTCGCAAAGGGCAGATACATTCCCACCGCCACCAGCATCGGGCTCTTCACCTGCACCATGATCAGCGCGATGCCGAAGAAGATGCCCGTCAGAATCAGGGGCCAGGCCATCTCCCCGCCGACAATGCCCTGCGCCAGCGAGGCCATCAGCCCCGCCTGCGGCGCCGGTAGCGCCTTGTCGCCAAAGCCCATCCCGCCTGCCTTGATATTGCCTTCGTTCAGAATCCACAACGGCCAGTACATCGCCGCGCTGGCCACCACCACCGCCACCAGTTCCACTAGTTGGATCGTGCGCGGCGTACCCCCGAGCAGCCAGCCCACTTTGAAATCTTGCAGCAACTCGCCCGCCACCGCCGAACTCACGCATACCACGCTGGCCACTCCCAGTACCGCCGTCACCCCCTGCGGTCCGGTCACCCCCAGCGCCACCATCAGCAGCGCCGCGATGATCAGCGTCGAAAGCGTCAGCCCCGAAACCGGATTATTCGACGAGCCGATCACCCCCACTAGAAATCCGGAAATCGTAGCGAAGAAAAATCCCACGATCAACATCACCACCGCCGCCGTCACGCCCCCGCCGATGCTCTCGGCCAGGTAAGAATAAACCACGCACAGCACGGCAAACAAGACTCCGATCAGCATCAGCACTACCTTCGAGCTCATATAGCGCTCCGTCCGGCTGAGCTTCTCTAATTCCACTTTCGGCCCTGTCAATTCGCCAAAGGCCCGCGCCAGCCCCAAGCCCAGATTGCTGCGCATCTTGAACATCGTGTACGCCGCTCCCACCAGCATGCCGCCGATCGCCACCGGCCGCACAATGTAGCGCCATACCGCCGCGGCCAGACCCGCCCAGCTCTCATCGTGTGCGTTCGGCGGCAAAAACTCCTGCACCCTCGGCCCCAGCAGATAGAGAAATAGCGGCACAAACACGCCCCAGGCCAGAACGCCGCCGGAAAACTGCAGAGCCGCCAGTCGCGGGCCGATGATGTAGCCCACGCCAAGATACGCCGGGCTGACCGACGGCGCCGACACCATCGTCGTCGCCCCCACCGGTATCGCCTGCGTGCTGCCCGCCGGACCCAGCCGCAACACACTCCGGCCCAACTCCCCCACTTTCAGAAAAAACTCTTTCTCCACCGCGAAGGCCTTGAAAACACCGAGCAGATATACCAGTCCGCCCGTTCCGATGTTCCAGAACAAATACTTCGCCGCTCCCGAGCCCTGTTGCCCCGCCTTGTGGATCTCACTCGCCGCCACCGATTCCGGAAACGGCAGTTCCGGGTCTTCCACCAGCGCCCGCCGCACCAGGCTCACAAACAGCACACCCAACAAGCTGCCGATGATCATCAACAGCGTCGACTTCCAATAAGCCTCAGCTCCCGAAAAGCTCGGCCACACCTTCGCAATCACAAAGGCTGGCAATGTGAAGATCGCCCCCGCCGCCACGCTCTCGCCGATCGACCCGGCTGTCCGCGCAATGTTCTCCTCGAGAATCGTGCCCCGCCACAGCCGGATCACCGCCATGCCAATCACCGCCGCCGGATACGTCGCGGCGATCGTAATCCCCGCGCGCAACCCCAGATAGGCGTTTGCCGCCCCCAACACCACTGTCATTACCAGGCCCAATAACAGCGCGGCCCAGGAGAACTCCTTCATCTTCAGGTGTTCCGGTACGTAGGGTGTATGCTTTGCACTCATTGCAATAGACTATAACCAACCCTCTCCGTTTTGCGCGGATCCAGTTGGGCCCGTCTTCCATGTTCTGGAAAATTTGTCCTCAAAAGCGATAGCCGCCACCTTACTCACGTTCCCAAAAACTGTCTTCCCCAAAACGTTCCCGCGCCACTACAGCCCGCTTCGCCACAGCTCCATCGCCTTTGTTGGCGATTCCCGCAGCCAGATTTCGAACCGGCGCCTTGATTGCTCAGGATTTTCAACATAGTTCATTTGGAAAACAGTTTCACAAGCGCTCAGCGGTTGGGTTGTCTCTCGCTCACCTTCCTTTGTTTCCACGCGTTTGTAGAATGCCACGGCAGCTGCCAGAATGCCTCGATACTCCGATCCAATGCCGTGAAAGGAAACGAGGATTTCCGACTGTTCATCGGTTCGAAGAATGAGTCGCGTCCAGTCGTGATAAAGGCTCATGTTCGCGAGGTAGTCGAGCGCTTTCGCTGCTTCACTGACTTGGCCCTTGAAGTAATGGCGGCGAGCTCCTTCATTGGCCTCCGAGTCAACTCGGAAGTGAAAATCCGCCGACAGGGGCCCAAGGTCCGCGGTCAACTTTTGTGCCAGCGCTTCCAGGGTCGATGCGGCGATACCGTGAAGTTCTCGGGCGGTGCGCTTTGCCTGCTCCAGTTCTCAAACCCGCGCCTCCTTCCTCGAGGCGAGGGCGTGGCGCGCGGCGACAATGATTTGCCCCAGTCCTTGTGCTTCCTGAACCTTGCTTGCCATCCCCAACACCTTCACGAATGTTCTTCTTTGAACTGCACGGAAGAGTTTGATCAGCGGGCGAAGATCCCCCGCATCCGCTTGCTCCAGACAGGCAATATAGCGATCCCGATCCTGGTCGTTGACTAACGCGAGAGAAAAGTAATGGTTCTGGATGAGCACGTAGCTGGCGATCAGCCTGGCAATGCTGCCGTTCCCGTCTGCCGTTCCCGTCTTGAAATGGATGGATCTGCGTGAAAGCATGGTGAAGTCAGGCAGCCTCCACTTCTGCTGCGACTTGCTCTTTCTCATGTCTGGCGTGAGCCTCGATCAGCCGGTCCATCTCCGAGGCGACGTGCTCTGGGCGGCAATACTCATGGATCAGGCCATCCTTGCGCAATGGATTGTTGGGCATCGTTTTGTAAGCGCCATGAAGCAGCGGAAAGCTGAACTCGCGGCCCAACAGGTCCACCGCTAACGTCGTGCTCTCGTGCCTGAGAAGAGCGGCATGCATCTGCTTAATCACCCCAACACTCAGCGGACGCCCACCCTTCACAAGATCGAATACGTCTTCAACGGCCGATTGGTGGGCTTGGATGTTGAGCGCGACTTGATTTCGGTCCCGGTCGGTTTTGCTTTGCGGGATCAGGCTGGCGTCGATCCCCGATCGAGGGTGTAAGCACGCTCGATGATCCCACCCTCAATGGCGTACTCACGGATCAACCGCTCCGTAAAAAGAGAAACCAGGCCCTGCGCCTCCAGCTCGTCCTTTTGCTCAAGCCAGACGCTACGAAGGGTTCCAAGCTCTGCATCCGTAAGACTGGCAGCATCTACCGGCAAGTCCTGGAACTGGCTCCACCGATACGAGCAGGAAATCGACTCTGGCTTCACAACCATGATTGTGACTCATCGCCCAGGACAAAAAGCGACGCCGGAAGGGCAGCCCAATAATCTCCCTAATGAACCCAAACCCTCTTCACAACGATTCCAACCCACAGACCGATTGCCGGAGACTCGCCAAGGATGACTCAGCGCACTTTCCCAAAAAATACCGTCGCGCTGGTCCTCGCCCGCTGGATTCATCCAGATCTAGCGGATGTCCAACGGTTCCACCACCCATCTGAAATGGAAGTTCTTGACAGCTTCACGCCCTCGAATCGCTCGCTAGGGCAGCCGCGACTTCACCAGCTCGCTCAGCGCCTTGCCGTCCACATTTTTCCCCGTCAGTCGCGCCTGCGCCGCCTTCATCACCAACCCCATCTGCGCCTTGCCCGTGGCGCCGGTTTCTCCGATCGCCGCCGTCACGGCCGCCTCCATCTCCTCCACACTCGCCTTTTGCGGCAGATAGCTCTCAATGATCGCCAACTCGGCTGCTTCCTTTTCCGCCAGCTCCGTCCGCCCCGCATTGCGAAACTGCTCGATGGAATCCATTCGCTGCTTGGCCAGTGTCTTCAAAATACCCTGCTCGGCGGCTTCATCGGCCTCCTTCATATTGTCGGCTTTGTATTTGAGCAGCGCCGTCTTGATTGCCCGCACCGTGCTCAGCTTCAGCTCCGCCTTGGCCTTCATCGCCTCGACCATGTCCTTCTGGATTCGTTCAGTTAAACTCATGCTGTTTGCTATTCTAGTGGCATTACCCCCCGCTCAACAGCATGTACATTAAGAAACAACGCTTACTAACGCCGGGGCCCACGCCACTGTTGCCGCAGGCGCTTCACGCGATGATGGGTTCCGATATCCATCACCGCACTGAAGACTTCCGTAAAGTCTACAAGTCGGTGCTCTCGGGCCTCAGGGAAGTCATGCAGACCTCCCACGATGTGATTGTCCTCGTCGCATCTGGTTCCGGCGCCATGGAAGCCTCCATCCAGAATTGCTTCTCCTGTGGAGATGAGGTCCTGGTTCTCACGGCGGGCAAATTCGGTGAACGCTGGGTCGCCCTCACCAAGGCTTTTGGCCTCAAACCCACGGTGATCGAAGAACCTTACGGCAGCTCCGTTCGCCCCGACCAAGTCGCCGCCGCTCTCGCCGCTAACCCCAACATCCGCGGCGTTTTCGTTCAGGCTTCCGAGACTTCCACCGGCGCCGCCCACGACATCGAAGGTATGGCGAAAGTCATCCGTCAGCATGACGTACTCTTTGTCATCGACGCCATCACCGGTCTCGGCACCATGCCGCTCAAGATCGACGAGTGGGGGCTAGACATCGTCATCGGAGGCTCGCAGAAAGCCTTCATGATCCCCCCCGGCCTCGCCTTCCTCTCGGTCAGCGAAAAAGCCTGGAAGCGCATGGACGAAGCCAAAAACGCCCGTTTCTACTTCGATCTCAAGCGCGAGCGCAAGAACGCCCTCAATGGCGAAAGCGCCTGGACGCCCGCCGTCAGCCTCCTGCTTGCCATGGATGAGGCCCTCAAATACATCCGCAACCTCGGCATGGACAACCTTGTCGCCAATGCCCAGTTGCTCGCCCGCGCCACTCGCGCCGCTGCCGCCGCTCTCGGCCTCGAACTGTTCTCCCCCACTTGTCCCGGCTCCTCCGTCACCGCCATCCGCGCCCCCCAAGGTATGGATTCCGGCGTCATCGTCAAGGAGTTTCGCACCCGTTTCGGCTCCATCATCGCCAACGGCCAAGGCTCGATGAAAGGCCAGATTTTCCGGGTCGCCCACCTCGGTTACTTCGACTTTGCCGACCTCTTCGCCATGGTCGCCGAGCTGGAAATCATTCTCGCCGCCAATGGCCACCCGGTTGAGTTCGGCCGCGGCGTCGCCGCCGTCCAAAATATCTACGCCGATGCCGCCCTCCTCAAGAAAGACATAAAGGAAGCTGTCGCTGTCTGACATCGCATGAAGATTCTCGTTGCTGAACCCATCGCGCAGGCTGGTCTCGACCTGCTCGCCCAGGAACCCGGCTGGAACGTGGTCCAGGCCGACCCAAAGACCTACCAGGAACACCTCGCCGATTGTGACGCCCTGATCGTTCGCTCCGCCGTCAAAGTCAACACCGACCTCCTCCGCAAGGCCCCGCGCCTCCGCGTCGTCGGCCGCGCCGGAGTCGGTGTCGACAATGTCGACCTGCCGGCCGCCACCAACAATGGCGTTCTCGTCATGAACACCCCGGGCGGCAATGCCATCTCCGTGGCCGAGCACACCCTCGGCCTCATGCTCGCCATGGCCCGCGCCATTCCCAACGCCAGTGTCTCCACCAAGGCCGGCAAGTGGGAGAAACGCAAGTTTATCGGTACCGAACTGCGCGGCAAGACCCTTGGCGTCGCTGGTCTCGGCTCCATCGGCCGCGAGGTCGTCCTGCGCGCCAAAAACTTCGGCATGCGCATCGTCGCCAGCGACCCCTACGTCAATGCCCAGCAGGCCGATGACCTCGGTGTCGCCCTCGTCGACCTGCCCACTCTGTTCGCCAGTAGCGACTACATCACGCTCCACGTGGCGCTCACCCCCGAGACCACCCGCATGATCAACCGTGACACCATTGCCCGCATGAAAGACGGCGCCCGCGTCGTCAATTGCGCCCGCGGCGAACTCATCGATATTGACGCCCTCGTCGAGGGCCTGGCCAGCGGAAAACTCTCTGGCGCCGCCCTCGACGTCTTCGACCCCGAACCCCTCCCCTCCGGCCATCCTCTCTTTGCGCAGCCCAATCTCATCGCCACCCCCCACATCGGCGGCTCCACGGAAGAAGCCCAGGAAATCGTCGGCATCCGCATCGCCGAACAAATCGCCGAATACCTCAAGAATGGTGTTGCCATCAATGCCGTCAACATGCCGGCCCTGTCTCCGGAACAGTACCGCGCCCTCGGGCCCTACATCGCTCTGGCCGAACGCCTAGGCACCTTCGCTTCCTTTATCAGCGATTCGAACCCCGTCACGGTGCGCTTTACCTACACCGGCAAGATCGCCGAGTCCAATACCTCTCTGGTCCGTAACGCCGGCTTGAGCGGTCTTCTCGCCCGCTCCCTGGCCAGCCGCGCCAACCTCATCAACGCCATGCAGATCGCCGCTGACCGCGGCCTCAATATCAACGAAAGCCACCTCCACCGCAACGGCCATATCGATTCCATCCGCATAGAAGTTGAAACTTCGGCCGGCAAAACCAGCGTCGAAGGCGCGATGATCCTCAACAAACCTCGCCTGCTCAGCGTGGACAACATCTACTGTGAGGCCCCCCTCGACGGCCACCTGCTCTATCTAAAAAATCTCGACGTTCCTGGTGTCATCGGATATATAGGAACGGTCATGGGGAAAAATGGCATCAACATTGCCAACTTCTCTCTCGGCCGGGAAGACGCGGCCCCGGAGCATGGCCCGGCCAAGGCGACGGCCATTATTTCCTGTGATGGCGCCGTGCCGGATCATGTGATCTCGCAACTGCTCGAGAATCCCAACATCCGTCAGGCACGCAACGTCGAGTTCTAAAGCTCTCGCTTCCCGCCCCTTCCTGGTTTGAAGGAGCGGCAATGCAAGGCGTAAAAAAACAAAATCTACCCGTCAAAACCTGTCTGGTCTGTCAGCGCCCTTTTGTCTGGCGCAAGAAGTGGCAGCGCGTCTGGAACGAAGTGCTCTATTGCAGCGATCGTTGCCGTGGCAACAAAACGCGGCGTCAGCCGGAGCGCCCGCAATGAACCGCGATTTCGCCTCCCGTCAGGAACTCGCCGCCTACCTCAGCGCCGAATTTCCGCTTGCTGCCGCCCGTGACCCTCAACTCAGCCCCATGCGCGGCGGCGCCCAAGCCGCCCGCGTGCGCCTCGAGGCGATCGACCCCGCCAAGTACGGCTTCAACCGAAACTATCTCGACGGCAGCGTTTCCCGGCTTTCTCCCTATATCCGCCACGGCTTGCTCACCCTCGGCGAGGCTCGCGAAGCCGCCTTCGCCCGCGTTAAGGACCGGTTTCATGCCGCCAAATTCGTCACCGAACTGGCTTGGCGCGATTACTGGCAGCGTCTTTACGCCACGCTTGGCTCTGGCGTCTGGCAGGACCGTGAGCCATCGAAGACCGGCCTTGCCCCCGAGGCGTACCGGGCGGATCTTCCCGCCGACATTGCCCAGGGCCGCACGGGCCTCGCCTGTATCGACAGCTTCGTCACGGAACTGCGCGCCACCGGCTATCTCCACAATCATGCCCGCATGTGGTTTGCCGCCTATGTTGTTCATTTCCGCCGTGTCCGCTGGCAGGCTGGCGCTCTCTTCTTCCTCTCCCATCTGCTCGATGGCGACCCTGCCTCGAACAACCTTAGCTGGCAATGGGTCGCCAGCACCTTCGCCCACAAGCCCTACTTCTTCAATCGTGAAAACCTCGAAAAATATACCGGCGGCACTCACTGCCGCGCCTGCCCCGCCCGGGGCCGCTGCGATTTCGAGGGCTCCTATGAACAACTCGAAGACCGCCTCTTCCGGATCAAATTGACATGACCCCGCTGCTCTGGCTCCACCCCGATTGCCTCTCGCTGTCCTCGCCTGCTTGGGTCCGCTATCCGGGCGCACCCGCGCTCTTTGTCTTCGACGAAGCGGAAATCGAAGCTGAGCAGTGGACGCTCAAGCGCATCGCCTTCCTTTACGAAACTCTCCTCGAGCTGCCCTGCGAAATCGAGCGCGGCAGTGTCGTCGAACGCCTTCTGGCCCGCCGCCCCGCCCGCATCGTCACCGTCGGTAGCGTTAATCCCCGCTTCCGCGATGCCGTCCGCCAGCTCGAGCGCGCCGTCCCTGTCGAGGTCCTCCCCGCGGTCCCCTTCGTCGATTACCGCGGCACGCTCGACCTCAAGCGCTTCGCCCGCTACTGGAAGCGCGTGGAACCCATCCTCTTTGATTCCTAATGTTTCAGGTTGTTTGGTTCAAGCGCGATCTGCGCATCCGCGATCATCGCCCGCTGGCCGAAGCCGCCCGCCGCGGCCCCGTTCTGCCCCTCTACCTGATCGAGCCCGAGCTTCTGTCGGCCCCCGACTTCGATCCCTCCCACTGGGCCTTTGTCGAAGCCAGTCTGCGCGAGCTCGACCACCATTTGCGGCTCCTCGGCCAGGGCCTCGTCGTGCGCACCGGTGAAGCCGTCGAGGTCTTGCGCTCCCTGCCCATCGCCCACCTCTGGGCCCATGAGGAGACGGGTAACTTCATCAGCTACCAGCGCGACCGCCGCGTGCGACGCTGGGCCCGCGAGACGCAGACCCCCTTTACCGAATTCCCCTCGGGCGGCGTGGTCCGGCTTCTCCCCTCCCGCGATGGCTGGGCGAAGAATTGGGAAAAACGCATGAACGAACACATCGTCGAGGCTCCCGGCCGGCTTCAGCCCTCGATTTCCCCCACCGCGATCCCCACAGCCCGCGACCTCGCCCTCCCTCCCAGCCGCCGCCTCGTGCAACCGGGCGGAGAATCCGCCGCCCAAGACACCCTCGACAGCTTCCTATCGGCCCGCGGCCGCCGCTACCACCTTGAAATGTCCAGCCCCGTCACCGCCGGGGAGAGTTGCAGCCGCTTGTCTTCCTACCTCGCCTACGACAATCTCTCCACCCGCCAGGTGCTCCAAGCCACCCGCGCCCGCCTCCTCACGCTAAACGAACCCGACGCCGCCCTCTGGCGCCGTGCCTTGCGCGCCTTCGACGCCCGGCTGCACTGGCGCTGCCACTTCATGCAGAAGCTCGAGGACGAGCCCCGAATCGAATTCGAAAACTTTGTCCCCGCCTATGACGGTCTGCGCGAACCACACTGGAATGAAGACTGGTTTGCCGCCTGGGCCGAAGGCCGCACCGGCTACCCCTTTCTCGACGCCTGCATGCGGATGCTCGAACAGACCGGCTGGATCAACTTCCGCATGCGGGCCATGCTCGTCAGCTTTGCTTCCTACCATCTCTGGCTCCACTGGCGCCGCCCCGCCCTGCACTTGGCGAAGCTCTTCGTCGACTACGAGCCCGGTATTCACTACAGTCAAATCCAGATGCAGTCCGGCACAACGGGCATCAACACCTTGCGTATTTATTCGCCCATCAAGCAGCAGCAGGACCAGGACCCTGACGGCGACTTCGTCCGCCGCTGGCTCCCGCCCGGCCCCGGCTATCCAAACGAACCGATCGTCGGCCACAAAGAGGCTCTGGCCCTGGCCCGCTCCCGCATGTCCGTTGTCCGCCGCGCCCCGGCGGCGCGCGCCCAGGCTCTCGCCGTAGCCGAGCGTCACGGCAGCCGCAAAAAAACGCCCCGTCCGGTTCGGCGCAGCCCCCAGCAGATGTTATTCTGAAAAGACCCCGATTCGAAGGGGACAAAGAAGTTCAAAAGCAAGGGATATTCCCGAACGACGCGGCGAAGGGGCACTGGTGCATTCCACCGGTCGCCCCTTCTCCCCTTTACGGAGGCATCTGGTTCTATGTCGAAAATGCTGGAGGAAATCCGCCAACAGCCCGAAGCTCTGGCCAAAACGCTCAGCCAGGAATGGAAGGCCATCGAAAAGCTCAAGCAGCAATTCGAAGCCTATCCCCCGCGCCTGATTGTTCTGGCCGCCCGCGGCACCAGTGATAACGCTGCCCAATTCGGCCGTTATCTGCTTGAGTTGATGACCGGTATCCCCGTTTCCCTGGCTGCCCCGAGCCTCTACACGCTCTATGACGCCAAGCTCGACCTCGAGGACACCCTCGTCGTCGCCATCTCGCAGTCGGGCGAGTCCACCGATACCAATCGCGTCCTCGAGCGGGCCCGCGAATTCGGGGCCTTTACCCTCGGCATAACAAACGAAGCCAGCTCCACCCTCGCCGGGCTGGGCCATGCCACGATTCTGGTCCGCGCCGGCAAGGAAAAATCCGTCGCCGCCACCAAAACCTATTCCGGCCAATTGCTCGCCATGTACCTGCTGGCCTATGCACTGGGGGCGAAAATTGAGCGAAAGGACCTCGAAAAGCTTCCCGAGCTGGCTGCCCGCAGCTTGAAACTCGAGCCGCGGGTGGCCGAGATCGCTGGCCGCTACCGCTTCATGCAGCACGCCGTTGTGGTCGGCCGCGGCCTCAACTACGCCAATGCCTTCGAGTTTGCCCTGAAGATGATGGAGACCTGTTACGTCATCGCCGAGCGCTTCTCGAGCGCTGACCTGCTCCATGGCCCTATCGCGATGGTCGATCCCCACTTTCCCGCTTTTGTCTTCGCCCCTTCCGGCGTTACCTGGAACCCCATTTCCCAACTGCTCGCGCGGCTCGACGGCACCACGCATGAATCGCTCATCATCACCGACAAAAGCAATAAAGAAGCCTGGTCTTCCTCCCGTCGCGCGATCCGTATCCCGGTGGCAATCCCCGAGCTCTTTACGCCGATTCCCTACATCATCCCGGGCCAGCTCTTCGCCGGCTACCTGGCGGCGGAAAAGAGCCTCAATCCCGATCAGCCGCGGTCCTTGTCAAAAGTCACCCAGACGCTTTAGCTCATCCGCCCGGCCCAGCGCAGAAATCGCCACATCTCCGCCCGGTGCACCCAGAGAAAGCGCCAGAATTCGGCAAAGCCAATGTCATCGGCGTGTGTCCCCCAATACGTCTCCATCCGCCAGCGCAGGTAAGGGCTGGCCCAGGGCCGCAGCCGGTATCCCCGTGATGCCTTCCACAAAAAACGGATCATTATCGAATCAGACTGTTCGGCTTGGCTGCCGCGCGAGGCGAACCCGCATAGTAGCCGGTACGCGTGCGGACCATCGGCCGGTTCGGCCCGTTTGCCGTGACCTTGATCGTCCGGAAGGTTCCGTCCAACTCCTGCACCACTGGCGAATAGCCGATCACATACTGATTGCGGATGTCCTTGGCCACCTCAAGGGCCAGCGCATCCACTTCCTCTAGCGTCTTTGGGAAAAAGCAAAGCCCGCCCGTAGTCCTCGTGATCGTCTCGAGGGCGCGCTTGGCTTTCTTCGATTCGCGCGGAATCTCCTCGTCGAGCAGGGCGATGGCGTGTATGACGGCATCGGTCGTGTGCGCCTGCGAGATCAGCTTCTCAAGCGAAGTCTTGCTTGCCGTGTCGGCCCCGTCGGTGATGAGCATCAGCACTTTCTTGTCGCGCTTGGCCTTGGCCTTCAGGTGGTCGATCGACATGCTGATGGCGTCATACATCGCCGTGCCGCCCCGCGCATCGATCCGCGTCAGGCCTTCCTCCATCTTCTTTACGTCGCCCGTGAAGTCGACATCGAGAAACGCATCGTCGTTAAAGTTCACCACAAATACTTCATCAAGCCGGTTTGAGGCCTTCACCATTTGCAGGGCGGCTGTTTCCACCTTATTACGGCGCAGTCTCATGCTGCCGCTGTTGTCGACGATCACACCGAGTGAGATCGGCACATCCTCGCGGCGAAAAATCTTGACCGGCTGCTCGGAGTTGTTTTCAAAAACCTTGAAGGCCGCGCGCGGCAAATCGGTAAGGATATTCCCCTTGTTGTCCACCACCGTCGCGTGCAGCACCACCAGTCGCGTGTCGCTGCGAAAGACAGGGTCTTCCTGGCTGTAGGCGAGCGGCGCTGACAGCGCCGCGGCCAAAAACGAGCGCCGGCTATTGTTGCGGTGCATAGTATCCTTGCCGCCACGAGGGTCGCAGAGGGGGGAGGCCTCGCGGCTGTACAATCTTGACCTGGACTTTCCGGTATTTCCCGTCGCGGTCCTGATTCTTAGGAGAATAACCGATCAGGTACTGGTTGCGCAGTTCAATGCCAATTTTCGCCGCCACATCGGGTAGCTCGTTTACGTTCTCGACGGCGAAATGCTTGCCTCCGGTCTGCTCGGCAAGGTCGTTGAGCAGACCCGGACCCGAGAGCTCCTCCGCTGTGCGGCCGCGGGCTCCGATGGCCTCAAAAATCCCAATTGCATACAACTGCACGTCGGCTTCCCGCACCAGGTTCTTGATCTCGCTTTCCGTATAGCGGCTCGAATTGTCGCCCCCATCGGAGATGACGAGAATCGCCTTGCGCGGGTTGCGCGCCTTCTTCATTTGATTCATGGCCAGATAGATGCCGTCAAGCAGCGCGGTTCGGCCCTTTGCCTGCGTAAAGGTGAGGCGGTTCTGAATCTCTTCCGGGTTCGGCGTGAACGGCACAACGAGTTCGGGCCGGTCATTGAACTGAATCAGAAAGAACTCGTCCTCCGCATTCGCCGTTTTGAAGAACTGCGCTGCCGCCTGCCGGCTTTTCTGCAGCTTGGCCCCCATGCTGTTGCTTGTGTCGAAGACCAGGCCGACCGAGAGAGGAGCGTCCTCGCTGGCGAACTGCGCGATGGACTGTTCGACCTTGTCCTCGAAGATCTTGAAGTGTTCGCGCTCAAGCCCGGTGACGAAGCGGTTGAGCGGGTCGGTAACGGAAACGGGGATCAAAACGAGGTTCGTATCGATCCGCAAGTTCGCTCCGCGCGACAACTCCGCGTCTTCTGGCTTCAACGGGCGGCCTTCACGCCGTTCGATGTTGACGCGAGGCGGGGGAGGCGGCGCCTCCGGTTTCTTTTGTTTATCGTTATCCGCCGCTGCGCTTGAACTAGCAAGTACTGCAAAAATTAAGGCGGACGCTAGCTGCACGATCCTCATGGCTGGACCTCGTCTTATCTTAAGACGGCAGAAACTGCTTCAAAGGTGTGTAGAAAGCACGAACAAAGTCCTCGGCCGCGCGTTGCACCTCTTCACGGTCGGCGTTGGGCCCGAGGCCGATGACGACGCGGACCAGCGCCGTATCCGTTCGGTTGTCCTTCACCGCATCCACCATGGTGTAGAGCTTCGCTTTATATTCGCTGGCGACTGCGCGATTACGACTCTGATACCAATACAAAACCAGGCTTTGTGATTCCGCCCGCTGGATCAAGTAGCGGTTGACCTCGATCGGCTCCGGCCTGTCGTTCAGCCTGACCAGAATCCGGTCATTTACGATCGGTGTCCAGCCGCTGCCGGGAAGACAATTCTTGGGCGAGTGAGGCGCTGCTCCGTGGCGCTGGCTGCGGAAGGCGGCAACAAAAAGAGTGGCGGCAGCGCCCAACTGGGGGTTGGCATAAGTGCGCGACAGAGTGTCGTCGGCACGGAGAACTTCCTGCGTGGCCGCGTCGACATATCCCTCCTGCGTCTTGACCCAGTTGCCCAATTGAGCAGGCATGCCTACGAGCGGCGGGGCCGCCGCCACCTTCTCGACTCGAGTGAATTTGTGATAAGCCGCGGTCTGGCCCGCCAGGACCAGACTCAAAATTGCGAGGGTCGACTTAAGCTGACTGCTGCTGGGCTTGTTGCCGGGCATTGGCCACTCCTTTCAGAAACCACAACATGAAACGATGAAACATGAGAAGCATCGAAAGGGCAAACATGAAGATCACCCAGCCCTCAGCCGTATGAAAGAAGCCTTCGGCCCATTCGCTCTTGTACTCATAGAGCACGCCGGTCATCGAGACGCGGAATGCATTCGCGGCGATGGCAATCGGCACGGTCGCTGCCAGAAGGGCGGCGCGCAACCAGGGTTTTTCCTCAAAGAAGAACCCATAAACCAGGGAAAGAAAGGTCAGCGACAGCAGTGAGCGGATGCCGCTGCAAGCCTCGACGACTGATAGTTTATGCTCTGCCAACTCGAGGATATTGCCGTCCCGGAGCACTGGTATGCCGAGCAGCAGAAGGGCGGTTTCGGCAACAGAGCTGGCAAAGAGCTGGAGGGGGAAAGTGATCTGGTTGTAGATAACTGACGGGATTGGAACCATGAAGAAGAGCAGGAAAACCGGGAAGGCGCACAGCTGGAAGAGGTTCTTGCCCCCAGCGAATAGTACGGCGCCAGCGATCGAAAACACAATGGCTGTTCGCGACAAGAAGAGCTCAGCGGCAATGGTGCCGAGCACATACTGAACGGCGGCGTAAGTCATTAAGGCGAGCCCGAAATAGTTGCGGCTCTTGTCAACCGCGAGAATTTCGTCGCGCCGCTGCCATGCGATGTAGGCTGAAACCGCGGGCACAAAAAAGCCATGACCCATGTCATCGTCATTCATCCATTGGCTCACTAGCCGTTCGAGCATGGGGTAGAAAGAGACGAGCATCATGCCGGCAATCCAGGCCAACGGGCCCCAAACCGGCAGCGCGGAGATAGATGCCGAGCCCGGTTTTGAGGCTAAAGATTGTTCCGTGTTCGTTTCCACAATGTGATCCAACTTCATCCTCTATTCAGCAGAACACTCGCATCTGCTTCTCTCAAGGTACAACAATGGCAGTTGTAACAGGGCGGAAGCAATGCGGGCGTTAGTACACTGAGAGAATGCAGCGACTGATAACAACTCTAGTAGTCGCGGCATGCTCATTGCTGGCGCAGCCCACTGTCCTGCCGCTCACCGCCATCCCAACGGATGCGGAAGGCGTGGCGCGAACAGTCTTCCGGGGCCAGCAGCCGGAAGAATTTCCGCTGCGGATTCTAGGTGTGTTGCGGAACAGTGGCCCCGGGCAAAACATGATTCTGGCGCGTCTGCTGACGTCGCGGCTCGAGCAGACTGGAGTGATGCAGGGGATGAGCGGCAGCCCTGTTTACATTGGGGGGAAGCTGATCGGGGCCATCGCTTTTGCTTTTCCCTTTGCCAAGGAACCGATTGCCGGGATCCGCCCGATTGAAGAGATGCTAGCGACGGCAGGGGTGAGCGGAGGAATGCGGGCGCGTCTGGGAGTGCACTTGGGCGCGGGAGAGCTACCGCTGCCCGAAAGCCGCTCCCGGGCCGATCTGCCGCAGCCGGTGTTGACACCAATTTCTTTCTCCGGCCTAACCCCCGACACCATCGCGCACTTTGCCCCGCTGTGGCGCCGGATGGGGTTTGTTCTGCAGCCAGCGGGCGGCGGGGCAGCAGCGCAAAGCGGAGCGTCCGCGCCCTTGCAAGCTGGAGAAATGATCTCGGTGCAACTGTTGCGCGGGGACATGAATGCCGGGGCCGATGGCACGGTTACGTATGTGGAAGGCAGCCAGGTATTGGCCTTTGGCCATCGTTTTCTGGGCGGGGGGCCGGTCGAGTTTCCCTTCGCCCGGGCCGAGGTGATTACGCCGATGCCAAACTACCAGATGCCGTTCAAGATCAGCCAGTCGCTCGCGCCGCAGGGGGCAATTGTGTATGACGGCGATGCGGCGGTGCGCGGTGAATTGGGCCGAAAGCCGCGGCTGGCGCCCTTGCGCATCCGCTACCGCGATTCGGCGGGAGAGCACGAATACCAGGCTGAGATGGTCCGCCATTCTTTATTGTCTCCGCTGCTGTTGCAGATGGCGGTTTTTTCCACCCTTGACCATCACTTCCGCTCGGCTGGGCCCGGTACGGTCGACCTGCGGGCGACGGTGCGCTATCCGGGCCAGCCTGAGCCCTTGCGTGTGAGGAGCCGCTATGCGGGCGATAACAACCTGCCGCTGGCGGCCTCGCTCGGGGCGGCTATCCCGTTTTCGTTCTTCCAGCAGCACAGCGCCGATGAACTTCTGCCCGAGGAGGTGACGGTGGAACTCGAATTGCGCGATGGCCATGAGCATTGGGTCATTGAGTCGATTACGAGCTCGCGGCGCACGGCCCGGCCGGGGGAAACCATAAAAATCGCTACGCATTTGGCAAGCCAGGACGGACGCCAGCAGACGCTGACGCATGCCTTTGCCGTGCCGGCGTGGGTGAGCCCGGGGGAGACGCTGACGGTGACGGCCTCCGATGCGCTGACGACAAACTTGGTGGACTTCCGGTCGTTTTATCAGGCTGGGGGGCCGGTATTTCGCAACCCCGCCGAGCTGATCGCCACGCTGGGCCGGCTGCATGCGGCCAATGCTCTTTCCCTGCGGGCCTTCCGCTCGAGCCCTGGGTTCCATCAAGCGGGGCAGGATCTGGGGAATCTGCCTCCGTCGATCGCCGCCGCGCTGCAGCGGGCGCCGGCCAGCTACCTTCCCACTTACCAATCGAAGCTGTTTGACCGCGAGTTCCTGCTGCCGGCCGGCATAGTAAACGGCAGCCGCACGCTCAGTCTGGAAATCGAAAAATGAAGCGCCTGCTTTTGCTCGTATGGATGTTCGAGACAACCCTTCCTGGGTCGAGTCCGCAAACCTGGGAGTTGTCGCAATACGCCGACTTTCTCAAGGGCAAGCTGAACGGGGTGAGTGTGACGCGCGAGGGGGTGCTGGAGCCGGGGCCGGTGATTGGTCAAACGATTGCGCTGGCCGAGGTATCGCTGTGGTCGATGGCGGTAGCCCGGGACGGCAGCGTCTATCTTGGCACGGGGCCGAAGGGAAGAATCTACCGGCGCGCCCCGGGCGCCAAGGAGCTTGCGCTGGTGGCGACGCTCAATGAAGCGCATGTGTTTGCGCTGACGATCGCTCCCGATCAGACCGTGTATGCCGCCGGGTCGCCTGGCGGCAAGATCTACCGGCTGACGCCAGGCGGGGCACAGCTTTACGCGGAAACGGGAGCGGGCTTTGTGTGGGCATTGCTGGCGACCGGAGACGGGCTCTATGCCGGGGCGGACCAAGGCCGGCTGTACCGCGTCACGGCAGCCGGGGCAGAGGTGCACTATCAGTCGGACCAAGCCAATCTCACTTCGCTGGCCCGGGGGGCGGATGGCGCGATTCTCGCCGGTTCGGACCCGAATGGCATCTTGTATCGCATCCCGGCGGCGGGGAAAGCCGAGATCCTGTACGATGCGCCGTTCACCGAGATCCGCTCGGTGATCGCGCGTGCGGATGGGACGGTAGCGTTTCTGGCCATGGGTGGGGCGGTGGGGAAACGAAGCCAAACGGTGAACCAGCCGGCGGGGACGCCCGCGACGGGAGTGCCGCAGGTGACGACGACGATCACGGTGACGGAAGAAGCGCAGGGTGGACTGGATTTGAAGCCGAAGGCAACGCCGCCGGCGGCGGCCGCCCCAGCGCCGGCGGCGAGTGCGACCGCGATCAGCTCGACGCTCGATGTGCCGGGGCTCGATCGCAGCGCCATTTACCGGCTGAACGCCGATCGCACCGTGGATCAACTCTATGTGACCAAGGAAGAGTCGCTTTACGATCTGGTTGATGGCGAGGGCGTGCTCTATTTTTCGACCGACCGCCAGGGCCGTCTGTACCGGCTCGAGGACCATCGTTCGGCCACGCTGCTGAGCGAAACCGGCGAAGGGGAACTGGGGCGCATTCTGCCTCAGGGAAAGCAATGGCTGGCCATTTCGACGACGACGCCCAAGCTGCTGGTGCTCGAGGCGGGGGCGCGCGGCCCGTTCACCTACGAAGCACCGGTGCATGAAGCAGCGAATCTGGCCCGTTGGGGGGCGCTGCAGACGCAGTTAACCGGCCAAGCTTTGTTTGAAACGCGAAGCGGAAATGCGGCGCGGCCCGACGCCACCTGGTCGGAATGGCAGCCTTTGGCGGGCAGCAATATACAAAGCCCGACGGCGCGTTACATACAGTGGCGGCTGCGGGCGGAGGCGAGCTTCCGGCTGCGCTCAGCGATCGTGCATTATCTGCCGCGCAACCAGCCGCCGGTGGTGCGGTCCTTGACGGCGGTGGTGGCGATGACGCCCAGCAACGCGCCGAAGCCGCAGGCGGCCGCGGCGACCAGCTCCACCTACACGCTGACGGTCAGTGATACGGGGGAAGCCTCCAGTTCCACGGCGGCCGCCACGGCGAGCCTGCTGGCGACGCGCCCGGCGGGCCGGCAACTGCTGCTTTCCTGGACGGCGGAAGACCCCGACGGCGACACGCTGCAATACAGCCTTCACTTTCGCGCCGAGGAAGAAAACGACTGGAAGCTGCTCAAAGCCGAACTTACCGATGTGAGCCATGCCATCGACGCCGACACGCTGGCAGACGGGCGCTATCTGTTCCGGCTGACAGCATCCGACGGGCTATCGAACACGACCGCGGCGGCCCAGACGGCGGTCTTCACCAGTGTGCCGGTGCAGTTGGATCAGACGGCGCCGAGCGTGGAATTGACCTTGAATGGAGCCCGACTGGAGATTGAAGCCCGGGACACGGCATCGCCGATTCGGCGCATCGAGTATGCGGTGAATGCCGGCCGCTGGGTGGTGGTTGAGGCCGGGGATGGGCTGTTTGACTCTCTGCGCGAGGCGGCGAGGGCGGATCTGGCGCTGGGGCCGGGCGAGAGCCTGATTACGGTGCGGGTCTTCGATCAAGCCTTCAATGTCGCCTTGCGCAAGCTGCTGGTGCGGCGCTGAGGCTCAGGCCTTGGGCCACTCGGCGGCGCGGTGGAGCTTGAGCATGTTGGTGCTGCCGGGCTCGCCGATCGGTTGGCCGCTGACGAAAACAACCTGGTCATGCGGTTTGATCAGGCCCCGCTTTTGCAGTTCCTGGTCCAGTTGGACGAGCATCCCATCGGTTGAGCCGGCATTGGGCACCACGATCGGCAGCACGCCATAGATGAGCGACAACTGCTGCGCCGACTCGACGTTGGGTGTAAAGGCATAGATGGGGACCGGCGGGCGGAAGCGGCTGATCAGGCGGGCGGTGGCGCCGCTAGCGGTGAAGACCACGATCGCGGCAACGCCCAGATAGCGGCCGGCGCGATAGGCGGCATCGGCGATGATCTCGGCATGCGTGGGGTTAGCCAGGGGCGGAAGCTCCTGAAAGCCGCGGTAGCGCAGATTCGTTTCCGTTTCCGCGGCAATCCGGTCCATGACGCCCACGGCCTCGTCCGGATATTTGCCGGTGGAAGTTTCCGCCGAGAGCATCACCGCATCAGTACCGTCATAGATGGCGTTGGCCACATCGCTGACTTCCGCGCGGGTTGGGTTTGCATTCTCGATCATGCTCTCAAGCATCTGGGTGGCGGTGATGACGAACTTGCCCATGCCGCGAGCGCGCTGGATGATCGTCTTCTGGATGGCGGGCACTTTTTCGAGCGCCATCTCGACGCCGAGGTCGCCGCGCGCCACCATCACGCCGTCGCTCTCGGCGAGAATGGCGTTGAGATTCTCGACGGCTTCGGGCTTTTCGATCTTGGAGATCACCAGGGGGCGGGCTTCGCGTTCCTCGAGATAGAGCTTGAGCCGCAGGACGTCGCTTGGCTGGCGCACGAAGCTGAGGGCGACAAAATCGACTTTTTCATCGAGACCGAACTGTAAGTCCTGTTTATCCTTGCGCGTCAGCGAGGGTGTGCTGACGGCGACACCGGGCAGGTTGATGCCCTTGCGGTTGCTGACCGGGCCACCGATGACGACCTCGCAACGGGCGGCGATGCCGTCGGTGGAGACAACGCGCAGCTTAACGGCGCCGTCGGCGATCAGAACGGTATTGCCTGGCTTGACGTCGCGGGCAAACTCGGCATAGCTGGTGGAGGCGATCTTGTTGTTGCCGGGAATCTGCTCGGTGGTGATAGTGAAGAAATCGCCCGGAATGAGCGTGCAACCGCCCTGTTCAAAGTCGCCCAGGCGAATTTTCGGACCCTGAAGATCGAGGAGGATGCCGGCGTGGACGCCCATGTCGGCGGCGATCTCGCGCACGAGGCGCATGCGGCGAATATGGTCCTCTTTCTGTCCGTGGCTCGCGTTCAGGCGAAAGACATCCGCCCCCGCCTTGAGCAGCTTGCGGATCATTTCCGGCGAGTCGGTAGCAGGACCCAGGGTGGCAACGATTTTAGTGCTTGGCATGCGTTTGAGCGATTGATTTGCGGGAAAGAAACAGATAGAGCCTTACAATACCCATTATGCCCCTCTACCAGGCGATCGTTCTGGCGATCGTCCAAGGCTTCACGGAGTTCTTGCCGGTCAGCAGTTCGGCGCACTTATTTTTGGTGCCGTGGATCTTGGGCTGGCCAGACCAAGGGCTCGACTTCGACATTGCTCTACATATCGGTACGCTGATCGCGGTGCTGATTTACTTTTTTCGTGACTGGTTGCAGATCGCCGCGCAGACCTTCGGGTGGCGCTATGGCGAGGATGAGGAACTACGGCAATCTCCGCGTCTGTTGTGGTATCTGGTGCTGGCCAGCGTACCGGCTGGTGTGGCCGGAGTGCTGTTCAAGGACGAAATCGAGACCCGGCTGCGCAATCCCTTTGTGATGGGCACGATGTTGATTGCCGTGGGGTTGTTGCTGGGGATCGCGGAACGGTATTCGCGCCGGGAGCGCCACATCGGCCAGATGACGGTGCTGGACACGTTTCTGGTCGGCGTGTCGCAAACGCTGGCGCTGGTGCCGGGCACCTCCCGGAGCGGCATCACGATTTCGGCGGCTTTGTTTCGCGGATTGACACATTCGGCAGCGGCCCGCTTTTCCTTTCTGCTTTCGAGCCCGATCGTAGCCGCCTCGGGGTTGAAGTCGGCCTACGATCTGTCCAAGCACGGACTGGGCGAAGGGATGCTGGCGCCGTTTTTGATTGGCGCGGGCGGCAGCGCCGTGGTGGGGCTGGGGGTGATCGCGTTCTTTCTGCGCATCATACGCCGCCACGGACTGGTTCCGTTTATTGCGTACCGGATCATTTTTGGCATAATAGTGATCGCTCTGGCAATCGTCCGCTCACGCGGATGAAGCTATTAGGTCCAACCCCCCACAAGCGCCTCAACGAGGTGTTGTCCTTTGTATTTTTATTTTTCGGGCTTGGTGTGATGTTGAGCCTGATTTCGTACTCTCCGCTTGACCCGAGTTGGAATACGGCCAGCAGCACGGTGCAACCGGCGAATCTTCTCGGGCGCGCGGGCTCGCATTTCAGCGACCTTTGCTACCAGATTCTCGGCTTTTCCAGCTTTGTGCTGCCGGCGCTGATTCTGTTGCTGGCCTGGAAGTGGATGCAATCGAAGGCGATCGAGGCGCCGGCGGTGAAGATTGCCGGGGCGGTGCTGTTTCTGCTGGGGGTGTGCACGACGTTTTCGCTGGCGCCCGGGGCGCGGAGTTTCAGCTCGATCCCCGCCGGCGGACTGCTGGGGCTGCTGCTGGCCGACCTGCTGGTCTTCTATCTCAACTTTACGGGAGCAGCGCTGTTTACGGCCACCTGTCTGGTGGTTTCGCTCTATCTGATTTCGACGTTTTCCGTGGCGGTGCTGCTCGAATGGCTGCAGGTGCCGCGGATGATTCTGGCGTCGCTGGGGCGCATATTCGGGGCGATCCGGATGCCGCGGTTTGAAGCCCGGCCGGCGCGCAGCCGCGCACCGCGCACCGAAGACACTGACCCGCCGCCCATTGTGCCGCGCCGCCGTACGCCGCCGCGCCGATCCGAAGAGGAAATGCCCGATCTGCCACCATGGGAAACCAAAACGGTGGCCTCGTCGATGCCGAGCTTCCCGGCCGCCGAGCAGGAAGCCGTGGCCCCGGAGGAAGAGGCCACTAGCCGGGTTGTTGAGGACGACTACATCCCGATCAAGACGCTGGCCGAGCTGCCGGAGACACCGTCGCCGGCGCCTCCGCCGGCCCCCGCGCCAGCACCCATGCCGTCGCGTTCGCGCGGGAAGGAAACACAGGCTCCGACCCTGTTCCGGCTGCCGCCGACGGCGATGTTGAACGAAGCTCAGGCGCGCAACATTTTCGACTCCCAGGAACTGCGCGACACCGCTTCGCGCATCAAGGAACGGTTTGAGGAATTTGGCGTGCTCGGAAACGTCGTGCAGATCAATCCCGGGCCGGTCGTGACGACCTTTGAATTCAAGCCCGAGGCGGGCATCAAATACTCGAAGATCACGAACCTGACCGAGGATCTTTGTCTGGGTCTGCAGGCCGAGTCGATATTGATTGAGCGGATTCCCGGCAAGCCGACGATTGGCATTGAGGTTCCGAACAAGAACAGCGAAGTGATTGCGTTGCGGGAGGTGCTCGAAGGGGAAGACTTTCAGGGCGCCGCCTCGCGGCTGGCGATGTCGCTCGGCAAGGACATCAATGGCCGCATCAAGATCTTTACGCTCGATACGATGCCGCACTTGCTGGTGGCCGGCAGCACGGGCTCGGGCAAGTCGGTGATGCTGAACTCGATGATCATGAGCGTGCTCTACAAGTCGACACCGGAAGAGGTGAGGATGATCATGATCGACCCGAAGCGGGTCGAGTTGGGTATTTATGAGGACATTCCGCATCTGCTGACACCGGTGATCACGGATCCGAAGAAGGCATCGAACGCATTGCGCAATGCCGTGCTCGAGATGGAGCGGCGCTATAAGCTGCTGGCCTCGCAAGGGGTGCGCAACATCGATCAGTTCAACCGCAAGATGCGGCAGAAGGCCAACGAGCCGCGCAGCCTGTTTGATGAGGATCCGGCCGACACGCCGCTGATGGAAGAGGACCTGCGGCCGCTGCCCTACATTCTGATCATCATCGACGAGTTGGCCGACCTGATGATGCTGGAGCGGAACAACGTGGAGACCTCGGTTGCGCGGCTGGCGCAGATGGCGCGCGCCGTGGGCATGCATCTGGTGCTGGCGACGCAGCGGCCGAGCGTCGATGTCATCACGGGCGTGATCAAGGCCAACTTCCCGGCGCGGATCAGCTTCCGCGTGGCCACGCGGGTCGATTCCCGCACGATTCTCGACACGATGGGAGCTGAGCACTTGCTGGGCAAGGGGGACATGCTGTTTCTGCCGCCGGCCTCCTCGCGGCTACACCGCGTGCATGGCGCCTATGTGGGGGAATCCGAGATCAATGCCGTCGTGGAATTCTGGAAAAAGCAGGCCAAGCCGGAATACGATCAGAGCTTCCTGGTGGCCCCGCCGAGCGAGGATGGCGAGGAGCCGCTTGACGAGGACGCCCTCGAGGGCGATGCCGATCCGATGTACGCCGATGCCGTGCGCGTGGTTTGCGAGATGGGCAAGGCCAGCACGTCGATTCTGCAGCGGCGGCTCCGGCTCGGCTATGGCCGGGCAGCGCGGATTCTCGACCGGATGCAGAAGGAAGGGATTATTGGCGCGCCCGACGGGTCCCGTCCGCGTGAGGTATTGAAGCGGCCGGATTGGCTCGACCGCGACATGAGCCTGGAGGCGGTGGAAGAGGAGTCCTGATCGAGAGGCGGGACGGGGATTAGCGACTTGACTAGGGACAAGCGGCTCGGAGTTGACGCCGGAGGAGGGAAAGTATGGCGGAGAGAGAGGGATTCGAACCCTCGGTAGCGCTTTAAGGCACTACGACGGTTTAGCAAACCGCTCCTTTCGACCACTCAGGCATCTCTCCGCGCTGTGGCCGTTACTATAGGCATACTAACATAGAGCACGAGGTCCATACATGCTGATCCGCATTCGGCCCGGCTGGCAGATGCCGGAAAGACTGGCCACGCCGGAATCTGTTTATCTGAATCGCCGCGCTGTGCTGGGTGCGATGGCGCTGCCGGGGCTGGTAGTGGCGGCCAATCGCAACCCGGAGTTCACGCTCGACCGGCCCATCACGCCGGAGTGGGCGGCGACGAGTTTCAACAACTACTACGAGTTTTCGACCGACAAACAGGCTGTCCGCAAGCTGGCGCAGAACTTCAAGCCGCGCCCGTGGACGCTCGAGGTAAAGGGCCACTGCGCCAAGCCGCGAACCTGGGGGATCGAGGAATTGGAGCGGGAAATGCCGGTCGAGGAGCGCTTGTACCGGCACCGCTGTGTGGAAGCATGGGCGATGGCGGTGCCGTGGCTGGGGTTTCCGCTGGCGGAATTGCTGCGGCGGGCCGAGCCGACGGCAAAGGCGCGTTTTGTGCGGTTTGTCTCGGTCAAACGGCCGGAGGAGATGCCGGGCATGCAGTTTTCGGGCAACTACCCCTGGCCTTATTACGAAGGGCTGCGGCTCGATGAGGCGATGAACCCGCTGGCGTTTCTCGCCACGGGGCTTTACGGCAAAGTGTTGCCGAACCAGAACGGGGCGCCGCTGCGGGCGGTGCTGCCCTGGAAGTATGGCTTTAAGAGCGCCAAGGCGATCGTGAGCATCGAGCTGGTGGAAAAGCGGCCGGACACGTTCTGGAACACGGCCGTGCCGCGCGAGTATGGCTTTCATGCGAACGTGGATCCGGCTAAGCCGCACCCGCGCTGGAGCCAGGCGGTGGAGCAATTGCTGCCGAACATGGAGCGGGTGGCGACACAGGCCTATAACGGCTATGGGAAATGGGTGGCGGCGCTATACAACGGTTCAGAAATCTGAAATAATTTTGGGCGGATTTTACCCTGATGCGACGACGTGACCTACTAACCAGCTATAGCCTGATTGTTCTCGCCGACCAACTGCCGGCGGCGCAGGCGCCTACGACCATCACGCCGCGGATGCGGCGCCAGTTCGACCGGATTGCCCCACCGGAGAATCAGAGGGCGCGAGCGGCGGCGCTGAACGAGCCGAACATGGGGCTGGTGGACCTGAAGTGCGATGTGTTTGTGGCCGGGGGCGGGGTAGCGGGGGTCTGCGCGGCGATCTCAGCGGCGCGGCATGGGGCCAAGGTGGTGCTGGTGCAGGACCGCTCGCGGCTGGGGGGCAACTCCTCGAGCGAAGTGAAAATGCATATTGTCGGCGCGGACTCACACCGCGGGCGGCCCGGGTGGCGGGAATCGGGCTTGATCGAGGAATTGCGGCTCGAAGATGCAGTGAACAATCCGCAGCGGTGTTGGGAGATGTGGGATTTTCTGCTCTACGACAAGGTGGTGAGCGAGCCGAACATTACGCTGTTGCTCGAGACGGTGGTGTACCGGTCGTTTGTCGAGGAAGGCAAGATCCGCCAGGTTTGGGCGCGGTGTGACAAGAGCGAGCAGGTTTACCGCATTGAGGCTGCCGTATTTGTGGATGCGACGGGGGATTCGCGGTTGGCGCTCGAATCGGGGGCGCGGTTTCGCACGGGGCGGGAAGCGCGCTCGGAGTTCAACGAAAGCCTGGCGCCGGAAAAGCCGGATGAGGAGACACTGGGCAGCTCGATTCTGTTCACCTCGCGGCTTTACAACAAGCCGATGCCCTTCCGCGCGCCCCAGTGGGCCCGGAAGGTGACGGCCGAGACGCTGCGGTTTCGCAAGGTCGACCAGTGGGACTACGGTTATTGGTGGATCGAGTGGGGCGGCAACAAGGACATCATTCGCGACAATGAGCTGATCCGTTACGAGTTGCTCTCGATTGTCATGGGTGTTTGGGACTATATCAAGAACTCGGGCAACCACACGAACAGTGCGAACTACGGGTTGGACTGGATCGGGATGATGCCGGGCAAGCGCGGCTCGCGGCGGCTGGTGGGGGATCATACGCTGACGCAGCACGATTTGCTGAGCGGAACCTTCGCCGATGCCGTGGCGATGGGAGGATGGCCGATGGATGATCATCCGCCGGGGGGGTTCGACCGGGCGGATCTGCCGCCGAACACGGTGCTGCGCACCCCGGAGGTGTATCCGATCCCATTGCGGAGTTGTTATTCGAGCAACATCGCGAACCTGATGATGGCGGGGCGCAACATCAGCGCCACGCACGCGGCCTTTACCTCGACGCGAGTGATGGCTACCTGCGCGACGATCGGGCAGGCGGTTGGTTTGGCGGCGGCGTTGTGTATCGAGAAATCGGTGCTGCCGCGGCAATTGGCGCAAGACCGGCAAATGGTGAGCGCGCTGCAGCAGCGGCTGCTGCGGGATGACCAAACGATCAAGGGCAAACCCGGGGAGTTGCTGCGCAACGAGGACGCGGCGGACCATGCGCGGCGCGCCCGTGTTGCGAGTTCCGGCAATGCCGGGGAAGCCGTGGCGCCGCTGGTGATCGACGGCATCACGCGCGACATTCCGAAGGGAGCGGTGCACCATTGGGCGGGTCCGATGACGGAAAAGGGCGCTTATCTGGAGCTGAGCTGGGATCAGCCGGTGGTGATTTCCGAGGTGCAACTCACGTTTGATACGGCATTTGGGCGTCAACTGGTGTTGACGGCGAATCCCAGCTTCTGGCGTCAGGACGCCCCGCGGTCGGCGCAACCGGAGACGGTGCGCGACTACCAGGTGATGGTGCGCCGCCAGGGGGCCCGGGAATTTACGCCCGTAGCCAAGGTGACGGGCAATTACCAGCGGCTGAACCGCGTGCGCTTTGAATCGGTTGCGGTGGAGGCGGTGCGCATAGAAATCACGGCCACCAACGGGATCGGCGAGGCGCGGGTCTTCGAGGTGCGCTGCTATAGCTAGACGGGCGGGCGGCGCGGGGGTGGGCCGGAAGCCGGGCGACTATCATGGAAGGATACCGATGTCCGCCTTTGCCTATACAAGCCGCTCCGGCATAGCCGTTACGCGCACCACCTCGCGCCTGCCTTATTCGAAAGGGCTGGTGAAGTGGCTGCGTGAGCTGGACCGGAAGCGGGGTGTGTTTTTGTCCTCGGGCTATGAGTATCCGGGGCGGTATTCGCGATGGGATTTCGCAAGCGTCGCCCCGCCGGTGGAGATTGTCGGCCGGGGCCGGGAGATCGAGTTTCGCGCCCTGAACGAGCGGGGGGAAGAGATTCTGGCCATGTTGGCGCCGGTTCTGGGCGGGCATCCGGATTTTGCTTCCTTCACTGCCGGCAAGACCGTGTTGCAGGGTTTGCTGAAACCGCTGCCGCCGCTGTTTAGCGAAGAGGAACGGTCAAGGCAACCTAGTGCGTTTTCGATCCTGCGGGCCTTGATCGAGGAGTTCCGCTGCCCGGAGGTGAAAGACCTGTTTCTGATTGGGGCCTTCGGCTACGACCTGTTGTTTCAGTTTGACCCGATCGAGCTGAAGCTGCCGCGCGAGGGCGTCAAGGATCTGCAACTGTTTCTGTGCGATGAGATCTACCTGATGGACCGCAAAAAGGAGACGATCGAGCGGGTGAGCTTCGAGTTCTCGCAAGGGGAACGGACGACGCAGGGGCTGAAGCGCGGCTCCCCGCCCGTCGCGAAGCAGCGTAAGCGGAAGCCCGCGCCGATTACGGCGGATCATGAGCCGAAAGAATACATGGCGAAGGTGGAGCTGTGTCGCGAGGGGTTCCGGGCTGGGGATTACTATGAGGTCGTCCTGCGGCAGACTTTTTCGGCGCCTTACTCCGGCAAGGCCAGTGAACTGTTTGAGCGGATCCAGGTGGCGAGCCCGAGCCCGTATGAGTTTCTGATCCAATTCGGGGGGGAGCAACTGGTGGGGGCTTCGCCGGAAATGTTTGTGAGGGTGGAGGGAGACCGGGTAGAGACTTGTCCGATATCCGGCACGGCGAAGCGGACGGGGGATCCGCTGGTGGATGCCGAGAATATCAAGCAGTTGCTGAACTCGGCCAAGGAAGAGTCTGAGCTGACGATGTGCACGGATGTGGACCGCAACGACAAGTCGCGGGTGTGTCTGCCGGGGACGGTCGAGGTGATCGGACGGCGGCTGATCGAGAGCTATGCGGGGGTGTTTCACACGGTAGATCATGTGGTGGGAACGCTCGATCCGCGTTTTGATTCCCTCGATGCCTTTTTGACGCACATGTGGGCGGTGACGGTGATTGGGGCGCCGAAGAAGGCGGCGGCGCAGGCCATAGAGAACATGGAGAAGGATGCGCGGGGCTGGTACGGCGGGGCGATCGGGCTGATCAGCCTTTCGGCCGGTGACATCAATACGGGGATTCTGATCCGCACGGTGCATTTGAAGGATGGGCTGGCGAAGTATCCGGCCGGGGCGACGCTGTTGTATGACTCCGAGCCGGCGGCCGAGGAGAACGAGACGCGGATGAAGGCGACGAGTTTCTTCCGGGCGCTGGCCCCGAAGACGGCCCCGGTGGAGGCCAAGCGAGCGCCGGCGGCAGGGGGAGAGAAGGTCAAGCTGCTGCTGATCGACAACGACGACTGCTTCATTCACACGCTGGCGAATTATGCGCGGCAGGCTGGGGCCGAAGTGGTGACCTACCGCAATGGGTTTGATCTGCGGCTGATTGTTGAGATGAATCCGGATCTGGTGCTGATTTCGCCGGGGCCGGGCCGTCCGGCGGACTTTGGCGTGCCGGCAACGGTGCGGTTCTGCGCCGCGCATCACATTCCTGTTTTCGGCGTGTGTCTTGGATTGCAGGGGATTGTGGAGGCGTTTGGCGGTGTGCTCGATGTGCTCGATTACCCGATGCACGGCAAACAGTCGCGAGTTGATCATGAGGGGCAGGGCGTGTTCGCCGGGCTGCCCAACCCCTTGCCGGTGGGGCGCTATCACTCGCTTTACGCCCGGAGGAGCGCATTGCCGGAGGTGCTGGAGATCACGGCGCGGACCGGGGACGGCATCATCATGGGTGTGCGCCACAAGGAACTGCCGATCGAGGCTGTCCAATTCCATCCGGAGAGCATGTTGTCGCTCGAGGGGGGAGCGGGGCTGAGGCTGATTGAGAATGCCATCCGGAATCTGGCGCGGCAAGAGACGGCTGGCCGTTAAAGCTCTGGCCTGGGCCGGGTTGGGGACAGGCACGTGGCTGTTCTACATCAACATCTGCCAGATGGTTTTCCAGTGCGGCTGCACGTTTCCGTGGGCCGGGGCGGCGGCGCGGTGCAACATTCATCACGGTCCGCGGCATTGCCCGGTTTGCGAATTACCACCGGAGCAGTACTACCTGTTGTTGGGCTCGATTGTGGTGGTGCAGGGGGTGCTCTTGTGGCGGGAACGAGGGAGGTGGGCGGTGATTGCCTTTCCGGTACTGGCGGTGGTCGAATGCCTGGTTCTCGGTTGGTATCGTGGGTACTGGAGCTAAACCATGTTGCCTGCCGGCCCAGTGACGCGGATACTGAAAGCTTATGGAAAGCTTCTGGCAGGACGTTCTTTTCTATGTGATTTGCGGGTGGTTGGCCTGGGTCCTGTTGAACGATTCCTCCGGCGGGGGCAAGCGGTGCCGGGTGATGTCGGCGGCCTGAAGCGATGACGGACGCCATCGTGATGGGTGGCGGAGTAGCGGGGCTGGCGGCGGCGACGGCGCTATCCTCACTCGGCCTGGAAGTGAAGCTATTCGAGGCCAAGCCTTTCCTGGGAGGGAGGGCCACTAGCTATCCGGCGCCGGGGCTTGCGGGAGAGACGCCAGAAATCGATAACTGCCAACACATTCTGTTGAAGTGCTGCGTGAATTTGAGGGACCTTTACCGCCGGTTGGGTGTGGCTGGGGAGGTCGAGTTTCACCGGGAGTTTTACTTCATCGAGCCGGGGGGCAGGATGTCGAAGTTGGCGCGGGGGGTGTTGCCGGCGCCCTTGCACTTCACGGAGAGTTTTCTGAGCGCCACCTACTTGTCTTTGCCCGAGAAAGCATTGCTGGGGCGGGCGTTGGCCGCCCTGTACTGGCAGCGGAAGCGGCGCCGGGATCTCGATTCGATTTCGATGTTGAGTTGGCTTGAGGGGCAGGGACAAACGCCGCGGCTGATCCAGAGATTCTGGCGGCAGGTGCTGGTGAGCGCGATCAACGTAGAGTTGGACGAGATGGCGGCCGCGCATGGCTTTCAGGTGCTGTGGCTGGGGTTTCTCGCCTCGGCCGATTCCTATGAGATGGGTGTGCCGCGGGTGCCGCTGGGGCAGTTGTACGCGGCGGCATCGGTGCGGGTGAAGGTGCAGGCAAAGGCTGCGGTGGAGGCATTTGACGCGCAGCGCGGGGTTTGCGTCCGCGGGCAGTGGCATGCGGCGCGCGCCTATGTGAGCGCGCTGCCGGCCGAACGGCTGGCGCGGCTGCTGCCCGGCTTGCCGGTGGATTTCGCGGCTTTCACGCCTTCGCCGATCACTGGAATTCATCTCTGGTTTGACCGCGCGGTGACCGATCTGCCGCATGGCACGCTGCTCGACCGCACGATTCACTGGTTCTACAACAAAGAGCAGGGACGCTACTTGACGCTGGTCGTCTCGGCGGCCGATGTGTTGCTGGACAAGAGCCGGCAGGAGGTGATTGATCTGGCGCTGGCGGAGCTGCGGGAGTTTTTGCCGGAAGTGGGCCGGGCGAAGTTGTTGAAGGCGCATGTGGTGAAAGAAACCCGAGCGACGTTTCGAGCCCGGCCGGGGCTGGAGGCGAAGCGGCCAGGGGCCGTGACGCCGGTGGGTAACTTGTTTCTCGCCGGGGATTGGACGAGGAGCGGCTGGCCGGCCACGATGGAGGGGGCGGTGCGCAGCGGCTATCTGGCGGCTGAGGCGGTAAGCGGGTTTCTGGGCAGGCCGGCCCATTTTCTGCTGCCCGACATCGCCTAAGATGAAGACATGATGACCCGACGCGCCGCGATTGCGATGGGCGCCCTCTGCGCCGTAGCTGCTTATGCCGACACCCCGATGACGAACCTGCGCATCGAGGTGACCAATGATATCGGCAAGCCGGTGGACCGGGCGGGCGTGGTGGTGCGCTTTATCAAGGGCCGAAGCGCCGCCAAGCTAGGCAAGAAGGTGATCAAGAGTTGGGAACTGCGAACGAATTCCGAAGGATGGGTGAAGATTCCGCCCATTCCGCAGGGGGAAATCCTGATTCAGGTGATTGCCCGGAACTACCAGACTTACGGGGAAACCTTTGATGTGAGCGAGGAAGAGCGGACGATACAGGTGAAGCTGGCACCGCCGCAGAAGCAATTTAGCTCGCACCCGGACCTGCCGGCCGAACCGAAAAAGCCCTAATCGACGGCGGCAATGGCTTCGATTTCGACGCGGACGTCGCGGGGCAGGCGGGCGGCTTCGACGGTGGCGCGGGCTGGCGGATCGACGGGGAAATAGCGTCCGTAGATTTCATTCACTTTGGCGAAGTCGCCGAGGTCCTTGACGAAAATCGTGGTCTTGAGCACCTGAGCATAGCTGGAACCGCACGCGGCCAACACCGCGCCCAGATTCTCCAAGACCCGCACGGTTTGCTCTTCCATGCCGCCTTCGACCAGTTGGCCGGTGGCGGGATCGAGCGGGATCTGACCGCTGAGATAGGCAATGCCGTTGTGAACAATGGCCTGTGAGTAAGGCCCGATGGCGGCGGGCGCGCCGGATGTCTGAATCACTTTCTTCATCTTCAAAACTTTAGCGTACCGACCAGTTCGTTGACACTGGCAAGAGCTTCTTCGGCGCAGAAGCGGTCAAGCTCACGGGCAATGCGCGCCGGCGCTTCCGGGTCCCAAAACGAGGCGGTGCCGACCTCGACAGCACGAGCGCCGGCGATAAGGAATTCAGCGGCGTCTTCCCCGGTAGCGATACCGCCCAAGCCGATGATGGGGATCTGAACGGCTTGGGCGGCCTCGTAAACCAGACGCAGGGCAATCGGTTTAACGGCGGGGCCGCTGAGGCCGCCAAAGCCGGCGCCGATACGCGGGCGGCGCGCGCGGGCGTCAATCGCCAGGGAAATGACGGTATTGATCAGAGAAATCGCGTCGGCGCCCGCCTGTTCGGCGGCCTTGGCGAGCGGGTCAATGCGGGCGACGTTTGGGGACAGCTTGACGATCAGAGGGCGGCTGGTGAGCTTGCGTATCTCAGCGACCAAGCCTGCCAGAAGCACGGGATCGGAAGAAAAGAAGATGCCGCCGTGTTTGGTGTTAGGGCAGGAGACGTTGAGCTCATAGGCGGCAATGCCTTCCGCATCATCGAGAATACGGATGACCTCGAAGTAGTCCTCCGGGGTGTAGCCGAAGACATTCGCGAAGATTTTGGTCTCAAGACCCCGCAATCCGGGGAGTTTTGATCGAACAAACTCGCGGGCCCCAATGTTTTGCAGGCCGATGGAATTCATCATGCCGGAGGCGGTTTCCCAGAGGCGCGGTGGTTTATTTCCTTCAATCGGCTTGCGGCTCAGGCCCTTGACGACGATTCCTCCGATCAATTTCAAGTCGACGATGTCGGCAAACTCGATGCCGTATGCGAAGGTACCTGAGGCGGCCAGGATCGGATTCTTCAACGCGATGCCGCAGATTGTCGTGGCTAAACGGTCCGTGGAATCCATTCTTCAGGCAGTCTAGCAAAGGGATTGGCGTTAGACCTGCAGCTAAGGGATTATCCCAATTGGAAATTAGGTGGTAAAGTGCCACAATTAATTTGCTAAAAAATCTAAAACAAGAATCAACCTAAAGGTTAAATTGTCAAAGATTCGAACATCCTCCTCCTTGTCCACCAAGTTTTCCATGTTCACATCGTTTCTGGTGGGCTGGGTAGTGCTTGTGAACCTGGGCTACGATCTGCAGCATGACCACTTCAATTGGGGCCGCGGTTTACTGATGTGCGCGATTTTGTCACTGGTTTCGCTATCGATCGGGCGCTTTACGCTAAGGCTGATGGCCAAGCCGCTGCAGAACTTGGCGGCAGGGATGAAGAAAGTACAACAGGGCCGACTGGAGAAGATCGAAGTGAGTCCGACTGGGGACGAGATCCAATTTGTGGGTGAGGTATTCAACGAAACGATCCAAACGCTGAAGGAAAGGGACCGGCAGATTGCCGAACACCGGGAAAAGTTGGAGGCGCACATCGAGCAGCGCACGGAGGAATTGCGCGAGACGATGCAGCGTGCGCTCGAGGCAAGCCAGGCGAAGAGCGAGTTTCTGGCCAACATGTCGCACGAGTTGCGGACGCCAATGAACGGGATTTTGGGAATGCTCGATGTGGTTCTGGATAGCCCGTTGACGGCCGAACAGCGGGACGAATTGGAAACGGCGCAACGGTGCGCGCATTCGCTGTTGGCGTTGTTGAACGAGATTCTCGACCTATCTAAAATCGAGAGCGGCAAGATGAAGTTCGAATGGATTCCAATGCAATTGAGGGCGATTGTCGAGGAAGCGGCCAAGGCACGCCAGACGCAGGCGAGGCAGAAGCGGCTCGATTTGTCGGTGGTGATTGACACTGAGGTTGTCGGCACAGTCTATGGGGATCCGACACGGTTCCGGCAGATTCTGGACAATCTCTTGAGCAATGCCATCAAGTTCACGGAATCGGGTTTTGTTCGGGTAAGTCTGAATGTAAGCAGTTCAGCTATGAATGGAGTAGCGGAATACGAGCTAGTGGTGCAAGATTCGGGAGTAGGGATACCGCTGGACAAACTTGAGCAGATCTTTGATAAGTTTACGCAGGCTGACAGTAGTGTGACACGCCGTTTTGGCGGCACGGGACTGGGGCTGGCCATCACAAGGCGATTGGTGGAAACGTTCGGTGGACATATCGGGGTGAAATCGGTGGAGGGGGAAGGAAGCCTGTTTTGCGTCAGGATTCCCTTTGAGACGGCTGAGCGGCAGAATTACGACGCAGAAGAAACCGGGGGGGAGGCGCACGAATCGCGAGAGAATTTGCAGCGATTACGGATTCTTTTGGTGGAAGACAATATCGTAAACCAGAAAGTAGTGATGGCCATACTGAGCAAACTTGGTTTGCAGGTAGAAATTGCCGTCAATGGACTGGAGTCGCTCGCAGCGCTGCGGCGGAAACGCTTTGATTTGGTTCTGATGGATTTGCAGATGCCCTTCATGGATGGGATCGAGGCCACGCGGAAGATACGCGAAGAGTTGAGATTGGTGAATCTGCCGATCATCGCGATTACGGCGCACGCGATGAAGGGAGACCGGGAGCGCTGCTTGAAAGCAGGCATGAACGATTATCTCGCCAAGCCAATGGATTCATCCACGCTGGTGCAGACGATACTAGATTGCCTTGACCGGGCTGCCAGCGCGCCGATTGACAAAAGCTGGACCAGGGAACTGAGCGGCCTCGAAGGACAGCCGAATGAAGGGATGTTGTTTTTGTTCACGCGGCGGGCACCGGAACGGATCAGCAGGATCCAAAAGGCCATTGGGCGCAATGACCGGGCCGCCGTTGAGAGAGAACTTCGCAATTTGAGCGAGGCGGCGCGGCAGATTTCGGCGTTAAGCGTTGTCGAGTCGACACAAAGGATGCTCGAACACGTGCGGTCTCTCGCAACGGAAGATTTGAATTCGTCGCTTCTTGCGCTGGAATCGCAGATTGTGCGGCTGTCCCAGCAGAATATGGGAAGTGAAAGTTCCGAGGTGGGACGGGGAGGTCTCAGAACGTGCTGATGGGGCCTGCGGCGGCAGCTTCCTGAAGCAAATCCCAAACCATCCGGATATCATCGCGCGTGGTTTGGATGTTGCCGATGGCGAGGCGGATGACCTTGCGGCCGTCTAGTACATTGGGGCTGAGCAGGGCCTTGCCGCTTTCGTGGATCCTGTCGAGCAAACGGTCGTTGGCGGCATCACCGCCCTTGTGATGAAAGACGACAAGGGAGAACTCAACCGGGGCGCAGACCTCGAAGTCTGGATGTTGTGCGATTTGAGCGGCGATCCATTTGGCGTCTTCAATTTGCTGGTGGATGAGCGCGGCGAGGCGGCGGCGGCCAAAGGCGCGCAACACGAACCAGAGCTTGAGGCTGCGAAAGCGGCGGCCGAGGGGCAGGCCGTACTCGTGGTAGTTGAGGGCGCGGGGATCTTCAACGGTTCGCAGGTATTCGGGCACAACCGAGAAGGCATCGCGGAGCCAGCGGGCCTCGCGGCAATAGAGCACGCTCAGATCCATCGGTACGAAGAGCCATTTGTGGGGGTTGACGACACAACTATCGGCCTCGTCCATGCCCGTGAATAAGGGGCGGTACTGTTCTGCAATGGCCACGCTTCCGCCATAAGCGCAATCGACATGGACCCAGAGCCCGTACTGGCGGGCCAACGACACGATTCCAGGGACGGGGTCGATGCTGGCCACGCTCGTGGTTCCGATGGTGGGGATGACGCAAAAGGGGATCAGGCCCGAGGCCAGATCCTGTTCGATGGCCGCGGAAAGGGAATCGAGCCGGAGCCGGTAGGCCGAGTCGACCTCGATCCGGCGGACGCGGTCTCGAGCCAAGCCGGCGGCCAGAGCGCCCTTTTCCACCGAACTGTGGGCGTGGCTGCTGGCGTAGAGAACCAGGCGCGGGTCCATGGATGCGAAGCCCTTGCGGACGCGGGCGGCGATGATGGCGTGCAGGGTGCTGGTGGAGGCTGTGTCGAGAATTTGGCCGAACCAGCCTGGGGACAGGCCGATCCACTGGCGTAACCAGTCGAGCGTGACCTGTTCGAGCTCGACTGCGGCCGGAGCGCTTTTCCAGAGCATGGCGTTGGGGTTGAGCGTGGCGGCGAGCATTTCAGCGAGAATGGCCTCGCCGGGGCTCGAGTTGGCGAAGTAGCCGAGAAAACGCGGATGGTTCCAGTGAGTGATCCGCGGAACGATGAGTTGTTCGAAATCGGCGAGGATTTCGGTAAAGTTCTCGCCCTCTTCGGGCCCTGAGGCGGGAAGGATGTCGATTAGCTCGCCCGGTTTGGTATCCGGCAGGACGGGGAAGTCGCGCGTGTTTTCGAGAAAGTGCGCGACCCAATCGACAACGGCGTAGCCGTAGGTGCGAAACTCTTCCGGGGTCATACTAAACAGCTTCGCGCAACATGCCCGGGAGCCAGTTGAGGAACCAGGAGCGGAATTCCTCGAGTGGCGCGCCGCCGAGCCAGGTGGCATCGGGGCGAAGCGGTAAATTACGCAGGCGGCAGGCCTCCTCGACGCCGAAAGGCGTGGGGAAGCGGTTGAGCCAGTGGATGAATTCCTCGAGCAGAGCCGCGAGGGCTGCCTCGCGCGGGGTGCCGAGGGAGCGGTCGAGGGCGCAGATGAGCTCGGGGATGGCCGCCGCGCAACCGCTGATGACGCCGGAGGCCACGGTTTGACGCGAGGCGCACAAGGCCGTATCGTTGCCGACCAGCAGAGTCTTGCCCAAGCCGGTGAGGCTCTCGAGATAGCTGGGGTCGCCCGAACTGTCCTTGATGCCGGCATAGAGACCGGAGGCGAGCAGGCGGCGGGCCGAGCCGCGGGTCAACTCGGTTGTAAAGAAGGGGATGTTGTAAAGATAGAGCGGGAGAAAGCGAGCGGCCTTCTCACCTAGCCGGAGAAAGAATTCCTCGATTTGAGCTTCGCTGTAGCGGAAATAGTAAGGTGGCAGGATTAGGGCGAAGCTCGCGCCGGAGGCGGCGGCCTGTTCAGCCAGATGAACGGTGACGTCGAGCGTGGAATGGCTGATGCCGACTCCGACTGGTTTGCGGCTGCGCTTGATGGCAAAACTGACCAGCTTTTCCCGCTCTTCCACGTCGAAGTGGAGGAAATTGCCGGTGGTGCCGTAGATGCTGATGCCGGCCGCCGGAGAGGCGTTGAGAAATTCGATCACCTCCATGGCCGCACTGAGATCGACGAAATTGGAACGTTCCCGTTTGGGCGTGACCGCCGCCGCGTAAACGCCGGCGGGGGATATAGTAGAAGGGTCGGCGGAGATTGCCATGGAGTTTCCCAATTTACCTCAACAATTGAAGGATAGGCGTGCCTTTCTCACGGCAGGCGCCTTCACAATTGTGCGGCCGGAGATGGTGCGCGGGGCCGGACCGGCGCGGTTGAAGGCGGGCTTGGTGGGCGCTGGGGGCCGGGGCCGGCAAGCGGTTGTCGACCTGTTGACCGCCGATGTAAATGTTGAACTCACGGTGATGGGCGATCTGTTTGAGGACAAGCTCGAATCGAATCTGGCCTGGCTGCGGGATGCCAACCGATTCCCGAAGACTCATGACCGGGTCAAGGTGGGGCCCGATTCCCGCTTTACCGGCTTTGAGGCATACAAGAAGGTGATCGCCAGTGATGTCGATATCGTCATGCTGTGCACGCCTCCGGGATACCGGCCGATGCACTTTGAGGCCGCCGTCGAGGCCGACAAGCATGTTTTCTGCGAAAAGCCATTCGGCACGGATCCGGTGGGGGTGCGGCGTTTTCTGGCGGCGGGGAAAAAGAGCGAGGAAAAGAAACTGACCGTCGTCTCAGGGGCGCAGCGGCGTTTTCAGCGGGAGTATGTGGAGACGGTGGAAAAGATCCAGTCGGGGGCGATCGGGGAACTGCGGGCAGCCTACGCCTATTGGTTGGGCACCCCCGTGATCCAGCAGCCCAAGGGCCGGGATCCGAAGTGGAACGACATGACCTGGCAGCACCGCAACTGGTACAGCAATGTCTGGCTATGCGGAGATCAGGTTGTCGAGCAGCACCTGCACAACATCGACGTCATCAACTGGGTGTTGGGGATGCATCCGGTTAAAGTAGTGGCGACGGGTGGCGCCGTATGGCGTCCACGCGATGCGGTGCACGGCTCGATTTATGACCACATCTCAGCCGATTTTGAGTATCCGAACGGGCTGCGGCTGTCGAGCTACTGCCGGCAATTTCCCAAGGGGCTCTACACGAACGTGAGCGAGTTGGTGGTTGGTTCCAAGGGCAAGTCGAATTGCCGCGATTTGGGGACCAAGGACATCAATCCATATGTGGCTGAGCATGTCGCGCTCGTGAAGTCGATCCGCGGGGAGGGCCCGCTGATCAATCATGCGACGGCGCTGGCCGAGAGCACTCTGACCTGCATCATGGCCCGCGAGAGCGCCTATTCCGGTCAAGAGATCACCTGGGACCAGATCATGGCCTCCAATCTTGATCTGAGTCCGAAAGAATTCTCGTGGGAAGCGCGCATGGAGAGCGAACCCTTGCCAGTGCCTGGTCAATACCAGTTCCGCTAATGGTCGACCGGGGGCGTTTTCGAGGGGCGTTGCTTGGGCTCGCGATCGGGGATGCCGTGGGGGCCAGTGTTAAATTTTCTCCCCGCGGCAGTTTTGCGCCGGTGATAGACATGTTGGGCGGGGGGCCGTTTCGCCTGGAAGCCGGGCGGTGGACGGATGATACCTCGATGGCGCTGTGTCTGGCGGAGTCGTTAATCGAGCGCCGGGGCATGGATCTGAAGGACCAGATGACGCGCTATGTCGAGTGGTACCGGCGGGGGTTGTGGTCGAGCAAAGGCTACTGTTTCGATATCGGCAATGCGACTCGGGCGGCGCTGGAGCGTTTTGAGGAGACGGGTGATCCGGTGGCGGGCGCAACCGGCGTGTACACGGCGGGCAATGGATCGATCATGCGGCTGGCCCCCGTTGTCCTATATTTTGCCCACGACCGGCAAGCGGCGCACGAAGCGGCGCGGGAATCCTCACGGACGACGCATCAGGCGGAGGCCTGTCTCAAAGCATGCGCGGAATTAGCGGGTGTGATTTGGGATCTGCTGCGGGGCAAACGGTCGGCGCTGTCATATCGAAGCCGGGATGAGATCCGGGGCTCTGGCTATGTGGTGGAATCGCTCGAGGCGGCCTATTGGGCGTTCGACACGGCGGCGAGGTATGAGGAGGCGGTTTTGAATGCGGCGAATTTGGGAGAGGATGCGGATACGACGTCTGCCATCACCGGGCAAATGGCGGGGGCATATTACGGAATACGGGGGATTCCGCCGCAATGGCGGGACCGGTGTCACCGGGCGGCGGAAATCATTGCCTTGGCCGACCAGCTCTATGAGTTGGCCCCGCGGCCCTGATCCCGGGTTCCGTTGACCTTAAGACCGAGAAGCCGCCTGGGGTCAAGCAGATGCATGGGTTTGAACTGTTTTGCGGTCCAACGCTGGCCGGCTTCAAATTCTACGCCGAGAAAATAGCCGGTATCTTTGAAAATGCAATAGCGAACACGGCCATGATAGGTGGCCTTGGCGTGGATCATGGTGACGAGGACCTGCAGTGGAACATCTTCCTCGAGTTGCAGACAAGCTCCGGACAGGGAGATGTCCTCCAAATTGGCCACGGCCTCGTGCCGGTCGCCGGCTTTGTCGCGCCACTCAATCTTGACCAGATCCGCGCACAACATCCGCGGGTTGATTCGCCGCTCTCGCATGATAGTGTTATCGGCCTTCTATTCTGGAACGATTACAAAACTGGCAATCAAAAAAAGCCCTAGGAATATCTAAGTTAATTCTGACCTAGGAACTTGTTGAAAAACTCGCTGTTTCGAAAAGCGGCCTCACGAGTTGAAAATTCTTGGCCCACAAACGGCCCAGAATCGATCGGCAGCGGGCTGGCAATGGTTTGCTGACCCCCGTGAAAGGGTTGAAATCGGCAA
>JAINDK010000035.1 GCA_019931185.1 Bryobacter sp. CoA8 C33
TCTCGACGGATATGTAGACCACCACAATGAGGAGCCCAAACCCTTCATCTGGACCGCCAGCGCTCAGGATATCCTTGCCAAAGTCATGCGGGCACAGAGCGCACTGAATAACAGGCAGACTGTTTGAAGCACACCACTAGGAGATGGTGATCAGAGTGTCGTCCTGCTTGTGGGCGGGGAGTTGTTGGGTGAGTTCCATCGAGCAGAACTTGGGGCCGCACATGGAGCAGAAGTGAGCTGACTTGGCGCCGTCGGCCGGGAGAGTCTCGTCGTGGTAGGCCTTGGCGGTTTCCGGGTCGAGCGAGAGATTGAACTGATCCTGCCAGCGGAAGGTATAGCGGGCGCGGCTGAGGGCATCGTCACGCAGTTGGGCGGTGGGGTGGCCCTTGGCAAGATCGGCGGCATGGGCGGCAATCTTATAGGCGATGACGCCCTGCTTAACGTCTTCGCGGTTGGGCAAGCCAAGGTGCTCCTTGGGCGTGACGTAGCAGAGCATGGCAGTGCCGTACCAGCCGATCATGGCAGCGCCGATGGCCGAGGTGATGTGGTCATAGCCCGGGGCGATATCGGTGGTGAGGGGGCCAAGGGTATAGAAGGGGGCGTCATTGCAGAGTTCGCGCTGCTTGTCGACGTTGACCTTGATCTTGTTCATCGGAACGTGACCGGGGCCCTCGATCATGACCTGGCAGAGGTGGCGATGGGCGATGTGAGTGAGTTCGCCGAGGGTTTCGAGTTCGGCGAATTGCGCGGCGTCATTGGCGTCGGCAATGGAGCCGGGGCGGAGGCCATCACCGAGAGAGAAGCTGACATCGTATTGCTTGAGGAGTTCGCAGATCTCTTCAAAGTGGGTGTAGAGGAAGTTTTCCTTGTGGTGGTGGAGGCACCACTTGGCCATGATGGCGCCACCGCGGGAAACAATTCCGGTGGTGCGGTTCGCCGTGAGTTGGATGTACTTGAGGCGCACACCGGCGTGAATGGTGAAGTAGTCCACGCCCTGTTCGCACTGTTCGACGAGGGTTTCGCGGTAGATGGGCCAAGTGAGATTTTCGGCCTTGCCTTTGACTTTCTCGAGGGCCTGGTAGATGGGGACGGTGCCGATGGGTACGGGAGAGCGGCGAAGGATGGCCTCGCGCGTGGCATGGATGTCTTCGCCGGTGGAGAGATCCATGACGGTGTCGGCGCCCCAGCGGATGGACCAGAGGAGTTTTTCGACTTCTTCGTCGATGGAGGAAGAGACGATGGAGTTACCGATGTTGGAGTTGATCTTGGTGAGGAAGTTACGGCCGATGATCATGGGCTCGCTTTCAGGGTGCTTGATGTTGGCGGGGATGATGGCGCGGCCGGCGGCGACTTCGGAGCGAACAAATTCGGCGGAGATCGCGTTGGGGCGGCCGAGGGATTCGCGGACGGCGATGTATTCCATCTCGGGGGTGATGATGCCGGCCTGGGCATAAGCCAACTGAGTGACGGCGCCCTCGATGGGGGCGCGGGCGTCAATCCAGGGCTGGCGGAGGCCGGGCAGAGGCTTTTGGGGATCGTAAGAGGGATCGGACCAGGGGCCGGAGGTGTCGTAGATCTTGAGGGGAGCTTCCTGAGCGGAGGGATCGAGAGCGACCTCGCGCATGGCGATGCGGAGGCCGGGATGGTGCAGCCCGGCGAGGTGGATCTTGGTGGAGTTGGGATAAGCGAAGGTGGTGAGTGTGGTGGACATGCGGATGCTCCTCAAATGGAGACCCGGGTGGACATGCGGAGGTGCTGGGGAGGCCAATTCCTACGCCGGCATGACCCGGATCAGGTTCAAAGGGACTCTCTGCCTGAGCTACGTCGAGTGTCTCAGCCCCAGTCGGAAGAATCCGGGCGGGGCGCCCCTTGGCTGAACCCAAGATAACAGGTTGGCGGGGCTAATCCAAGATGGGAATCACTTCGGTAGGCCCGCATGAGGGGGCAGCGGCGGGTTGGACGGAAACGAGGTCGGCCGGAAAGCCTGTGTGTTCCTGGATGGCGAGAGAAGCAACCTGAGCCGCGAGGGGGAAGCAGGTGACCTGAATCGGGCGGCGGCCATGGCGAGCAAAGTAATGGCGAACATTGGAGACAAGGTCTTCGGTGACATTGGCGCGAGTCAGGAACTGGTCGTGCTTGTTGAACCAGATGTACCCGGTATTGAAGGAGACATAGGCGGCCAGCAGAGCGACCGTGAGACGCTTGCGCACGACCATACGATCAAAGGCCATGGCCAGGATGAGCGCGACGCCGAGACTGGCAATATAGACGTGGCGGCTGGGGACGCGGGGTTGGTAGGCGACGAAGGAGTATGGAGCGAGCGCCAAGGGAATCCAAAGAAGCGAGAGGGCGAGGAGCCGGCGGTCAATCTGATGGCGGATGAAAAACAGGTAGAGTAATGCGGCGGCGCCCCATAAGCTCAGGAGCCGGAAGGTGGAATTGAAGATTACGGGGATGAAGTGCCAGCCAAGGCGGAAGGTTCCGTCGTTCCAGTGCAGGTGGTTGTCGCGCGCCGCCAGATTCAGGGCGAAGTAGAGAGCCGAGAGGGAGAAGAAGGGGAGCGCGGCAAGGGCTGCGCGGCGCCAGCCAGAGGGGTTGTGAAAGAGAGGTAGAAAAACGAGCCCACAAAAGATGACCGCGGATTCCTTGCTGAGGAGAGCGAGCAGGAAGCAGAGGATGGCGGAGGCGTAAGTGACGACCTTACCGGAGTTCCACCAGGAGAGCCAACAAAGAAGGGACAGAAGGACAAAGGAGAAAACGAGTTGTTCTGGCAGGGAGGCGTACCACATGACGGCCTCGTGGTGGCGTTCGTTGAAGCCCCAGAGAAGAGCGGCCGGGATGGTGAGGCGATAGGAGAAAGGGGCAAATCGGCCGAGGGCGATGATGAGGCCAACATTAAGGGCGTGCAAGAGCATGCTCTGCAAGTTGAAAACGAGTTGGCTCGAGCCGAAGAGATACTCGGTGAGGCCGGTAAGCCAGATAGAGGTGGCGCGGCAACGATAGAGTGCGTCTGCGGCGAGATCAGGCCAAGTAGCAATAGCGAAGTATTTCTTACCCAACCAAATCTGAAGATAGGTGTCGGAAATCCTGGGCAAGCTCAGCGCACGCCAGTAAGGCAAAGTACAACAAAGGCAAAGCAGGATTGCCCATGGAAAGAAACGCCCCCGTTGGCGCGGTACAGCATTCAAAACAAATCACCCCGTTGGAGGGAATGCTATGCGAGAACGGGGGAAAAAGTCAAATCGAGAGCTATAGAGAGAAAGTGCGACCTTTGTGAGCACCGACCAAGATTTGGAAGAGGCGGTGGGCCATGAGCTCATGGAGATTCCAGAGTTCCTTGTTGGCTTCGAATATGGAGTTGGCATCGGTGGGGGCGACGCCCGAGCCATCGCGGAGGGCGGCTGAGGCTTCCGAGAGAATGGGGTCGGCCATGACTTCACCGGCCATTTCCCAGAGGGTAATGAAGCGGTCGATGGCGGTGGGGAAGCTGATGTCGAAGACGCCCTCGTTCGAGGTGGTGCGGGGGGGCTTGAAGTCGAGATTGAAGGGTCCGTTGTAGTTGTAGGTGCGCAAGAGGACGAGTACGTTGAGCCAATCGAGGGGGTTGACGAGACCGACGGCGATATCGACGTCGTGCTTGAGGCGGTAGCCGTCGTTGATGTCGAAGTGGAAGAGCTTACCGCACATGAGGGCGCGGGCGAGGGAGGCGCGGACGGCGCCGCCCCACATGAGTTCGTGGAGGTATTCCGGATTGAGGCCCACCATTTCGGGATGTTTGAGCTGACCGGAGAAGATCCAGGCGAGCATGGCATCGGAGGTGGGCAGGAGGATCTCGGCCTGAGGCTCGAAGGGTTTGGCCTCCATGCAATGGAGCATGGTGTTGCGGCCCTTGGCTTTGGCGATCTCGATGTCGGCATCGCAGGCGGCGTTCATGCCTTCGGCGAACCACTTGAGGGTTTGGACTTCATCGACGATGCCCTGGAACTGGTAGCCGAGCGAGCCGGGCCAATAGACGACGTAGGAGGCGCCGAGTTCGTGGCCGATGGCGACGGTATTGCGCAAGCGCCACTGGGAGTATTGACGGACTTCAAGTTGCTCACCGGCGGGGCCGCCCGCGAAAACCGCGTGATGGAAGGTTTCGGTGGTGACCATGGAGCAGGCAAGGCCATGCTTGCGGAGGCTTTCTCCGATGCGGCCGACGATTTCGTGCTGGCCGTCCTTACCCAGGTGTTCATAGGGGATGACATCGGTGTCGTGGGTAGTCCAATGGCCAATGCCGAGGGCGGCATACTTTTCAATGACGGTCTCGAAGTGGACCGGGCGGCGAGTGGGGGCATGGAAAATGGCGTTGCCTTCATAGGCGGCGGCCCACTGGGGGCCGGAGATAAAGTACTTGCGGCGTTGCTCGGGAGAGTAAGCGCCGCCACAGGCGGCGGTGAGACGGGAGACGAGAGCACGTTGCTGATCGATCGAAAGAGGCATCGAGGAACAGTTTATCTCGCCAGAGGCCGGGGCACTGATAGAATTGGCAATTTGCTATGAGCGACGTCAACGTATATCCACCATCCGCCGAGTTTGCCGGGCGGGCGAATGTATCGGGCATGGAGGCTTATCAGGAGCTGTACCGGCGGGCCGCCGAGAAGCCGGAGGAATTCTGGGGCGAACTGGCCAAGGAAAAGATCCACTGGATGGAGCCTTTTTCCCATGTATTTGAGTGGGATCCTCCCTTCGCCAAATGGTTCGTGGGAGGCAAGACGAACGCCTGCTTCAACTGTGTGGACCGGCACGTGTTGGCTGGACACGGGGAAAAGGCGGCGCTGATCTTTGAGGGGGAGCCGAGGGATACGCGTACGGTGAGCTACAGCGAGTTGTTGAAAGATATCTCGCGGTTTGCCAACGGGCTGAAGGCACTGGGAATTGAGACGGGGGACCGGGCGATTATCTACATGCCGATGATCCCGGAGGCGGTGGTGGCGATGCTGGCGTGCGCACGGCTGGGTGTAACGCACAGCGTGGTATTTGGGGGCTTTTCAAGCGAAGCACTGAAGGCCCGCATCCAGGACTTGGGAGCGAAGCTGGTGATCACGGCCGATGGGGGCTGGCGGCGCGGCAAGGAGATCCGGCTGAAGCCGGCAGTGGATGAGGCACTGGCGGAGTGCCCGACGGTGGAAGCGGTGGTGGTGTGCCAGCGAACGAAAGGCCCAGTGGAGATGGCGCATGGGCGTGACCATTGGTGGCACGCGGTGGAAGCCGGCCAGAGTGAAGACTGTCCGGCGGTGCCGCTCGACAGCGAGCACCCGCTATTTGTGTTGTACACCTCGGGGACGACCGGGAAACCGAAGGGCATTCTGCATACGACGGCAGGTTATCTGCTGCAGGCGGGGATGACGATGGAGTGGGTGTTCGATCTGAAACAGGACGACATCTACTGGTGCACGGCGGATATCGGATGGGTGACGGGGCACAGCTATATCGTTTACGGACCGATGTCGCGGGGGGCGACGCAGGTGATTTATGAAGGTGCGCCGGACACGCCGGGCTTTGACCGGTGGTGGAGCATCGTGGCGAAGTTCAAGGTATCGATCTTCTACACGTCCCCGACGGCGATCCGGGCGCTGATCCGGCAGGGAAATCAGTGGCCGGAGGGGCATGATCTTTCGAGCCTGCGGCTGCTAGGAAGCGTGGGTGAGCCGATCAATCCGGCGGCGTGGGAATGGTACTACAACGTGATCGGCAAGGGGCGGTGTCCGATTGTGGATACGTGGTGGCAGACGGAGACGGGAACGATTCTGATTGCGCCGATGCCGGGGGCGGTGCCGCTGAAGCCAGGCAGCGGGACGCTGCCGATGCCGGGAGTGATCGCCGATGTGGTGGACTTTGAAGGCAACTCGCTGGGGCCGAACCAGGAAGGGTATCTGATCATCCGGCGGCCGTGGCCGAGCATGGTGCGCACGATCTGGGGAGACCCGCAACGGTTTCAGGACCAATACTGGAGCCGGCTGCCGGGGAATTACTTTACAGGCGACGCGGCGCGGCGGGACGAGGATGGATACTTCTGGGTGTTGGGGCGAGTGGATGATGTGCTGAACGTAAGCGGACACCGGCTGAGCACGATGGAAGTGGAGAGCGCTCTGGTGCGGCACCACGCAGTGGCGGAAGCAGCCGTGGTGGGCAAACCACACGAGATCACCGGGCAGGCGGTGTGCTGCTTTGTGACCTTGAAGAAAGGCGATTGGGACCACGACATTCTTGGCAAGGAATTACGCCATTGGGTGGGCCATGAGATTGGGGCCTTTGCGCGGCCGGAGGAGATTCGCTTTAGTGATGCGTTGCCGAAGACGCGCAGCGGCAAGATCATGAGGCGGCTGTTGCGTGAACTGGTGACAAACAACACGGTGGCGGGCGACGTGACGACGCTCGAGGATTTGAGCGTGATCACGAAGCTGGCGGCACAGAACGACGACGAAAGCTAGGCGCGAAGAAGTCTAGGAACTTGTTGAAAAACTCGCTGTTTCGAAAAGCGGCCTCACGAGTTGAAAATTCTTGGCCCACAAACGGCCCAGAATCGATCGGCAGCGGGCTGGCAATGGTTTGCTGACCCCCGTGAAAGGGTTGAAATCGGCAA
>JAINDK010000116.1 GCA_019931185.1 Bryobacter sp. CoA8 C33
AAAATTGCCCGGATGGGAGGCTACTTGGCCAGGGCCAAAGATCCCCCACCGGGAAACACGGTCATGTGGCGCGGTATGTCTCGACTCAATGACATCGAACTTGGCGTCCTCATCGGTGCTGGACTTGCGGGTAATTGAAAGGTTGAAGCGACGCTTACGTTTCACCTGTAAGCATTCTAGAGAAAATCGGAAATGAAGCTGGGGTCTTGAGCGAATGAGTTAGGAGGTTCCAATACTCCAGAAAAATTTCAGCTTTTCTGTGAGAGTAGCGTCTGTATTGTGAGTTTCACCAAAAAGAAGGCCAGCAAACTTAGCATAGGCGCCACCCAGTCTGCTGCGAGGCGAAACGGGACGGGAACTCATGATGGAGGAGCGGACACTGGGATAGTCGTTCGGAAAGAAACCAATCACTTTTTGGCCAACGAGGTGAGAGATTTCCTGTGAGCTGAGATCGCTACGGTGCCAACGATTGACGAGAAGGCCAATGCGATTCGGGGGGATGTTGAAGCGGATCAATTCGTCGCAGCGCTGCTTTGCTAAAGTGAGCGCCGGGGGTTCGGGCGTGCAGATGACATAGATGGATTGGGAGCGGCGGACAAATTCGAAAGTAGCGGAATTGACGAGCTCGGGCAGGTCGACGAGTATGGCATCGTACATGCCGCGAACAGTGGAAAGAAGATGGAAGTAATCACCCCATTCGGGTGGTGTGGAATCGATCGACCGGGAGCTGAACAAGTAATCGACACCACCGATGGAGTACACCATTTCGGGAAAGCGGAGTTGATCGAGGTTCTTGATATTGGTGAGAAGAGACTGGATAGAGCGTATGGGTTTGGCACCGAGAAGCAGGGCGAGAATACCGCTGCGAAGGTCGGCATCGACGACGAGAATGCGTTTGCCGTGTTCGCGGGCCATAGCGGCAGCGGTGTTCAGAACGATGGTGGAACTGCCGGAACCTGCCTTGGCGGGAAGGAAACAAAAGAGGGTCTTCTCAACCCCACCCCGTTGCTTACGGAGAGCTTCATGGATAGCGGAGCGCAGAACTTCGGCTGAGATATGTTCTGAAAGGAGGATATCCAATCCGATTTGAGGGGAAAGAAGGGCAGCGTCGAGACTGGCGCCGAAGCCGAGAATGGCGAGATTCGGCACGAGTTCCCGCAGCTTGGTAACTACGGCCAAGGTATCGGCGCAGAATAGGTCAACGACGGCTACTTCCGGATCGAAAGTTTTTACAACATGAGCGAGTTCATTCTCTTTGGGTAAGTGGTCAATGTCTTTCACAACATCGAGACAGTTTGATGCCGCAACGAGATAGCGCAGGACATTGGACCGGGTAGAACCGGAGTGGATGACGATGGCGCTAAACATGCGGATGCAACTAGAAAGCATATCGGCCAGTACGGACGGGTTAAAGTTTAAATATTTTCAGAACTATAACTCGAAGGTGGGAGGTTGTATAAGGATTGATTCTGACTGGTAAAGTGTTTCGACGCATTCCCTCATTTCACGCGGGGGGAATCGGTGATGAGACGGTTCAGGCTTCGGAGTTGTTCGAGATCGTCTTCGGCCTGCTGCAGCGTGGTTTGCAGGCGGCTGAGATCACCGGCCTCGAGGCCAGCGGCGGCACTTGAGCGGTTTTGGGCCTGGAGGGAGAAAGCACGGGACCAATCCGCGATTTCGCGGAAGCGGCGGAGCAGGGAGGAGACAAGGAGTTCGCGGCGGCGCTGGATGTCTTCGGCGCCACGGGCGGAGGAGGCGGCGCGGCGGGCGGCGAGTTCGGCTTTTTCCACGCGCAGTTGCATGAGCTTTTCGGTGGTTTCGGCTTGCAGGAGACGCTGGGATTTGACCTTAAGCTCGGCCTCGAAGACTTCGGCGAGGCGGCGCTGTTTGTCGGCATCCTCGCGGAGATCGCGCAGCAGCGCTTCAGATTTTTGCGCGGACTCGGTGAGTTCGGCGAGGCGGGCTTCGCTGCGGTTGAGCGCGGATTGAGATGCCAGCAGATCGCGGTCGAGTTCCTGAGCTTTTTGCCGGAGGTCATCCATCATCTTGAGATAAGGGCGGATGTCGACCTCGCGTTGGTTCAGGCTGGTGCGTGGGGAGGGAAGCGGGCTGGAGGGGAGGGAAGCTGGGGGTGCTGGGGGGGAAGGGGAAGGGCGAGCGGGCTGTTCGCGCAGGAAGGTGGCGAGACGGAGTTCGGCATCGGCTCGGCGCTGTTCGGAGCGCCAGAGAAGCAGGCCGGCCGACAAGAGCAGAATCACGGCGAGAGCGGTGAGAAGGCGGGGTGTCATCATCTCCTCCCCACGGCGAAGCGGGCGCGATTGGGGATGTCGCGATCACCGGAAAAGAGGTCGACATTGACGATGCGCTGGCGCTGGCGTTTGAACTCGACGGTGACGCTCCAATGGGAGCGCAGAGCGGTGAGCAGGCGGGACATTTCCGAGGAGATCTCGGCGCGGCTGCGGCAGAAGACGCCGAGGCCGCCGGTTTCTTCAGTGATTTGGAGCAGACCGCGGCGGTAGCCTTCGTTGATGACATCGGGGAAGACGTTGAGATGGAGGATGTAGATGGGAGCTTCAAACAGGACCATGCGATCGGAGAGCTTTTGCATTTGCTCGCGGATCAACTGGTCGGGGAAACGGCGGCTGAGGTCGCGTGAATCGGTGGAATTGATGACGGGATTGGTGTAGTCCTCACGGTAGTTATAGATGTTGCTATCGGTGACATAAAAGATCGCGACGCGGACGGGACCACGATCGAGCAGGCGATTGGCGAGAGAGGCGACGGGCTCGAGACTGGGCAGGAGGCCGGCCTTGCCGGTGGCGGGGTAGTCATCGATGGCGCGCAGGAGGCGCTCCCGGTCAGGGGTGGGATCAAGCAGGACCGCGAGATTATCCTGGCTGCGCAGCAGGCCGACCCAGGCGTTAGCAGGCAAGGTAGGGATGTGTTCGCGCAGGGCGGCGCGGGCGGTGTCGATCAGCGTGGGTTCGCCGCTGAGATCGAGCACCAGCAGAATGACCAGATCATCGTTGGGGCCCAAGCTGCGAAGGACGCGGGCAGGCTGGCCATCGATACGGGCCGAGAGAGACTGGGCATCGAGGGGCGGATCGGCCTCTGGGGCGGCGACCCGCAGCAGGGGCCGGGGGTTGCGGGCCGGGGTGCGGGCGTTCTCCTCGGCGAGGAGGGTCAGCGGGAGCACGAGCAGGAGCAGTCGCATCAAAAGCTCAACCTCAAGCCGACCTGGATGACGCGGCCGCCACGCGTCTCATTGATGCGGCCACTGTTGGCATTGGGGGCTGAAGCCGGGCCGATGACGACATCGGGGTCGGCGTAGTTGCCGGTGTTGGTGAAATTGAAACCGGTGGCGGTGAGTTCAATGACGCGTTCGGGTGAGAGGGCGAAGCGCTTGGAGACGGACAAATCGTGATTTTGCGAACCGGGGCCGAGCAATTGGGGGTGGGTGCGGGGGCCGTTGCCGGGGGAGAAGTCCGGGGGCTGGGAAAAGGCGGCGGGATTGAACCAACGTTCGACATCGGGATGGGGGACGGCGGGCTCGACGCCGGGGACAAGATTGACGCGCAGGGCTTCGATGATGGTGCCGGTGTTGTTGAATTGGGGACGCAAGGCAAGGGGTTCGCCGCTTTGGACGCTGCTGATGGAGGACAGAGTCCAGCCATCGACGAGGTGGCGGCGCCAATCCTGGTAGGCGAGAAGGCTCTTGCGGGAGCCGAAGGGCAACTCATAGCTCAGGGTCATGGCGAGACGATGGGGGTTGTTGCTTGAGGTAAGCGACCATTCGTTGCGCATATTGTAGAAATCCTGGATTCCGTAAGGGCCCGAGTAGTCGTCCATTTGTTTGGAGAATTCGTAGCTGGCATTGGCGCTGAGCCCGGCTGAGGAGCGTTTTTCCACGCGGACGCTGGCGGCATTGCGTTTGTAGTTGCCGGTGGGCCAGGAACTGAAGAGATTAAAGCGCTGAAACTGGGGGTAGGGGCGGATCTGACGGCGGAATGCCTCGGAATTAAGAGCATCGCGGCGATCGAGGAATTGGAGTGGGATGGCATTGGGGTTGGCCATGGTGCCGGTGACGAAGAGGCGCTGTCCGCGGGCATGGCTGAGATTGAGGCTGAGGATGAAGTTACCTCGAATTTCGCGCTCGAGGCTTAGCCCGGCTGACTGGTAGAGGGGCACCGTGCCGCGGGGTTCGACCAGATCGGCAACGGTGAAATTGGCGACATCGGGGCGCAGGTCGGGCAGGGTGCGCTCGAGTGGGGGCATGCCGCGGGCGAGAGTGGCGGCGGGCTGCAACTGGAGATTGGGTGAGACGAGAGTCGGGTTGCCGTAGAAACCCTGGGAGGCCCATTGGGTTGTGTATACGGGGACGGCGCCAAAGCTGAGGCCATAGCTGAGGCGAAGAACTCCCTTGGCATTGCCGCCGGGATTCCAAGCCATGCCGAAGCTGAGGTCAGGACGCTGGTTGCCGCGCTGGAGGGAGCGGCTCTGGCCGTCGCGGGCGGCGAAAACCATGGCGCCGGGCAAACCGTTGGCGGGGTTGAGGGCGTCGAGGGAGACACTTGAGAAACGGTTGAATTTCTCGTAGCGGGCTGGGGCGACGGACAGGCCGAGGTTGAGGCTGAAGTTGAGGGTTTTCGAGAAGTCCCAATTGTCGCCGAGGCCGAGGCGGTAGAAATTGGCGCGCCAATAGGAGGGATGTTCGACGAGGGTGGCGCTGGCGAACTCGGCCTGGCCAAGCAGGAAGGAGGCGAATTCATGGCCGGTGTTGACGATGCCGGGAAGGGAAGTGAGCCCGGGGCCGAACTGGAACTGGCCGGCGGGATAGTTGGGAAGAAAAGCGTGAATCTGATAATGGCGGAACTGAGCGGTGGCGCGAAGGCGATGTTTGCCGAGACGGGTGGAGAAGCCGTCGGTGAGGTAGTAGTAAGCGTGAGAGTAGCGGGTGTTGGGATTGGGCCGGCCGAGCGGCAGGTAGCCGGTGAAGCGGAAGTAGGGAAAACCGCCACTGAGGGGGCCGGGGATGCCGATGGTGCTGACGGCCTCGGACTCACCGGGGCGATTGTTGGCGGCGCGATCGGCGATGGCGTCGAAGGTGAGGGTGTTGACGGTGGTGGCATTGCGGGTAAAGGTCCAGTCGAGGGTGCCGCGGCGGGCGGAGTACTGGCGGTCATTGTTGCCGGGGTCGGCGATGCTGGCGACGAGGCGGGGCGCCGAAGCCAAGCCTTCGGTGAAGGAGCCATTGAAGGTGAAGCGATGACGATCGGACTGGGTGTGGTCGATCTTGAAGATCATTCCATTCGCTTCGTTGCCTTCGGGAGCAAAGACGAAGTAGTTGTTGCGAAAGAAGGGACCCGCGCTGGCGTTTGCCAGCGGGTAAAAACTGACGGCGCGCAGGGCGACGGGGTCGAGACGGGCTGGGGGAATGCGGTTGCCGGGAAAGGGGGCGCGATCGAATTCGAGGTTTTCGCGGGAGACGGGGCGGAGGGGGTTGAAGGAGGAGTTGGGACGGGTGGCGGCGGGATCGTAAACGGGAAGGGGGTTGCCGGCCGGGTCGACGGTGGCGGAAAAATCGCCGCCGCGCTCGGGCTGGATGGCGACGGTGCGGAGGAAACTGCGGCCGATGCGCTCGCGAACGCCTTCGTAGGAGACATTGAGAAAGGTGCGGCGGGAGCCATCATAAAACCGGGGAATGACCAGCGGACCGCCGGCGTTGAAGCCGAACTGGTTGCGGCGGAGGATATTGCGGGAGCCGCCGCGCTGGACGACTTCATGGGGAGTTGCGTCGAGTTTGTCGTTGCGGAAGTTATGGAAGAGGCGGCCATGCCAGGAGGTCCAGAAGGCTGGGGTCTGTTTGCGCAGGGGTTGGGAGTCCGGACGCAGACCCAATTCGCGAGTTGCCAGTTGAAACTCCTCGCGAGCGGATTCGAGGGCAGTGCCCGGGGGTTTGGACGGAGGCTGACTTTGGGCAAGGGCGAGAAGGGAACCGCTTAACAGTAGCACTGCACTTCGCCAGACCATGACTCATTGTACAGCTACATTGTGAAATTCTAATCTATTGCCGGGCTGGTATTCTAGAAAGAATGGACGTTTCAGTGTGGCCAGGACCGCTTTCGGAGGCAATAACGGAGGGGATTCGAGTAGAGGTGATGTCGCGGCATGCAGCCGAGCATTCGCGGCCGCAGCAGGGCGTGTGGGTGTTCGAATACACGATCCGGATCAGTAATGTGAGCCAAGAGAAGGCGCAACTGGTGAGCCGGCACTGGGTGATCACGGACGCCACCGAAGGGGTGAAGGAGGTGAAGGGGCCAGGGGTGGTGGGGCAAAAGCCGGTGCTCGAGCCGGGAGAATCTTTTCAGTATTCATCGTGGTGCCGACTGGAGACGCCGACGGGCCGGATGGAGGGTACCTACCAGATGGTGGGGGAGGGTGGCAGGGAGTTTGAGATCCGGATCGCACCTTTTGGGCTGAAGGCGCCGCACACGGTGCACTAGAGGGGCTCAGCGGCGGAAGCGGTAGGCGGAAAGAAACGAGATAACGGCAATGTGGTTGTGATCGCGGGTGAAACCATCGCGGCGCAAGATGTTCTGGTACATGTAGCCAGCTTCGATGCGGCCAATGGGGCCAAAACGTTTACCGAGGGAAATGTAGGCGCGGTTCTGGTCGTAGGTGGAAGCGCCGCGGTTGGGGCCGAAACCGAGAAAGAGCTCATTTTGCAGGCCGATGAAGTGAGAGCCGCGGGCGGGGACTTCGGTGCGATAGAAGTAGCGGAAGCGGTTCTGATAGCGGTGCGTGTTCCCAACACCAATCCAGCGTTGTTCGATGCGGAAACGATGGTTCATGAGGAGGGGACCCCATTGGGGCATGAACTGAAGTTGTTGCCAGGAGCGGTGTTCGTTCAAGGCGCGGGCGCCGTCGCGGTTGCGGACGAGCAAGTAGCCCTGAGTGAGGAAGAGGTTGTCGCGGAGGTAGAAGTTGGCGCCGGGTCTCAGTAGAATCTGGCGGGCTGATGAGGAGAAGTCATTGCGCAACTGGGCATCGAAATGAATGCCCCATCGTGCGGCGAAGCGGTGATCGCCGAAATAGGAGGCCCAACCACGGCCGTACACTTCGGCGTAAAGTGTTTCCGATGAGAGCAGGGCGAGCAGGATCAGGATAAGGATTCGAGCCGTCGCACGAGTTCGACAAAGGTGCGGAGGCCCACCCCGGTGGGGCCTTTGGAAAGGAAAGGCTTGGGTTCGTCGAGCCAAGCCGTGCCGGCGATATCGAGATGCACCCACGGTGTGTCCTCTACCCATTCCCGCAAGAAGAGGGCGGCGGTGATGGATCCGGCGCCACGGCTGCCGATATTGGGCATGTCGGCGAAAGCACTCTTGAGAAGGTCTTTATAGTCATCGTCCATCGGCATGGGCCACATCTTCTCGCCCGCCGCCTTGGCGGCGGCAAGCAGTTCGTTCTGCCAGCCGTCGTTGTTTGAAAATGCTCCCACATGGACGGCGCCGAGGGCAATGGTGATGGCGCCGGTGAGGGTGGCGGCGTCGATGATGCGGTTGACGCCGAGCTGGCGGGCATAGGTAATGGCATCGATGAGAATGAGGCGGCCTTCGGCGTCGGTGTTGAGAATTTCGACGGTCTTGCCGGAGTAGGAACGGACAATGTCGCCGGGGCGGACGGCCTGGGAGCCGGGCATGTTTTCGACAGCGGGGATGAGTGCGGTGACGCGGACGGAGGGTTTGAGCTGGGCGATGGCCATCATAGCGCCGATGACGGCGGCGCCACCGGCCATGTCGTACTTCATTTTCTCCATGTTTTCGCTGGGCTTGATGGAGATGCCGCCGGTGTCGAAGGTGACGCCTTTGCCGATCAGGCCGAGATGAACGTCACCCTTGGGTTCGGCCGGTTCATAACGGAGAACAATAAGAGCGGGGGGTTGCGCGCTGCCTTGGGCGACGGCGAGCAGGCTGCCCATGCCGAGCTGGCGCATGCGATGCTCGTCGAGGATATCGACGGCGAGACCTTGGCTGGCGGCCATGTGAGCGGCGCGGGCGGCCAATTCGACGGGAGGCAGGATGTTGCCGGGTTGATTGATGAGATCGCGGGCAAAATTTTGGGCGGCGCCAAGCACGGCGCCACGGTGGAGGGCTTCGGCCAGATCTGTCGAGCCGCCGGGGGCGGCAAACACAACCGACTCGATTTGTTTTGATTCCTTCTTGGACTTGTGTTCATCAGGCTCGAAGTTGCCGGCCAGGGCGCCTTCGGCGAGGGCTTGGACGAACTCGGGCGTCTGCCAAGGACCTTCGAGCGCAACGGCGAGAGCGAGGATCGATTTCGACTTGAGAGAACGGACGGTGGCGCCGCCGAGCTTGCGGGCAAGGGAATGGTCGAGCTTGGCGGCCTTGCCGGCGCCGAGCAGGATGGCGCGGTTGGCGGCAAGGCCGGCGGGTGTGTGGAGGATGGCGAGCTCGAAGAGCTTACCGGTGAACTCACCGCTCGAATAGAGGCCGGCGGCCCACTGGTCGACGCCGGGCAGACCGGTGAGGGGGGCGGAATCTTCAAAGGCGAAAAATACCGCTGCTTGCGCGGGAATCGATTGAATGGGTTGGAATTGAATGCTCGAGTTCATTGGTACCTTCTTGCTTTCATGGCGACGCGGGCTTCGGCCTCCTGTTCGCGGTTCTTCAGCGTTTCACGTTTATCATGGAGCTTCTTGCCTTTGGCGAGCGCCAGTTCACACTTGATGCGGCCTTGTTTGAGATACATCTTCAAGGGGATGAGGGAGAGACCTTTTTCGCGGGTTTTTCCGTGGAGTTTGAGAATTTCGCGTTTGTGGAGGAGGAGTTTGCGGGCATGAACGGGAGTATGGTTCATCATGTTGCCGTGGCTGTACTCGCTGATGTGCACGTTTTCGAGCCAGGCTTCTCCCCCGCGGACTTCCGCCCAACCGTCCTTGAGCTGCACTTTACCGTTGCGGGCGGCCTTGACCTCGGTGCCGGTCAAAACAAGACCGGCCTCCATCGTTTCGAGTATGAAGTACTCGTGACGGGCCTGACGGTTATCGGCGATGGTTTTATTGGCTTCGTTTTCCCGCTTCATTGCACGATTTGAGCCGGGGAAGCGTCAATTCAACAGGCGGAGTTCCCCGGGAATGCTGCCCCAAGTCTTTAGTTTAGCACGAGAAATCGAATAAGATGCCTTTTTACAAAGGTTTAGCCAGATTAAACAGCCTTGCGCTGAGCTTCCTGCTGGTGTTTCACACCGTGATGGTTCCCCCGTCGGCGGAGGCGAAAAACCGCAAGAGCGAGAAGCTGTTGCGGGAGGCGCAACTGGCCGAGGCCAAGGGAGATTTTGAAAAAGCGCTGGAACTCTTCGAGCAGGCATTGTCGATCGATCCGCGGGACACGGCATACCGGTTGGGTCTTGACCGGGTTCGTTTTCAGGCAGCGCAGAAGATGGTGGACCGCGGGGAGAAGTTGCGGGCCGAAGGTAAGCTCGAGGAGGCGCTGGCGCTGTTTCAGAAAGCGTTTGCGCTCGATCCGGCCAGCTCGATTGCCGAGCAGCGGATGCGGCAGACCTTCGAGATGTTGAAGCGGGAGAAGAAAACGGGAGCGGAGGCACCGGCCGAGGAACGCGGATTGACGCCGGCCGAGCGGGTGCAGCGGCAGAACACGGCCCGGCTGGAGACGTTGATGGATGCGCCGGTGCTCAAGCCGATTCAGCGCGAGATCGTCAATCTGAAGATGAACAATCAGCCGGCGCGGGTGCTGTTTGAAACGCTGGCCAAGATGGCGGGGATCAACGTGATGTTCGATCCGGACTTCATCAGCCAGAGCATGGGCAAGAATTTTCCGGTGGATTTTCAGAACACGACGCTCGAGGAAGCGCTCGACTATTTGTCGATATTGACCAAGGCGTACTGGAAGCCGATCTCGGCAAATGCGATTTACGTGACGCTCGACAACCCGCAGAAACGGCGGGATTACGAAGACTACATCGTGAAGGTGTTTTATTTGCAGCATGCGCTCGAGCCGCAGGAGTTACAGGAGATCGCCAATGCGATTCGTGTCGTGGGAGAGTGCCGGAAGGTGGTGCCTTATGTGGCGCAGATGGCGGTGATGGTGCGGTGCACATCGGATCAAGTGGCGCTGGTGCAGAAGATCGTCAACGACATGGACAAGCCGCGGGCCGAGCTGATGCTTGATGTGTATATCCTCGAGGCGAACCGGACACGGACTCGGTCGCTGGCGGCGACGCTGGCCAACGGGGCGCGTCCCGGGATCAACCAGAACATTACATTCCGGCCAGGCACGAGCGGCACTAGTTCTTCGACGAGCGGCACGAGCACTACGACGTCCACAGCGACGGGGCTTGTGCCCTTGGGACAGTTGAAGAACCTGGCGTTGAACGACTTTTCCATCAACATGCCGGGAGCGTTTTTGAATGCGCTGCTCGATGATCGCAATACGCGGGTGCTGCAGAATCCGCAGGTGCGCACGGTCGATAACAAGAAGGCCACGCTGCGGATCGGTGACCGGTATCCCTATGCGACTGGGAGCTTTAATATCGGCAGTGGGGTGGGTGTGGGGAATCCGATTGCTTCGACGCAGTTTCAGTTCGCCGAGGTGGGGGTGAACATCGATTTAACGCCGAAGATTCATGGTAACGAGGAGATCAGCCTGCGGGTGGAAGTGGAAGTCTCCAATATTCGCGACCAGGTGGATATCGGGGGCGTGCGGCAGCCGGTGATCGGACAGCGGAAGATTGGCGAGGACATCCGGATCCGCGAGGGCGAGATCAATGTGATGGGCGGGTTGAAGTCGAACAGCCGCTCGCGAAACCTGAGCGGGCTGCCGGGTCTGGTGACGTTGCCGGGGCTGGGCTGGCTGTTTGGCACCGAGGGGGAGGACCGCAGTGACAGCGAATTGTTGGTGGTGCTGGTGCCGCATCTGGTGCGGGCGCCGGAGTTGACGGAATTGAACCTAAAGGGTGTGAGCACGGGGACGGATCAGCAGGTGAAGGTGAGCTTCACGGCGAGGGAGGAGGCCAAACCCGTGCCTCCGGCTCCGGCGCCGATGATGCCGGCTCCGGCGCCCGTTCCTGGAACTGTGGCGCCACCGGCGAGCGGTCCGCCTGTTGGATTGCCGCCGGGTGTACCCGTGCCGGGACCGAGGATTGTGCCGGCGCCCGGTTCGGTGTTGCCGCGGCCGATCGCGGGGAGGAATCGGCTGGTGATGACGCCGCAGGATGGGCCGCATTTAGTGAGCACGCCGGTTGAGGTGGCGGTGCATGTTGAATCCGCCGAAGATCTGGCCAGGGCGCCCCTCCGGCTCGACTATGACCGGCAAATGCTGCGGCTGGTGAGTGCTAGTCCGGGTGGACTCCTAGCCTCGGATGGACAAAAGGAAGATCTGCAATTGGATCTGAGCAAAGGAGAGGTGAAATTGGGGCGGGCTGCCGGGCTAGGTGGTGTGAATGGTTCGGGTCAGCTGGTGAAGCTAACTTTTGTGAGTCTCGCCAAGGGTGATGCCACGATTCGACTGGTGGGAGCGGATCTGATGAATTCGCGCAACGAGGTTTTGGTTTCCGGCGCACTGCCGGAATTGACTGTGAAGATTCAGTAAGTCATGCCTGCCCCTTCTGAGCGCCGCCGCCGGAGCCAGCGTGGATTGACGCTGGTGGAGTTGATTGTGGCCTTTACGATCCTGATCACGCTGAGCGCGATGGCGTTGCCGATGGCGCGCTACAAGGTGCGGCGGGAGAAGGAACGGGACTTGCGCAATGCGCTTAAGGAGATCCGGACCGCGATTGACAAGTATAAGGACATGGCTGAGCAGCAGCAGTTGGGGCAGATCAAGCTGGGTACCGAGGGGTATCCTGAGACACTGGAAGCGCTGGTGGAGGGCGTGAAAGTTCCCGGGCCGCAGGACAAGAAGATCCGTTTTCTGAGGCGGTTGCCGCGGGATCCGTTCACGGGCAATACCGACTGGGGAAAGAGGAGCGCGCAGGACGATCCGAAGAGCATGAGTTGGGGTGGGCAGAACGTGTTTGACGTGTATTCGAAAACGATGGAGCGAGCCGCTGATGGCACACCGTATTCCGAGTGGGAGTAAGCGGGGCGGCTTCACGATAGTCGAGATGATTATCGTGATGACGATTATCTCGATCATCGTTTCGATTGCGATTCCGATTTATCAGAAATCGCTGATCCGGGCGCGCGAAAGTGTGCTGAAGAACAATCTCTACACCATGCGAACGGTGATTGACGAATACACGTACGACAAACAGAAGGCGCCGCAGGATCTGCGGGACTTGGTGGATGCCGGATATCTGCGGACGATTCCATTGGACCCGATGACGGGGCGGTCGGATACGTGGCGAGTGGAGATGGAGGATGCGACGGCGAGCGTGAATCAGACCGAGCCGGGGATTTACAATGTGCGTTCCGGATCGGACCAAAAGAGTCTTGAGGGCACGCCCTACTCGGAGTGGTAGTCTAAAGGATTCAACCTTTATGACTGTTGCGCAATCTGATATTGGCCTCGTGGGCCTAGCTGTCATGGGGCAAAATCTGGCCCTGAATATTGCCGATCACGGCTTCCGCATATCGGTATTTAACCGCACGACGGCGGTGATGGAGAAGTTTGTTGCCGGGAATCCGTCGACACCTGGGGGCTTGGTGGGTGAGGCGACGCTCGAAGGTTTTGTTGCTTCGCTAAAGCGTCCGCGCAAGATCCTGATCCTGGTGAAAGCGGGGTCGGGCACGGATGCCGTGATTGATTCACTGGCGCCACTGCTCGAGGCGGGGGACATTGTGATCGACGGGGGAAACGCGCTCTGGACGGATACGATCCGGCGTGAGAAGGCGCTGGCAGCCAAGGGCCTGCGGTTCATCGGTTCGGGAGTTTCGGGGGGAGAAGAGGGGGCGCGCTTCGGTCCATCGCTAATGCCGGGGGGAGATCCGGCCGCATTTGAAGAGATTCGGCCCATTTGGGAAGCGGTGGCGGCGAAGGTGGATGACGAGACGGGCAAACCGCTTTCCGGGGCAGGTCCGGGCCGGCCCGTGGTGGGAGGCGTGCCCTGCACGACCTATATTGGGCCGAATGGGGCGGGCCACTACGTCAAGATGGTGCACAACGGCATCGAGTATGGCGATATGCAGATGATCTGCGAAGCCTACGATCTAATGAAGAATCTGTTGGGGATGCGGGCGGAGGAATGCGCGGCGGTGTTTCAACAGTGGAATACCGGGGTACTCGACAGCTTTTTGATTGAGATCACGGCCGACATTTTGGCGCAGAAGGACCCGGTGACGGGGGGAGCGTTTGTGGATTTCGTTCTCGATACGGCGGGGCAGAAGGGGACAGGGAAATGGACCAGTGTCAACGCGCTCGATATGGGCACGCCGGCTCCGACGGTGGCCGAGGCCGTATTTTCCCGGTTCTTGAGCGCGGTGAAAGAGGAACGTCTTGCGGCAGCGGTTGCGCTGAGTGGCCCGGAGCCGCGCTGGCAAGGGGAGCGGGCTGAGTGGATCGCGGCGATTCATGACGCGCTTTACTGCTCGAAGATTTGCGCCTATGCGCAGGGTTTTCAATTGATGCGGGCCGCGCAGCAGGAGTACAACTGGAGGCTGCCTTTCGCGGAAATTGCCCGAATCTTTCGTGGCGGTTGCATCATCCGGGCGCGTTTCCTGCAAAAGATCACCGAGGCGTATTTGCGTAACGGGGATTTGGTGAATCTGCTGCTTGATCCGTTTTTCCAGTGCGAAATCGCGCGCTGCCAAGGAAATTGGCGTAAGGTGGTGGCCGCGGCGGCGGCCAACGGTATACCAGCGCCCACCTTCTATTCCGCGCTTAGCTATTACGACGGCTATCGCAGCGCGACGCTGCCGGCGAATCTGCTGCAGGCACAACGGGACTACTTCGGGGCGCACACCTACGAACGCACTGATCAGCCCCGCGGAAAGTACTACCACCTCGACTGGCCGGACGGTGCGCGACCCCAACTAGAATTGTAGGCTAAACAGATTGACTAATGTTTCGGAGGTAACTTTTCGACTAGATTATGGTCTAGCGTGACGAGCGGACAATGGCAAAGCATTTCGCCTGTTCTTTACGAGGCCATGGCTCTAGCCCCGAAAAGCCGTCTTTTGTTCGTCGAAGAAAAATTCACGAACAGACGGGATCTGCTCAACTTTACGCAATACATCCTGCGCCGGTTGCAAAATGTGCAGGATGTGGCCCCCATACCTGATGTGATCGCGGGTTGGAGTGTTCTGATTCCACTCGGCTCCGACGGGATGTTCATGGATTACCTGGTCGAACGCGAGGACCAATCCATCAACCATGTGATGACATTCAAAGTCGCACAGACGAAGCTGGAAGATCCCGCGACAAAACAGCAGTTTCAGCAGGAAATCCGTGCCTTGTCGTCGTTGTACGATGCCAACATCGCCCGGTTGCTGGACAACGGATGGGTGGAGCCGGGGTGCCCGTTTGTGGTGACGGAGTTTGAGGCCGGCCCGACCGTCACGGAAATGAGCCCTAGGCTCGATCTGAAAGAAAACCTTACGGTTTTTCTAAGAATCTTAACTGCAATTGGCTATGCCCATCAAAGAAGAATTCTGCATGGCGACTTGCGGCCATCGAATATTCTGTTGACAAAAGACCGAGTCCCGCGGCTGCTGAATTTTGGCTTGGCGCGAACGCTGGCGCGGGACGGGGATTCGCTTGCAGCCCAGAATGAAATAGATGCCGACAGCATCTCGTACCTCTCCCCGGAGCAGATACGCGGCAAGGCGTTAACTGAAGCCTCGGACGTGTACACTTTAGGCGTGGTTTTTTATGAAATGCTGGCGGGAAGACCACCCTACGGGCAAGCCAAGGACAGCATCATGGACCGGGGCCGTGCCATTTGTGAATCAATTCCGCCCCGTGTTGAGGCCGTGGATGAAGAGTTGAACTACATAATCTCCAAGGCATTACAAAAAACCGTGGAGGGCCGTTATCCGAGCGTGCTGAAGTTTCGGCAAGACATTGAGGCTTATCTTGAGGGCCGCGGCGTAATGCCTCGCCAGGAGCACTTTGCTGAGTTTCTGGTTCGATCGGTCAAGGGCAATTGGGTTACGGCGGCGCTGCTTCTGGCGGTAATCGGCGTTGGGTGGTTCGCATACTTTCAGCGCGGAAATCAATATGACAATTCCGCGAAGCTTCGCTCGATTACCGGTTCGCTTCTAGACCCAAATGATGCCAAGTCCAGTGCCAGTGCCTCCGCTGGCAACTCGACAGTGCAAGGGGCGAAGCTCTACCTCGACGAAATGCTGGGCAACAGTTCGTCGAGGCCGGAGTTGTGGGGCGAATTGGCCAGAGCCTATGTGAAACTTGCCGAGATTGAGTTTCGAGGAAATGGGCAACTTCCCGGCAATCGTGCAGCGGCGATTGAATCCACGCGTAAGGCATTTGAGTTGACCTTGAAGCTGGTGGGCCTTGAAGGGGCAACGGATCTCGAAATGGTGGAATTGGCGCGATCGGCGGAGATGCTGGCCAAGTTGCTGCAGGAGGCTCGAGATTATCCTGAGGCGCTCAAGGTCACGCAAGAGTTGAAGAACAAGCTCAACTCTTCGAACTCTGCCAGCGAGGAGGTACAAAAGGCTCTGGCCGTGGCCGAAAGCAGGCTGGCTGATTTGATGTTTGTCTCGGGAGAACAACAGGCCTCGATGCCCTTTGCTCGGTCGGCGGTTCGCCAGTTCGGAGCGATATTTGAGGCAGATAGGGGCAACCCGGATAAGGCTCGCGCTTATGTGGAAGCTGCCAATAATGCGGGTGGCAAAGCGCTGGAGTTGAATCTCCTGTCGGAAGCCATGGGGCTGTTCCGCTTGGCTGAATCAACGATTCGGCCCAAAGTTGCTGAATCCAACAACAGCGCGAGTATGATGCTGGAACTGGCAAAAGCTCTTACCGGGTTGGGTGAAGTGTTGGCGGAATCGAATTTGGAGCAACAGGCACGGATGAGCTTCAAGGAGGCGCGTCAATTGCTCGAACAAGCCTTGGCCAAAGACAAGGACAATGGCGAGTTGATGTTCGCTCTGGCCGACGTGTTGCTCAGGAACGCTCGCCTGAGCCGGACTGCCGGAGACTTGAACATTGCCTTCCGAGACGCCGAGCGGTCGATCCAGCTATTGAAAAAGCTCCTGGGCAGACCCATTTCGACATCTGATCAGCAGCGGCAGTTGTCAGTTGCCTTGACGCTGCGGGGGGAGGTCGCCCGCCAACAGAAGAATCGTCAACTGGCCCAGGAGTCATTCGAGGAAGCCCACAAATCGTGGAATGTCTATGGTCGCCTGTCCGGACTGCGTAAGGACGAAGAGGTTGAAATCGAACGGCTAAAGTCCATGATGAAGCGGTAATTCCCTGCTAGTATAAGAAAAGCGTCGTTTCGTGGTGCTCCCCTGTCGTCTAAAGGTAGGACAGCGGACTTTGACTCCGTTAATCGTGGTTCGAATCCATGCGGGGGAGCCAACTCTCTTTTCTCCTAAATTTCAGAGCTTCCTCTGGTTGACAGCCCCACAATTAGGGCCTCGCGTGTATCCCAAACATCTTGGGCTCTTTACGGTTCTTACGCATTCTCCGGTTCGAAGTCGAATCAATCGGGGTGCGGACTCAACCATGGGGGTGGAGCCCATTGGCCTCTCTCAGTTCCTCGAAGTCTCGGGGTTCTCTGTTGACACCTCCGCGTTTGTTGACACTCCGTTTGAGAGAGGGGGACCGGTCCGCCGATTTTCCAACTCGGCCTCGCCAAGTGGACAATGGAAGTGATCCTCCATGGCATTCGACGCCTTTGGCGAGGGTCGCACGCGAAGGCCGGTTCGGTGCGTCATCTACACCCGCCAGTCGGTGGGTTCCTCGGGCGAGCTTTCTTCTTGCGCGATTCAGGGTGAGGCATGTGAGGTGTTGGCCGCGGCTCAAGGCTGGAGTATTTTCGACGAGGTTTTCGACGATGTCGGATTTTCTGGGGCTACATTGGATCGCCCGGGGTTGCAGAGACTGCTCGCCTTCGTGCGGCAAGGCGGCACCAACCGCGTAATCATTCACGGCCTCGATCGCCTATCACGAAACGTCAGCGACTGTGTTCGTCTGTTCGACGAGTTTCGCCACCTGAATCTGGATCTCGTGATCGTCAGGGCGCCCGAATTGGGCCATGCTGCCCAGGATCATTTCCTGTTGAACATCATGGCATCGTTCGCCGAATTCGAACGTGAAATGATCGGCGGCCGGATCGCCGATGCACGCGCGGTGCCGAAGGCAAAGGCTAGGCGCATCGCTGGCGCAGTTCCGTTCGGTTACGATGCCGATCCGAGAACGAAACAACTCGTACCGAATGCAAGGGCGGCTGAAGTCATTCGATGGATGTTCGAAGAGGCTGCCGTCAGAAAGCGGCCCAATGAGATTGCCGCGGCCGCGAACAAACTGCGTTATCTCACCAAGGCGAACGGGCTGTGGAGTGCTCGGCGGGTGGTTGCCACATTGAGAAACCCCGTCTACGCCGGCAAGTTCAAGGATGGCAAAGGCGAGAGACCAAGCTGCCACGAGCCGATCGTGGCGATGCCGGTGTTTGAAGCAGTGGGGCGGGCGCTTGATTCCCGTCGGACCGGCAAAACGGAACCCACACGATATGGTCCCGTCTGGCCGTTGAAGGGAAAAATCTATTGTTGCCGCTGTGGACGGTTTCTCACTCCACACAGTTGCCGGCATGGGCGGAAGGTCTACCGATGCTATCGGTGCCGGCGACCTCTGGTGGCCAGGAGCCATGTGGGTATCAGGTGGCGGCCAATCGGTTCGAGCGGGCCGTTGATTTTCACTTCCCATGGCGGGCACGGCGCATGATGACAATCAGCCGACTGGCCAAACGGGTGGTTTACATCGAATACGATCCCCGCCGGGAGGAGTTCACCATCTACTGGAAAAAGCCGGAGCCCTGATGCTACTCGCCGAGGATCCAAACGAGGGTCTCGCGGACTTCCTGGCGCTCACTTGGCCGGCTCGGTAAACGACGATGCCAAAGTCGGCCGTAAACAATCGGCTGGGGCGGATACGGCTGCCTTGGCTGAGCCCGCCGGTTACGAAGTCTGCAGTGTCGAGCCGCACGGAATGGCGAACCCCGCGAGCCTCGCTAGTGATCTGGCAAAGAATGTCTAGAAACGGCAGTTGAACCCGCCGCCAGTGGTGCATGTGACGCGAAAGGCTTGCATAATGAGGCACATGGCGAAGCGAAGACGCGGGAAAGTGGCTCACCCCAAGGGTGAAGAATTTCAAGGGTTGCCGAGTCTGCCTCGGGCGCACCGGGTAGACACCTTCGGCGGTCCGCTGCATGTAAAGTAGGAAGCGGATTCCGAAGTTACAGCGCACGGTTCGATCACTTATTTCATCGAGT
>JAINDK010000125.1 GCA_019931185.1 Bryobacter sp. CoA8 C33
GCGGCGGCGGGTAGTTCTCAAAGTCTTCCTCAACCCCACCCAATGGGTGAAGGCCGAAATCGTCCTCGTGGGCACTCATCCCGTTCAGTATCCATCAGTTGCGCATGGATGGGGGAGGGCCAACTGCCGTTTTCAGGTTCATCATCTCGGGCAACGTCATTTTCCGTTGCCTGGCGGTAATGCCTTCGTTCTTGGATCGCTGTTTGGGAAGGGGTTTTTTATTGGCTTTTTCTTGCTGTTTCGCTCGTTTCTGGCTGGGTGTCTCGGGGAACTTCTCTCGTGCTTCGATCGCTGTCGAGTCGCGGGCGATGTGTCCAACGATCCGCTCTTGCTGAGTCAATCGTACGAGAGCTTCGTGGATCCGCTCGGGCAACTTACGGCGTGCGAAGTCGGCGAAAGCACGTGAGAAAGTGCTCTCGCTTGGCACGGCCGCTTCGCTCATCCACCCGCAGATGGAGCGCAGTTGAGCGTCCGCTTTCAGACGGTCAATCAGCTGCCTTGTGGTTGGGAAGTTGTGGATCGATTTCGCCAGGAAGGCCGCGATCAAGGCCCGCCGGTCGTCGCGGGGCCGGCCCCGCCATTGCTTGTGTACGAAGCGGTGTAACTGGGTCAAACTCAGTGCTTCCGTCAGCAGTTTGCCGTGGACGCTCAACTCGCCAGTCTCTTGCTCCAGGACTGGAAATAAATCCAGCTGGCAAAGCTGTGTGAATTGCATCAATAACATTCTCGGAGTATGCTCCATATGAGGCCACCTTGTTGCTTGAGTTTTGTTTCGCGACTAAATGATAGACGCATCTGGCCTCACCCTTCAAGACTTTTCTTGCATTTCTCTAACCTTTTCATGGGCTTGGCCCGGTGGCTTTTTGCAAGTGCCTCGTACAATAATCTTAAATTCGCTGATGCCTTTTGATCTTGTTTTCTATTGTGCTCAATTAGGCTCAGGCCCAAACTTGATAGGCCCATTCTACGGCGGATTGAATCGCGGAAAATTCTCCGTCTTGCGGACATTGCGGCAGCACAGGCGGAAGAAAGAATTCGATTGAACTCGCTGGTTCCCAACGGGCAAGGCCCTGGCTGTGCGAGAAGCGATCGTCCTCTGTTCAGATGCAACGGATCTGCTGCTGCATGACGTGCAGGAGCGAGGCGCATCTTCACCATCAGCGCTTCCAAGGATTCAGCACCCGATACATGTTTTCTCTCCCTGTTCGGAGCGACTTCCCCTCAACTCACTGCTTCCCGGGCGGAGCTACAATCTGGTCCACCTTGGGCCGTATCCCATAAATCTCGCCGAGCGTCCGGAAATCCCGCCCCATTCTACCGTTCCAGTCCCACATCACCTCGCCGCCCTTCAATGTCATCTCGCAAAACAAGCGCTCCTTGCCAATTACCTTTCCCCGGTTGTTATCCCAATATCCAAACTCCCCTTCCATCACGCGCAGCAATGCCAGATCGGCCACCGCTCCCACGCCCAGATGCCCCAACTCCGGCCTCTGAATTACCTCGGCCGGCGTCGAAGTCGTGGCCCGAATCGCCTCCTTAAGCGGCAACCCCAACGCCATCAGCTTTGACATCAGCGCTGGCAAATCCATGAACGATCCATTCATGCTCCCTGTGTGCAGGTCGGAGGAAATCGTATCCGGATAGAAGCCATTCTGAATCGACCCGGCTGCATTCCGCAGCACAAAACTACCGCCCCCGTGACCGACATCAAACTTCACACCGCGTTTTCTTGCCTCAACTAAATACGGATACAGTTTCCCCTCTTTGTCCACAAATGGCACCGGCGCCCGGAACATATGCGTCGAAATATCCCCAGGCCGCAAATGCTTAGCTACTAATTCGTAATAAGGCCGCTGAGGAAGAAAATAGCCGAAGTCCACCATGACAGGAATCTTGGCCTTCGTCCCGGCCAGCACGGCATCGTCGACGCTATCCCAGTCCGGCTTCTGGTAGTGTGCCGACTTTACCCCCACGATGACGTCCTTGTGCTTGGCCGCCAGCTTCGCTACTGCATCCGGATCAAAATCGCCCTGCTCGGTCGCATCCGAAATCATTCCAAACCCGGCAATGTTTACCATCGCCAACACCCTCGTTTTGGCCCGGTCAATCACAGTCGCGCGAAATAGCTCAAAATTCCGCCACCCCGCCGAGCCAGCGTCCACCATCGTCGTTACCCCAGTACGAAAGCTGAACGCATCCGGCTGCACGCTCGAATCTCCCGCCCACGCTCCCGGATTCCCCGCGGTAAAAAACACGTGCACATGAAGGTCGATCATACCTGGCGTGACCAGTAGCCCCTTTACGCTCACGCTCTCCTTCGCGCGACTGGCATCAATCGCCGGCTCCACTGCCGCAATTCGCCCTTGGCGGATCGCGACATCCATCACGCCGTCCTGCCCGTTGCGCGGGTCCACTACCCGTCCACCTTTGAGCACGAGGTCAAACTCCTGCGCTAGCCCCATCCCGGTGTAAAGCAGCACGAACCAAAGCAATTTGTTCATTCCTGCATTTTATGCTGCCTGTTTCCCACACTTTTTTCTGCCGGAAAGAAAAAATCGAAAGCGGAACTTGTCAATTGTGTCTCGTTGCTTCCGCCGACGCTGCGGCCGGGAGTTGCAGTGAAAACGCAGTCAGCGGCGGCAGAAAGAAGCCGCAAGCGGCGAAGCAACGCGCTGCAGGGTGAACTGCCGAGAGCCGCTGAGCTGGATGCTGGTAATGAGATAGATTGTGCAGCGGGTAGCAACGCATGAAGAATTCCCGATAGTCGGCTTTTCTGGCGTGGACTGCTTGATCATTCCAGGGTGCATCCGCCACCACGTGGTGCATCGACTGGTGCATGCGCCGGACGTTGTCGGGAGCAAGACGGGCGGCCGTTGGCTCCACGCTCTGGCGTTCTCCGGGCAGTAATAAACCATGGCAGTAGTTCTTTAATGGCTGCCAACGGTCCCGGTGGCCCGCCACTTGCGCCAGACCCTCAAGGTAGGCGGCCAGACGATTTTCGCGCCGGCCTGGCGCTGGGGGAGGGTGCAAGGCCATGCGAAGAGCAAATCGTCTGTTATAACACAGTAGTTATAGTGACGAAGATAAGCCTGCAATGGCAGAAGCATCCCGAGGGGCGCCCCAGTGCAGTACTGTTTGGGCATTCAAGAGCAGGAGTACGGATCGAAACAATCTTGTGATACATTCATCGACCAGAAACGGAGTTCGCAATGAAGATATCTCGCTTGATTTGCTCGCTTGTAGTTTGCTGTCTGCAACTGCTTGCCCAGGGAGAACGTGGTGGGTTTAACGGCACGGTGGTGGACGCCTCCGGAGCGGCAGTGCCTGGGGCGTTAGTGGAAGTCAAGGAGATACAGACCAGCGTGGTGACCCGGGCGACCACAACGGAGGCGGGCATTTATCGCGTCCCTTACCTGCCGCCAGGCCTGTACAAGATCACGGTGACCAAGGCAGGATTCCGGCCGGTAGGAAATAATGAAATCACATTGCGGGTGGCCCAGACGCTGACGCTCGACTTTCGGATGGATGTCGGCGAGGTAAGCGAGAGTGTCCAGGTGACGGGTGAGCCGCCCCTGATCGAGACGGGTACGGCGGAAATTGGGCGCTACGTTTCGGAAAAAGAATTTGATACTTGGCCGGTTGCGGTGGGTGATGGGCGCCGGCAGATCCAAAGCTTTATTTTCCGCTCCTTGCCGGGAACGGTGGGCGGGGAATTTCGCGGTGGGATCAACGGTGGACAGCCCTATTCCCATGAGATTCTGATCGACGGTATGGCGTTGGGCCGGTTTGACCTGCAGGGCGGGTCGAATAACGAAATGTCCCCGTCGGCGGAATCCGTGAGCGAATTCAAGCTGCAAACGGGCACCATGGGGGCGCAATACGGGGGCGGCCAAACGGCTGTGGCGAACTTCGCGCTGAAGAGCGGAACGAACACGCCGCACGGGACGGCATATTACTACACGCAGAATGATGCACTGCGCGCCAACAGCTTCAATTTCAATGCAATCGGGCGTCCCCGCAATCCATTCAAGCTGTCTAACTATGGTGGCTCGTATGGCGGGCCAATCTCGATTCCGAAAGTGTATGACGGAAAGAACCGGACATTTTTTCATACGACCGTCGAAGTGACGCGAGTGCGGGATTTCTCGGCGGGCGGATTCATTACGTTGCCAACGACGGACTTTAAGCGGGGTGACTTTACGCGCTTGCTAACCCCGGCCGGTACCGCAGATTCCCGTTCAGGGACGGCGATCGGCACCGATGCACTTGGCCGGACGGTTCAGTTTGGACAGATTTTCGACCCAACGACAACGCGAACGGTGAACGGGCAAAATGTGCGGGATCCCTTTCCTGGCAACACTATTCCGCAGGCGCGCTGGAATCCGGTTTCCCGGCGCATTCTCGAGTTGGCGCCGATCACGGATCCAATTAATAACAATTTGCTCAACAACATGATTTCACTCGGGGCGTGTTGCCCCGTGTTTGACGAAAAAATGTACACGGTAAAAGGAGACCACACATTCAACGAGAAGCACCGGATGTCTGTCTCGTTCAATCACAACGACCGGGTTCGGAACAATTCGCCGGGTGGGCGATGGGGAGCGCCTCCCGGATCGCCGACGAATGTCTATCAGTTGCAGCAGACACCAGGATTTATTGGCCGCTTCAGCGAAGACTGGTCGATTACTCCGAGTTTGCTCAATCACTTCGCGGTGGGCTATAACCGTTTCGGAAACATCAATGAATCGGTTTTTGTCGATCAGGGATGGCCGGAGAAGATCGGGCTCAAGAATACGGCGCAGACAACATTTCCGGCGCTGGTGTTCAATGGCCAGCCCATTTTGGGCGGCGGCATTGGCGCTGGGGGAAGGCTTGGGTCGGAATCGCGCGGGTTGAGCTACAACGGCTCCTGGATTCTGCAGGATGACATCACCTGGATTCGACGCAAGCATAACTTCAAAATGGGTTTTGAGCTTCGCGCTTATTACTACAACTTCCGCAACAAGAGCGGGACGGGAACATTCAATTTCAACTCGATCCAGACGCAGCAGCCTGGATTTGCCACGCAAACGGGACACGCCTTCGCGAGTTTTCTTCTGGGCGCGGTGGAATCGACAAGCCGGGCGATCAATCTGGCAAATCCGGGTTACCGCGTGAACTATCCAGCCATTTATTTCTCGGATGATTGGAAGCTAACACAAAAACTTACTTTAAACTTGGGCTTGCGTTGGGAGATCATAGGCGGCTACAACGAGTGGGCGGGACGCATGACGAACCTGGATCCGGCAAAGGCAAATGACGCGGCAGGAAATCGCCCAGGCGCATTGGTATTCGCCGACGACCTTGGACGCAAGGGATTCCAGAGTACAAACTGGATGCAATTGTCTCCCCGTATTGGCTTGGCCTATGCAATCAACCCCAAGTTTGTGATCCGCGCGGGCTATGGAATCAATAACATCGCTCCGGTAGCGAATTTCGTTACGCCATCGACTTTTGGTTACAACGGCTCCATCGCCGTGAATTCAGCGAATACGGCATTGCGGTTCGCCCAGGATCCGGTCATGTATTTGGATCAGCCCTACCCTGATTTTCAAGGAGTATTGCCCAACAAAGGGCAGACGCCGGCCATCGGCCAAGGCTTTACTTACATTGCGCCGGATTCCAACCGTATGGGTATCATGCAGAATTTCAACCTTGGGTTTCAGTTGCAATTGCCATGGCAAACGGTGGTGGATGCCGGCTACATCGGCAATCGGGGACAGCGGCTGACCTCCCGGGGGCTGGATGCGTTGAATCAGTTGCCAGTGGATGCTCTGCGATTCGGCGACAGCCTGATTCAGCCGTTGCGCACGAACCCGCAGTTAGGTGCGCTCCCGTTTCCGACATTCAATGGGTCATTCGCCCAATCCCTGCGGCCGTTTCCCCAATACACGGGTGTCGGACAGTTCCTTCCGAACTTCGGCCGATCTAGCTACGATTCCTTCCAATTGATGGTGAACCGACGAATGAGCAATGACTTCTCCGTCGTGCTGGCCTACACCTTCTCCAAGAGCATTTCCGATACTTCGAGCCCGCTCGACCCGATTGGAGCGCAAGACGTTTATAACCGGCGGCTGGAGAAATCGACGACTGACTATAATTTCCCCAATGTGTTCAAACTCACTTGGATTTACAATTTACCGATTGGCAAGAATAAGTTGATACCAGTCTCCGGCCTTGCTGAAAAAGTGATTGGTGGCTGGACAATGACAGGGGTTCACAATTACCGTTCGGGGGATCCGATTTCGGTGGGAATCTCGGGTTACAACAACCAGATTTTCGGTGGCGGGATCCGGCCCGACTGGCTAACGGGAGTCCCTTCAGTGATTGATACGGGAGCGGCAGTTCAAACCAATGGAGGTACGCCCTATCTGAATCCCGCCGCCTTCGGCCGGATTCCGGCAACTTCGAATGCGATCTTCACTCGTTTGGGCACAGCCGGCCGCGTGCTCCCTAATGTCCGCGGACCGCAGTTCTCGAGTGAAGACATTGGAATATCGAAGAGCGTGTTGTTCAAAGAACGGTTGAAGTTTGAAATCCGCGCGGATGCCTTCAATCTTTTGAACCGCGCCGGGCGTGGTGGTCTTGTAACCGATTTAAACAGCCCGCTGTTCGGCCGACTGACTGGTCAACAATATGGACCCCGTTCTGTGCAGGTGGCTGCGCGGATCGAATTTTAATCGATCGCTGCTACTGCTTTCGGCTTGGAGCCTTCGGGCTGCGTCCCAACCCTGCACCGAAGCCATCGACGCGGCCCGAAATCATCTTGCTGTGCAGGATTATGCCCCGGCGCTGAAGCTGATTGAGAAGTGTCGGGCCAGTGATCCCTTCCATCCAGCGGCATCCGTGTTGCATGGCAATTTGCTTTACTTGTTGGGTCGCGACGGCGAGGCGATGGAATCGCTGGAACAAACGATCCGACGGGAGCCGGAACATTGGGAGGCGCGGTATGCGCTGGGTCGAATTTACTATTTCAACCAGCGGCCGGATCCGGCGGCGGATCAATTCGAAGCGATCGTAGCCACGCACCCCGACAATTACCGTGCGTGGGACAATTTGGGCCTGGCCCGGGAAGCCGGTGGGAGGATTCGGGAGGCGATACAGGCTTATTTGCGTGCAATCGCTCTCACAAAAAACAAGAACCAGGATTATGATTGGGCCCACGCCAATCTGGCGGAGTTGTTGATGCGAGAAAACGAGGTCAGGCAATCTTTCAACTTGGCGGTGGAGGCGGCTGAACGCAATCCAAGAAGTGCCAGGAATTTTTATCTGGCCGGCAAGGCGTTGTTTCGTCTGGGTCAATTGGAGAAATGCCCGAAGTGGCTCGAGCGGAGCGCGGAACTGGATCCTGATTATCCGGAGCCCTGGTACTTACTCGGACAAGTGTACCGCCGGTTGAATCGCGAAGCGGAAGCAGAAAAAGCTCGCCAGCGTTTCCTGGCATTGAAGGCCAAAGCACCGGAAAAAAAGCGGTAAAGCAACACGGCAAAGAGCTTTCGGCCATTTGGCGGCTGGCTTATCCAGGGTCACTCGTGTCCAAATTAGCTTCCTAAGTCGAGCATGAGGGCGGCCTGCTGTTAGTGTAAAGAAGTTCCTGCAAGAACACATCTCTACCCCGCAAGGAAACCGCCCATGGCTCAAGTATCCAGCATTTTCAGTCAGCTCC
>JAINDK010000114.1 GCA_019931185.1 Bryobacter sp. CoA8 C33
CTCGCCTCCACTCCGTTCCCCGGCCCCCAACGCCGAGGCTAGACCATTCCTGTACTGCTTGTTCATTGCGGTTGGCTCCTCCGCCCTGCTCTCTAATTAGTGAGACCGGTAGTGTCTCAGCTATGTTGGCACGGAGGGCGGCGCGGCTCCGCTCAAGAGAAAAACTGTGAGCAATTTTTTTCATGCTTCTTTCTTAATCACTGTTCTCCGATTCGACGTAGCTTTCAATACAATCACAAAGGCCACTTCCAGCGGGACTTGTCAGTCAAGAAGTTTCGCGCGAAGAGAGACGAAAAAATTTGTTCGCTGAATCAATCCGGCAAGCTCAGCAATGTGCCGGTTCGCATCATTCAGTTCAATGCTTCCCGCCGGCAGTGCCCACCGCACCCCGCTAACGAATCAACTCCCGGATCACCTGCCCGTGCACATCCGTCAGCCTCCGGTCTATCCCATTGTTCCGGTAGCTCAACCGCGTATGGTCGATCCCCAGCAAATCGAGCAGCGTCGCATGCACGTCGTAGCAGTATACCGGCTGCTCCACGGCCTTGTAGCTCCACTCGTCCGTCGCCCCATAACTCACCCCGCCCCGAAAGCCCCCGCCCGCAAACCAACTCGTAAATCCAAACGGATTGTGGTCCCGGCCCAGGCTCCCCTGGCTGCATGGCATCCTCCCAAACTCCGTCGTCCAATACACGATCGTATCCTCGAGCATCCCCCGCCCCTTCAAATCCTGGATCAGTCCCGCCAAAGGCCGGTCCAGTTCCCGCGCCAGCATCCCGTGATCCTTCATCAGATTCTCGTGGCTGTCCCAGTTCCGCCGCGGAAACCCATTGTCCGCCCCACTCCAGATCTGCACAAACCGTACCCCCCGCTCGAGCATCCTCCGCCCCGTCAACAAACGCCGGCCCAACTCCTCCGTCTCCGGCTGATCGATCCCATACAGCTTCCGCGTCGCCTCGCTCTCCTGGCCGATACCCAACACCTCCGGCGCGCTCAACTGCAGCCGCGCCGCCATCTCGTAGCTCGCAATCCGCGCCTCCAGCCGCGTATCCCCCGGCCTCTCCTCAAGATGCCGCCGGTTCATCTGCTTCAGCAGCGCCAACCCCTCCCCGTCGCTCGCCTCCGTCACATAGCCTCCCCGCGGCCGCTCCAAATCGACAATCGGCTGCGCCTGCCCCACCCTCACCTGCGTCCCCTGATGCGCCGCCGGCAAAAATCCCCCACCCCAGTTCGCCGGCCCGTTCGGCGGCATCCCCCGCGGATCCGGCATCACCACAAAGGTCGGCAGATTCTCATTCAAACTCCCCAACGCATAAGACACCCACGCCCCCGCGCTCGGAAACCCCGGCAGGATAAAACCCGTATTCTGCATGAACGTCGCCGGCCCATGCACATTCGACTTCGATTGCATCGAATGCACAAACGCAATCTCATCCGCGCATTCCCCCACTTCCCGAAACAGCTCACTCACCCACTTTCCGCTCTGCCCATACCGCTTCCACTTCCACGGGCTCGGCATCACCACCCCCGGGTTGCTCTGAAACAATTGCACCTTCTCGCCCGGATCCCACGTCTGCCCCGCCTTCTCGATCAGCTTCGGCTTGTAATCGAAGGTATCGCACTGGCTCGCCGCCCCCGACAGAAAAATCTGAATCACCCGCTTAGCCTTCGCCGCATGATGAGTCTCCCCAGCCATCAACTGCGCCAGCGCCACGCCGCCCAGCCCCGCGCCCACCTGTTCGAGAAATGCTCTTCTTCTCACCACGCCCCTCCTAGTCCAAAAACAAAAATTCGTTGCTGTTCAAAATAAGCCGGCACAGATTCGCCATCCCGTGCTTCCGCGCATACTCCTCAAGCGGCGCTCGCTCCTCCCCGCGCATCTCCCGCCCATAGGCCAGCCGCACTGCCGCCCCCACATCCCCGCCCACCCGCTCGGCAAACCACTCCGCCATCCGCACCATGAAGGGGTTATTCCACATCGCGAGCGCCTGAATCGTCGTCAGCGTCGTCAACCGCTTCGGCGTCTGGATCGACGGGTCCGGGCAATCCAGCCGCTCATAAAACGGGTCCGGCACACTGCGCACAATAAAGCGATAAATCGCCCGCCGCCGCGCCTGCTCCGCATCCGGCGAAAACCGCGCATAATCGTACACCGGCGAGTGATCGTCCTTGAACCAGAAACGCCTCACCCCCGGCCCCCCCATTCGCAAATCCAGCTTCCCGCTCAACCACAACGCCGCATCATGCACACTCTCGGCGTCCAGCTTCGCCCGGTTCATCCGCCACAACAACCGGTTCTCGGCATCCACCTTCTCCGCCGCCGCTTCCGTCTCGCTCCCCTGCCGGTAGGCCCGGCTCGTTACCATCAACCGGTGCAGTTGCTTCAGCGACCCCTTTGCCTCGTCCCGAAACCACACCGCCAACCAGTCGAGCAGTTTCGGATGCGTCGGCATCCCCCCCATCCGTCCAAAGTCGCTCGGGGAATCCACGATCCCCTGCCCGAAATGGTAATGCCATACCCGGTTCACAATCGATCGCCATGCCAGCACATTCCCATCGCTTACAATCCATTCCGCCAGCCCCGCCCGCCGCGCCCCTTCTTCCGGGCTGCCAAACTCATGCGCCAGCCCGCCCACAAGCCTCGGCGCGCCCGCGCTCACCACCTTGCCCGGCGCTCCCACATTCCCCCGCCCCAGCACCGCCACCTCCCGCGGCTCCAGTGCCGGGCGCAAATTTCCCATCCGCGTAAAATAACTTGCCCCGCTATACACCAGCTTCGGCTTCGGCAGCCGCCCCAACTCCTCATCCAGCCGCTTCAATTCCGCCCGTCCCGCCGCGATCCGCTCAAACCGCTCCCGCGGTGTCATCCCCTCAATCAGTTTCTGCCGCGCCGCCCGGTCCGCCACCCGCCGGTCCTCGAGCCTCTTCTTCTCGGCCTCCTCCGCCGCATTCTTCGGCGTCCCCAGATGCGCCAGCAATAACGACGCATCCTGAATCCGGTTATCAAGCTCGGTCAACTCTGGCGAGGACGCAAACTCCACCTCATCCTCATCGGCCCGGATTCGCAGTTGCACCCGCCGCTTCTGCTCGAGCAATTCCCGCCGCCGCGCGAACACCCCCGCGTCTTCGTCATACGGCCGGTCCACCCGGTCCAGCCCCGCGAACACCGCCTGCACCCGGTAATAATCCTCCTGGGGAATCGGATCAAACTTGTGATCGTGACACCGCGCGCAATGCACCGTCAGGCTCACAAACGTCCCCATCGCATTCGCCACCATATCGTCCCGGTCCAGGCTCCGCGTCAGCTTCTTGTCCGCCGTGGCTTCCTTCAATTCCTGATGCCCCACAAAATCCCACGGGCCCGCCGCCAGAAATCCCGTCATCTCAAAGGCCCGCGCATCATTCGGATACAGCACATCCCCCGCCAATTGCTGCCGTACAAAATCCCGGTATGGCAGATCCTCGTTCAGCGCCCGGATCACCGCATCCCGGTACGGCCAAGCGTTCACCCGCGGTTTGTCCTTGTCATAGCCATGCGAATCGCCGTAATGCACCACATCGAGCCAGTGCCGCGCCCACCTCTCTCCATACCGCGGCGAAGCCAGCATCCGGTCCACCAGCCGCTCGTATGCACCCGGCGCCCCGTCCTTGTCAAACGCCGCGATCTCTTCCGGCTCCGGCGGCAACCCATGCAGATCAAAGCTCAACCTCCGGATCAACACCCGCCGCGGTGCCTCCGCCCGGTAGCGCAATCCCTTCTCCCGCAGCCTCTGCTCGAGATACCCGTCAATCGTCCGCTGCGCCCCCGGGCGCAAGGGCCGCAACGACCACCACACCCGCTCCCCGCTCTCCCCTTTGCCTTCCCGCTTCGCCCCAGCCTCAATCCACTTCCGAATCCCCGCCACCTCTTCCGCCTTCAGCTTCGCCCCGCTCTTCGGCATCCGCGCCGCCGCTCCTTCCACCAGCCGCAGCAGCAGACTCTGCTCCGGCTTTCCCGGCGTCACAATCCCCGCCTCCATCACCTCTTCATACCGCCCCAGGCTCACATCCCCCGCCCCGCTCCCGCTCGGATGACACACCACGCAACGCGCCTCGAGCACCGGCTCGACCAGCTTCTCGTAGCTCGCATCTTGCGCCAGCCCCAGGGCCGGCAAGAAAATCAGTAAACCGCGCACGGCCTTCAGATTATCAATCCTTGCCGGCCTCTTGGGGCCAGAGCATGCTCTACTGCTTCACCGCGATCGTCGTGCCCAGATTATTCTGGCTCGGCACCGAGCGCAGCAGCACCAGCACCGAAATAGCATTACCCGGCGGCACAAAATCCGGTATGCGTACGTTCAACTGCCATAGCCCCACAAATCCGGGCGCAAGCCCCGAGAACAGAACATCCGACGCCGGTACCGTCCGCCCATTGATCACCACGTCCGGCCTCTGGCCTTCCGCCAGCGGCCCGCCCGGCGACGGCTGCCCGTCACCCGGCGTATTCGAAACCGCGCCAACGCCCGTGCCATACAACTGGATCACTTGCCCGCGCGCGATCGGATTCGTGATGCTGTTCACTGTGTTGTCCTGGTTCAACGCCGAAACTTGTCCACGCCCATTTGCCGTCGCGGTAAAGAAGCCCGGCGAAACCGTGTCGATTCGCACGAACGAGGAGGCCATCACCTGCCCCGTCGATCTCTTCACCACCGTCACGTCCGCCACCGATCCCGGCCGCGCCGACCACGGTACCTGATAATTAATCTGGTTCGGGCTCACAAAATAAAGCGGCACCGGCTGGTCGTCGAACAACACCTGCGTATCGGCCAACTCACGCGGCAACGCTGGCGTCGAGGCCACCACCGTGTTGTCGGCAAACACCCCGCCTTGCGAATACATCGACACAATCATCCCAGGCGCCAGATTGAAATTCTGCTGATTCGCCCCGTTTACGCTCGCCTGCGCCTGATAGTAAAACGCGATCCGGTTCGACAAGTCCGACATCACCAGATTCGAGTTCGCATCCACCTTCAGATCGAGCGGCGGCACCAGCACCGCGGTCCCCAGATTCGGCCGGGACGTTACCGACAAGGACTCATAGGCCGGAAACCGCAGTGCGTTCCCCGCGTTTCCGTTCGTGATCCACAACTCCGCCGTTCGCGGGTCCGAATGCACTCCCTGCGGCGTATTGAAGCCGGTCAGCGTCAGCGCCGGTGTCGGATCCGTGCCCGCTTGCGTGATGCGGTCATAAATCAGCAGTCTCTGGTTGCCGCCATCCACCACATACATGCGGTCATCCACATCCACCGTCACTCCCCGCGGTCCGTTCAACCGCTTCGGATCATTGCTCGCCACCGACGAAATAAAGTCCTGCTGCCCGAATACCGCCGAAGCCGCCTGCCCGTTTGTGAAGTCGCCCCCGACCGGCCGCAAAAACAGCAATACCCGGTTGTGCGCATTGTCCGAAACCACCAAATGCCCACCTGTCGCGAACGCCAGCCCCATCGGAGCACTCATGTTCCGCGGACTCGCATCCTGAATCTTCCCCGTAAAGCTCGACTGGCCCAACACCAGGTTCGGCCGCAAGTTCTGCAGATTGTCGAAAGGCCGCGGGTACCGCACCACGCGGCTGTTCAGCGTATCGGCAATGTACAAATCCCCACGCGAATCCACAGCGACCGCATGCGGCAGGAACAATCCCGTCTGGTTCGGCACATTCTGATTCCCGTCCGGGGAATTGATCGTTGTTCGCGTCAGGCTCACTTGCCCAATCACCAAATCCGCCGGCTGCCCTAGCGCCACGCTCCGCACATCCCGGTAACCCAACACCCGGTTGTTCAACGTGTCGGCAATGTACAACGTGTTCCCGTCCAACGCGATGCCCCCTCCCCGGTAATCCCGGCTCTGGAAGCGTCCCACGAAGAAAAACTCACGCCCTTCCACCAGATTCGGCGAGTTCAGGTCCAGCCCCAGTTGACCCAATACTTTCGTCGCCGGATTCACGAATGGCGCTCCCCCGCTGATCATCAACACCCGGTGGTTGTTCGCGTCCACCAGAAATAGATTGTTCCCGATCACCGCCCCATCCACCGGCACGTTGAAGCCGTTCGGCCCCGGTACGCGATTGCCCCGGTTCGGATCCCCACTCGTCAGATCCGGCTGCCCGATTACATCCTGCATCCGCGGCGAAAAAGAAGTCGCCGTCTCCGGGGACCATGTATCCGGCAATCCATAACGCACTATCCGGTTGTTGGCGGCATCGATCACATACGGGGCATTGTTCACCACAAAAATGCCTTCCGGCGACCGCAGCCCCACATCATTCACCGGCGGCAGTGACGGCTGTCCCGGCACGTTCACAACAATGCCCAGGATCCGGTCGGCCGCCGCCCCCGTCGCTGTCGGATTCCGGTACACCAGCACTCTCCCCCGCCCGTCACCCACGTACAATCGTGCATCCTGCGCGATCGCCAATCCCGAAGGTAGTGCCAGAGTCTGCTTATCCCGAGGGTCGCTGTTCTGCGTGTTCGACACCCCATTCAACTGCCCCAAAAATACATCCGCGTCCGGCCCAAAATTCCCCGGCGTCAGTACCCGCGCCGGATACCGCACCACTCGGTTATTCCCCGAATCGGTCACCCACAAATTCCCGCTCGCATCAAACGCCAGCCGGATGCGCAACACATTCGCCCCTAGATCGCTGAAAAAGAATGTGTTGGCCGCTGGCGTTGCCCGCCCCCGGTTCGGCAGCCTCCCCACATTCCCCCCGCTCGCGCTTCCAAACGTTTCCTGTCCCAGCACCAGATCGATCTCCAGCAACTGATCCGCCGGCTGCTCAAACGGCCGCGGATAGCGCAATATCCGGTTATTGTTCGTATCCACCACATACAGGTTGCCGTCCCGGTCCACAGCCACTCCCGTCGGCTGATTCAACCCCGTCGTGAACGAGGTCCCAGGCCCATTCGGATTGCTCGAAAACCGGTCCCGCTGCCCGATCACCAGATCCGCCTGCGCCCCATTGGCCGCATTTACCGGATTCCGCCACGCCAGCACACGGTTGTTCCCCGTATCCGCTACATACAAAATCTGCGTGGAACCGGAGCTGTCCACCGCCACGCTTTGCGGCGTCGTCATTTCCCGCCCCTCCACGTAATTCGGAGAAATCGTAGCCAATTCCCGCCGCGGATGACCCAGCACGCGCGAAGGCGCCGGATTCAACTGTACGCTGGGCGGCTGCGCGATGACTGCGGCAACACTGGCCAAAGCAAACACAATTTGTTTCATTTTCATAGAGCATTATCCTGTTAGCAATGGACGCGGGGCAGAACTTCTGCCGTCTTATTATCATCGCAAATCTTGTTTCTCTGCTTTTCCCTTACTCCATCGGCTGCAGCCGCTAAAATGTAAACGATGTCCTCGTTCCTCCTCGCCCTTGCTCTAGCCGCCAGCCCCCTCGAAGACGCCCGCGACCGCCAGGACGCCTCCTCTCTCGCCGCCCAAATCTCGAAGCTCTCCTCCGCCTCCTCCCCTGCCGCCCTCTACCAGCTCGCCCTCGCTCACAGCTTCCAGGCCGAAATCGCCATGGAAAAAGGCGACAAAAAGGCCAGCGCCGCCTCCGCCGAAGCCGGCATCGGGCCCGCCCGCAAAGCCATCGCCGGCCAGCCCAACAACTCCGACTTCCACCGCATCCTCGGCACCCTCTGCGGCCAGATCATCCCCGCCAATGTCCTCGCTGGCCTCAAGTACGGGCGCTGCGCCCTCGACGAAGTATCCAAGGCCATCGAACTCAACCCCAAATCCGCCGCCAATTACCTTTCCCGCGGCGTCGGCAATTATTACTTACCCCCCTCCTTTGGCGGCGGCCTCGATAAAGCCATCGCCGATTTCGACCAGGCTCTCTCTCTCAACCCCAAACTCGCCGAAGCCCACCTCTGGCGAGGCATCGCCCTCCGCAAAGCCGGCAAGAACGCCGAAGCCCGCAAAGCCCTCTCCCGCTCCCTCGAGCTCAACCCCAAACGCCTTTGGGCCAAGACCCAGCTGGAAAAGACTCCAGCTCAATGACCCTCCTGCCCCGGCTCGGCCTCGGAACCTTCTTCGCTCTCCTCACCGCGCTTGGCCTTACCCTCTTCCCCGGCCACTCCTACCTGCTCAGCGACACCCAGGTCTATATCCCCTTGTTTGAACACCTCCGCCAGCCCTCCCTCTACCCGAACGAACTCCTCCTCGAAGGCGCACACCTCGCCTTCACCCTCTACGACGAAATCACCCTTGCCCTGCCTTTCCCCTTCGAGTTCTCCCTCTTTCTCCAACAATTCCTCTTCCGCTGGCTCGGCTACATCGGGGCCTTCCTCCTGGCCCGCTCCGCCGGCTTCGCCACCGGCCCCGCCGCCCTCGCAAGCGCCCTGCTCTGGCTCGGCGCCTTCGTCTACGGCCCCGCCGTCGTCACCACCGAATTCGAGCCCGTCCCCCGCGGCTTCGCCGTCCCCCTCGTCGTCGCCACCCTCGGCCTGCTCGCCTCCGGCCGCCCCCGCCTCGCCTCCGTCTGCTTCGCCCTCGCTTTCCTTTACCACGCCCCCGCCGTCTGGCCCATCCTCCTCATCGCCCTCCTGCTCCGCCATCGCCCCCTCCTCATCGCCGCCGCCCTGTCCGGCGCACTCCTCTTCACCGCCGCCCAATTCCAGCACGGTCTCGTCTCCCCTCAACCCTTCTTCGCCTTCATCGACCCCGCCCACCGCGCCATCCAACAAACCCGCGCCCCCTATAACTGGATTTCCCTCTGGCCCCTCCGCCACATCCTCCACTGCCTCCTCACCGCCGCCCTCGCCACCCTCGCCTTCCGCCGCCTTGAGCACACCCTCCCCCCATCCGTCCAGCCCTTCTTCCGCTGGCTCCCCCTCATCGGTCTCGCTACCATGCCCCTTTCCTGGCTCGGCCTCGAACTCGTCGGCTGGAGCCTCTTCCCCCAAATCCAACCCATGCGCGCCCTTCTCTATTGCCACCTCCTCACCCTCTGGCTCTGCCCCCTGGCCGCCGCCCAATCCCTCTCCCGCCGCGCCTGGCTCGAAGCCTCCGCCTGGCTCATCGTCCCCCTCTCGCTCTCCCTCCGCGGCGAAATCTTCCTCCTGCCTCCCTCCGCCCTCCCCCCACAACTCGCCCTCGCCGCCCTCCTGCTCGCCACCACCTTTCTCGCCACCCGTTTCTCCCACCGGGCTCTCCCCTTCGCCCTCTGCCTCCTGCTCGCCCCGCTCTACGGCGAAATCTTCTCCGCCCGCGCCTTCAAGCCCGCCGAAACCCCTTCCCTCTCCGCCCTTTCCTCCTGGGCCCAATCCAACACTCCCACCTCCTCCATTTTCTTGTTCCCCGACCTCGGCCGCCGCCTCGAACCCGGCATCTTCCGCGCCCGCGCCCGCCGCACCGTTTATGTCTGCTGGAAGCAGGGCGGCCAGGTCAACTACTTCCCCGCCTACGCCAAACAATGGTGGCAGCGCTGGTCCCAACTCCTCGCCCCCAATCACCCCCCACACAACTTCGACGACCTCCGCCGCCGCGGCATCCACTTTCTCGTCTACACCAACTCCTCTCCCGCCGCCTCTCTCCCGCTCGTCTATTCTTCCCCCGATTACCGCGTCTACCAGCTCACCCCATAAGCATCCACTTCTTCCCGCGCCGGCGCCGAACTCTGCGCCCCCACCCGCGTCACACTGATCCCCGCCGCCACACTCGCCATCCGCATCGCTTCCCTCATCCCCAGCCCCTCACTCAAACCGACCGCCAGGGCCGCGTTATACGTATCCCCCGCCCCCGTCGTATCCACCGCCTCGACCGCGATCGCCCCCACCTCCACATCCCGCCACCGGCTCCCCTTCTCGCCCCGCTTCCACAAGATCTTCTCTTCCGGCGCGGCCCCGATCCGCCCGGCCTCCAACTCGTTCGGCGTCACCAGATCGAGCAGCGGCCACCAGTCCCGCGGCAGTTCCCGCGCCGGTGCCGGATCGAGAATCGTCATCGCCCCACACTCCTTGGCCATCCGCAAAAACACCCCCACCACCTCCACCGGCGTCTCCAACTGCAACAACACATGCGTTGCCCCCTCCACCATTCCCCTCATCCCCGCCGCTTCCCCCCGCCGCCAAACAAAATTCGCCCCGCTTGCCACCACAATCGCGTTCTGCCCCCGCCCGTCCACCGTGATCGCCGCCACCCCCGTTGGCGCCTCCTCCACCTCCCTCACTCCTTCCACGTCCACCCCCACCCCAGCCAGATTCTCCCGCAATCGCCTCCCAAAATCATCCTGTCCCACCTTGCCGATCATCCTCACCCGCCCCCGGCTCAGCCGCGCCGCCGCATACGCCTGATTCGCCCCTTTGCCCCCCGGCGCCGTCTCAAACTTCTCCCCCAGCAGCGTCTCCCCCGGCGCTGGAATCCGTTCACACCGGATCAACAGATCCATGTTCAGACTCCCCACCACCACAATCACAACTCAAGCTCCCAGATCAATCCCCAGCTTCTTCAATTCCTCCGCATAGTACCGCTTGTGCAGAATCTCATATTCCTCGCTCCCCTCCAAAATCCCCTTCTTCTGATTCAGCACCTTCGCTCGCGCATCCCGGTCCGCCTTCTCCTCCACCTGCAGGATCTCCGTGAAGGCCTTCACGATCTCAAGCCTCACGTCGTTGGCATCCTTCTTCACCCGCGTCTCCCGCTGCTTGCGCAACAGCCCCGCCAGTTGATGCGATATATCCGTGATCTTGTCACGCGACAACTTCATGTTGTCCCCGCTCTCCCGGCCCGACGCCCGGATGATCTTCCGCTGCGTCACCATCGTGTTCTTGATCTTGCGGAACATGTCCTGGTAGGACACCCCTTCCCGCCGCATGTAATCCGAATACTGCTCGAGGATCTCCCGTACCTCATCGTTCAGGTTGTCCTCGACCTCAAGGTCCTTTATGATCGCCTCGGCGATCACCAGTGCTAACCCCTGCGGATTCGCCGTGTCCAAATACGCGGGCGCGAGGCGCTGCACCAGCCGCCTCGACAGATATCCAATGAATTCTTTGGCAATGAGCATGAGCGAATCTCCAGTGTATCCACTCCCGCGCCCGCCCTTAGGCGCAAGCCGGACATCGCCCGTACAATACCACCTCGTGCCGCGTCGTCACATACCCCGCCGGCAGCGCCAGCTTCACGCTGATCGGACAACCCGGCAGATCAAACACCTTCTGGCAAGCCTCGCAGTGAAAGTGATGGTGATGCGCCTTGCCTGCCACCTCATAGCGCGCCGGCTCTCCTGGTAATTCGACCGCCACCAGCCAGCCTTCTTCCACCAGCGTCTTGATATTCCGGTACACCGTCGCGATTCCTAAACCCTCCGTCCGGCTTCCGGCATGCTCCAGCACCTCTTGCGGCCCCAGCGGGCGGTCCATCGCGAGAAATACTTCCCGGATGGCCGCCTTTTGGCGCGTCTTGCGTGGCTGTGTTGGCTTCTCGGATTCCTTAAACGGTCTGGACTGGGCCATGATTGTCGCAGTGTCCATTGTGATAGTGGTGCAGGTGCCCCGCCACAAGATAATCCACATGGTCTCCGTGCGGCACCGCTTCGTGCCCGCAGTCCGGCCCGTGCACATGCCCCGCCTCATGCGCCCCGCACTCGTGCCCGCTCGTGCACTCCGCCGGGTTCTCCCCGCTCACCGCCAGTACGTGCTCGTCAAAGTGCCCTTCGTGCGGATGATGCAAATGCCCGTCATGCAGATAATCCACATGCCCTTCATGCGCAATCGCTGTGTGCCCGCAGCCCGGTCCATGGACGTGCGGATGATCTTCGTGTATGTGATGTCCAGTCATGTTCTTAACCTTTCGTTTTTGCCTGCCGCTGCTCGGTCGCATGCGCCAGTGCGTTGAATATCAATCCCGCCACGTGCTGGTCCGCCAGGGAATACAACACGTGCTTGCCTTGTCTTCGTCTCATCAGCAGATTCTCGGCCCGCAATACGCGCAGCCGCTGCGATATCGTCGACAACTCCTCCTTCGTTGCCGCCGCGATCTCAGTCACGCACGCCTCCCCTTGCGCCAGCATCGCCAGCGTCCGCAGTCGCGACGGATCCCCCATCGCCCGAAAGATCCGCGCCGCCATCTCAATCGCCGATTCCTCCACCGGCGGCGCCAACCGCCTCCGGTGCTCCGGATCGTTCGGCGCGCAGGCTTTCTCTTCTTTGCTGTTTGCTTTCACTTGAACAACTATTCAACTGAATCTTACCACAACCGCCCCCTTTTGCAAGCGCTAACCTGTGTCCATGAATCGCCGCCAGTGGCTGGCTGCCTCCGCCGCCGCCCCCGCCCTCCCCTCTCGCTCCCCCATCCCCACCCGCGTCTTCGGCAAAACCGGCCAGCAACTCACCGTCATCGGCCAAGCCGGTGGCCGTTTCGGTATGGTTTCCTTCGAGGAAGCTCTCGCCGTCACCCGCCGCGCCGCCGCTCTCGGCGTCAATTACTTTGATTGCGCCCATTCCTATTGGGGTGGCCGCAGCGAAGAAGTCTTCGGCGAGGCCCTGGCCCCCGTCCGCAAAAATGTCTTCCTCACCACCAAAACAGAACGCCGCGACAAAGCCGGCGCCCGCCGCGAACTCGAACTCAGCCTCAAACGCTTCCGCACCGACTACATCGACCTCTGGCAAATCCACGCCGTCAGCGAACTCGCCGACGTCGAACGCATCTTCGCCCCCGGCGGCGCCATCGAAGCCTTCGAAGAAGCGAAAAAACAAGGCCTCTGCCGCTTCATCGGCTTCACCGGCCACCGCGACCCCCAGGTCCACCTCGCCATGCTCCGCCGCTACGATCACTACGACACAATCCTTATGCCCCTCCACCCCGCCGACCCCGCCTACCTCAGCTTCGAAAAAGACGTCCTCCCCGAAGCTGTCAAGCGCAACCTCGGTATCCAGGCCATGAAGTCCACCGCCAACGCCAAACTCCTCCAGCGCTTCAGCGTCCGCGAATGCATCCAATACGTCCTCAGCCTCCCCGTTCACTGCCTCGCCCTCGGCTGCACCACCCTCGGCCAGATTGAAGACGACGTCCGCATCGCCTCCTCCTTCTCCCCTCTCACCGATTCCCAACTCGCCGCCCTCCACGCCCGCGCCGCCCGCTTCCAACTCTCCGGCCCCGGCCTCGAAGACTGGAAACGCAACAATACCTTGGCGGCCAACCGCCAAATGAAATACATTGGCGGCTGATGCGCTTTCTTCTTCCCGCCCTGCTTCTAGGCCTGCTCTCCTGCGCGCCATCCCCCGACCGCCAACCCGCCGAACTGCTCGGCGCCAATGCCACCTGGGGCAACACCGAAGGCCCCGCCATCGATTCCAAAGGCACTCTCTACTTCACCTCCCGTGGCTCCTTCAAAGGCATCGTCTCCTGGAATGAGAAAGACGGATTTAAGGAATTCCTCGCCGTCGCCACCAAAGAAGGCCCCGGCGGCCTCTACTTCGACGCCCAGGACAACCTCTACGCCACCGCCACCGGCGAAGGCCAAATCCTCAAGATCACCCCGGATAAACAGGTCTCCGTCCTCGCCGAAAACTTCGACGCCATGCCCGCCCAAAGCAAAGGCCCCAACGACCTCACCGTCGCCAACAACGGCGTCATCTACTTTACCGCCCCCAATGGCTACGACGGCAAGGCCCCCAAAGGCACCGTTTACCGCCTCAGCCCTGGCGGCAAACCCGAGGTCTTTTCCCAGGAAATTACCGGCCCCAACGGCATCATCCTCTCCCCCGACCAGTCCACCCTCTATGTCGCCCACAACGTCGCCGAAAACACCTCCCACATCGTCCGCTGGAAACTCCCCTCTGGCCGCATGGAACGCGTCGCCGTCATCGAACCCTGCCAGGCCGACGGCATGGAGGTCGACCGCAACGGTAACATCTGGCTCACCTGTTATTCCCAAGGTGCTGCCCACTTAATCGACCCCAACACCGGCCGCTCCCTCGCTACCGTCACCACCGCTCAAAAAGCCCTCACCAACTGCAAATTCGGCCGCGGCCCCCAACAAAACTGGCTCTACCTCACCAGCTCCGACATGGACCGCGTCACCGGTTACCTCTACCGCGCCCGAGTCCCCACCGGCGGCCTAAGGTAGCCCGCTTCAGCTACCCCGCATCGGGCCCGGCTGCCGCCAATTGCCCGCAAGCGGGCCATCCCCCGCCATTGCTTCCCGCGCCCATCTGGCCTCAATCCAAAACCAGCACAACACCCGCTGCCGTCGCCTTCTGCTTCATCTGCGTCACTCGCTTGCCGATGATCACTATCTCCATCGCCACTTCTATAGCTCGAACCACTCGTGTCCAAATTAGCTTCCTAAGTCGAGCATGAGGGCGGCCTGCTGTTAGTGTAAAGAAGTTTTTGCAAGAACACATCTCTACCCCGCAAGGAAACCGCCCATGGCTCAAGTATCCAGCATTTTCAGTCAGCTCCTC
>JAINDK010000096.1 GCA_019931185.1 Bryobacter sp. CoA8 C33
CCAAGTTCTTCGGCCTTTTTCCGTACGATCCAGCTTGTCCACCCATTTACCAACTCCACCAAAGTCGTTTCCTTTGGACCTGCCTGGATTTCCGGCCGCCGAAACACCCGGTGGCGCCATCCTCAACACACCTTTGCCATACTCTTGGCTGAAATTATCTTAGTCGCGGCTTTGTTCGGCTTAGCGGGACTACGCCTTTCCCAAGGAACGAGTGTTATGCGAATCCTGAGAGTATCGCCACAGTAAGAAGGGCTGTCAAGGCTACCTTGCGGGCAAGCTGCGCTTGGTCGCACCATCCAACGATATCCTTTTCGTCCAGGACCCCTCTTGGCGCCGCCAACTAGTGGTACAAGTAACGTAGATGCCCAGCTATACCGTTCGTACCGCCACGACGCAGTACGACGCCATCGTCGAACGCAACCTTCTCCCCCGTCTCGCTCAATTCCTCCCGCCCCGCTTGAGCCAAATCTTCGTCGTCACCACTCGCGACGTCTGGACCTACCACCACGCCCTCATCGAGACCGCTCTCGCCGGCCGCCCCTGGCACGTCCTGTTCTTCCCCGGCGGCGAAGACAAAAAACGCCTCAGCGAGGTCGAAGCCCTCGCCGAACAAATGATGGCTCACGGCGCCGACCGCGCCAGCCTCGTCATCGGCTTCGGCGGCGGCATCGTTACCGACGTCGCCGGTTTCCTCGCCGCCATCTTCCTCCGCGGCATCCCCGTCCTCCAGATCCCCACCACCCTCCTCGGCCAGGTCGACGCCGCCGTTGGCGGCAAAACCGGCGTCAATCTCCTCGCCGGCAAAAACCTCATCGGCAGCTTCCACCAGCCCCTCGCCGTCTTGATCGACCCCGAAGTCCTCCGCACCCTCCCCGAGCGCGAATACCGCGCCGGCCTCTACGAAGTCCTCAAGTGCGGTGTCATCCGCAGCCAGCCCCTCTTCGACGAAATGGCCTTCCACGCCGCCGAAATCCTCGCCCTCCACCCCACCCGCCTCGAGTCCATCATCTGCGAGAGCGTCCGCATCAAGTGCGAAGTCGTCACCGCCGACGAAAAAGAAGGCGACCTCCGCCGCATTCTCAACTTCGGCCACACCATCGGCCACGCCCTCGAGGCCGAAACCCGCTACACCCGCTTCCTCCATGGCGAAGCCGTCGCCTTCGGTATGAACGCCGCCACCCGCCTCGCCCACCTCACCGGCCACCTGCCCCTTGCCGGCTGCAACACCATCCTCAATTGCATCGAACAGTTCGGCGCCATCCCCTCCCTCGACGGCATCTCCGCCGAAAACCTCCTCGCCCGCCTCGGCTCCGACAAGAAAACTCTCCACGGCAAGGTCCACTTCGTCCTGCCCACCCACATCGGCCAGGTCAAGATCACCTCCGGCGTCGACCCCGAACTCATCCTCCAGGCCACCCGCGACGCCCTGGCCTCCCAATAACATGCCCGCTGACGGTACCCGCCCACAGCCCGGCCTCACCGAAGCCCAGTCCTCCGCCTGGGTCCGCGACATGTTCGCCCGCGTCGCCCCCCGCTACGACCTCCTCAATCGCCTCCTCACTCTCCAAATCGATCGCCTCTGGCGCTGGCGCACCGCCCGCCGCCTCGCCCCCGGCCTCTCCCCCCAAAGCCGTGTCCTCGACCTCTGCTGCGGCACCGGCGACCTCCTCGCCGCCCTCGAACACGCCACCCCGGCCCGCTACCTCGGCGCTGACTTCTGCCTCCCCATGCTCGTCCGCACCCGTGCCAAAAGCCCCGCCCCTCTCATCGAGGCCGACGGCCTCAAGCTCCCCCTGCGCGACGCAAGCCTCCACCTCATCACCATCGGCTTCGGCTTCCGCAATTTTGTCAACTACCGCGCTGCTCTCACTGAGCTTTTCCGCGTCCTCGCCCCCGGCGGCCGCCTCGCCATCCTCGAGTTCACCCGCCCCCCCTACGCCCTCGTCCGCGCTTGGATGGCCTTCTGGAACCGCTTCGTCCTCCACCCCCTCGGCCACCTCCTCTCCGGCCAGCAGGACGCCTACCAATACCTCCCCGACAGCGTCGCCCGCTTCCCCGACGCTCCCTCCCTCGCCCAACTTATGCGCGACTCCGGCTTCCCCCACGTCGAGTTCTCTTACTTCGACCTCGGCATCGTCGCCCTCCACATCGCCACCAAGCCCCTTTAATCGTCCATCCGCCGCCACTTCCTGGACTAAGTACCGCGAGTCTTAGTACGTCAGGGTGGTTAGTACTCCACCACGCACCCTTTCTGTCATTCCTTCTGGCTTTTCCTGCGAACTCAATCCCTTCAGCCCAGCTAAGTACGACTTCAGGCTATGCGCATTACTCTCTTTACTGCGCACCTCAATCTCGCGGCCCACGTGATTCCACAATGTCAGCTTCGAAGGAACATGCGGGACGATGTCTCGAATCTCCACCATGCGGAAGCAATCTTGAATCAACTTGTTGAACTTCACGCGGAAAACAACTTTTCCAACTCGGGGCCCTCCGAACGTGCAGAGGTCCACCAACGGGCGCTTCAGGTTCTTCTTGACATCGACGATCCCCAGCGTTGCCATCGCCCCGCCCAGGCTGTGTCCCAGAAAAGTGATTCGCGTGGTGTCCGGCTCCGTCTCGAGCGCTTCCACCACGTCACGCCGGATCTTCTTCCACATCTGTTCAAAGCCCAGATGCACCAGCCCAAATTCCGGAGCTGCATTAAACACCTGCGGTATTACCGTGAAATTCTTTACCCATTCCGCGGGTGTTTGAGTGCCGCGGATACCCACAATCAAAGCGTTCGTTGCCAACTCCCGGACTACAAAGCCAAAATTCTCCGGATTGGAAATCCCTTCTTCTGAATTGCCGCTGATGCCAACTGCCCGGAAGTCGTTTTCGAGAGCGGCCAGATCTGCCGCCGGGAGCGCTCTCATACTCTCCAGTCCTTCCTCGGCTCTAGTGCGAATCTTTGCAACCACCTTGTAGCCGGCGGGCATGGCCGGATTCTCGTCCCCCTTGGCAAACTTGTAGCAGGCCTCCAGGATCCCGATATACCCATTCGTAGCCCGCTCTAGCTCAAATTTGGCGAATTGGGCACCCAAGGTCTCCCGTAGGAACTGTTCATCGCTGGTAACACCCGCCGCATTAACTTTGCCAGCCGACTTCTTCCTGGCTCGAGCCTTTTTATTTACCGCTTTCTTCGCAGACCCTTTTTTCGCTGCCCTCAAACGTGAAGTTTCAGTAGAACTTTTTCTGGTAGCCATGCTTTGGTTTCTCCGGATCGTCGCTATTGAAATACTGACACAATTAACTTTTAGCTTCAATAGCTGCTTAGAAGAGATTGCGAATTAGTCTCAAATTGATAGCACTCTTGTTGACTTTAACGCTGAATTCAATTACAAATCATCTTGGGTGCGCTCCCCGCGCGCAGCAATTCAGACCGGAGGCTCAAGACATGGCCGAGACTACACATCCTTCACTCCCTTCCCCTACACCGAAAACCCTGAATGAGAAATTCGCCGAGGAAGTACAGCGACTATTCGGTGGTGTAACAGAGCCGCCTGCGGGTGTGCAGGAAACCATGGGTGGCGGCCTCTCCCAAGAAGCCATCATCATCGTCGACCAGCTTCAACGGCCGGCATTGCTCGTTCGCAAGAATACCTTTGAAGCCCCTCAGTCCGCTGTTTGGCGCGCGCTGCTCGATCCCAACCGCAGCAAAATCGAGAACGCGATTCGCGCTGTCGGGCGCGTCGAACTCACTGGAGATCCCACGCTTCCCTACGCTGGCACGGGCTGGATGATCGCCGATGGCATCGCCATCACCAACCGTCATGTTGCCTCTATCTTCGCCAGCAAGCAGGGTGCCGCCTTTCCGTTCCGCAACTCCCCCATGGGTGGAAAGTTCACCGCCCGAATCGACTTCCGCGAGGAATTCAATTTGCCAGGCTCGCAGGAAATTCAAGTTGAAAAGGTTCTCTACATCTCGCCGGATGGCGATGCTTTTCCTGACGTAGCGATCCTAAAGCTGAAGGGATCGAGGCTCCCTAATCCGATCGAGTTGTCTGACGCCAAAATTCAAATCAAGCAACCCGTGGTGGTGATCGGCTACCCCGCCAATGACCCCCGTAATCCCGCCGCCGCGGTCGCCGACATTTTCGGGAATGTTTTTCAAGTGAAGCGGCTTTCGCCAGGTGAAATCAGCGGTAACCCCAAGGGCTTCCTGATCAATCACGACTGTTCCACCCTGGGCGGTAACTCTGGCGCCGTCGTGCTCGATATTGAAAGCGGCAAGGCTGTCGGCCTACACTTCGGCGGCCGATTCCGCATCAACAACTTCGCGGTGGAGTCGGCTGAGCTAAAAAAGATTCTTTCCAAGCTGAAGGTCCAGGTTGCCGTTCTGGAAATGCCGCCGAAGGCGAAAGCGAAAAAGCCGAAGCCCGGGCCGGCACCGGCAGCCAACGCTCTTTCTAAACGCACCGGCTATCAGGAGGACTTTCTCGGCAAGTCAGCAGCCCTGAAGCTTCCCGTGCCAACTCTCAGTGCAGCCCACAAAGCCAACCTCGCCCCCGTTCAGGGCAAGACGGATGGCCTGCTTCGCTACACTCACTTCTCTCTGGCCATGAACCAAAAGCGTCGTTTCGCATTCTTCACGGCCTGCAATATCGATGGTGGCAGTTCAGCCAATATCCGCCGCGAAACTGACAAATGGCTGCTTGATCCCCGCATCCATGAGAAACATCAAATCGGCAACGAACTATATTCCAACAACGACCTGGACCGCGGCCACCTTGTGCGCCGCCTGGATCCAGTCTGGGGTGCCAACGCCGAAGAACGCCAGCAGGCCAACGACGACACCTTCTACTACACCAATGCCACACCTCAGCACGCCCGTTTGAATCAAGGCAACTGGAACGATCTCGAAAACTACATTCTTTCCAACACCGACGCCAAAGACCTCCGTGTCAACGTTTACACAGGCCCCGTCTTTGGCGATGACGACCCCGAGTATCGCGGGGTCTTCCTGCCTCAGGCTTACTGGAAGGTGGTCGCCGTGGTCAACGGCGAGACCGGCAAGCTGCATGCCACTGCTTACACCCTGAGCCAGCGCGATCTACTCACCAATATCGAGTTCGTCTTCGGTCAATTCCGCACCTATCAGCTCCCCATTGCTGTGCTCGAAAAGCGCATTGGCATCAGTTTCGGAAAACTGGCCAAAGCCGATCCGCTCAAGTCGCAAGAGGCGTTTGCTATTCGCGAAATCACCAAGCTCGAACAGGTGCGCCTGTAGCCCAAGTGAAACCCATCCGGGAACACGCAGGCACGATCCGCGTTGGCCGCTTTTCGTTTCGGCTCGAGCGGACTCTGCGTGTGCCCGACGATGGCCATGAGCATCCCCTGCCACCAACCTTCGGGGCCTTCCCCATCTATGCTTTCGCCGCCTACAGCAAGCAGCTTTCTGCGGCGTGGCGCGGCCGCGCTCGCTATTTCATTCCCATCCGCCAGTGGGAGGCCCTTTGGATTTCCTTCGATGCTCCTGCCTGGCGGCCAAACGCCGTTCAGATCTTCGCCGGCGGCATGAACGTACTCACGGGCGATTCGTCTCGCCGTCTGCAAGGCCGACCGCAAAACTACATCGTTTGCCCTGAGCAACCCTGGCTCGATGGCTTCAAGACCAGTCAGGGCTGCGTGCGCCAATTTGTCGCTGCGCCGCTCGATCAGGGTCTCACCGTGGCTGAACAGCTCGGCTGCCAGTCCAGCTCCCTGGTTTCCATCCGCGTGATCGAAGCTCAGCCGGGCCGCTTTCCGTCAAGGCCACCATGTGGATTTCGATCTCCCTACACGCTCGAATCGATCACCATGCACTTCTCTGATTTGGGGCTGGGCGCGGGAGGCATCATCCAGCAAAAGATCTACCCAGACCCCTACGGCCTGCGCACCTGGAATTCGAGTGACTCCACGACTATCGATATCGCCTTGCTCAACAGCGAAGCCTTTTGCGAAATCACTGGCCAGCAGCCGCCCCCCTCCACCATTTCTGCCATTGACTACACACGTCTGGGGTTTCCGTGGTTCCAACTTTACGACGAAGATGCTCTCGATACCAAAGCAGCCCGCCGCATGCGCGGCATCGAGAGCCTGAAAACTCCTGATCCATCCACCGGCGCTCCCGTCATCCGCAAGCTGCGCCGCCCCAAGACAAGGAAGGATAAGAATGCCTGAAGAAATCAAAGCCGCCGATCAATGGTGTTTTGCCTGGGACGCCGTTGCCCCACCCATCTCCGGCAAGACCAGAGCGGTTGCGCCCAAAGCTTCCCTCTGGAATCCCGGCGATGCCATCACGATCTCTTTCCTTGATGGCGACAAGAAACTCAAAACTCTTGTCGAAGAAGCCGCGCGCCAATGGGTGGGACCTACTATGGCCAATCTGGAGTTTGTCTTTCAAAAAAAGACCGACACCCTAATCCGGATTTCCTTCAAATCCCGCGGCTCTTGGTCTGCCATCGGTACCACTTGCAGGGAGGTGGACAAGAAGAAGCCCACGATGAACCTCGGATGGCTTACGTCCACCACGGATCAGGACGAAGTGAATCGCGTCGTACTCCATGAATTTGGTCATGCCCTTGGTCTCATTCACGAACATCAGCACCCCAAGGGCAAGATCGACTGGAACAAAAAACAAGTCGCCGCGGATCTTGCCGGGCCCCCGCAGTTCTGGACCCCCGAACAGATTCAGCGCAACCTCTTCGAGACCTTCGCCGCCAAGCTCACCAACTTCAGTAAATTCGACAAAGACTCCATCATGCTCTACCCAATCCCCGCCAAATGGACCAATAACGGGTTTGCCACTCTAGCCAACAAGAAGCTCTCCAAGACCGACGCGGACTTCATCCGCACGCTGTATCCTTGGTAACAGGTCTCATGGCCAAAACAGACCACGCACTTGTTGTTGGACTCTCCCACTATCCAGCATTTCAGATGCTCGATGGCCCCGTTACCGATGCCGAGGACTTCTATCAGTGGTTGATCGACAAAGGTGGTGGCGATGTCCCCGCGAATCAAGTCAAGAAGATGATCTCCAAGCCGCTGAACAAGAAAGTTAGTGTAACGGCTGGCAAGCCCAGCTCGGATGACATCGAAGCTTTCTTTGTTGGGCTCGAAGACATCGCCAACAGAAATCAAAAGAATGGGCACGGCCGTCAGGTCGGTCGCAGGCTCTACATTTTTCTCGCCGGCCATGGCTTCGCGCTCACTCCCGGCGCGGGACTCCTGGCCGCCAATGCGAGCATCACTCGACCCAAGTTTCATATCCCTGGCATGGATTGGGCGAATCTGTTCGCCATGGGTTTGTGGTTTGAAGAGATTCTTCTCTTTATGGATTGCTGCCGCAATACTCCGACAACGTTTATCCCGAATCCGCCAGGTTTGCAGGTGGCAAGGAATGCTGATCCCGCGCGCCAATGCAAACGCCTCTATGTCTTCGCCGCCCCACACGGACGGCTGGCGCTGGAGCGTAAGTTTGGCCACGTCACACGTGGAGTATTCAGCCAAACCCTGATGACCGGACTGCGTGGAGCCGCAGCTAATCCTGCGACCGGAGAGATCACTTCTGAATCTTTGCGCGGCTACCTCTTTAACAACATGAGGAGCTTTCTGGACCCCGCCGATCTTCTGCGAAACGAAATTGCACAAGAACCCGCGCTGGAGCCTTCCACTGCCGAAACCGGCCCCTCCTTCGTCATTGCCCGGGTTGCCGTCAAGAATTTCCCCATTCGAATTACACCCCCTGCCAAGACCAAAGGCAAGGTAATGAACATTCGGGACGGGATCGCCGGTCTGCCGGTCATAATGTCCACGAAGTCGAACGGAAAGCCCTGGGACATCCAACTCCCTACCGGCAACTATGTTGTCGAAATCGTGGGCGGCCCTCCCCTGAAAACCTTCATCGTCCGAGCTGGAGAGGAACACCATGTCGAGTTCTAATAGTGCCGCCTCTCCTCCCAGCTATTCCTTTAAGGCCGTCTCGGACGATTCCGCCGTCGAGCTGTTTTTAATCGACGCCCGCATGCAGTTGGTGGCGCGAGGACGCCGCGAGCTGATCACAGAGCAACCGATCGGCGTCTACACACTGAAGCTCCGCGCCGGGCCAACTTCACGCGAAGAAGTCATCTTGCTGGATCGCAATATGACCTATCCAGTCGAGCCGCTTCGCTTCGCATCCGCGGTTCCGCTAAACGCTACCTCCGAGACTCACGAGTATCAACAAGCAGCCGCGAAGGATCTAAGCCGCAAAGTCAATGTCGAACTCGGCAAGGGCGCTTCGATCTTTGTTTTCGCTCGTGATTGGACACCGGACAACGGCAAGGTGAGATCCGGCCACCATCCTGCGGAAGGTCTCACTTTGTGCTCCGAACAGGGAGTGAAACTCGTCGATTTTCAAACTCAATCCGTCACCGACATGAGCGGGGACCCCTGGGCCGCCTGCCGCGTCAGCGTCAATCCGGGTCTGTACCGTTTGGCTGTGCGCGTTGCCACCGGTGAATACTTTGAGATGACTCTTACGGCTTTACCAGGCTACTTCCTCAAAGTGTTCCTCGTGCAACGCGATGAATCGGCCAGCGGTCGAGGTCGCCATCCTGATCTTGCCCGTGCCTCGGTACTCATGTCCCGTCACGAAGAGTTCGACAAAGACTCCGAAGAAAGCCGCATCGCGGAGATGGCCAAACTCGCACTGGTCGACCGTCGGCGCGTGTACGGCACGGAAATGAATCGTTTTCTGACAAAGAAAGCGGAAAATCCGATGCTCGGCATCCTCGGCGGTCATCTCTTGTTGCTCGAAAAAGAAGTTGACACAGCTTTGCTTAGAACTGTCGTTCAAAATCTGCGAAAGATTCTACCCACACCCCATCCCGACGTCGAAGCCCTGGCTTTGGCCGCTGGCATGGTAACGGCTCACCGTTTCACAATGCCACCCATGCTTCGAGCCAGTTGGCAGATCGTCCTCAATCATTCCGTGCACCAGCCAGAGCTAGTGCCGATTGGTTCGCTCGCCGCTTCACTGGCTACCCTGATAACCCAACAAGACCCCTGGCTCATCTGGTGCCGCCCCGGCGCCAAGAGGCAAATCGATCAACGCCAAAGGGGCATCGCCAACTTCATCAAAGAGCAGCTTGAGCCTTCCCTGGTTCAGTTGATGTCGAAGATGATCTTGAGTAAGGCTCCGAAGCGAGTTCCTGCTTTGGATAAGCTCATGGGAGAGTTGAATCTGCCACCCTCTACCGTCGCTCATTTGGTGGAGAAATTCTTGCACCACACCAAAAGCGCGGTACCAAAGACTGTAAGCGATGAAAAAGCCCCGGTGAAGCGCACCGTAGCCGGTAGAGCTGCCGTAAGGAAACAGACACCGCCCAAGCGGGCAAAGTAAACTTTGCCGGCCCTTACTAATATGAGTCGATTGCTACTGGCATTTGCGCCTCTGGCCTGAATGCCGCTTGCCAAGGCACCTCGCCCCTCTCTTCTCCGGCCAGCAAGACGCCTGCGGATACCTGCTCGTAATCGTCGCCCGCTTCCCCGACGCCCCCTCCCTCGCCCAACTCATGCGCGACTCCGGCTTCCCCCACGTCGAGGTCTACTAATTCGACCTCGGCATCGTCGCCCTCCACATCGCCACTAAGCCCCGGTAACCAAGCCCTCACAACTCCAACTCGCCAGACTCGCCAAGCATCAAAGCCGCCTTCCCGCTCGCTATCCCATGCTTACCGCAAATCCTTTCGAAATCCCGAAAATCAACAACCTGCTGCTCTTGTGCCAGCTTTCTGATCTGATCCTTCATCACTAGATAATCCTCCGCCATGGAGTCTCGAACATGCCGCATCGCTTCATCGGACTCCAGTATTTCGCAGTTGGCTTTTGCAGTTCCCTGACCGGCGTCCGCGAAGCATCATCGTCGTTAAACGAGGTTTTATGAAAATACAGATTCGGATAATGTACCTTCAATTGGCGTTCCGGCAAATTCAACTCTCGCTGCCGCCGTCGCACTTGTTTACAACCACAATGACGGGTGAATCCCCACCCAGACTCCGGATGGTTCGCATCCATCGCTGAATTGGTGGATAATCCTCCCGCCGTTTCTCCAGCACCAAGAAATAAAGACTGCGCTTGGTCAGAACAAAAACGATGTCTCCCATGCAGCATCTCCTGCCCGCCAACATCCCAAATATTGAGCGTCACTCCACCTTGCCCATAGCTCCAGGTCTCGGTTTCAATCCGCGCATGGATTTCCGCCCCCGGGGTCTTCGGCTTATCCTTCCGCCGCGGATCACCCCTCACGAGTTAACGGATTAGCGAAGTCTTCCCCACTGCCTCATCCCCTACAGGAAGCAATTTTGCCTCGCTTAACGGCTTTTGCCGCCCCGCCCTAAATCTCGCGTAGGATGCCCAAAAAAGCTTGCGCATCAGGGGATTTAAGCACACACGCGATAGATCTATGCCGGCGCCAGCATATCTTTTTCCGCCGAGTTGATCACCCGCACCGAATTCTTATACACATCTCACTATCTACATCCGAGGGCAAAGTCCCCTTGGAGCATGCGGTCCTCTTCCTCCTCCAGCCGTTCCCGCTCTACCTTCCGCCGCAGCAAGATCACGCGGCATTCCTGTGCCCAATCCGGCCACCGGATCGCTTGCGAAACTCCCGCCCTGGCTTGCCAGCAGCGCTTCTTGCTCACCGTATGCAATGTCGCCGCACACGATGGCCGGCCAGTCATCCTTGTGCCGGGCATCGAAACAGCCCTTCCTCCCCTCATGCTAAAGCGCTCGCCGTATAGTTGCGCTCCGTCATATCCCCGTTCAGCAGCCGTCGCAGGGCCCTCAACACCATCGCATCTTCAGCATGCGAGGGTTCTTCCGGCTGCTAGTACTACTGTGTCATACAATGTGATACACCTTCGGCGTAGTCCCGCAACCTCCCCTCGCGCCAGACCCACGTGAACAGCGTCTTGCCGCCTACCTTCAGGGTCTGGCGCAAGCGGCAGGACACCGAGACCGGCATCAGCCCTTAACCAGCTACTGCCTCGGCCTCCTTCTGCCCGGAGAGCGCAAAAGCGTGGAACCCATGGCCGCCCGTCTC
>JAINDK010000034.1 GCA_019931185.1 Bryobacter sp. CoA8 C33
AGCGCGACCGCTCCGTCGCCGCCGAAGTCCAAAACGAAATGTTCACCATGGACGAACAGTGCTCCATCCCCGTCTCGCTCCCTCTCCACGAGATGCGCCGCCCCCACTCCCGCTTCCTCCTCGCCGTCCAGTGGCTCAGCGCCCAACCCGACATCCAGCGGGAATTCGCCGAACTCCGCGACCGCTGCGCCCAACGCCCCCCGTCACCAACGCAACCCGCGGCCACCAACTAACAACCACAAACCACCCCAAAAACACTTGGCCAAACAAACGAAGCCAACCGCTCCTTGACATCCGCATAGCCCCAAACCGCTCGGACGCCCGTAGTGTCTCCGCGCGAAGCCGCCCCACCCACCCCGCAGTCCGCGGCTTCGCGCCTTCACCCCGCCAGCCTACCGCTCCCGCGCCAGGATCCGCCGAAACTCCACCGGCCCATGATCCCCCTGTATCATCAGCGGCCCCCGCAACCCTTCCTCCCGCGCCATCGCCGACCGCGTCGGCCCTTCACACTCCACCCTCTCCTGCACCAGGACCCCGTTAAATTCCACCCGCTCAAATCGCGCATTCTCCGTCTTCTTCCCCCCGCGAAACCGCGGCGCCCGAAACACAATCCGGTATCGCTGCCACTCCCCCGCCGCCTTCGCCGCATTCACTCGCGCCACACTCCCCCCCACCGGCTTGCCCTCAATCCAACGGTGATAAATCGATCCCCCGTCCTGCGTCGTGATCTTCTCTTTCCCAAAGCTGTCGAAGATCTGCACCTCATATAGCCCCATCAGGTACACCCCGCTGTTGCTCCCCTTCGGGATCCGAAACTCCACCTCCACCTCCACATCCCCAAACTCCCGCTCACTCACCAGATTATTTACCTTCCCCGCCGGCCCGTTCTTCAGCAGCCCCCCCTCCACCACCCACTGCTGTGGCTTGCCCCCTTCACTCACCCATCCCCCCAACGTCTTGCCGTCAAACACCTCCACGCGCTTGCCCGCCACCAGCGGCATCGCCGCCAACCAAATCAGTTCTCTTCGTTGCATACTCTCTATAGCCTATGATTGTTCACGACTGGAATCAGATCCCCCTCGAACAGGTAACCCCACACTTCCACCGCCGCGTCGTCCATACCGCCGGCATGACCATCGCCCGCCTCGAACTCAAACAGGGCGGCCACGTCTCCCACCACCACCACATCAACGAACAGGTCTCCCTTGTCCACTCCGGCCGCATCGTCTTTCACATCGAAGGCCAACAAATCACCCTCGGCCCCGGCGAATGCCTCGAGATTCCCCCCAACGTCCCCCATTCCGTCGACGTCCTCGAAGACTCCATCGTCACCGACCTCTTCACCCCCCGCCGCGAAGATTGGATCACCGGCAACGACGCCTACCTCCGGAAGTAAAGTCGTTTCGGGGATGCGTCCCTCTCCGGTGCATCCCCGCTTTCTCCCCTAGCGAATCCGGTCGATCTGCTCGGCCAGAATCCGGGAAAACGCCTGCACAAATGGCGTTCCCCCTCGCAAGAGATTCTCCCGCGTCATATAGTCCAACTCGCGGTCCGGCCTCACCCCAATGTTCTCGATGTACGGCGCCGTAGGAAACTCCGTCGTGACCATGTCCTGCCGCCGCACCACCATCGAAATAGTCACGCTGGCCTTACCCTCTCCGTAGAACCCGGCATCACTCGAAATCACCGCCCCTCCCAATCCGGCCGTTCGTGTCCCCACTATCAACCCGCGCCGGTTGTCCTGCATCATCCCCGGAAAAACGTCTCCAAAGGAGGCACTAAACTCGTCAACCAGAAAGATCACCGGCTTGTCGTAGGCCAGCAACGTTCCATCCGCCGCCCTCGCTGGATCATGCTCAAATGTGGGCGCCGCGGGCTGCGCGCTTTGGGTTGGCTGGCAGGCGGGAATCGATCCGGTCATCGCCCGGTTGCCTTTCAAGGCATTCCGAATCTCGTCGGCGTAGAAGGCGATCGTCTCTATCACCCAGGGCTCCGCGTCGTTGGCTATCGCCGCTTGCAGGGCGCTCTCCGCCTCATAAAGCCAGTACCGGTTGGCCAGCACCTGAGCCCCGAAAAACCAGAATCGCTCCGGGATCAGTAACTTCGCGTAATCCAACCCAATACAATCTCCCCCGGCGTTGCCCATCAGGTCCACCACAAGCCCATCCGTGTTCGCCTTGAAGAACGCGATCTCCGCTTCCATCTGGCGTACCGCATCCACCCTGCTCGGCGGATCAAAATCCGCTATGCGGATTAAGCCCATTCGCTTTCCCTCATATGTGTAAGTACCCGAGACAAAAACATCATTTGGACCGGCGCCCAACCTCAGCCTCCATCCCGGCGGCGCGTTGAACACCGGCAACCGGCCTTGCTGTTGAAGATACTGCGTCCCACCCCATTGCTGCCTTTCCGGCAAAGTTGGCTTCTTGATCGACGCTGGCTTATCCGGCTCCCAACGCCAATTTTGCAGCTTCCGAATTACCTCCAACGGATCCCGCTCACTATTCAGCGTGAACGGCGATGGCAATGGACTCATATTCTCAATCGGTGTTCCTTGTTTGATCCATTTGAGTGTGTAAGTCTTCAAGTCCCCTGCCTGATTCCGGAAGACAGCCTCCGATGTCTCCGGCGTATCCGGAGCGTTCGGCATCACTGCCTGCACCCGAATCACCAGTCGCTGTGCCGCCAGCCGTCGCGCAGCCTTCTGGTTGCCAAATCCTATGTCCTTGCCAAATTCCCGGATCAACTCCTCCACCGGTTTCCCATCCAATCTCACCAATTCATCCCCCACGCGCCAGTCATACTCTCTAGCCGGGTACTCAGCCCGGTCCCATGCCTCAAGCAGTACCTTGTCGTCATAAATATCCACGGCAATTTGTGCCGCCGCGACAAATGTCGAACGGGTCTCAAACCTGCTATGCCCATCCTGAAAGCTAGCCACGTACTCGGTAACCACCTTGAAGTACTCCCGGTCCGTTCGCGCCGCCCGCACTCGCGGCATCCATTTCGTCAGGTCAAACAGGTTCACACCCAGTGCCTGTTGCTTCCAGTTCGCTGGCGCATACATCCGCGCATAGCGCGACACAATCGCCTTGAAATCTTCTTCTCGCTGCTGTGGCGTCAACTGCGCGTCTGCAATCAAGCTGGCCGACAGCACCAACACGGTCATTTTGATGACTCTCGGAAAACTCATAAAATCTCTCCTTCTTCGCAAGCAGAATATATTGTACTTCGTGCCCAGGAAGTGGTGGACGATTCAGCAAAACAAAAGTTTCAGCAATGAAAGATTTGCCACGCTAATAGCTGCTGCCACCTCATCGGCAACGCCATCTATCGCCCGCGCGGATCTCCACCCTCCCCCCGCGCATCCGCAACTGCGGACAATCCAGTTGCCCGCTCTTCTCATGCGGCTCGGCGATCCACAACTGCCTCACATCCTCCGGCGGCCGGAACCATACCACTCGCCCCCGCGGCCGCCGGCTCTCTACCCACAACAGCCGCTGCCCGTCCCAATGCAGTTGTGCCGTCGCGCTCACTGGATGCTCATGATACGCATTGATCGCAAACAGCCGCCAAGGCAACTCAAAACTCTCCGGACTCCGGATCCAATAATTCCCCACAAACAAGTCCGGCCTCCCATCCCCATCCACATCCGCCTGCACCAGCCCTCCCTGCCAGCTCGCCGTATAAAACGAATAAAGATCCTGATATATCCACTCCGCGCCCCACTCCCGCCCCGGTTCATAGAAGCGCACCGCCATCCCCCAAGGCAGAATCACCAACCCCCGCCGGCCGAAAATCTCCAACTCATAACACTCCCGCGTCACTACATGCCGGTCGATCACCCAGGGCTTCCGCCCCGGCCCCACCGCCACCAGCCGCCCTTCTTCCCGCCCCCCCTGCACCATCACCCTTTCCTTCACCCCATCTCCGTCGACATCCATACGCAGGTCGCAGCGGTCCATCCCCGCTAGCACGCCCGCCCCGATCATCCATGGCAGCCACCACATCAAACGGTATTCTACTGAACAGGACCATGGACGCACTCCGGCGCATCCTTCAGCATGAAGACGAATCCCTTCCCCTAGACGAAGCCGCGCTCCTGCTCGCCCGCATCGAGTATCCCGATCTCCCCCTTGCCCCTTGGCTCGCCGAACTCGATTTCCACGCCCGCCAAATCCGCCGCCTTTCCCTCTATGGCTTCCGCAACGCCGCCCACAACTACCTCTTCGGCGAGCTCGCCTTCTCCGGCAACGGCGACGACTATTACAACCCCCGCAACTCCTGTCTCAACTCCGTGCTCGAGTCCCGCCGCGGCATCCCCATCACCCTCTCAATCCTCTACATAGAACTCGCCCGCCGCCTCGGCATCACCGTCGATGGCATCCCCGCCCCCGGCCACTTCCTCGTCCGTATCGAGGACGACGGCGACACCTACTACATCGACGTCTTCAACAACGGCAAGATTCGCGATGACATCGAAGGCGAAGTCGACCCCCGCTTCCTTGTCCCCGCCACCAAACGCATGATCCTCATCCGCATGCTCAACAACCTCCGCCTCATCTACCTCCAACGCCAGGCCTGGCACAAAGCCGCCGCCGTCCTCGACCTCCTGCTGCTCGCCGACCCCGTCGACGCCGATGCCCTTCGCCAGCGCGCCGCCGCCCGCGCCGCCCTCCACCGCTATCAGGCCGCCTGCTCCGACCTCTCGCGCTACCTCACCCTACGCCCCCTCGACCCTGGCAAGGACGAACTCAAAGCCCAAATCTCGAATCTCCGCCGCATGCACGCCCATAAAAATTAGTCTCACTTCGCGAACAACTGCCCGATATCCTGAAACGCCTTGAACTCCAGAGCATTCCCCGACGGGTCCAGAAAGAACATCGTCGCCTGCTCTCCCACCTGCCCCTGAAACCGCACATACGGCTCGATGACAAACTTCTGCCCCGCCGCCTTCAGCCGCTCAGCCAGCGCCTGCCAGTCCCCCATCTCAAGCACTACCCCAAAGTGCGGTACCGGCACCGCATGGCTGTCCACCGCATTGTGATGCAAGTCCGGTTCATGCCCCGCCTTTAGGTGGGCCACGATCTGATGCCCATAGAGGTCAAAGTCGATCCACTCCTCCGAGCTCCGTCCCTCCGGACATCCCAGCAAACCTCCATAAAACTCCCGCGCCAACTTCAAGTCGTGCACCGGAAACGCAATGTGAAACGGCATGATCTTCGCCATACACTAAAGTGTAACCGTGCTCACCCGTCGCAGCCTCCTCGCCTCCCCCGCCGCCCTCTTCGCCGCCGATACCTCTCCCCGCAAAGTCCGCATCGGCATCGTCGGCGGCCGCTTCGGCCTCACCTTCCAGTTTCACGACCACCCCGACTGCATCGTCGAAGCCGTCGCCGAACTCCGCCCCGACCGCCTCGCCGCCCTTGCCCGCACCTACCGCTGCGCCAAGACTTATAACTCCCTCGCCGCCCTCCTCCGCGACCCCAAAGTCGAAGCCGTCTGCCTCTTCACCGATGGCCCCCTCCACGTCGAACACGCCATCCTCGCCCTCCGCCACGGCAAACACGTCCTGTCCGCCGTCCCCGCCGCCTGGGGCACCCTCGAGCAGTGCTACGCCCTCCAGGATGCCGTCCGCAACTCCGGCCTCCGCTACATGATGGCCGAGACCTCCTGGTACCGCCAATCCACCATCTCCGCCCGCAAGCTCTTCGAGCAGGGTAAGTTCGGCGAAATCTTCTACAGCGAAAGCGAATACCACCACGACGGCCTCGAATCCCTCTACGTCGAGAACGGCCAGCGCACCTGGCGCTACGGCGTCGCCCCGATGCATTACCCCACGCATTGCACCGCCTTCCTCACCGGCGTCACCGGCGAACGCTTCACCGAAGTCTCCTGCCAAGGCTGGGGCGACGGCGACCCCATCCTCAAGGACAACCCCTACAACAACCCCTTCTGGAATGAAACCGCCCTGCTACGCACCAGCAAAGGCCATTCCCATCGCCTTTCCGTCTGGTGGAAAGGCGCTCACAAGGAAGCCGAACGCGCCCAGTGGTTCGGCACCCGCATGAGCCTCGCCACCGCCGGCTGGAACCCCGCCACCAGCGTCGAACACCGCAACACCCTCGGCCAGGATGACGCCGGTTTCGCCCACCGCTCCCACCGCGTCGCCCCCTTCCCGGAAACCCAATGGTGGAAGACCGACCTCCTGCCCGAACCCCTGCGTAAACCCTCCGGCCACGACGGCTCGCACACCTTCCTTACTCACGAGTTCATCGACGCCCTCTCCCACGGCCGCGCCCCGGCCATCGACCTCAAGATCTCCCTGGCCCTCACCGCCCCCGGCATCGTCGCCCACCAGTCCGCCCTGCGCGGTGGCGAAAAACTCCCGGTCCCCTCCTTCGATTAACCATGCGGCCGCCCCGTCACCCCGACCACTTCCTTCGCGGCAGCCTCAGCGAAATCCAGCGCGACCCCATCGGCTTTCTCACCTTCCTCCACCGCACCTATGGCGACGTCAGCGTCCACCGTGTCGGGCCTCTCGACTATCACCTCGTCGCCCATCCCGACGGCGTCAAACGCATCCTCCAGGACAACCACCCTAACTATTCCAAACGCATACCCGATCCGCAGGCCATCGGCTATCTCACCGGCCCCGGCGTCCTGGTCACCGTCGCCGTCGCAGGCAGCCCGCCTTCCGCCGCGCCCGCATCCACCAGATGTTGCTCACCATGGTCAGCCTCACCAGGGACTGACTCACCGAACTCCCCACCGGCCCCCCTCAACGCCTCCACCACCATCACCAGCCTCACCGTCCGCATCGCCACCATGATCCTGTTCTCGCTCGACCTCGACGCCCGCGCCCGTGAGGTCATGGAATGTTTCACTCAACTCAACGCACTGCTCATCCGCCGCTTCCGCTCCGGCCGCCTCTTCCGCCCCCTGCCCCTTTTCCGGGACGACCGCACCTTCCTCCGTCTCCTCCGCCGCTTCGACTCCATCATCGACTCGATCATCGCTGGCCGCCGCGCCCGCCCCGCCGATTCCCCCGACCTGCTCGCCATGCTCATGTCGGCCCGCGATGAAGATGATGGCGGATTCCTCTCCGACCGCGACCTTCGCTCGGAAATCAAAACCCTCCGGCTCGCCGGCTTTGAAATCACCTCGAACGCCCTCTCCTGGAGCCTGTTCGAATTCAGCCGCCGTTCCGCCCTCGCCGCCCCATTCTTCTCCCGCGAAACCCTGGCACGCCTGCCCCAACTCCGCTCCTTCCTTGATGAGATCCTTCGCCTCTAACGGCCGCACTGGTACACGGCCCGCCGCGCTGAAAAAGCTGATCAGATCTGCGGCTATGACATCCCCGCCGGCGCCCGCATCCTGGTCTCACCCTACCTGCCGCACCGCCACCCCGGCTTCTGGACTTCCCCCAACGACTTCGACCCCCAACGCTTTCCCCCGGGGCGTCGCGACGGCGTCCACCGCTTCTCTTACTTCCCCTTCGGCGGCGGCCCGCGTCAATGCATCGGCAACCAATTCGGCGTGGCCGAGGCCCTCATCATCCTCGCTCACTTGCTTAAAGACTTCCAGCTCTCCCTGCCGGCCCCACGTCTCCCGCCCCGCCGGCTCTCATCACGCTCCGCATGAAGACCAGCCTCACCGTCCTTCCGCAACGCTCTTGAGGTGGGCCAAGCCACGACGGATCCCGCTCAGTCCGTCAAAGACCGCATTCGCGAAATTGATAAACCGGTAGCCCTGCCGCCACGCCTTCTCGGCCGACTCGACCGAGCCCAGCGCGATGCCCGCCACTTTGCCCTGGCTGCTGACGCGCGCCGGGAACTCCGCCAGAAACTGCTGCACACGCTCGTGCTGCAGTTGGCCGATCAGCCCCATCGACGCCGAAAGATCCATCGGCCCGGCCAGCACAACATCAATGCCCTCGACGGCGGCGATTGCTTCCACGTTCTCCATGCCGGCCAGGGATTCCACCTGCGCCACGATGAGCGACTCCTCATTGGCCTCCGGCAGATACTCACCCCAAGGCACATCGTTATAAAACGTCCACATCGGCGAGACGCCGCGCGTGCCCACCGGCGGGTACTTCGCATACTGAACAATACGCCGGGCCTCGGCCGCATCGTCCACCTGCGGCACCATGATGCCCTGCGCCCCGACATCGAGCGCTTTCTTGATCAGCGACGAGTCGATGCCGGCCACGCGCACGAGCGGCATGGCGCCGCTCTGGCGTATCAGGGGCGGCAGCAGCTCAATCGACTCGGCGCCAAAGCTCGAGTGCTCGGTATCGATCCAGACAAAGTCGACGCCGGTCGTCGCCGTCAGCTTGGCAATCAGCGGCGTGGGCCCCAAAGTCGAGGCGCCCCAGGCCGTGCCACCCGCGGCCAGCAGTTTCTTGACAGGATTCATCATTGTGGCGGCACCTGTGCCATGTAGCTGAGCAGAGCGAGAAACTCGCTCGTCACATCAATCGTCACGCTGTCGGCCTCGGCGCCCGCTCCGCCATAGACGCCCGTTGCCAGCCAGGAGCCGTCGTCGTTCTGCAGCGCGGTCAGCCCCGCCGTCACGGCATCGACGAGTTTCCGGTCTTCACTGTTCCGTGAGAGGCGGTAAGTCCAGGCAGCGCCCCAACCCACCTTGCCGCTCTGCGGCGTCTGATAACGGTCCGCAGCGAGATATTGCGTAGCCTCAAGAAAGTCCCGGCCCAGGCGCAGCCAGTGCTGATCGCCCGTGACGCCGGCCACGGCGCTCAACAACGCGGCGGCAATGCCGTACTGAAAGTAGTATTGACGCTTCTTGGCCGCGTCGACGAAATACGACGCCGCCTCCGCCTCGGGATAGCGCCGCACCAGCCCATCCCGCCAGGCCGTGTACAGCCCCAGCCGGATGTTCGGCTGGGCCGTCCAGAGGTGGTCCAGCCAGTGCGCGGCAGCCAGAGCCAGATCCTGATTTCCGCTGTAGAGACTGGCAAGGCCGGCCATCGCCGTCGTCATAATCTCTTCTCCGCTTCGGGCCTCGTCGGCATAAAAGCCTCCGGATTGGCCGTTGTGGTAGGTCGATACAAAGGTAGCCAGTTGACGGGCCAGCGCAAAACGGCCTGCCGTTACCGCCGCGCAGCAGAGCCAGCTATGCGGGTAAGTGCGATACATCGTGAACCATGGCACGCCCTCACCGTTGAGGTCGCCTCCGGCTAGCAGCAGGCGGCTCTCGACATAGTCGAGCACCCGGTGCGCTTCGTTCACATGGCCATGGGCCAGCAGGGCCGCCGGCGTCTTGTAGTAGGCCCGCAGATCGGCGCCGCCACGAAAGGATCCATCCTCTTCGAGCAAATTCAGCAGCCAGCCTGCCGCCTTGTCCGCCGCTTTCCACTGTTTTGTATGGGAGTAAGTTTCTGCCATTTCCGCGAAGTGTTATTGTACGTGTTTCCTGGATCTCCCCTACGCATGCAATTCATCGACAGCGATCTCAACTTTCCCATCAGCTCGGCCGTAGTACACTCGGGCCGCGTGTTTGAAGCCGTCGTCACCTGTATTCCCGATGGCGAGACACAGCCGGTGGCGGGAGGCGCCGGCGCGGAGATGCGAGAGATCTTCCGCCAGCTCGATCTCTATCTGGCGGCGGCGGGCGCCGACCGGTTTGCCGTCTGCACGGCCCGACTCTATCTGGCCGATGTGCTCAACGATATCGCCGCCGTCAATGCCGTCTGGAAGGAGTATTTCGGCCAGCACCCGGTGGTGCGGCGCGCCTACGGCGTCGTGCTGCAATCGGGCATGAAAGTCGAGGCGGCGTTCACGGCCGAGCTGCCCGCGTGATGCCGCCGCACTGGCGCGTGGTAGCGCTGCTGGCCTGCGCCGGGGCACTCAATTATGCTGATCGCACCAGCCTCTCGGTCGTCTTCCCCTTGCTGCGTGCCGAGCTCTCTCTGAGCGACATGGAGTTGGCGGCCATTGGCAGTTTCTTTCTCTGGAGCTATGCCGCCGCTTCTCCGCTGGCCGGCTGGGTAGTGGACCGCTATCCGCGCCAGCGCGTGATCACGCTGAGCTTGCTGGCCTGGAGCCTGGTAACACTGCTGACGGCGCTGGTGCAAAGCTCCGGGGCGCTGCTGGCCACGCGGGTTCTGCTGGGGCTGAGCGAATGCTTCTACCTGCCGGCGGCGATTGCGCTGATAGCCGGACATCATGGTCCGGAGACACGCGGTCGCGCACTGGCATTGCATGCCTTTGGCCTCAACCTGGGTCTGGTGGGCGGCGGGGCTTTAGCCGGTTATCTGGGGCAGCAGTATGGCTGGCGCAGCAGCCTGGTGGTACTCGGCGTGCTTGGCATCGGGCTTTCGCTGCTTTGCCACTTTCTGCTCTGCGAGGCGGGCGGGCGGCCGGTCACGCAGCAGCCGAGCTGGACCCGGCTGCTGCGGAATCGCGCCTGGGTGCTGCTAGCGGTGGAGGCGGGCCTCGTTTCCCTCGGCACCTGGATGTTCTTCAACTGGATGCCGCTGTACTTTCAAGAGCGCTTCTCGCTCAGCCTTGCCTTTGCCGGCTTTTCCGGCACGGCCGTGCTGCAGCTATCAGCCGTCTTCGGCCTGCTGATCGGCGGTGTGATGACCGATGCAATCGCCCGGCGCGCCGGGCTCAGGGGGCGGCTGCTGGCCATGGCGTTGTTGTATGTGCTGTGCGTCCCACCACTCGTCGTTTTTCTGGCGAGGGCCGGCTTTCCCGCCGTGGCCTCCGGTGTCGTCGCCTTCTCGTTTCTGAAGGCGCTGGCGATGGCGAATGAGCCGCCGGCGCTGTGTGAAATCGTCGAGGAGCAGGACCGCGGCTCGGCGCAAAGCCTGATGAACATGTTGAACACGCTCGCGGGAGGAATCGGCGTCTATGTGGCGGGCGCGCTGAAGGCGGACTGGGGGCTGAGCGGGGTCTTCGCTTCGACGGGTGTGCTGATTCTGCTCTCGGCCCTGCTGACGCTCGGCGTGCGCCGGGCCAGTGTCAGGCCTTGAGCGCGAGCCCGCGCATCGTACCCGTGGCGCAGGCGAAGGTTTTCGCCTCAATCCCCATCCGCTCGATGATGCTGAGAAAGAGATTGGGCAGAGGATAGTTTCGCTCGCCGGGAAAGGCGAGATGCTGGCCGTGGCGGAAGCCACCACCGGCGAAGACAACGGGCATGTCGGTGGTGGTGTGGCGGTTGGCGTCGCCGAAGTTGGACCCGTAGAGCACCATCGAGCTGTCGAGCAGCGAGGCAGCCCGCAACTGACCCAGCAGATCGGCCAGATGTTTCATGTGCATATGATCGATGGCTTCGAGCTGCTTGAGCTTGCTGTCGTTCTTGCCGTGGTGCGAAAGGTTGTGATAGCCGTCGGTGATGGCAATGCCGTCGACGTCGATAGCCGGGGAGTTGACACTGTCTAAAAAGAGCGTGATCAGGCGCGTGGAGTCGGTTTCAAAGGCAAGCCGCGAGACCTCATACATGAGCTTGACCTTGGCGAGATAGGCGCGGGGATCGGCCGGGTCGATGGGCTCCCTGGCGGCGGTAACCGGCTTCGGTTTGCGCTCCCAGGCCTGGGCAAGCACGAGGCGGCGTTCGAGTTCGCGCACACCGGTCAAGTACTGCTCAAGCCGGGCGCGGTCTTCGCCGTCCAACTCGGCGCTGAGCTTTCCGGCTTGTCCGGCGACGGCGTCCATAATGCTCTGGCCGAGGCGCAGGCGTTCGATCTGCCGTTCGATCTCGGCGGCGCTGCCCTGCAGGAAGAGCTTGCGATAGACGGCTGCCGCGGAGTCTTCGCACGGGATCATGACGCCGCCCCCGGTCCAGGAAAGGCTGCGCTGTGCCTTGGCCACGTTGACGCCGAGAGTGAGAGAAGAAAAGCGGGTCTTGACGCCGATGTGCTCGGCGAGAAACTGATCGAGCGAGATCGTATTGCGAAAACCGCCATTGGCCGGGTGCGGGGCGGCGGTGAGAAAGCAGACCTCGGAGTTATGGCTGCCATCGACATCGGGATGGGATACGCCGGAGAAGACTGTGAAGTCATCGCGGAAGGCGGCGAGGTGTTGCAGGTAAGGGCTGAGGGTGTAGCCGCGGCCGGCCGCGGCGGGGAAGAAGCCGGCGGCCAACAGACCGAGGTTATTGCAGATGGCGAGCAGGCGGCGGGGGGGCTCAGCCGTGGCGGCGAAGGCGGGCCGCATGGCCTCGAGCAGGGGCAGGGCAAGGCGTACTCCTGCCGCCCGCAGTACGCTTCTTCGGCTGATACGCATTTGTTTCACTCCTTATTTATGCCTGAAAAGATCGCTGGCCAAAAGCGCGAGAATCAGTGACCGCACGCGGTAGCCATCGCGGGCGGCCTGATCGAGCAGGGCTTCGCGCGCGGGACGGTCGCTGAGGCGAACGGGGGCGCCAGTGGCGTAGACAAGGAACTGGTTGAGCAGATTGCGGGCGAGTTGGCGGTCATCGGCGGCGAGGATTTGTTGGAAGGCGGCGATGCCGGCAAAGGGCTTGCCGAAGAAGTCACCACTGGTGTCGACGGGCTTACCACGGCGGAAGGTGAAGGCATGGCCGTTCTTGCCGAGGCCGGGGACGGGTGGGCCCTCTTCGGTTGAGCGGTAGTGGGTGCGCTGGCCGCCGAGGACATCGAAGGCCTCCAGGGCGAAGCCCGGGGGATCGATCTTGCGGTGGCAGGCAGCACAGGACGGGTCGGCGCGATGCTTGTCGAGTTGTTCGCGGATGGTGGTGGCGCCGCGCGTATCGGGCTCGACGGCGCTGACGCCGGCGGGCGGAGGCGGAGGCGGCATGCCGAGCAAGCGCTCCATGATCCAGGCGCCGCGCAGCACCGGCGAGGTGGTGGTGCCATTGGCGGTGATCTTGAGCACGCTGGCCTGGGTGAGCAGGCCGCCGCGCGGGCTTGCCACGGGCAAATCGACTTTGCGCATCGCGCTGCCGGGGACGGCGGGCAAGCCGTAGTGGCGGGCCAGATGTTCGTTCAGAAACGTATAGGGCGAGCGGGCCAGATGCGAGACGGGTTGATTGGCTTCGATGAGATGGGCAAAGAAGCGGCGCGTCTGCGCCTCGGCCGATTCCGTGAGCAGGTCGTCGAGGTAATACTCGGGATAGAGCACCTGGTCGGGGGTGTTGTCATTGAGCTTGCGCAGATCGAGCCAGTAATCGAGGAAAGCATCGGTGAAGCGGTGCAGCAGCGGACCGGCGAGGAGACGTTCGGCCTGAGCGAGCAGAACGGCGGGACGCTCGAGTTGGCCCTGGGAGGCAAGGCGGCGGAGTTCGGCATCGGGCGCGGAGTTGGTCAGCAGGTAAGACAGACGCGAGGCGAGGGCCCAACTGTCCAGGGGACCGGGCCGGGCCTCGAGGTAGAGAAAAGCAGGGGAACAAAGAATCGCCTGGTAGCTTTCGATCATGGCCTCGGGCAGAGGGCTCTTCGAGGCAGTCAGGATGCGGCTGGCGGTGGTGAACTCGCTTTCGCGGACAGGGCGGCGCAGGGCGCGCTCGAGAAAGCGGCGCAGATAGGCCGGCGCCTCTTCGCGGGTGGACGGGATGAGCTCGGGGGTGGCGGCAGGGAGAGGCCCTTCGACTTCCATCCAACGGTAGACCAGCCCGGGCATGCCGTGCTGGGAGGCGTGGGGGCTGCCGACAAAGCCGGGCCGGGAGCGGAAGAGCCGGGCCGCGTCCGGGGAGATCGAATCACCGGGCAGGAGATCGACGCTTACCTCGTGTACACGCGGTTCCGGGCCGATGTCGATTGTGGTGAGGTAGCGTTTTTCGCCGCCCGGACGCAGCGCATAGAGACTGAGAGGCTCGACCGTGCGGCCGCGCTCCGTTTTCTCGCGGTTGGGCCGCCAGTAGGGGGGGCGGTTCTTGTTGTTGAGCGGCTCCCAGACGGTATGAATCCAGAGGCTGTAGGAGTGGAGGCGTAGCTTGTAGCGGCCGCCGGCGGGGGCCTGGAACTGATCCCAGGAATAATCGTTGCCGTTGTAGGTGCCGGCGGGGGTGGCAAAGCCCTCGAGTTCGCGGTTGGCGGGCACGGTCATTGGCGCCTTTTCGGTGAGCACATCCGGCTGGGCGTCAAAGCCGAGCACGGGGATCATGGCCCGCTCGGGGTGGTTATTGAAGGGCCCATAGAACATGCGGCGGATCATGCGCTGTTGCTGGCGGGCGTAGAAGCGGCGGACGGTGGGGGGTGTGGCGCGGGCGGCGAGCACGTCACGCAGGGCCTGCTCGGCGGTCTCGAGGTAGCGGGCCATCTGGATGTGGGAGACATCGAGGGCTTCGCCAGACTTATTGAAGCGATGAGCGATGCCGTCCTCCGGCAAGCTGTCGCGCAAGCGCAGCCAGGGGGCGCCGAGGAGATCGCGCAGCGTGTTTTCGTACTCATAGCGATTGAGCCGGCGCAGCACGCCACGGCCCCGCCGGGTAGCCTGTTGCTGCTCGAAGCGGCGGAACTCCGCGGCCAGCACCGTCAGAAAGGGCTTGGCGTCAACCCGGGCGCCGGGCGGCATGGAGCCGTTGGCGACGGCGTCGTGGACGCGCACCCAGCGGGCCGATTTTTCCCGGTCGGTGAGATCGAGATCGAGTTGGGTGAAGTCGAGACCAAAGGGCGCGCGCGGCCCCTGGTGGCAGCCGGTGCAGTGGCTGGCAACGAAGTCCGTCACCGGGCTTTGGGCCAGCAGAGCGAACAGCAGGAAAGTCATGGCGTCTCGGGTATCTTAACAACATGAAGCGACGTATCGTGACGAACACGCTCGCCGCGCTCGGGCTCGGCTCGCTGAGCTTCGCCGCCGAACCGGAGGCGCATCTGTTGGGGGGCAATGGCTGGGTGCCGAACCACGAGCGGCTGCCCTTGCTGCTGTTTCGGCAGGCGTTTCGCGGCGGGGTGGATGCCTGCGAGCGGTTTATCCGCTCCTCGGGCTGGCAGCCGGAGTGGCGCAACGGCGTGTATCCCTTTCATCACTATCATTCGACGGCGCATGAGCTGCTGGGCGTGGCGGGCGGCGAGGCTAGGCTGCTGCTCGGCGGGGAAGCCCCGCGCGGACTGGACGTGACAGTGCGGGCGGGCGATCTCATCATTCTGCCTTGCGGCACCGGGCATTGCCGTGTGTCGGCCAGCGGAGACTTTCTGGTGGTGGGAGCTTATGCCCTCGAGCAGCGCTGGGACCTGATGCGGGAGGCGCCAACGGCGGCCCAGCGCCAGGCGATGCGGGCCCTGCCTTATCCGAAAGGCGGACTAACGAGTCTTTGGCGCTGAGGCGCGCAGGACGAATTTGGCGAAGTTGTTCAACTGAGTGCGGGTCTTTGGCCCGCCGCTCAACCAGTCTTCGTGATGGAAGTTGCCGAAGTTGCCCGCGCCTTTTTCGGGCTCGTCGAGATCGCCGAGGGCGATGTTGATGCCCACCTCGCGGTCTCCGAGGGCGGGGCTCCAGAAGCGGCCGGGCTCGACCTCGACGCAAGGGTCAAAGGCGATAGACCATTCGATGTAGTAGCCCTTGCCGCCTTTCTTGACGGCAGTGGCGGCTACCATGGCGCCGGTATCGATCCAGCGGGAATAGGTCTGGAAAGCTTTTTCATCGCGGCGCGGCTCGCCTTCGAGCAATCCGCCTTTGCCGAGGCCGCCGAGGCGGCTCTTGGTCAGGTTCACGACCATCTGCCAACTGCGGCCGTTGCCCTCGACGGACTCATCGCCGCGAAAGGTATTGGTGGCGTTGAGCAGAATCTCCATCTCATCGCCGAACCAGGGGAAGGCATCGCGGGAGGGTTTGCCGTTGAGGAACTCATGCGCTTTCGGGTTCTCCGGCGGCAACCAGCGCGGCGTATCAATGCCGTAGAGCACATCGTCATCGATATCGAAGGCGAAGTAGAGACGCTTGCCGTCGTGCTTGACCCAGCCTTTGAGGTTGAGGTCCTTGGGATCGGTGGTGGGGGAGAAGGTATGGGTCCAGTGGATCGTGCCGCGGAGGGAGGTGGCATCGGCCCATTCTCCGGGGCTGAGCTGGCCGTCGATGCGCGGCGTCTTGCCGGGGTAGGCATCGAGGGCGAGCAGGGCGGCGAGCAGGAGAGCGGGGCTCAGCGTTTTCTCCGGGCGGGCGGGGTGGCGGCGGGGGCGGAGTAGGGCATGCCGAGGGCCTTGAGTTCGTCCTTCGCCAGGGCGGACTGAGGCGAGTTCGGGCTCTTCTTGATCAGGGTGCGGAACTCATTGACGGCGGCGGTACGCTGGCCGCCTTTGGCGAGGGCGCGGCCTTTTTCGAGCTGCGCGTCGGGAGCCTTGGGAAAATCGGGGAAGTTCTCGAGAACGGCGTCGAGTTGGCGGACGGCGTCGTCATAGCGATTGAGGCTCATATAGACCATGCCGAGGTTGAAATAGGCGTTGGGCGCGTAGGGCTCGGTGGGGAAGAACTTCAGGTAATCTTCAAACTGGCGGGCGGCAAAATCAAGTTGGCCCCCGTTGCGGGCGGCCAGGGCGGCGGTGTAGAGACTTTCGCTGGTGACCCCGGGGGGCGGGCCCGTCTGAGCGGCCGGTGCGGGTGGCGGCGGCGGAGCCGACAGAGTGCGAATGGCGTTGTTCATATCGCTCAACTGCCCTTGCAGCTTTTTGACCAGCTCACTCAACTCGGCGACGGATTCCTTCATCAGCGCGAACTCGGTCGTCATCTGATCGACCTTGGTATTGACGCCGGCGACGGGGGCATTGAGCGCGCTTTGCTGTTCGCGCAACTTGTCCGTCATCGTCTTGTCGAGAATGGCCAGAGCAGTGTTCGACTTGTTGGCCGTCTCAAGCGATTGCTGCACTAGCACATTGAGGGCGGCGAACTTCTCGTCCATCGAGCTCTTCATGCTGCGCACTTCATTCTGGAGAAGGGCCACATCGCGCTGTATCTCAAGAATCTTGTCCTTTTGGGCCAAGACCGGCAAAGCGGCGAGAGCGGCAAGCAGGAAGAGCTGGATGGAACGCATAAGTTACCGTCGGTTTAATTAGTTTGCACTGAAATGAGCCCGGCGGTTTTTCTGCCAGCAGGACTCATTGGATTCACTGCAGGTCGGCTTCTCGTTGCCATAGCTGATCACTTTGAGCTGACCGGCGGGAATGCCGAGGTTGACGAGATAGTCCTTGGTGGCCGTTGAGCGGCGGTCGCCCAAGCCCAGGTTGTATTCCGCTGAGCCGCGCTCGTCGCAGTGGCCTTCGATGGTGACGACACCACTCGGGTGGGCAGCGAAAATCTGCTTCAATGCTTCGGCGTTGCGATTGAGAATGGAGCGGCCATCCTCGCGGACATCCGACTTGTCGTAGTCGAAGTAGACGTCAGCGAGCAGGGAACCGACCATTTCCGAAAGGCTCTTGACGGCGGGCCGCGGAGCTTCCTGCCGCGGGGGCGGCGGGGGGGCGGAGACGCTGAGCGTGACGCTGCGCTCGGTGGTGCCGCCGGGGCCGGTGGCCGTGAGACGGTAGGTGGTCGTCGAGGACGGGCTCACCGAGCGATTGCCGGTGGACTGCACGGCGCCGATGCCGGAGATGTTAACGGAGTCGGCATTCTCGACAGCCCAGGACAGCGTGGCGCTTTGACCCGCGGTGATCGAACCGGGTTCGACCGTGAAAGAACGAATCGCCGGAGCGGGCTTGGGCGCGGGCGCGGGCGCGGCCGGAGCCGGCGCCGGGGGTGGGGGCGGCGCCGGGGCTTTCTTCTTGCAGCCAACAGCGAAGAGTGACAGGGAGAGAGCGAGCAGAGCGATGCTCAGTTGTTTATGGGACTTTACCAGCAGCATGGTGCGATGTGACCTCCAAGATAATTCAACCGAATGCGATAGACAATACGAGAACTAGTGTGTCCATACCGGCATCTCATTGCGACCGGCGGTAGTCAGTTGCCGCAGACGCGTTCCGTCCGCGAGCATGGTCCAGATCTGAAGGCTGCCGCCGCGGTTCGAACAAAAGACCAGATGCAAGCCGTCCGGCCCCCAAACGGGGTTCAGGTTGCGGCCCGCGCCATGAGTCAATTGCGTGATTTCACGCTTGGCAACATCCATCATGAAGATATTGAAGTCACCCGGTTCCAGTCCCCGAGTCCATGAAAAAGAAATAATCTGACCATTGGGGTGCCAGGACGGATTCGCCGCGGTCCCCGTACCGTCGGTGAGCCTTTCGACATCGGACCCACTACTATTCATTCTATAGATTTGTACAGGTCCGGATCTACCTGAAACGAAAACAACTTCAGAAGAATTTTTCGGATTAATCTTTGGTTCGGTCTCAACGGCCCGGGCCGAGGTGACGCGGTTGAGGTTGGAGCCGTCCGAGTTGGCGCTAAAGATATTAGGAAATCCGCCGCCGATTTTGGTGGAAAAGAGCATGGATTTGCCGTCCGGGGCGAAGTTTGGACTGGCGACGATGCTCGAGACGGGGTTGACGAAGGTGAGCCGCCGGGCCGATTCGGCATTGAGAACGGTGATGCCGGGGTTGCCCTGGAGAAAACTGGTGAAAGCAAGTTTGGAATTGTCGGGACTGAGGACGGGGGTAGTGCAGATGCTGTTGAAGCGGGTGATCTGGCGCTGGTTCGATCCGTCATAATCCATCGACCAGATCTCTTTGGAACCGGTGCGGTTGGAGACGAAGTAGATCTTCGAGCCGAGCAGGGATTTGGCGCCGAATTTGGCCAGGATATCAGCGGCAAATTCGCGGGCGATTTTTTTCGCGCCGTCTTCGCTGATGGGTCCGAAGTAGACCTTGCCGAACATTTGGGCGTTGGTGAGGTCGGGCTGAGTGACGTCGTAGAGCCAGCCGAAGAGGACGAGTTGGTTGTTTTGTATGGCGCAATACCCCATGGCGAGGTAATTGGCCTTGACGGTGGGATTGGACCAATCGGTGAGCCAGGGGCCTTGAGAACGGCCGCCGATGGGGGCCTTCCAATCCTGGGGCGCCTGGGGAACCTGCAGGGGGTAGAAGCTCTTGGGGGCCATGCGGAAGAGGCCGGCGGAGGCGACTTCATCGAAGAGAGTGAGATTGAAGAGTTGCATCCAGGGCTGGGCCTCGCCCGCGCCGCGAAAGTCGGGAATGGCAATGGTGGGCTGCTGGCCGCCAGTGATGCGGCTGATGATGTCGGCGGATTGCCCGTGGAGGGCGGGAGCAAGGAAAGTGAGCAGAGCGGTGCGGCGATTCATCGGATGGGGATTACCTCTTCAGTTCAAACCAGAATTCTATGTTCGCAGAGTTCTTTTCGAAACCCTGGGGCAGGGGCGGCATGGGGTTGGCCTCATGGACGGCTCTTTCGGTGGACTTGTCGAGCGCGTAATTGCCCGAGGATTGGACTATGCGGATGTTGGAAATGTTGCCGTCGCGGGAAATATTAAAGGTCAGAATACAGGGGGGCGCATTGCGGAGGCGGGCATCGACATCATTGGTGCGCCAGCGCTGGGCAACGCGCTCGCGGATGAGTTTTTCATACCAGCCGAAACGGTTGCCGAAGGGCGAGCTGGTGCTGGTGCCGACGCCGCCGGAACCCTGGACGCCGATCATGGGGGAGACGGCGGCCTGGCCAAGCGTGGAGGTGAGCTGATTGGGGACGATGGGGTCTTCGCGGTAGCGCTGGTTGGTGGCGATGACTTCCTGCTTTGTCTTCTTCAATTTTTTGCCGATGGCGATGGCATCGGGGTCGTCGGGTTTAGGCTGGGATTTTTTTGCACTCTTCTCGGGCGGGCGCACGAGAGACTCGGTGTCGTTGGCGAGCCGGTTGAGGGGGCCATCGCGGCGGGGGATGGGGATCTGGGCGACGGCGGAAACCCCGGCCGAGGCGCCGAGGGAATTGGGGTCGCCGAAGCGGTCGCGGGCGCGCTGATTCCAGTACTCATAGGCAAAGAGCGCGCCGAGGATGCCGGCATGCAGCAGCAGGGAGTTGCGGAAGCCGTGGGGCCTAGCGGCGGCGGGGTGAATAGCTGTCATCGGTTTCGGTAACGAGGCGGACGCCGATCTTGGCGGCGGTCAATTCCGAGACGACCTTGGCGATGGGGTCGTAGACGGTGGACTTGTCGGCGCGGAGATAGACCAGGTCTTCCTTGGCCTTTCGGTTGGCCTTCACCTTTTCGACGAGTTGGTTGATGTTGACGGGCTGGTCGTTGAAGTAAAGCTCGCCGGATTTGGTGATGTTGACGACGTTGAGGTCCTGGGCGGAGGCGCGCTCGGTCTTTACCTTGGGCACCTCGATCTCGAGGCCGAACTGCATGGCCTGGGCGGTGAGCATGAAAATAATGAGCAGCACGAGAACGACGTCGACGAGCGGGACGACATTGATCTCCGACATCGTGGTGCCGCCGTAGCGGCGGCCGCGGCGGCCGCCTGGGGAAGACTGATCGATCGAGAAGCCCATGGCGGATTAACCCTCGAAGGTCCTTTCGACGAAGTTCATGAACTCGAGCGAGAAGTCCTCGAGGCGATTGCCGATTTCCTTGATCTGGGCCCCGAGATAGTTATAAGCGACGGCGGCGGGGATGGCCGCGGCCAGACCGGCGCCGGTGGCGATGAGGGCATCGGCGATACCGGGGCCGACCGTGCGGAGGCTGACGCTGGCCGACAGGGACAGGGCCTGGAAGGCGTCGATGATGCCCCAGACGGTGCCGAACAGGCCGATGAAGGGGGTGACGGAGGCGATCGTGGCGAGCCAGTTCATATTACGCTCGAGCTTCTGAATCTCTTCACTGATGCCTAACTGCAGATTGCGTTCGATCATCGGCTTATTACGGATTTGATTCCGGCCGCGGGCTTGGCGTTCCACCTCGGCATAACCAAAGTCGAAGACGGCGACCATGGGGGCGGCGGCGAATTGCTCGGCGGCCGCCGTGAGGGCATCAAAAGTATTGGCCTTGCGGAAGACGCGGAGAAAGCCGCGGTTGGCCGCCAGCGCGCGCTGGATCACGTTCCACTTGGTGAAGATGATCGACCAGCTCAACAGCGAAGCGAGGATGAGCAGCAGGAGAACGCTGAAGGACACCGGCTTGGTGGGATCGAAGAGTTCGCTCAATTTGAGCTGCAACAGAAAGGCAATCATGAGCAGTCTTTATTATCGCCGCCAAGGATCGCCGCCTGCCAGTAAAATCAAGACGATGCTGGTGGAATTACTGGTCGAGAACTTTGCGGTGGCCGACCGCGTGCGCGTCCGGTTTCACGCCGGGCTGAACGTGCTGTCGGGGGAGACGGGCAGCGGCAAGAGTTTGATTGTCGACTCGCTCGGATTGTTGTTCGGGGGGCGGGCTTCGGCCGAGGCGGTGCGCAGCGGGGCGGAGCGGGCGCGGATAGCCGGGATTTTCGAGGCGCCGCGGACGGCCGGGTTCCTCGAGTTGCTTGAGCAAGCGGGGCTCGAAATCGAAGAAGGTGAGTTGCTGATCGAGCGCGAGGTGCTGGCCAGTGGCAAGAGCCGGGCGTTTGTGGGGTCGCGGCCGGTGGCGGCGGGATTTCTGAAGGAACTGCAGCCGTATCTCGGCGACATACACGGGCAGCACGATCAGCAGCGGCTCTTCAGCGGCGCCGAGCAGCGGGCTATGCTCGATGAGTACTCAGGCCATGGGGCACTGCTGGCGCGGGTGGCGGAATTGTGGGAGCGGCTGCGGGCGGCCGAAAGCGAGTTGCGCCAACTGGAGGCGCGCGAGCAGGCGCTGCTGCGGCAGCGGGATTTGTGGATCTATCAGAAGCGGGAGATCGAGGCGGGCGGGCTGAAGCCAGGCGAGGATGCCCAACTCGAGCAGGAACTGAAGGTGCTCGCCAACGTGGTGAAGCTGCGGGAACTGGCCGAGGGTGCGCTTGGGGCGCTCGAGGAGCGCACGGTGGGGCAAGCGCTCAAGCGGGTGCAGGAATTGCGGCGGATCGATGAGAGCCTCGATGGTGTGGTCGAAAGCCTGCGCGGGGCCGAGGCGCTGCTCGATGATGCCACCCGCGACTTGAGCCGCTATGTAGACCGGCTCGAGGCGGACCCGGGGCGGCTGGCCGCGGTCGAAAACCGCCTGGCCGAAATTGATAAGTTACGGCGCAAATACGGACATAGCGTCGCCGAGATTCTCGCCTTCTACGATCAGGTGTGCGCGGACCTGGATCTGGCCGAGGGCGCCGGGGAGCGGCGTGAGGAATTGGTGCGTACCGTGGCGGCGCTGCGGGAGGAATACCGCGCGGCGGCCGGGGAGTTGACGGTGAGCCGGAGGGCGGCCGCGGTGCGGCTCGATGGGCAGGTGGAAAGCGAATTGAAGGATCTCAACATGGCGCGCAGCCGATTTGTGATTGCGGTGGCGGAGGACGAGTGGGGGCCGGAGGGCGCCGACGCGGTGCGTTTTCTGATTTCGACCAACCTGGGAGAGGAGCCGAAGCCGCTCGAAAAGGTGGCCAGCGGCGGGGAGCTGTCGCGGTTGGCGCTGGCCTTGAAGGTCACGCTGGCGGCCAGCGGCGGGCGGACCATGGTCTTCGATGAAGTGGACGCTGGCATTGGCGGAAGCGCCGCCGAGCAGGTGGGCAAGAAGCTGAAGCGCCTGGCGCGCAACAATCAGCTGTTGTGCGTCACGCACCTGGCACAGATCGCTGCCTTCGGCGACCATCACTATTCAGTAGCGAAGAAGGAGAGCAAGGGCCGGACTCACAGCGTGGTGACGGAGTTGAGCGGTGCCGAGCGAGTCGAAGAAGTGGCGCGGATGATCGGCGGCCAGCGTCTGACCGAGGAGGCGATGAAGTATGCCGGACAACTCATCGAAATGGGAGCGGAAACTTCGCTATAATCGAAAACGGTGAGGTGCGAGAGTGGTTGAATCGGGCGGTCTCGAAAACCGTTGATGCGGAAACGTATCCGTGGGTTCGAATCCCACCCTCACCGCCAGAATCCTTCCTCGAGGAAAGATTTTTGGATCTTGACTGGTTTCGTGCCTACGCCTGAGCACGGAAATTGTCTTTCAACTGCCTACCTGTTGATTCCCCGATTTGCGTGATTCGGTTTAGTGGTGCGAATGTTTGGGGCCGATGGCCCGTACGACTTGGGGGCGGGTGCGGAGCGGAATCCTACTTCTGATTTGTTTGTTAGGCTCTGAAGCGCAAAGCGCGGAAAAAAACTGACATTTTTGTTGTTGTCGATTTGTATACTAAAGGCTTATGTTTGCTCCCCCTGAGACGCTGAAAGCACTGCTGGCACAGTCACAGGATGGCAAGGGTGAGGCGGACGTGAAGCTATTCACGCTGCTCTATGACGATTTGCGGCAATTGGCGCGCCAGATGCTGCGTCAGGAACGCGACGGGCATAGTGTTCAGGCTACGGCTCTTGTGCACGAAGCCTTTTTGCGGCTGGCCGCCAGCGGCGGTGCCTGGACGACGAACGACCGCAAGCATTTTCTTGCGCTTGCCGGACGGGTGATGCGCCGGCTGCTGATCGACCGCATCCGGCGTAAGCAAGCCCTGAAGCGTCCGCAAGCTCAGAGCATGGAAGAGGAAATCGATTTCGAAATCGCCACGCCGGCAAACCAGGAAGCGATTCTGGAGATCGACCACGCGCTCGAAAAACTGGAGGCTCTTTCGCCTCGCACGGCTCGCATCGTCGAATGGCATTATCTGATTGGGTTCACGATTGAGGAAATCGCGGCGACGCTCGAGGTGTCTCCGCGCACGATACATCGCGACCTGAACATGGCGAAGTGCTTTCTGAGCGAAGCATTGCAGGGAATCCAGGTAAAGTGAATCATCGCCCGGCGCGGTGATCGCCAAGCGAGGAACTTCGCCATGGCCAAGGTATCTGGCAAGCAGCCCCCCGGTGCAACGGGCTATCCGACGAACCTGCTTTCGCCGGCGGCCTCTTCCGCCTGGGACGCCCTCGTGCGATTGGCGCTTGCACGCAATCCCGGCTTTGTTCCGCCCCGAAAACCGGAAATCCGCCCCGGGCCTGACGCGGCGCTGCCCGTCGAACGCTCGGATGGTCCGGGTGAAGAGCCGCCACTCGATGCCACGGCTCATCCGGGTGGTAGCGTGCCGCCTTATCTGGCGCAGATCGCCGTTGAGCAAGCCTGGTGCCGGGGAGCCGGGCGCGGCGTCAACGTCACCATCGTCGATAAGAGTTTCTTTACTGCTCATCCGGCTTTTCCTGGCTCGATTCAGCGAGCCTCACTCGCATTCGGCGATCACAACCCCCGTGCCATGGCGCATGGGACCAACGTGTTGGGAATCTTGGCGAGGCAGCATCCAGATTATGGAGTGGGGATTGTACCCTGTGCGAATTACCGGCTGGGTACTTATTATCAGCGGCCGAAGGGGGAAAAGATCAGCTTTCTGAGCCTGCTGGTGCTTGCCGGGCAAGGCAGCCCACCGCCCGATGTGCTGGTGCTGCCGGTGCAAGCCGAAGGCTTGCCGCTGGAGACGAATCCGGATTACAGCGAAGCCATCCGGTTGATCGTCGGGGCCGGAGTCCATGTGATCGCCTCGGCCGGAAACAGAGCCACCAGACTGACGAAGCGCCACTTTCCTCTGCCGCCTCCAGGGTCGATTCTTGTTGGGGCGGGGGACGCGCAGGGTAACCGGTGCGACATTTCAAACTACGGTGAACGCGTCGTGGCCTTCGCGCAAGGGTACAGCATATTTACTGCGTCCGTGGACGACACCCGCCGCAAACCGCTGCCGTGCTCCACCAGTCACTTTGGCGGCACCTCCGCCGCGACGGCCATCGTGGCGGCCGTGGTTTGTGCGATCCAGGGGGTGAAAAGGCTGGCCCCGGAACAGTTAGCAACCGTTCTATTGAAAGGCGGTTTCCCTTGCCAGCCCAAGGCGAAAATCGGCATTCGCCCTAACCTCAAAGGTATCTTCGATCATCTTGAAGCTAGCGGGCCTTATACTGAATCGTAATGGACTTGAAGGGCGCGGTTGTATTCAGGCTTTTCAATAAGATTTCCTTGACGCTCTTGTTGTTGAACAGAATATCGTTAATGTAAATGCTCTTGTTTTCACTTTCCACGGTGAATTTGGAGCCTGCGACGAATTTAGCTTCCGGGCCGGAACCTCCCTCGGCCAGGATCAATTTTCTGGTTTCTGTAAAGTTAGCGCTGCTGATCCGTGGAGCAGCCGGGGCGTTGTTGGTCTTTTTCTTTGCCATTGTGGTAGTAATACTCTCCTACTTTTTGATTGACGGGTTGACAACTTGTGCCGCTCACGCGATTTTAGTGCGGCTGCGGCAGTTCTCCCAACTTAATACCGTGAAGACCAATCTGGCAAGAGCTCGCCTGAATTTGCACCCATGTTAGAACAACGTTTTCGAGTTTTTTACCGTTTTCAATCTCCGGAGCGCACGATTGCTGAGGTAAGACTGCCGCAGAATCGTAATTTCCCTAAATCGCATCGCGCTCCGCTAACGACGGTTTGCTCGGGAAACGGCGGCTCAAGTGCTTCGTCGAAGCTGGCCGCTTTTGGGGAGGCGGTGGAGCGTTACAGTTATGTTTTTCAAGGCTCTGAAACAGTGATCATTGGCGCGGAGCGGGAGTTAGAACAGCAATGTGGCCTGCTCACGCCGCGGGTTTGTAATCAATTTACAGAGGAGCAATACGCGGGGCGCGAAGCGTGGAATGCCAGTCCGCTTGCCTTTCCCTACATTCCGCGGCCCGTGGATCGGGACGAGCCGATTGCCTGGACGGTGGTTTGGAGCCTGACGCGGCCGGAGACGTTCTTGGCTCCGGCGCAGCACTGTTACTTTTACAGCAACCCGCCGACGGAGCGGCTGGTGTGCGTTGCGGATTCCAATGGCTGCGCGGCCGGGGAAACGATGGAGCAAGCCGTGGAGCACGCGCTACTGGAGTTGATCGAGCGGGATGCCATCGCGCTATGGTGGACGGCACGGTTGCCGCGGCCAGGCCTCGTGCTGCCGGAGTGTGCGGAGGTGGAGGACATTGTGAGCGAATTCACAGCGCGGCAACGGCGGGTCTGGCTGCTCGATCTGACCACCGATGTTGGTGTTCCCGTGGCGGCGGCGATTGCCGCCGCCACGGCTGGGTCCGCCCGGTTCAGTTTTGGTTTTGGCGCTGCCTTCGCGGCCCGGCGCGCTGTTTTGCGCGCTCTGTATGAGCTTCGCCAGAACGAGGCGATCCACGAAGAGACGCCGCAACCCGATGATCCGCATTCGATGCATAACGCGCATCTGCATTGGCTGAAGGATGCCCGGCTCGAGGCGAATCCGCATTTCGTGCCTCAAGGCTCCGGCCGCATCTTGAGCGCGGCGGCGCGCACCAATCTCGAATCCCTTCTGCGGGACTTGGCCGATCGCGGCTGGAATATCTACGCGCTTGATCTCTCGCGCCCGGAAACGAAAACACCCGCCGTGCGGTTGATCGCTCCCGATCTGGCTGTGCCTTATCACCGTTTTGCCTGTCAACGGATACAGCAAGCCCTCAAGAAAGGCTTTGGCCCTAACCCTGCGCCGTTTTGTCTTTGAGGTCTGAGAAGTCCGGCTGCTTGCCGTCGGGATAACGGATTGCAGCAATGCTGAGAGCAGCACGGAAGCTGCTTATATCGTGGATCTTGTCGAAGGATTGATGAACGAGCAGCATCGGCAAGCTGGTATCGCGTACGCGCGAGCATTCCGTCAGATAAATCTCAGTCTGCTGGAAATCGAGCAGTTCGGCGAAGACCCGGGCGAGATGAACGGGCTGAAAAAATTCCTTGGTCCGGAACTTCGCGGCAGCCTCTTCGGCGAGGGCCCGGCCCGTGCGTGCATCGCCGCTGAGCGTGTGAGCGATGGAGGCATAAACGCAGCTTTGCGCGCCGCGGTTGGAAAGCCGCAGCGCCTCCCCGGCATAGTGGCGCGCCTCGGCGGCATGCCCCAGCCGGGCATAACATTCGGCAAGATACTCGGCCGTTACACGCTGGCCGGGGAGCAGCCGGTCGAGTTCGAGAAAGCCAGAGAGGGCGCGCGAATAATCACGAAGGAAGTAGCGCATGGCCGACTGTGCCCGCAAGGTAGGATAGCCGAGGCGGTCGTTCTCATAAGCCAGGTCCACTTCGTGCAGGCATTGCTGCCACTGGCCGCTCTTCAAGTGAACCGCCGACAGCCACTGGTGCGCGGGGGCATAGCCGGCATCGAGGGCAATGGCCGCTTCCAATTCCCGGCGCGCACCCACCAAATCGTATTCGAACAGAGAAAGAGCAATGCCCAGGCTGGCTCGCGTCACCGCCGAGCCCGGTTCGAGTTCCACACCGCGGCGGGCCCGGCCCATCGCCTCCTGCTGATTAGCAGCGGGGCTTAGCTCACCCTGATCGGCCAGCGCGCACAGGCAATCGGCCATGCCGCTCTCCGCCTGTCCAAAATAAGGCGCCAAGTCCAGACACTTCCGGAACTTCGCCAAAGCTTCACGCAAATCCTTCGGGGTCCTCTTGCCCCACAAGTGCCGCCCTTCGAGATAAGCTCCATAAGCTTCTTCGTTCACCAGCACGCCGCGGGAATCGGTAACCAATCGGTTGGCCATCCCCAGGATACCGAGCACCACACCGGCGACGCGGCTTGGCACTTCGGCCATCTTGCCCGCGGCGAGCGCCACGGTATTGGCTCCCAAAACCTTGCCCTTGCGCAGGTCCAATACCCGCACGCTGACCTGCCAGCCGTCCGGCTTTCGCGTCAAGGTCGGCTGCGCCAGAACGTCGGCGGCCAGGCGCTGGCCCAACTCCTCAGCCTTCAGATTATTCGCGGCGATGCTGAAGACGCTACCCGATCCGGCTACGGCCAGCCGCGGCACGGCGAGCAGATGCTGCGTCGATTGAGCCGTAAGTTCTTTCACCTGTTCGGGGGCGATTTCGAGTGAACCCGGGCTCACCTCGAAGGGCATCAGGGCGAGGCTCAATCGCCTTTCGCCCCGTTGCGTAAACCTCCACGTCCCCAAGCCGCCCAGCACCACCGCGGCCGCGCCGGCGGCCCGCATCAATCGCCGTCGCGACACCTCGCCGTTCCACTCCCGGAAGAATTGTCCCGCCGAGGCTTGGCGCAATTCCGGCGCCGCCTGGGTGGCGCGTTGCACGGCTTCCTTGCGCGGCCCGCGGGCCGCTGGATCCAAGGCTTCCGCCAGAAATCCGAGGGCGTAAACATCGGCTGCCGCCGACACCTCGCCGCCGAGAAACTGCTCCGGCGCCATGAAACCCGGCGTGCCCCCCTCGGCGACACCCTCCCGCAGCGTAGCCAGCCCGAAGTCGAGAATCACCACGCGCAGATCGCCCGCCCGGTTCCGGGCCAACAATACATTGCCCGGCTTGAGGTCCAAATGAACAATGCCGCGGCGATGGATCTCATCGAGCCCGGCCGCCAGTTGCCGCAGGATCTCCACGGCCTCGGTGCGCGCGCGCTCGTCGCCAAGCTTCAGCCAATCCTTCAGGCTCTCGCCCTCAACCCACTCCATGATCAGGAAGGGGATTTTTGCCCCATCCACTTCCCCTTCGAACCATTCATAAACGCGGCAGACATTCGGATGCGAAACTTCGCGGCTGCGCGCCACCTCACGGAGAAAGCGGTCTCGCGCTGCCTCCGAGGACAGCAGGCGCGAGCGCAGGATCTTCAGCGCCACACGCTGATCGAGCACCAGATCCTTAGCCAGATACACGCTCGACATGCCACCCTTGCCCAACAAGGACTCCACGACAAACCGCCCCAGCAAGCGCGTACCCGGCGCGAGAAGCACGTCGTCGCACTCCGGCATCATTTTCCCCAACATCGGCAACAAGCCGGAGTCGGCGCTTTCGTAGCGCCGCAGCAACACCTTCAGCAATTCCTTTAACTCCACCTTGCCACTGCAGAGTTGCTCCATCAATTCGGCGCGCTCGGCCGCGTCGCGGTCCATCAACTTACCGAAAATGGACCGTGCCTCACGCCAAATGTCTCCTTCTTCGAGCGATGTTACTGGTTCCATCCTGATTGAGAGTATATCTTTCGCGCGAGCAACATACTAGGCAGTCCCAATCTGGCGCCGGCCTTGTTGAGCTCATGAGTTCGCCGTTGAGCGTCATCGTGGAGATGGAAAGCATGTTGGCTCCTTGAAGCCGGGGCTGGCCGCGATTTTACTGCTACTGAGCGGCGAGGTTCTGCTAGCTCAGCGCTCACCAGCCGCCCCGCCAGCCTTCCTCAGCGCGTTGCCAGATACTCTCCGAGAAACTGCTTCATGCGCAGAAGAAAACGCAAATAAGTCTGTGGCCGCAGGTAATAAGCGAGGATCGTCTGGCCCGAGGTCACCAGCGGACGGGGCGTATCGAGTACCGGCGCCGGGCCTGCTTGTTGGCGCAGGATGATCTGCAGGTCGCGGCCAAAGTTCGCCTCCGAGGAAGCCTGGATCGCGTAACCCGCGCGCTGTGCCGCAAGCGCCAGGCTTGCCGGCGTGAAGCCCAGCACATGGGCAAAGTGGAATCGCTTGGCCGGGTGCTGGTTGAGGGAATCGAGATTCGGCACCTCCACCACCAGCACCCCGCCGGGGGCTAGCCATTGGCCGAGACGCTCGAGCACGGCGATGGGGTCCGGCTGGTGCTCGAGCACATGGAAGAGCGTGATCGCGCCAAATGCACCGGCGGGGAATTCCGCCTCGAGCAGCCCGGCATCCATCACCGGAACCTGATACTGGCGCCGGGCATAATCCGCATACACCGCATCGGCTTCCAGACCCTGCGGGCTGAGCCCCGCCCCCTTCAAAGCGGCAAGAAACTCACCCGAGCCCGAGCCGGCATCGAGCACCGCCCCCGCGGCCGGTAACCAGCGCCGCAACGCGGCCAGCCGTTGCCCGGCGAGCCGGCGCGAACGGTACACGTTCTTGGCCTTCGGTTCGCGCCGACCCTTATAGGACTTGCGGTACTCCACCTCGTGATAGGCCTTCAGTTGCGCCACCGTCGGCAGCGGATCGTTGCGGTACAAACCACATTGCGCGCAGGCCAGCGTACGAAGACTGTCGCCATAGCGGTCCTCCGTCGAGACCAGCACCGCACCGTTGTGCCCACAAACCGGACAAGCCGAGTCCACCTTGGCTGGAGTTGAATTCATCTCCTGTCAGGCTAACGGTTTTTTCCGGGCCCGGCGCTAAAACAGAAAACGCAGGCTCAACTGCAGCCGCCGGACATTGGTGCCATCGGGGAATCCCGCGCTTGCCGTGCCCTCGCCATAGTTGGCCACCGGCACCAGAATGTTGCCGCCGGTCACGTTATAAAGCTGCGTGCGGCGGGAAGTATCGGATACCCGATTGAAGAGGTTGAAGGCTTCGAAATGGAAGCTCGCCGTCCAGCGCTCACGAACGCGGAAGAGCTTCGACAAGCGGGTATCGAAGCGGTAAACCGGATCGATGTCGAGCAGATTCCGCGGCAGAAACGGCACCCGGCTATCCCCGCCCAGACCATTCAGACTGGCCGTGAAGGCGGCCGGCGCCCCCTGCACGACGATGCCCGCCCCGTTGATTGTCGGCGTCGCCCCGAACGAACTGGCGAAGGTGCCGAGCACCGACATCTGCCAGCCGTTCAACAGTGCTCCCGCCGCGGAGCCGACCTGAAAGGGCTTGTAGCCGAGGGTTTGCGCCACGACCAGGCGGTGGCGCTGGTCGAGCGTCGAGCTGCCCTTCTCGCCGCGAAAATCTCCATTGCGGAACGATGTCGGCCCACCGGAGAAAAACGTGTTCGACCCCGCCCCGCCCAGGTTTTCGTCGATCGTGTGCGCCCAGGTATAGCTGATGTTGCCGGCGCTGGTCAGCCGGCCAAAGTTGAGCGAACGGTTCACAAACTGCACGAGCATTGCGTTGTACCAGATGTTGGCCACCGACTCGATCACATTGACGCGCTGCAGCGCCGGGTCGATGCGGCTGGCCAGCCGGTGCACCGGCGTCGAAAAGGTGCCCACCTGCGCACCCGTGGCGTCGTTAACCCGGTAGGTCATCTCGCCCGATGGCTCGCCGATGTTGGCGTCGCGGATGGCGATCATGCGCACGCCGCGGTTAAAGGCCCAGCTGACCGTCAGCGAGGTTTTGCGTGTCAGTGCCTGCTCGATGCCGATGTCGCCCTGCATCGTGTAGGGCGTGCGGAAGCGCTCGCCGGCAAAGCTGATCGAGCGTGTGCCGGTGGCCAGGTTCGGAGCCGCCGTCAGGACGTTCGGAAACACCGGGCCGGCGGCGACGGCCGCCGCATTGGTCCCCTGCAGGTTATAAGTCACCTGCTGAATGTTGGCGATGTTCAGATTCGTGATCAGCGCTCCGGGAAAGCGCGCGTAAAACATCCCCCAGGACGCTCGCAGCACCGTTTTGTCGGGAACCAGGTTGTAGGCCAGACCAAGGCGGGGAGCGAAGTTCAGCTTCGGCTCGGGGATGTTGCCCGTGCGCGGGTAGTTCGGCACGGCCGCCTTCGGTTGGGTAAAGCGGGCAAACTCATAACGCAGGCCATAGTTGACCGTGAGCCGCGGCTGCACGCGAAACTGATCCTGCGCAAAGAAATTGAAGTCGCGAATCCAGACCGTCGACAGGGGATCGCCGAAGGTTTGCTGGTAGCTCTGCCAGCGCTTGGCCCCGCTCGGGTTGTCGGTCAGATCGAGGGCGAAGTTCGTCACACTCGCATACGTGTAGCTGCCGCGGGCATTAAGCAACTGATCCTGCACCATGCGGGTTTGCGCGATGTCGGCGCCGAACTTCAACAGGTGGCGGCCCCAGGTTTTCGACAGGTTGTTGGCGAACTGAAAGCGGTCCTCGGTGGGCTGCACGCGCGGCAGATAATTCGCCGAGCCGAGGTTGGAGACACCGTTGACCGTCAGCGTGCCGGTAAAGCCGGTGAAGGGCAGAAAGCTCGTCATCAGGTCGTCGGCCTGACGGTCCTTGAACCAGCCGAAGCGGAACTCATTTACCGTCGTCGGGGAAACCAGCGAAGTCCAGGCGAGCCGCCCGTTGCGCGCCCGCACGGTCGAAAGCCCGTTGTTGCCGATGGCGGCCCCGTTATTCAATACCGCCCCCGTCTGGATGCCGTTCGGCGAAAGCCAGCGCAGATAGTTGAAGCTCGCGCTGATTGTGTTCTTGCTATTTGCCTGCCAGTCGATCTTGCCGAACAGCAGTTCCTGGTTCGCTGTGCGCTCGACGGTGCGGTTAAAGCGGTCGATGAAGCGGCGGGCCGCCTCGCACTGTGCCGCCGAGGCCGCGCAAGCCGCTACATAGCGCCCATTGGAGTCAAACAGCGGCTGGCCCGTGTGGCTTGAGATCAGCGGAAAATTGCGCCGCGTGATCTCGGTATTAAAGAAGTAAAAGAGCTTGTCTTTTTTGATCGGTCCTGATAGATTGCCGCCCAGTTGGTCGCGCCGCTCCTCGGGCCGGAAACTGGCATACCGGTCCCGGGCATTGAAATTCTGATTGCGGAAAAACCAAAACGCCGTGCCGTGCATCGAGTTCCCGCCCGACTTGGTGACCGTGTTGATCACCCCGCCCGAGGCCCGTCCGAATTCCGCCGACCCGCCCGTGATCACTTGAAATTCCTGCACCGTGTCCTGCGAAATATTCGCCGAGATCCGCGTCCGCCCGGCGTTCTCGTTGTAATACTGCTGCGTCGAGTCGTTGCCGTCCTGCAGAAACGCATTGCCCCCGGGAATGCCGCGGAACGTGATTGCCCCGAACGTACCGTCGTTGGTCACCCCGGGCGTCAGCAGCACAAAGGAATCCACCCGCCGGCCGTTGATCGGGAGATTCAGAATCTGCTGCTCGTCGACCACCTGGCTGACGCCCGTCTTCGCCGAATCCACCGCCGGCGCCTCCGCCGTCACACTCACCACCGACGTGCTCGAGGCGATGCTCAAGCTGAACTGCAAGTCCACCTGCTGGCCCACCTGCACGGTCAACTCCCGCGCCTCGGCCACATTGAAGCCTGCTTTCCTTACCGTGACGGTATAGCCGCCGGCCGGTGTCAGCGAACCGGCAACGAACAACCCCGCGCTGTTGGTCGACAGCGTGCGCCGAATGCCCTTCTCGGCGTTCACAACCGTGACTTCCGCCTCCGGCACCCGCGATCCGCTCGCATCCATAACCACCCCCGAAATCGCCCCCAGGCCCGCCACCGATTGCCCCCCGAGCGAAAGCGGCAAAAGAAGAATCAAGGAACCGATCAGGTATCGCATCATGTTCTTTAGGATGCCAGTACTGTGCCGAAATCGCATTACGATTCAGTGTCAGTTTTTCAGTTAATAGCGAAAAGTCCAGCGCATTTTCAGGATCAGGGCCTCCGACTCAGGCAGCAGCGTGAGATCCTCGCGGCTCCGACGAAGCTGCCGCCAGCCGCGGTTCCAGACGAAGATCAGTTCGCGGCCCGGGCGTATCATCCACTGCAGGCGGGTATTGCCGCCGACGTTCGAGCCGGCTGAATCGTACTGAATCAGACTGGTGAGGGAAAAGTAGGGTGTGGGGGAGAGCACGAGGCGGCTGAGCCAAAGCCGCTGAAGAAAGTTTCCCTCGGCCAGGCGGCCAAAGTTCTGGTTTTGCGAAAACTGGATTTGCCAGCGGCCATCGGGGGCGTTGAAATCGAGGGCGGCGGTGGTTTCGAGCAGCTGGCCGCTATAAAATCCGCCGTTGACGAACTCTCCGGAGGCGCGCCAGCGGCGGAAGCGGGAACTGAGGGCGCTCGCCTTCCAGCGCCGAAACGGGTAGCGGCCCGTCGGGATAGTGAGCCCTGGGGCTATCTCGAAGGGCACTGGGAGAAACTCCTGTTGGGGGTGGATGCTGAACTCAATCATGTCGCCGGTCTGAAACTCCCAACTGAGAGGGGATAGCTCGACGCCCCAGGTTTCCGTCTGCCCCCTGGCATTGACGACGGCGCGGGCCTGATAGCCATAAAAGGCTTGACGCACGAAGCGCCAGCGCGATTGGGCGCCGGGTCGGGGTTGAAACCAGTTTTCGCTGCGGTAGGAAGTGACGCCGGGGCGCGGGAGAAAGCCGATAGCGGCGTCGAGGCCTGGCCCGAAATGGTGAATTTGGGTGCGTGACCAGAAGCGGTCGTTCGGATAATCCACGGTCACCCCATAGCCGTTGCCGCCGCTGCGCAGAGCCCAGCCGCCGATGGCGAGGTTGCGGTTCTGGCGGAACTGGGAGGTGCGCCAGACGGCGTCTACCCCCCCGAGAGGATTGTTGGCGGACCCATCAGGGCTGCCGTTGGTGAAGATGGCGCCGAGCCGGACCTCGGGCTTCAAATCGTAGCTGAGGCGTCCCGCCGAGAGTTGGGTGCGATCGCGCCCAGGGATCGGCCGCGTTTCCACATGCATGGCGCCGACATTCACCCTCCCGCTGCGGCCCAGCAGGCGGACTCCATAATCGATGGGCGCCGGGCGTCCGTCCACCAGGCCGACGCGGCGTGTGAAAAATGGCTGGAACAGAGTCGCCAGCCCCAAACCGAATTCGAACTGGTTGGAGCCCTCCAGGAAAAAAGCCCGCCGTTCCGGAAAGAAAAGGGGAAAACGCGTGGTGTTGTTCTGCCGGAGGTCCACCTCGGTCTCAGCAAAGTCGGTGTTGGCCGTGACCGAAAGGTTGAGGTCCGGACTCAGACGGTAGTTCGCGTCCAGCCCCACGGTGGATTGCTGTGCCGCCGGGCCCTTGCCGAAGTTTTCCAGGCGCCGCCCCAGCGCATAGGGTATGAGTTCCAGCCCGCGGCCTGCCTTCACAAAATCAAGTCCGGTCAGGCGCCCGGCCCGGCTGAGATCGACAAAGAACGCGTCGCGCCGCGTGTTGGCCCAATTCAGAAAGAGCCGTTCGCGGGCGATGTGACGCTCGAAGTTCAGACCCCAGTGCGGGAGGCCACGCGTGAAGTTAAGTGTCCGGCTGGGGATGACGATTTCGGCCATCCAGCCCCCGGGAAAACGGCCCGTGCGGGCGTCCCAGAGCCCGGTCCAATCGAGAGATGGCTCATCGACGAGGTTGGCGATCAGCCCGTCCTGCCGCGCCCCGGCGGCGTTGATGCGAAACAGGTAGCCCGTGCGGGCATCGCCGAAGGTATCCAGCACGAGGGCGACGGAGTCGTCCCCGGAGAAGTCGTCGTCGGCGCGCATTGTGTGCATGGCGATGCGTTTAGGGTCGGGGTCGTGACAGATAAAGCCGAAGTAGAGATGCCCCGCGTCGGCCATGACCAGCACGGTCGTGCGAAAGGGGTGATCCGCCCCCGGATTCGGCAGTTGCTGCCGCAGGTTGGGGATGCGCGCCGCCGCCGCCCATTCCGTGGCATCGATTTGCCCGTCGATCTTGGGCGCAACTGGCGTCAGCGGGGCATGGATCGACGCAGACTCAGCCCAGAAAAGCGACAGCATAAACAGTACATCCACATCTTGATTGTGCCTTGCTCGGCGAAACCGCGGTCAAAGCACCCGTCAGAAATGCAAGTTGCGGCCCCCCGATCAGTCGAAACCGGACTTCCGGGCGAAATCCCGCAATGCGGGTTAGCCGAAGGTTCCTGACTAGCGAAATGTCATAGAATACGAGCACCTAAACTGATGGAGCACTTTCTTATGAACCACTGGAAGCGACTTGCGATTGTCTCCCTGATGGCGGTGCCCATTTGGGGGCAGTCTGCCCGCAGTGTCATTCTCGGCAACGTGACCGATCCGAGCGGCGCCGCCATCGGCAGCGCCAAGGTCACAGTGGAAAACATGGCCACTGGTCTGGCCCTTTCCGCTCAGACCGGCGAAGGCGGCAGCTACACAATGCCGAATCTGCAGCCGGGTACCTACCGCGTTACAGTGGTGGCGCAAGGCTTTCGCTCAAGCGTGGTCAACGATATCGTCGTGAACCTCGACCAGACGGTGCGCATCGACGTGAAGCTCGAAATCGGCGATCTGGCAACGAAAGTAGAGGTGGCGGCCTCGGCGCCGGTCATACAAACGGACAGCTCGAGCGTCGGCCAGATTGTCGATGGCAAACAAATCTCGACCATGCCGCTCAACGGCAGACAGAATCTCTTCGGCCTGCTCGCGCTCGCTCCCGGCGTTCAGAACCCGGCGATGAACCCGTATGTCGCCGGTAACGGCGGATTCGGGGCAGTGAATCTGACCATCGACGGGGTATCCGGCAACGACGCAGGCAATGAACGCAATCTGGCCACGGTACCCTCCCTTGAATCGGTCGGGGAATTCAAGGTCATCGCCAACAATGCCTCGGCCGAATTTGGCCGCGGCGGCGCGCAGATTGTTCTGTCCTCCAAGTCGGGCACAAACGAGTTGCACGGCAGCTTGTTCTATTTCAACCGCAACCGGGCCACCGCGGCAAACACCTTCTTCAACAACCGGGCTGGAATCCGCCGGCCGGTCTTCAACCGCAACGAGTATGGAGCCAGCCTGGGCGGCCCGATCCGCAAGAATAAGCTCTTCTATTTCGGCAGCTTCGAAGGCTTCCGGCTGGCGCGAGCCGGCAACATCACCACGCAGATGCCGACAGTGGCCCTGCGCCAAGGCGATTTCAGCGCCCTGCCGGCGATTCGCGACCCCTTCAACGGCGGCGTGCCTTTCCCCAACAACCGCATCCCGAACGATCGCATCGCCTCCGTGCCGAAAGGCCTCGATAAGTTCTTCTCCGATCCCAATCTGCCCGGCACCCCGCCGGCCGGGCTCGGCAACAACTATACGGCCAATGTTCCCGTCGTCGAACCGGTCGACCGCTACTCGATTCGCATCGATTATTCCCTGACCGACCGGGACAAGATTTCCGGCCGTTTCTTTCGCTCCGCCAACGGGCCGTTCAATCAGTCGGGAGTCTTTTTTGCCAGCGGTCTCGGCGGCGCCGGAACGGAAAAATTCGGCAACTGGGACGGCTTCGGCAACTCGACAAATAACACCATGGTGCAGTACACCCGCACCTTGCGGGCCAACCTGCTCAACGAAGCCCGCTTCGGCTGGCAGCACAACCGTTTCTTCCGCACGCCGCAGAATTCGAGCTTCGACCCCACCACGCTCATCCCCGGCTTGATCAAGCCCGTCGAGGGCCTCGGCGGCCTGCCCGGCATCTCGATCCTCGGCTTTCGCGGCTTCGCCGATTCCCCCGGTTCCGGCGACCGTCAGGCTACCTATGAGATCTACGACTCGATGACCTGGATCCGCAACAAACACACCATCAAAATGGGCTTCGAATTCCAGCGGATTTCCAGCTTCAACCGGCAAAACACACCGCCACAACGCGGTCAATTCACCTTCGACGGCCGCTACTCCGGCCATCCCTTCGCCGACTACCTCCTCGGGGCGCTTTCGTTCTCCTCGCGCAACACCCGCAACGCTCTCAATGAAAACCTCAACAGCCGCTACTTCGCCTTCGTGCAGGACGACTGGCAGATCTCCCGTTCACTGACCTTGAACATTGGCCTGCGCTATGAGTATGCCGCACCCTTCGACAACGCTCAGGGCGACATCGCCAACTGGGACGCAACGCTCAACAAAGTTGTCGTCGTCAAGGGTCTGGGCAATGCCGACCCGCGTTTGCTGCGTCTGCCGGTCGTCGATGGCAGTGGAATCGGAATTAACGTCGGAAACTATACCTTCCCCGACCGCAATAACTTCGCCCCTCGGCTCGGCTTCGCCTGGCGCCCCTTCGGCAATCGCTTCGTCATCCGTTCGAGCTATGGCATCTTCTTCAATGCCATCGCCGGCTACAATGGATTGCTGGGGATGGGCATTACCAACCCACCGTTCCGCGCCCAGGAGACCTTTGAGCCCGCCCCGGGCACTGTGCCCTCGATCACCTGGGCCAATCCCTTCCCCGGCAGCGGCAATCTGCCCAGCAACCCCGCTCTGCTCGCCGTGGCGCGCAATCGCGTCAACCCTTACATGCAGCAGTGGAACTATACGATGGAATACGAAGTAGCCCGCAACACCGGCCTCCGTCTCACCTATCTCGGCAATAAGGGGACAAAGCTCGAACGCAACTCGAATCCCAACGAGCCGGTCATGGCCAGTGGCGTCGTACAGCCCCGCCGTCCCTTTCAGCCATGGGGGCCGATCACTTACTGGGAATCGGGCCGTAACTCGATCCTGCACCAACTGCAGGTCGGCATCGTTCGCCGCTACGCCTCGGATTTCACAGTTCAGGCCGAATACCAGTTCAGCCGCGCCTTGAATGAGTTCACCTTCGGTGATGCCCCGGCCAACAACCAGAACTTCCGCTATGACCGGGGCAACCAGGACGGCATCCGGCGGCATTGGTTTGTGACCAACTACGCCTATGACCTGCCCTTCGGCCGCGGCCGCCGCCTGCTGTCGAGCGCCAGCGGCGCGATGAATCAAGTCGTCGGCGGCTGGCAGCTCTCCGGCATCATCAGCATGGGCGCCGGCCAGCCCCACTCGGTCAACTTCACGGCCACCCAGCTCGGCTGGCTCTCAAGCCGCGCCAATATCGTCAACAGCTATGACGCGGCCAAGCCCAGCACCCGCTCCGTCGACCGCTGGTTCGCTCCCGAAGCCTTCGCCATTCCCGCGCCGTTCACCTTCGGCAACAGCGCCCGCAATTCACTCTTCGGTCCGGGCCTGTTCGCCTGGGACGCCGCTGTCTTTAAGAACACTCAAATTACCGAAAGACTGCGCGCCAGCTTCCGGGCCGAGTTCTTCAACATGCTCAACCGCGCCAATTTCGGCAACCCCGGCACAAACATCAGCGTACCCGCCACCGTGGGAAGAATCACCTCCACGGTGACCGATCCGCGTACTATTCAGTTTGGCCTCCGGCTCGAATACTAGCGCCGCGGTGCGGCGCGCCGCAAGGTCGGGGGCGCGGGCAACAGGTTGAAGCCACGCTGCGCGAAAATCGCCCGCCCCGCGTCCGATTGCAGAAACTGTATGAACGCCTCGGCCAACTTTGTGTTCTTGCCCTTCTGCCGTATCGGCGCCGCCACCTGACGCAATGCCGGATGCAGATCGTCCGGGATCAGATAGCCCCCGCGGTCGAAAATCAGACTCCAGGCCAGAATCGCGCAATCCGCGTTGCCCGTCTCGGCAAACTGCTGCGCCTGCCGGATACTTTCCCCATACACCACCCGGTCTTTGATCTTGTCCCACAGCCCCACCCGGCGCAGGGCCGCCACCGCCGCCTGCCCGTAGGGCGCCACCCGCGGGTTCGCAATCGCGATCACCCGCACCGCAGGCTGATCGAGGTCGCCCAGATTGCGGATCGCCCCCGATTGCGCCCACAACCCGATCCGGCCGATTGCATAAATCTGCATCTCCTCCTTGATCACCCGGCCCTTCTTCACCAACGGCGCCATGTGCTCCTCGCTCGCGCTCAGAAACAGATCAAACGGCGCCCCATTCTCAATCTGCCGCGCCAGCGCCCCCGACGAACCAAAACTGAAGGTCAAATCCGCCAATGGAAACGCCTGCTGGAAATAAGGCTCCAATCGCGACAAATCCGATGCCGCTGCAATTGTTAGCGAGGGACGCAGATTTTGCGCGCCTAGACTTGACAACAGAAGACTCATATTCAATACTAAAGCTAGGCTAAATAAAGCCGGAGGATTCACACGTATGGGAAAAATCATAGGCATTGATCTTGGGACGACGAACAGCGTTGTTTCGGTGATGGAAGGCGGATCGCCGGTCGTGATCCCCAACCAGGAAGGGGCTCGTACAACGCCCTCGGTAATTGGATTCACTAAGAGCGGGGAAAGGTTGGTGGGACAGGTGGCGAAGCGTCAAGCCGTCACCAATCCCGAGAATACCATCTACTCCGCGAAGCGATTCATGGGCCGCCGGTTGAACGAAGTGGCCGAAGAAGCCAAGCTGGTGCCGTACAAGGTGAGTGGTGGAGAGAATGGCGATGCCCGCATCGACGTGCAAGGCAAACATTATGCGCCGCCGGAGATCAGTTCGCTCGTATTGAAGAAGCTGAAGGAGGCCGCCGAGGCTTATCTCGGGGAGAAAGTGACGGAAGCCGTCATCACGGTGCCGGCTTACTTCAACGACGCGCAGCGCCAGGCCACCAAGGACGCGGGTCAGATCGCGGGTCTGGAAGTGAAGCGCATCATCAACGAACCGACGGCGGCGGCGCTGGCCTATGGGCTCGACAAGAAGAAAGACGAAACGATCGCCGTTTACGACTTCGGCGGCGGCACATTCGACATCTCGATTCTCGAGGTGGGCGACGGCGTGGTTGAAGTGAAGTCGACCAATGGCGACACGCACCTCGGCGGAGACAACATCGATGAACGCATCGTGCAGTGGCTGATCGAGGAATTCCGCAATGAGAACGGCATCGATCTCGGCAAGGACAAGATGGCCCTGCAGCGCCTGCGGGACGCCGCCGAGACGGCCAAAATCGAGTTGTCAAGCAAGCTCGAGGTGGACATCAACCTGCCGTTCATCACCGCCGACCAGACCGGGCCGAAACATCTTGAAAAGAAGCTGACGCGCGGCCGCTTTGAGCAGATGATGGAGGCCATTCTCCAGCGGACCATCGAACCCTGCAAACAGGCGCTGGCCGACGCCGGGATTTCTCCGGCCAAGATCGACGAAGTGGTGCTGGTGGGGGGGTCGACCCGGATCCCGAAGGTGCGCGAGATGGTGCGCAACTTCTTCGGCAAGGACCCGAACATGACGGTAAACCCCGACGAAGTGGTGGCCGTGGGAGCAGCCGTGCAGGGAGGCGTGCTGGGCGGCGAAGTGAAGGACGTGCTGCTGCTCGACGTAACGCCGCTCTCCCTCGGCATCGAAACGCTCGGCGGAGTGTTTACAAAGCTGATTGAGCGCAATACGACCATCCCGACCAAGAAAAGCGAGACCTTCTCGACGGCGGCCGACAGCCAAACCTCGGTCGACATCAAGATCTTCCAGGGGGAGCGGCCCATGGCGAAGGACAACCGCCTGCTCGGCGTTTTCCAACTCGTGGGAATTCCGCCGGCCCCGCGCGGGGTGCCGCAGATCGAGGTCACCTTCGACATCGACGCCAACGGCATTCTGAACGTATCCGCCAAGGATAAGGGCACACAGAATGAGCAGAAGATCACCATCACCTCCAGTTCCGGCTTGAGCAAGGAAGAAGTGGAGAAGATGGCCAAGGACGCCGAGCTCAACGCCGCCGAGGATCGCAAGAAGAAGGAAGCGATCGAGGCCCGCAATCAAGGCGACTCCATGGCTTACAACATCGAAAAGATGCTGAAGGACCATGGCGAGAAGGTCTCCGCCGAGGACCGCAAGGCCGTCGAAGCCGAACTGGAAGAACTCAAGCGCGTGCTCAAGGACGATTCGGCCACCGCCGATCAGATCCGCGCCGCAACCGATAAACTGACCCAGGCGAGCCACAAACTCGCCGAGGCGATGTACAAGACGGAATCGGCGCAAGCTGGCGCCGGCGCCGGCCCGCAGCAGGGTCCGGCGGGTGGCGGCGAAAAGCCGAAGGATAATGTTGTCGACGCCGAGTTCATCGATGTCGACGACAAGAAGTAAACCCTCGAGGGCAACAAACATGGCGGGCAAGGTGGATTATTACGAAACGCTCGGGATCGTTCGCGGAGCCTCGGAAGATGAGGTCCGCAAGGCTTACCGGCGCCTGGCCCGCAAGTATCATCCCGATCTGAACCCGGGCGACAAGGCCGCCGAGGAACGCTTCAAGCAGTTGCAGGAGGCCTATGAGATCCTTAGCGACGCGAAGAAGCGGGCCGTTTATGACCAGTTCGGCTTCTATTCCGAGCAGGCCGCGCAGGCCGGCCCCGGCCCGGGTGGATTCAACGGGGGCGCTGGTTTTGACTTCGGCGGATTCGATTTCGGCGATTTCTTCCAGCAGGCGCGCAACAAGGGCGCGGGACGGCAGCCCCCTCCCCCATCAGGCGCCGCGGGCGGAGGCAGCTTCAAGGATCTCTTCAGCCAAATGTTTGGCGGCGGCCGCGGCACAAGCCCCGGCCCAGAAGACGGTAGCGACCTCGAATATGCCCTGAATGTCGGCTTTTGGCAGTCCATTCGCGGCACGCAGGTCCGCTTGACGATCCAACGCAACGAGATTTGCGAGGATTGCCATGGCGCCGGGTCGGCCGGCGGCGGCCAATCCTGTTTTGAATGCAGCGGATCGGGCCAGGTAACCCAGATGGCCGGGGCGATGAAATTCAATCTCACCTGTCCGCGCTGCGGCGGCTCCGGCAAATTGTCGAATGTCTGCCCCAAGTGCCGCGGGGCCGGCGTGATGTCGCGGCCCGATCAGGTTGAAGTCAGAATTCCCGCCGGCGCGCAAACCGGCAGCCGGTTGCGCGTGGCCGCCAAAGGCAATGCCGGCGTCAAGGGCGGCCAGTCCGGCGATCTTTACATCACCGTCCGCGTCGAGCCCCATCCGTTTTTCCGCCGCGAGGGCGACAACATCGAAATTCGCGTCCCGATTACGGTCAGCGAAGCCGGCCTGGGAGCTAAAATTGAGGTGCCGACGATCGAGGGAAGGGCGCTGCTCAAGGTTCCCCAGGGTACGCATAACGGGCAAAGATTCCGGCTCCGCGACAAGGGGGTCGAGAATCCGCGAAAGGGCACTCGCGGCGACCAGATCGTCGAAGTGTTCATCCAGGCTCCGGACGTGCAAAATGAAAGAACACGCGAGTTGCTGCGCGAGCTGGCGCAACTGGAATCGGCCAAGGACCCGCGCGAGGCGCTCTGGCAGCAAACGGGTGACCGCTAGACATGACAAAAGCGAAGGGTAAAGGCGCGTACATGATCTCGGCCGTGGCCGAGATGTATGAGATCCATCCTCAAACTTTGCGGCTTTATGAGCGCGAGGGCCTGCTTGCGCCCAGCCGGAGCGAAGGCAATACACGGCTGTACACGGAAGAGGACATCGAGCGGCTCGAGGTGATTCTGCAGTTGACGCGCGAGCTCGGCGTCAACCTGGCCGGCGTCGAGATCATCCTCAACATGCGCGAGAAGATGGCGGCCATGCAGCGGCAGATGGAGCAGTTTATCGCCGCCATGAACCAGGAAGTCAGCCAGCACCTGCAACAGGGCCGCCGCGAGGAACCGGGCCCCATGCTGATGCGCGTTGCCACCTCGAGCGAGATCGAGCCAATACGCAAGCGCAACAAACGCGACTGACCGCGCCCGGCCTAGTTGACCGGAGCGAGGAACCGTGTCTCGGAACCGGTGAATAACTCCACGGCGGGAAATTCAGCCGGTACGGCCCCGATCCCGCGCGGGCGTATGACGAGCAGGGTCTGGCCGATGCGACGGTCCTGGCCACTACGGCTCAACGCAGCTCCGAGCACCGGGATGCGGCTCAGGCCGGCAAGGCCGGCGCGATTGAGCGAAACGTTCTGCGTGATCAGTCCGCTGGCGACGGCCCACTGGCCTTGCTTGAGGCGTACCGTGCCGGTGTACTTGCGCGTGGCAATCACCGGGATATCGTTGTTTGATTCCCCGGTCAGCACCTTGAATTCCGACTCGACCTCGAGGCTGATCTCCCCGCCCGGATGCAGATGGGGCGTGATCTTGAGCGTGAGGCCGAGGTCTTCGAATTGAATCTGAGGCGTCAGGCCGAGCGCACTGCCGCCGCCGTCGAGGCCAGCGAAGCTGTTGGTTTGGGTGATGATGGGAAAACGGTCGCCAATGTGCACCGAGGCCGCCAAGCCATCAAGGGAGCGCACCAGCGTCGAATACAGACTGCTTGTGCGGGTATGCGTCATGCTGGCAAACAAGCTGGCTCCGGTGACGCCGAGGCCGAAAGTAGTCGCGCCGCGAAAGGCGAGCGTCGGGTTGCGCACCAGGGGAATCAACTGCGTGGACGTTGGCAGGGCGAATCCGTAACTGAGGTTCGACTGATCGTTGACCTCATGGAGCTCGACATCGAGCATGACCTGGCCGCGCAAGTGAAGCAACTGGCTGAGCATCAATTCGGCGTATTTGACCTTCGACCAGCGGTCGCGCACCAAGAGCATGCCGCGGACCGTGTCGATTGAGACTTTTTGCAATTCGAAGATCTGCTGGATGGCGCGCCCGAGATCCTGGGCCTCGGGCGAGGAAATGGCCGTCGGGATGGGGAGCGTGATGGCGACATTCCGCTCCTGCTCCCGGCGCTTCTGGTCCGTGTCGCGAGCCACCAGGGCGAGCCAGGGCGAGAGCGGATTCACAAAGGAATTCGTCACTAGCCCGGCGGTGTAGACGGCTTCGGCAAAACTGGCGGCCGTGAGCACGATGTGCCGGTCGCGCGGGATCTCGTAGTCGCCGTCGAAGACAACATCGATGCCGAAGTGGGCGAAAACTCGCGTGTAGATGTCCTTGCCGTCCCCCTTGAGATCGAGGGTAAGCGGGGGCCCCGCGCGGGGAGTTAGCGCGGGCGGCGGCGTAAGACGTTCGATCATGGCCAGATCCTCGGCGCTAATCTGCTCGATGGGACCGGTCGGCGCCGAGGCCCCGCCCGGGAGCGAAAAAGATGCTTTCTCGAGAGCCTTGGCGCGCAATTGAGACGCCTTGCCGAGGGCAAGCCGGTTGCGCGGCTCAAGCAGGGCGGCCTGGCTGTAGAGAAGCCAAGCTTCGGTAATTCTGCCTGCGTTTTCAAGCGATTGGGCGCGCCAAAGCAGGCTCAGGGCGTCTTCCTGGGCGAGACAGACAACGGCTTGGGCAAGCCAGAGCAGGCGCATCCACAAGCTGAGACGATCCCGCCCCGGCAAGCGTGCATAAACTTCTTGACGAAAAGGTCCGATCTCTTCTTGTGGAAAGCTTTACCAGCGGCATGAGGATCAGCCTTAACCGGGGCCTGAGCGAGAACACTGAGCCGCCTCCGAGCCCGTTATGCCGCTTCGCCCCGCCCGTGCCAAACACATTCGAAGACTTGGGCTTGAACCAGAGTTTTGTCGTGGATCTGGTTCTGAGAAGGCTGCTGCTTGAGGGTTTCAGTTCGTTGCGTTCGCTGAGCCAGGCCCTGAAGCTGGCAATCTCAATCATCGATATCGTCTTCAAGCACTTGCGCGCGCAGCAACTCATTGAAGTGAAAGGAATGGTCGGAAATGACTACTCTTTCGTCCTGACGGCGGCGGGGCGGCAGATGGCCAGTGACCGGTTTGCGCTTCTGCAGTATGCCAGCGCGGCGCCTGTTTCCTTGACGGAATATGTCGCGGCGACAAAGATGCAATCGGCGCAGGTGCAGGTGGACCGCGTGGCGATGCGAGGGGCCTTTAACGATCTGGTTGTATCCGACCGGCTGCTTGACCAATTGGGGCCGGCTCTGATCAGTCAAAACTCAATTTTCTTGTATGGACCTTCGGGAAATGGCAAGACCTCGGTGGCGGAGCGGATGCTGCGGATCTATCAGGACACGATTCTGATGCCTTATGCCGTCGAGGTGGACAATCAGGTGATTCAGCTTTATGACCCTGTGGTGCACCACCGGGTCGAGATGGGAAGCCAGGACATTGATCCGCGCTGGGTGCGCTGTAAGCGGCCTTGCATTGTGGTAGGCGGCGAACTGGTTCCGAACATGCTCGAATTACGCCTCGATGATGCCTCCGGCATTTATGCCGCCCCCTTGCAGATGAAAGCGAATAATGGAATTTTCATCATCGACGACTTTGGCCGGCAGATGATCAGTCCGCGGGATTTGTTGAACCGGTGGATTGTGCCGCTCGACCGCCGCGTGGATTATTTGAGCCTGCGCTACGGGGTAAAGTTCCAGATCCCATTCGAGACGATGGTCGTATTCTCGACGAATCTCGATCCCTCCGAGTTGGCTGACGAAGCTTTCTTGCGGCGAATCCGAAACAAGATACTCATCGAACCCGTCGAGGCGGAAGTCTTCGACCAGATCTTTCACAGAGTGTTTACGGACCGGCAAGTAAAATTCGAAGATGACGCCCCGCAATATCTGCGAAGCTTATGCCTGCAAGAGGGCCGGGAAGAGTTGAGGGCCTGTTACCCGCATGATATCTGCAATCTGTTGCTGTCGATCAGCCGCTATGAGCAAAGGGCAGCGTTTGCGTCGAAGGAGGACCTGTCGCGGGCGGTGAACCTTTATTTTGCGAAAGATTAGCCTTCGGCCGGGGTGACAAAGTCAGGTGGGGAGGCGGAGCCTTCGCCGAAAAAGTATTTATCCATCTGGTCGAGTAGAAACTGCTGGGCCTCGGCGGTGCCGAGGTTGAGGCGATATTCGTTCATAAGCATTTTCCCGTGCTCGACCCACTGCTTCCAGGCGTCCTGGGAGACGTTATCAAACACACGTTGACCGAGGGGGTGGCCCTCGAAGGGGATTTCTTTCAGTCCAGGTAATTCTTTTTGCAGTTTGACGCAGAACACAGTGCGGACAACATCTTGGCTCATGCAGCCATTTTAGCGTGTCAACTGGCGATGGGGCGGGAAGAAAGAGATTCTTTCGAATTGGGGGGCAAGCGACGGGAACGGAGATTTGCGAGGTACTCTGAGAGCTTCATGGGCATCTTTGCGCCCTTGTCGTAGGCACGCTGGACAGCCTTCTGATAGCGCTTGAGCAGTTCTTTTTGCGTGGAGTCACCGAAGTCGCAAGCCTGAATATCGAGGATCAACTCAATTTCCCAGGCCTGGAAGCTATTGCGGTTGAAGGCGCCCTTGAGGAGTTCACCGAGAAGACGGTTGAACTGAGCGTGGATCACCTCAGCATCCGGGGCATCAACAATACTGGCAAGAGCCATTTTCGCAATTCTCCTTAATGGACAGAATCGTCCGGACTTGGGCGGAACTTGAGGGAAAAAATGTAGGCGAAAACAGCCATGGTAGGAAGGGCTAAGCGCGAGATGGGGGTGGATCGTTGGATAATGGGGGTTCATGGTAATAACCGGCATTTGGTATGCGCTTGGGCTCTCGGTGGTGGGGGCGGGGGTGGGTTACGCGGCGAAGAACTGGTGGTTGGGGGCGCCGTTTTTTGTATTGGCGGTTTTCTGTCTGTGGTTTTTCCGGGATCCAGAGCGGGAAATTGCGACCGGGCCGGTGGCGGTCTCGCCGGCGGACGGCAAGGTCGTGTCGATCACGAAGGATCGGGACGGGCGGACACGACTGGGCATTTTCTTGAATGTATTTGATGTGCATGTGAACCGGTCGCCGATCGCGGGGCGGATCGAGCGGCGGACCTACCGGCCGGGGAAGTTTCTGGTGGCGAGCAAGGACGAGGCGGGGAGGGAGAACGAGCAGAACACGTTTGTGGTGGCCGGGGAGGGGACGACGATCGAATTCAGCCAGATTGCCGGGCTGATTGCGCGGCGGATCATCTGGTATAAGGATCAGGGCGACACGGTGGCACGGGGCGAGCGGGTGGGCTTGATTCAGTTTGGCTCGCGGGTGGATGTGTTGTTGAATGAGGACTGGAAGCTGGAGGTGAGCCTGGGGCAGCGGGTATCAGGCGGCAGCAGTGTGATCGCGCGGAGAGTAAACTAGGCGCATGCAACTGCGGCTGAGCGAAAAGCTGATCGACCCGAAGAGCCCGGAGCGGCGGCCGCGGCGGGCGGCATATGCGCTGCCGACGCTGTTTACGGCGGCGAACGTGTTTTTCGGATTTCTGGCGCTGACCAAGACAGTGCAGGGGACGCTGCGGGCGGCGGCGGAGGGAGCGGGCTCGATCCCCGAGTACGCGCTGGCGGCACAGCTGATCGGGGTGGCGGTGGCTTGCGACGGGCTGGACGGGCGGATTGCGCGGATGACCAATACGGTGAGTGATTTCGGCCGGGAGTTGGATTCGCTGGCGGATGTGATCACGTTTGGGATCGCGCCGGCGGTGTTGGCGTTCTGCTGGGGCTTTTACTTTGTGAACCCGCATCTGGAGCCGGCGCTGCGCGAGCAGGTGCAGCAGGGAGGGTATTTTCTGGCGTTTGTGTATTTGTTGTGCGGGGCGGCGCGGCTGGCGCGGTTTAACGTGGTGACGAACCCGGTGCCGAAGAACCCGGGGCGGCCGGACCGGAAGTATTTCGTGGGGTTGCCGATACCGGCGGCGGCGGCGTTTGTGGCAAGCGTGGTGTATGCGGCCAACAGCGCGCCGATCGAGAACTGGCTGCTGGCGATCGGGTGGCTGGCGATCCTGGGGCTATTGAGTTTTCTGATGGTAAGCACATGGCGGTACCGGAGCTTCAAGGATCTGAACCTGCTTGAGCCGCGCTCGCCGCTGAGCATCGTGCTGGTGGGGAGTTTGATCTTTCTGGTCTGGAACTACTCGCAGCCGGTATTATTTGCGATGTGCCTGACCTATGTCGCCAGCGGGATCCTGGTGCGGTTGGGGGGGCTGTTGCGGCGTAAGCAAGGCGGGAGTGCGGTGGCGGGGACGGAGAGCCCGGGCCTTGGCTAAGCCGAAGCTGGCGCTGGTGGGAGCGCAAACGCTAATGGGGCGGGAGATCCGCGATCAGGCCAAGGACTTTGAAGTGCTGGCGATGGATTCGACCGACGCGGAAGGGCGGACGCTGGTGCGGGACGAGGATGAGCTGGCGTTGCTTTCGCCGATGGATGAGGCGGCGATCGGGAGCGCGGCCGTGGTGGTGCTGGCGGGGGATCTGGAGTCGACGGCGAAGGTGCGCAAGATACGGGCTGAGGGGCTGATTGACGTAACGGGGCTATTGGAGATCGACCCGGGGGCGCGGTTACGCTCGCCGCTGAGCGAGACGGCGCAGCGGGGCACGGGGCGGGCGCCGGTGGAGGTGATCGCGCATCCGGGGGCGACGATGCTGGCGTTGTTTCTCGCGACGCTTGAGGCGAGCGCGCCGTATGCGCGGGCGGTGGCGCAGGTGTGGCTGCCGGGGAGCGAGCATGGCCTCGAGGCGCTCGGCGAGTTGCAACAGCAGACGGTGGCATTGTTGCGCTTTGAGAAGCTCAAGCAGGGGGAGTTTGATACGCAGGCGGCGTTTGCTTTGCTGGCGGAGACGGGGGAGCAATCGCGGCACAAGGTAGGCAAGGTAGCGGGGCGGCTGCGGCGGAATCTGGCGGCGCTACTGCGGGGGATGGCGCCGATGCCATCGATCCAGGTAGGGCAGGCGCCGGTGTTTCATGGGCTGACGGTGAGTGTCTGGGTGGAGTTCCGGCAGGCGCCGGACCTGGAGCGGATCGCGGCGCTGCTGGCCAAGGCGGGGATGGATGTGCGGAGCGGCGACATGGAGGCGCCGAACAACGTGTCGGTGGCGAACCAGGACGGGGTGGCGGTGGGAGGGATTGAGGCGGATGGGGCGAACGGGCAGGCGGCGTGGTTCTGGGTGGTGGCGGACAATCACCGGTTGACGGGACAAAATGCGATGCTGGTGGCGAGAGAGAGGATCGAGGCGTGAGACGACGCATGTTTCTGGGCACGGCAGCGGGGGCGCTGGTAAACGGCTCGTGCGGCTACCATGTGGCGGGCAAGGCAGACCTGATGCCGAAGGAAATCCGGACGATCGGGATACCGCCGTTCACGAATCCGACGACGCGCTACAAGCTGACCGAGAAGCTGCCGATGGCGATCACGCGGGAGTTTTTGGCGCGGACGCGGTATCAGATTCTGCCGGATGCGAATGGGGCGGATGCGGTGTTGCAGGGTTCGGTGCAGATGGTGCTGGCGGTGCCGGTGATCTTCGACCCGGTGACGGGGCGCGCGGCGGGGATTCTGGTGCAGACGTTATTGGGGGTGACGCTGACGCAGGTGGCGGGGAACAAGGTGTTGTACACAAACCCGGTGATGGACTTCCGGCAGCGGTATGAGATCTCGACGGATCCGCAGGCGTACTTTGATGAATCGACGCCGGCGTTTGACCGGCTGAGCCGGGACGTGGCGGCGGCGGTGGTATCGGGTGTGCTTGAGAACTTCTGAGTCATGACGGCGGATCAGTTCATACAGGGTTTGGCTAAGGGAAAGGCGCCGGCGGTATGCCTGTTTGTGGGGCCGGACGGCTATCTGCGGGGATTGTGTAAGGAGGCGTTGCTGGCGGTGGTGTTGCCGGGGGCCGAGGAGCGGGAGAATGGCTGGAGCCGTTGGGACTTGAGCGAGGTGAGCCTGGCCGAGGTACTGGATGATGCGGCGAGTTTGTCTTTGTTTGCGACGAGGCGGCTGATTTGGGTGGCGGGGGCCGAGGGGGTGTTGCCGCGGGGGCGGGCCAAGCAGGACGGGGATGTAGCGGGGGCGAAGGAGCTGGCGGCGTATCTGGAGCGGCCGGCGGCGGATACGACGATCGTGTTCGACTGCCAGCGCTACGACTTTGACGGGGAGGACAAGACGAAGGTGGAGAACCTGCGGAAGTTCTTTGCCGGGGTGAAGGCGCAGGTGGAGTTTCCGCGGTTTACGCCGGAGTCGGCGCGGCGGCTGGCGCAGGATTTAGTGAAAGAGAAGGGTCTGAAGATGGGGGCGGCGGAGATGGAAGTGCTGGTGGAGGCGACGGGGGCGGATGCTTCGCGGCTGGTGGGGGAAGTGGAGAAGCTATCGTTGTACGCCAAACCGGGGGAGGCGATTACGCTCGAGACATTGACGGCGCTGGTGCCGAATGCGCGGGCGTCGAACATTTTCGCGCTGGTGGCGGCGATTGGGCGGGGGGACCGGGCGGGGAGCCTGGACATACTGGATGCGTTGATCCGGGAGGGGGAGTATTTACCGCTGGCGTTATCGTTTTTGGCGGGGCAGTTCCGGTTTGCGCTGGCGGGACATGAGGCGCGGGTGAAGGGGGCGCAGGCGATACAGAACCATTTTCAGAAGTTGGGTTCGCCGATGTGGCGGGCGCGGGCTGAGCAGGTGGAGCAGACGATGGCGGCCTTCGGGCCGGGTCGACTGAAGAAGGCGATCCGGCTGGTGTATGCGGCGGACCAGGCATTAAGAGACACGCGTCCTGATGACAAGACGGTGATGGAGGATTTCGTCTGGAAGGTAACCGCGAAGGAAGGCTAAAGGGGCGGGAAGGACTTAGGCGGCGATCGCTTTGAGGCGGCGCGCGAGGCGGCTCTTGTAGCGGGCGGCGGTGTTCTTCTTGATGATGCCGGTCTTCGCGGAGCGGTCGACGATGGAGAAGAGCGTGGGGAGTTGCTTGGTGGCTTCGGCCACGTTCTTTTCGGCGAGGACCTTGCGCATGACCTTGATTGCGCCTTTGAGGCGGCTGGTGCGGGCGCGGTTGATCGCGGTACGGCGTTCGGTGATGCGGACGCGCTTAATAGAGGTAACTGTATTTGCCATACTAAACCATTTACCAAATTAACATAATGCGGGGCGAAGTGGCGAGGGGGGCGGGATGGGTATGATGGGGGAATGTCGGACACATTGGTGATAGGGGGGCGGGAATTCCGCTCGCGTCTGCTGATCGGTACGGGGAAGTACCGGAGTTTTGGTGAGATGCGGGATTGCCACGAGGCGAGCGGGGCGGAGGTGGTGACGGTGGCGGTGCGGCGGGTGGAGCTGGACCGGCGGCAGGAGAGTCTGCTGAATTACATCGACCCGGCGAAGTTTTTTCTGCTGCCGAACACGGCGGCCTGTTATACGGCGGAGGAAGCGATCCGGACGGCGCGGCTGGGGCGGGAGGTGGGTTTATCGGATTGGGTGAAGCTGGAAGTGATTGGGGATGCCAAGACGCTGTACCCGGATGTAATCGGGCTGATCGAGGCGACGCGGGTGCTGGTGAAGGAAGGGTTTACGGTGTTGCCGTATACGAACGATGATTTGATCGTGGCGCGGAAGCTGATCGACGCGGGGGCGGCGGCGGTGATGCCGATGGGGGCGCCGATCGGGTCGGGGCTGGGAATCCAGAATGTGGCGAATCTGCGGATTCTGCGGGAGATGATCACGGAGGTGCCGCTGATCGTGGATGCGGGGGTGGGGACGGCGAGTGATGCGGCGATCGCGATGGAGTTGGGCTATGACGGAGTGCTGTTGAATACGGCGGTGGCCGAGGCGGCCGACAGCGTGAAGATGGCTGAGGCGATGAAGTACGCGGTGATGGCGGGGAGGCTGGCGTATCTGGGGGGAAGGATGCCGAAGCGACTGTATGCGTCGGCGAGCAGCCCGATGACGGGGGTGGTGGGGTAAGTCTGGCTTCGTTTGTATTTTTTGCCGGGCCGGGGCGCGAAGCCGCGGGCTGCGGGGTGGGTGGGGTGGCTTCGCGCGGAGACACTGAGGGCGTCCGAGCGGTTTGGGGCTATGCGGATGTCAAAGAGCGGTTGGCTTCGTTTGTTCGGCCAAGTGTTTTTGGGGTGGTTTGTGGTTGTTAGTTGGCGGCCGCGGGTTGCGTTGGTGACGGGGGGCGTTGGGCGCAGCGGTCGCGGAGTTCGGCGAACTGGAGTTGGATGTCGGGTTGGGCGCTAAGCCATTGGACGGCGAGGAGGAAGCGGGAGTGGGTGCGGCGCATCTCGTGGAGAGGGAGCGAGACGGGGATGGAGCACTGTTCGTCCATGGTGAACATTTCGTTTTGGACTTCGGCGGCGACGGAGCGGTCGCGCTGGAGTTTGCGG
>JAINDK010000129.1 GCA_019931185.1 Bryobacter sp. CoA8 C33
CACGCTCGGGGCTTCTCTTGTTGGGATCAGTTTGTAGCGATGCTGTTCTGCCAGTTGGGGCAGGCGCACAGCTTGCGTGAGATTCGCGAGGGGTTGCAAGCCTGCGAAGGCAAACTGGTGCATTTGGGCATGGCCCAGGCACCCAGTCACTCCACGCTCGCCTATGCCAATGAACAGCCAATTGGCGGGTCTCGCCGCGCTGATGATCATCCTGGGATACCCTGGTGAAATTTCTTCCGATCCCGGCACGCGCTGGATGTCGTGGGGCCTGTCAATGATCCCCTTCCTTGTGATCGTGTATCAACTGGTGGCTGGCTTGGCGAGTTCCGTCGCGGCCCAGCCGCCTGAAGCGCGTGGTCTGGTCAATTCGGCCCGCTACATCACACTGATTACGTGGTCTTTCTATCCGATCGTGTTCGTACTTCCGATGCTGGGAATCAGCGGACCCGAAGCAACTACCGCTGTCCAAGTCGGCTACACGATTGCTGACATCTTGGCAAAAGCAGGCTTTGGCTTATACATCTACGCCATTGCGGTAGCCAAGTCGGAAGCAGCTGCTTAGGACTAGCCCGGTCTTTCTGATCTGACTGGCTGGGCGGCATGCTTCTCAAGCAGCCGCTCAGCCAAGCTTATTTTTGCCAGCAATATCAGAACGAATCGGAGGAGGTCCGATGGCTGTCTCAATAGCGATACGCGGCGCGGGCGCCGCGGGACTTAGTGCTGCGCGGGCGATTTTAGAGGTGGCGCCCGGGTCGCAAATTACGGTTTTCGACCGGAGGGCAAGGCTCCCGCATCCGCGACGGACATTTTGTTTCTTCGAAACGCCGGAAGCACTGCGACCGGTGGAGCCGTCGCGGAGATGGAATGAGATTGAATTCAGCGGACCTGGATTCGCGCGGGTCATCGACTGTGCGAATCAGCCGTACGCAATGATTGAGGGCGATCAGTTCTTTGGACAAATGATTCGGGAGTTGGAACAGCGTGGTGTGAGTTTCCAGTGGAATGCGCGGTCGGTGGAAGTGAAAGGGGAAGCAGTGGTAACGGAAAACGGCCGGCATGAAGCCGATGTTGTGATTGATGCTGCCTATTCGGCGGCTGGGCGGCAGGCAACTCTCTGGCAATCGTTTTTTGGATTGTGGGTGGAGACAGCGCAGCCGAGCTTTGAGCCAAACGTGGCCTCGCTGATGAACCTGGTTCCCGCCGAAGATGGGGCATCGCTGTCCTTCGTCTATTTGCTGCCATTGAGCGCGACGAGGGCACTGGTGGAGCATACCCCTTACAACGGAACGCCGTTATCAAGCCACTGGCACCGTAAGAGGCTGATGCAGTGGATGGCGGAGCGAAATCTGAGCGTGGTTCGCGAGACGGGCAGCGAGTATGGTGCGATTCCGTTGGGGCTGGAAAGCCGCGAGGGCGTGCAAGGCGTTTGCCGGATCGGATCGGACGGAGGTGCGATCCGGCCGAGCACGGGCTATGCCTTTCAGGCATTGCAGCGGCAGGCGGCTGGGGTGGCGCGGGTGATCGCCGCCGGAAAGAGGCCAGATGAGGACTGGCGCGCGGCAGCGTATCCGGCGTGGCTGACGGCCGCCGATGGATTGTTTCTACGAGCGATGGCGAGGGATCCGGAGCATGGTACGAGGCTGATGGGTAGGCTGCTGGGAAGGGCGGATGCCGAAAGTCTGATTTCATTTTTGTCGGGCAGTGCGGGCGTGATCGAGGCGTTGCGAACCATGGTGTGCGTGCCGAAGGCGCGGATGATCTGGAGCCTTTGCGGGCCAGGGACGCGGAAGAGGACGCCACTGCCATGGCTGTGAAGCCGGCCTTCGGGGCGCGCCGGTGAGAGGGTTGCTGCATGCGGGCGATACGCTCTGCGCTGCGCTGATTGTGCTGTTGTCGACCGTTTGGCTGGTCGAGCCACAGGCAACGGAGTGGGTGGCGCTCGCCTTGATTCTTTTTGCCGGGATACCGCACGGGGCCTATGATTTGCATCTCGCGCGGATCCGCTGGGCAGGAATCTCAGGACTGGCGCGTATCGCGGCCTATGTGGCACTGGGTCTGGCGATGAGCCTGGTGTGCTTGTATTTTCCGTTCTGGGGGCTGGCGATCTTCCTTTTGCTTTCGGTGGCGCATTTTGCCGAAGGAAAAATGGCCAGCGGGCGGGACTTGGGCGCAGCGTGGATGGGATTGAGCGCGGTGGCCGCTCCGCTTCTTCTGCACGGTGGTATGGCGGCGGGCTACATGAAGTATTTTGTCAAGGTCCCCGAGGATTGGATCGGGAACTGTCCTATGGCCGGATGGTTTGTGTGGGGGCTGGCGGCTTTGGTGGTGGGAGGGGATCTGGCGCGGAAGCGCCACAGCGAAGCTTGGCAGCGCGGGCTGTGCCTCGCGGGGTGGTTCTTGCTACCGCCGCTGGCTGGGTTCAGCGTCTGGTTTCTGGGGCGGCACTCACGGCAGCACCTCGCCGAATGCGTAAGGCGGTTCGCGGCCGAGCGGCAGGGGATGGCGGCGAGCCTGGTGGCAACATCGGTGTTGGCGATCCTGCTGATAGCACCGCTGCTGCTGCGGTTTCATCCGCGTGAGCTGAGTCAACTCGTGGCCGCGAGTGTGATCCTGATCGCGGGGCTGACGCTACCGCACATGATTGTGACGAGCGAGATGATCTCCCGGCGCTAGACTACCGATCTTCAAGAGTGCTGTGATGCCGCCGCGGTGGCCGCCGTCAAAAATGAAAACGTCTCCCCCATTCGGCCGGCCGCACAGGCAGAAATGCTTAGCATGGCCAGATGCTTCGTGCGGGGGCTGACGCTACCGCAAATGATCGTGACGAAGGAGGCTACCAAGCCGCTACGCTGCCATCGGAGTGGAAGACGCGTGCCATGGGGCGAGTGCCCTCGAACTTGAATTTCGTGACTGCTTTTTCGTCCAGGTCGAAGCCGAGGCCGGGCTTGGTGGGCAGGGGGTACTTGCCATTGACCATGCGCATGGCGGGGAAGCCAAACCATTCTTCCCAGATCTTCTCCTTGACGCCGGGCTCGACGCCCGAGCAGATTTCCTGGACGAGGAAGTTGGGCATGGCGGCATCGACATGGACGCTGGCGAGGCCGCCGATGGGGCCTTCGCAGGCATGGGGCGCGACCTTCACGCCGGAGGCATCACAGAGGGCGCCGATCTTCCAAAGGGCGGTAATGCCGCCGCAGTGGTTGATGTCAGTTTGAATGATATCGACGATGCCGAGTTCAACGAGTTCGCGGCAATTGTAGCTGGCGACAAGGCGCTCGCCGGTAGCGATGGGAACCTTGGTGCGGCGGGCGATGCGCTGCATGGCCTTGACGTTTTCGGGAGGGCAGGGTTCTTCGATGAACAGCAGGCGGTAGGGCTCCATTTCGCGGCAGAGAATGGAGGCGACGCTGGGGGAAGTCTTGGCGTGGAAGTCGATGCCGATGTCGATTTCCTCGCCGAGGTTGACGCGGAGCGTCTCGACATGTTTGACGGCGCGCGCGATGGAGCCATGGGTCTCGATCCATTCGTAATAGCCGGGGATACCGCCCTTGATGGCCGTGACGCCGAGTTGTTTGGCCTTGGCGCGGACCTCGCGCATCTCGGCCGGGGTGCTGGCGCGGACGTGATAATAGCCGCGGACACCGGCGGGATCATAGGGGCCGCCGAGCAACTTATAAACAGGCTGATTGAGGATCTTGCCGCGGATATCCCAGAGCGCCTGATCGATGGCGGCGATAGCGGAGCCGATGACGGGGCCGGCACGATAGAAGCTATGGATGTACATCGACTGCCAGTGATGCTCGACAGGCATGGGGTCGGCGCCGATGAGAAATTCCTTGAAGTCTTCGATGCAGTGAATGGTGGCAGCGGCTTTGCCTTCGAGGGTGCCTTCACCCCAGCCGTAGACACCCTGGTTGGTTTCGATTTTGACGAAGACATAGGGGCGGTCGGCCTGTTCGGGGGTGGGGAGGGTGACGCCGAAGGTTTTGACGTTTGTGATCCGGAAATTGGAGCCGAGCGGGTAGAGATCGGCGGCGCCGAGCGGGCCCGTGCGTCCTCGGTTGGCGTCGTTCTGAGTGGCCTGGGACATGAGGCTGCAGCCGCAGCCGAGTCCCGAATTGATGCTGAAGAAGTCTCTTCGGTTGATGGGTTTCATTGTGCCAACCTCCGGATCAAGGATTCATTTACGCGGATCCCCAGACCGGGTTTGGTGGTCAGGGCGAAGTAGCCATCCTTGACGGCCTCGATGGGGGCGCCGACCATGTCATCCCGCAACTGACGAGTCTCACGGTCGAGGGCGGGGGGGACTTCCTGAACGAAGAAATTGGGCAGGCTGGCGGCGAGATGGAGAGCGGCGGCGGTGGCAATGGGCCCACCGGTGTGATGAGGGGCGACGGCGGTGTAATAAGGCTCAGCGACGGCGGCAGCGCGGCGCAGGGGGGTGATGCCGAGATGGTTCAGGCTGAGGCGGAGAATATCGCAAATACCCTGGCGGAGGTAGTTTTGAACGGGCGAGATCTCGGCGAGATGGTGGCCGAGGCCCAGCGGAGTCGTGGATTCAGCAGCGATGCGGCCGAGGACCTCGTCGTTGGGTTCGCGGGTGGGCCGGTCGAACCAAAGGGGGTGGTAGGGCTCGAGGGCGACAGCGAGGTCTGCTGCTTCGGCGGAGGGAAGGGCGGCGAGGCCATCGGCGACGAAATCCAGATTCTCCGACGCGGAGCGGAGGGCAGCAAATTGACTGGCGATACCTTCGATAATCTTCGGGCGGGCCGTAATGGTCGAGGGTAGCGCGACAGGGACAAGGAAGGCGCGGTGGCCCTGGTCCCAGAGCGCGGCACGGTCGGCCGGCTTGGCAAGGGTCGTCATGGCCCGGACTTTGAAGCGAGTGGGTCCGCCGAGGAGTTGAAAGACAGGGGCTTTCGCTTCCTGACCGTAGAGGTCGAGCAGGGCCATGTTCACGGCGGCGCTGACGGGGTCGCCGGAGAGCTGGCGGGTGAGCACGTCGTAGCGTGAGGGTTCCTGACCAGAGGTGACCGCGCGGGCTTTGGCCAGAGCGGCACGGCTGATGTGTGCGGCTTCGCCCCAGCCAACGGAGTTTTGGTCAGTGGTTGCCTTGAGGACGGCGTAGGTGCGGCCCGTGGCCGGCTCACGCACGTCGAATGCTTCGAGAGCGGTAATTTTCATCGCGTTCCTTCAGAAAGCATAGCGGAGCGCGAACTGGATTTGACGGTTCGCGCGTTGGGTGGCGGTGATGGTGGCGACGCCGCCGACACCCACGGTCGAGCCGGGCAGGCTGAACTGGGGGTGATTGAAGGAGTTGAAGAACTCGGCGCGGAATTCGAGCCGGCGCGTTTCAGAGAAGTTGAACTTCTTGGCGGCGGAGAGGTCGAGATTCCAGAGACCCGGGCCACGGAGAGTATTGCGGCCAAGAGTGCCCCAGGTGAAGGCGGGAGGCACGCTGAAGGCAGCGGGATTGAACCAGTTGGTGATGGTCTGGTTGGCGACCTCGGGGCTGACGCCGGCGACAGGGTTGGCGCGGGAGCCGGAGCCGGTGTTGGAGGGCGAACCAGGCACGGTGACGGTGAAGGGGAGGCCGGATTGGAGGACCATCAGGCCGCCCAGTTCCCAACCGTGGAGGACCTGGCGGGCCGGGCCTTTCAGGCCGCTGCCGAAGGGGAGCAGGTAGGAGGAAGCGAAGTTGATGCGGTGGCGGATGTCGGAGTTGGAGCTGGACCAATCGGCGCGGCGGTTGCGCGGGTCCTGGGGAACGGGGCCATTGGCGCCGCCGTCTCCGCCGACGTTGTCGAGACCGTGGGCCCAAGTCCAGTTGCTGAGCAGATAGAGGCCTTTGGCGTAGCGTTTTTCAACATTCAACTGCATGGAGGTGTAGGCGGAGTTGGCCGAAGACTCGAGCCAGTTGATGGCGGTAACGCCGGGCAGGGTGGCGGCGTAGGGGCGGCGGGGGTCGATGCCACCAGCGCCGGGGTCGGGCTGGTTGATATTGCGCTGCCAACTGAGCAGGGCGCCCGCGGAGCTGACGAAGCCGAGGGTGACGACGGTGTCGCGGGCGAGTTCGCGCTGGAGGCTGAAGTTGAATTGCTGGAGCTGACCGTTGCGATAGTTGGGGGTGACGCCACGGAGCGCGTAGAAGGCGGGACCGCGGGTGAGGTCAGGGACCTGGGTGGTAAGAGGGAACCCGTCGGCGGCACGGCGAGTCGGGATATCGTTACCGCTGAAGGGGATGTTGACCACGAAGCCGAAGGGGGGCTGGCGGAACTGGCGGATAGAAGTGTTGAAGTTGCCCTGGGGCTCGTAGAAGATACCGTAGCCGCCGCGGAAGACGGTCTTCTTATCGATCTGGTAGGCGAAGCTGAGGCGGGGGCCCCAAGCTTTCCAATCGGTGTTGATGTTGCCGGTGGAGGAAACGCTGTCGCGGCCGGCGACGAGTTGGCGGCCACTGGTGGGATCGAAGTTGACCCACTGGTTCTTCTTCTCGACGAAGGGCGTGTTGACCTCGTAATGGAGGCCGATGTTGACGGTGAGTTTTGAGGTGACGCGCCATTCATCACGAACATAGAAATTCCATTCGTTGGTGTTCAGAGTGGCGGTCCCGGGCAGGAAAACATCGCGGCGCAGGGCGATCGGGTAACCGAGGATGAGGGTCGCGATGGCATCACCGGTACCGCCGGGAGAAGCGGGATTGCGGGAGTAGGCGGGGTCGAAGTTCCAGCGGCCGAAGGCGCTTTCTCCGGGAGGGGAGGCAGTTTCACCCGAAGTGCGCAGGCGGAGATCGATGCCGTACTTGATGTTGTGCTTACCCTTGAGCGTAGAGATGTTGGCGATGAGCTCGTGCATTTTCTGATTGCGGATGAGCGGGGTGGAGCGGGCGTTGCCAAGGCCGGCATAGCCGGCGGTGCCGACGATGGGGGCGGTGGGCTGGAGGGGGTCGCCGGAATCGCGGCCGGGGATGCGGGACCAGATGGGGTTAGTCAATTGGGTGGGGATGAGGGAAGAGTTGAACTGGGTGTAACCGTAGCGGAAATCGCCGACGGTGGAAGGAGAGATGACGCGGGTGTAGGCGCCGACGATATTGCGGCCGGTGGCGTCGAGATTGCCGGCGAAGCTGCCTTCGTTACCGCCGATATTCTTGTCGAAGGTGTCGGGCATGACGATGATGCTCTTGTCGATGGAGTAGCGGAAGAAGGCGTTGTTGTTGGCGTCGAAGACGTGGTCGACGCGGCCGTCGGCGCGGTGGAGGCTGGACTTCTTGACGGGATTGGCAACGAAGTTGTTGACGAGACCGGGGCGCTGGGGATTGGGCCAGAGCTGAGCGAGGCCGCCGCCGATCGGGTCGAAGCGGCTAGCGGGGATCGTGTCGTTGGGAAAGCGTTGCCGGACGGCGGCGCCACCGGCGGGATTGGGGGCGGTGGTGAGGGGATCAAAGATGCCGTTGGCAACGACGCCGCGGAAGTCGCCGGCCTTCATCGCGGGGAGGGGAACGGTGAGGAGCTGGGTATCGCCGAAAACTTCGCGGTAGCCTTCGTAGTCGGCGAAGAAGAAGGTCTTGTTGCGCTTGACGGGGCCGCCGAGGGCGACGCCGTACTGGTTCAACTTGAAGGGAGGTTTGGGGGCATCGGGACGGGCAAAGAAGTTGCGGGCGTCGAAGGCTTCATTGCGGAGGAAATGAAATAGGGAGCCATGAAACTCGTTGGAGCCTGATTTGCTGGTGATGACGACGACGGCGCCGGCGGAGCGCCCGTATTCGGCGCCGGCATTGTTGGTGAGGACTTTGAATTCCTGAATGCCTTCGACGGCGGGGCGGACGATGAAGGTTTGAGAAATCATCTCGGTGTTGTCGATGCCGTCGATGAGTACCTGGTTGGAAGTGCTGCGGGCGCCGTTGGCGGCGATGGCCGTGCCACCGGGGCGCAACTCATCGGGGCGGCGGCCGGAGTTGATCGTGTTCGGCTGGGCGTAATCGAGCCCCGTGACGCCAGGGGCGAGGATGGCCAACTGGACGAAGTTGCGGCCATTGAGGGGCAAGGACTGGACGGCTTCCTTGGCGATGACTTGGCCGACGCTGGCGTTTTCGGTCTGCAGGAGGGGCGCGGCGCCGAGCACTTCGACGGACTGGCTGACATCGCCGACCTGCATGACGATGTCGAGGCGGGCGGCCTGGCTGACTTGAAGTGTGTAGTCTTTGAAGACGGCGTTGCGGAAGCCGGACTTGGATGCCTGGATGGTGTAAACACCGGGGATGAGGTTCACGGCGGAAAAGGCGCCAGCGTCATCGGTGGTGAGCACCTGCCCGGTGTTGGTAGCGACGTTGGTGACCTTGACCTCGACGCCGGTCATGGGCGCGCCGGAACTATCGGTGATGTTGCCGACGACGGAGGCGCGCTCTACCTGGGCCTGCAGGGTGAAGAGGGTCAAGAGAATCGCAAGCAACAAAAACTTGTAAAGCTTCATGGGTCCACAAATTATCACAAATGGTCAAGAAACTAAAGCCTACGGAGTGTGATCGAGGAAGACGATGTGGAGAACGCGGCGGGGGCGGCCGGTCTGGCTGGCGGAGCTGGCGTGGATGGTTAAGGGGTGCATGAGGAGGATGTCACCAGCTTTCATTTCTGGTGAGGAAAAAGGGCGGAGGGCGTGGCCGCGGATTTCGTATTCGGTGAGGACGCCGTGTTTGTGGCTGGAGGGGCAGAGCTTGAGGCCGCCGTCGGCGAAGGTGCAGTCGTCGAGGGAGAGGCGGACGGAGAGTAGACGGTTATAAATCGAGGGATCGGTGGGGGTGATGAAATCGGGGCCGGGGAATTTGACCTGAGTATCCTGGTGCCAGGGTTGCGCGGTCTCATTGCGGTTGTAGAGGATGGCGTGAGTAGGCCGGCAATCGGGGCCGAGGATCTTCGCGGCGCAGGCGTGGAAGAGGCCGGTGCTGGCCTCCTGGCGAACGAGGGGGCTGGTCTCGAGGATGTTCCAGTCGACGGGGGAATCGGGAGGGAATTCGTGTTGGAGACGGCTGAGCAGGGGATCAAGGCAGGCCTGACGATAGACCTCGAAGCCATGATTGTGGAGAGAGAAGTTGATGTTCACTCGGGGTGCACTCGCGTTGCCCATTCTAAGCCGCCGGGCAGAGGCTGGGCGGCGTACTCGATATGAACGACGCGGCGGGGATGATCGGACTGGCTGTGAGCGGAGGCATGAAAGAGGAGGGGGCGGAGGCGGAGGATATCGCCGGCCGCGGTTTGCGGTTGTACAGGGGGGCAATGGCCGGCGGGGGGATCATGGAGGCGGCCGTGAGTGTGGCTGGCGGGGATGAGCTGGATAGCGCCGTTGTCGGCCGTGGCGGGATCGAGATGAAGGCGGAGGATGACCATTTGCTCGAGCACGGCGGCAGGGGCATTGGCATGGAGGACACCTTCCTTGACGGAAAAGGCGCTAAAGCCAGGGATGTCGAGGCGGCGGCGGATGGGGATGCTGATGTCCTGGTGCCAGGGCACGTGCCAATTGACTTTGCCGATCTTGTTGAAGAAGATGGCGCGGACGGCGAAGCAATCGGAACCGAGGATCTGTTGGGCGTGGCGGGAGAAAGAGCCGCGGCGGACGAGGGACTCGACCAGCGGGGAGAAGAGGAAGAGATTGCGACGGTTGGGGGAATCCTCGGGGAACTCGCGTTGGAGGGCGGAGAGATCCTCGGGGGCGAGGCCGGGGGAGAGGACGTCGTAGCCGTGTGAGAGGAAGCTCATCGGGCGGGGGGGCGGGCCGGGGGCGGGGCGCAACAATCGACCGGGCAGACGTCGTGACTGGGGCCATAGGAGCCGAGGGCGATGCGAGTGGGGATGTCGCCGCGGCGCTCGAGGACGAGTTCGCGCACCATGGCGGCGAAGCGGGGATCGTGGGAAGAAGTGGGGGTGCGGCGGAGGTTCATGCCGAGTTCGCGGGCGAGGAGAAGGGCTTCTTCATCGAGATCATAGAGGACCTCCATGTGGTCGGAGATAAAGCCGATGGGGCAGATGAGGAGATCGTGGATGCCCTGGGCGTGGAGGGCGCGCATGTGGTCGAGGATGTCGGGCTCGAGCCACGGCTGGGTGGGTGGGCCGGAGCGGGACTGGTAGACGAGATCGAAGGTGTCCACGCCGGCGCCGGTGGCGACGAGGCGCGAGGCTTCGGTGAGTTGTTCGACGTAGCGGGAGCCGTTCGACATCCAGTGGGGGATGGAGTGAGCGGTGAAGATGAGGCGGGCCGGGGCTGCGGCGAGGGCGGCCTTGACCCAATCGACGAGGGGATCGATGAAGCCGGGGTGGTTGAAATAAACCCGGAGCTTGTTGATCTCCATGAACTCGGTGCCGGTGGCGGCCTGGGAGGCGTAGATGTTTTCGCGGTACTGGCGGCAGCCGGAGTAGCAGGAGAAGGCGCTGGTGACGAAGGCGAAGACGCGGGTGATGCCGTCGGCCTTCATTTGGAGGAAAGCTTCATCGAGGAAGGGGGCCCAATTGCGATTGCCGAAGTAGATGGGGAGGGCTGGGCCTTTTTCATCGAGGAGTTGTTGGAGGGCGCCGATGATGGAGAGGTTTTGTTCGTTGATCGGGGACTTGCCGCCGAAGTGGAGGTAGTGTTGGGCGACCTGCTCGAGGCGATCGCGGGGGACGCCACGGCCGCGGGTGACGTTTTCAAGGAAGGGGATTACGTCTTCGGGGGCGTTGGGCCCGCCGAAGCTGACAAAAAGAATTGCGTCGGACATGGGTCTAACTAATAAGATTGTCCCATGCGAGTACTTGGATTCATTCTGTTGCTGGCGGTGATGGCCGGCGCGCAAGGCGTGGAAGAGGTTTACCGGGAGAGGGCGCGGAAGATTATCGCCGCGGCGCTCGAGAACGAGGAGGGGATGAAGAAGCTCGAGTACTTGTGCGACCGGATCGGGCACCGGCTGAGCGGGAGTGAGGCGTTTCTGAAGGCGGTGGCGTGGAGCGCGCAGCAGATGATCGAGGGAGGGCTCGAGAAAGTGGCGACGCCGAAGGTAAAGATTCCGCATTGGGAGCGGGGCCAGGAGAGCGCGGAGATTGTGGCGCCGGTGAGGGCGCCGCTGGGGATATTGGGTTTGGGGATGACGGGCGGGGGCGATGTGACGGCGGAGGTGGTGGGGGTGAAGAGTTTTGAAGAACTGGAGAAGTTGGGGCGGGCGGGAGTGGAAGGCAAGATTGTGTTGTTCCATCCGCCGTGGGTGAGCTATGGGGTGACGGGGGCGTTTCGGCGGCAGGGGCCGACGCGGGCGGCGAAGCTGGGGGCGAAGGCGGTATTGATTCGCAGCGCGGGGATCCCGGCGGCGAACAGCGCGCATACAGGGACGACGATGTTTGACGCGGGCGTGACGCCGATTCCGGCGGGGGCGCTGACGGAGGAGAGCCTGGGTGTGCTGGAACGGCTGGTGAAGAAGGGGGAACGGGTGGTGGTGCATTACCGGAGTGAGGCGAAGATTCTGCCGGATGCCGATGGGGCGAATGTGATCGGGGAGATACGGGGGAGTGAGAAACCGGAGGAGGTGGTGGTGATCAGCGGGCATCTGGATAGTTGGGACGTGGGACAGGGGGCGCACGATGACGCGAGCGGGTGTATTGCGCCGCTGGAGGCGTTGTTGTTACTGAAGAAGTTGGGTTTGCGGCCGAAGCGGACGATCCGGGTGGTGTTCTGGGCGAATGAGGAGAACGGGACGCGGGGCGGATTGGCCTACCGGGATCAAAATAAGGAGCAACTGAAGAACCATGTGATTGCGATCGAGATGGACGGGGGCGCGGAGCGGCCGCTGGGGCTGGGGGTGACGGGCGGGGGCGAGGTGGCGTTGAAGCAAATGCAGGCGATCGGGAGGCTGTTGCAGCCGATAGGGGCGGGGATGGTGACGGCGGGAGGGGGTGGAACGGATATTGGGCCGATCATGCGCGAGGGGGTGATCGGGAGCGGGGTGAGGACGGTGGGGAAGCGGTACATGGAGTGGCACCATACGGCGGCGGATACGCTGGACAAGATCGAGCCGATGGAGTTTCGCAAGCACATTGCGCAACTGGCGGTGTTTGCTTATGTGCTGGCGGACATGGAGGAGAGGCTGGGGCGGAAGTAGGAGTGATTAAAGATAGAAGCCGGCGGAGGCGCCGACCCACTCGAGATTTTTGTTGTGGTCGACGCCCATCTGTTTGCCGCGGCCCATGCGGACGATCATATTGGCGGGGCGGGGGGCGGGGCTGGAGGGGAGCCAGATGTACATGATGCGGACTTCGACCATGGTGGGGCCGTGGGGTGTGGCGATGACGGGGGAGAAGGGGACGCGTTGCTGGAGGATGTAATTGTGGCGGTCGTGGGTGGGGATGGCTTCGAGTTGAGCGCGGGTGGGCCCGACGATGACGCCGAGGCCGGCGAAGCTGTAGAGGGGTTTGAGAACCCAGTTTTCGGGGTCGGGGGGGAGCTGGGCGAGCTGGTGGAAGAAGTGGGAGGTAGGGACGGTGGCGTGGTTGAGCCAGGGGAGGGAGAACTTCGATAGGCGGTAGAACCAGTTGGGGTGGCCGGCCCATTCGAGTTGGAGGTCATCGGTCCAGGCGAAGGGGATTGCGATCTGTTTGCGTTCGAGTTCGTCGAAGATGACGCGGTTGTAGATGCGGTGGACGGGGGTTTCGATGCCGTCGCGATTGTAGAAGAGCTTATTGCCGCGTTTGATGAGTTGGGTGATACAGACGGGGCGGACGCCGTAGATGCGTTCGGTGCAGATGAAGTCGCAGAGGGTTTTCTGGTGTTGGGGGTCGATTTCGAGGAGGATGACGTTTTCGGGGGAGTGGCCGTTGAGGATGGCTTCACCGAGGAGGTTGTGGTAGGCGGCGAGGTCGAGGCCGGAGAGGAGGTGTTGGAGGTTGGGGTCGAGATCGTAGGCGCGGAGGTATTGGCGGGCCATTTCGGTTTGATAGGCGTAGAGGCTGGGGAAGCCCTGGATTTCGACGAGCTTGGGAGCGTAGCGGCCGGCGTGGTGAACGATACCGAAATCGGCCTGGATGAAGAGGGGCTGGCGGGCTTCGTTGGGGACGCGGTATTGCGGGGGGACTTCATGGGCGGAGGCGGCGAGGTAGGCGGGGTTGGCGAGGAGTTGGGAGACGAGTTCGCGGCCGGCGCGGGACATTTGCTGGAGGAGGTCGCGGGGGAAGAAGCAGGGGGTTTCGGAGTGGCGGAAATCGACGGGCCGGCCGATGGCATGGGCGAGGGAGGCGAGGAAGTGTTGGTACTTGCCGGGAGTCCAGCGGCGATTGAAGTCTTCGCGGAGGGAGGGGAGCATGGGCTAGTGTTCGATGAGGAAGTGGCCGTCGCGCATGATGAGGCGGCCGTCGGCCCAGATGTCGAATTGGCGGCCGACGACGTCGATGTGGGTGGCGCTAAACCAATCGGCGCCGGTATGAGCGCCGTAGGGGTTGCCGAAGGCGATATGGCAGCCGGGGATTTTTTCATCCTGGAGGATATTGCCGATGACGTCGGTGAGGGCGAGGTTGGTGCCGATGGCGAATTCGCCGACGCGGTTGGAATTTTCGTCGGTGTGGCAGTAGGCCCAGAATTCATCGCGGAGTTCCTGGTTGGCGGATTCGGCGGAGACGAGGCGATTTTTTTCGACGCGGACGGTGAGTGGGGTATCGCGGAGGTCGCCGTATTTGGCGCAGAGGTAATCGCCGACGACGCCATCGATGACGAAGACGCCATTGATTTCACCGGGCGTGGTGAAGCACTCGCCGCCAGGGAGATTGCCCCACTTATTGGTGGAGATGATGCCGGAGGTTTTGAGCCACTTATAGCTGGGGTGCATGTCGGCGATGATGTCGGTGCCGTTGGGGGTTTTGCAGCGGATCTGGCGGGCGGCGGCGGCGATATTGCGGACCGCGATGGAGAGGGCGTCGACTTTGTGGAAGTCGGCGCGCATGCCTTGGAGCATGATGCGTTTTTCGATATTGACCATGTGGGCGTGGCGCATGCGGCGGCGGTTGACGACGTCGGTCATTTGCATGCGGCTGTGGAGTTCGCCTTGTTGGGCGACGACGGCGAAGAGGGAGACTTGGGATTGTTCCATGTCTTCGAGGACGGCGGGGGGCATGTTGGTGAGGGGGCGGGGGGCGTGATCTTCAAGGCGGAAGGCATTCCACTGGCAGCCGAGGGCATCGAGTTGGTGGGCGAGGGCGGCGGCGATCTCCTGGCTGGCGAGGTCGGTGATGAGGGTGACGCGTTCGGACTGTTGAATGCGGAGGCAGGTATGGACGGCGTTGTGGGCGCCGGGGGAAAGCTCGGGGTCGAATGATTTGGGCAGCATGATTAGAGGCCGGCCTCCGTTTCGGAAATGATGTAGTCGACGACCTGTTTGAGGTCGCCGGTTTGGCGCCAGACGGCGAGCTGGCGGTCGGCGCCGGTGCCGTTGCGGAGCATTTTGTAGATGTAGGAGATTTCTTCGCGGCTGCCGAGTTCGTCGACGACGTCGTCGATGAAGTGGAGGTATTCAAAGAGGAGGTCTTTGAGGGGGACTTCGATTTGTTTGCCGAAGTCGACGAGTTTGCCATCGAGGCCGTAGCGGGCGGCGCGCCACTTATTTTCCATGATGAGGGCGCGGCGGTAGAGGCGGAAGCCCTGGTTGTTGGAGTGGAGCTTATAGAGTTTGGCGACGGTGGCTTGGAGGAGGGCGGCGATGGCAATGGTTTCGTCGAGGCGCATGGGGAGGTCCATGATGCGGAACTCGAGGGTGGGGAAGTGGGGGTGTGGGCGGATGTCCCACCAGATTTTCTTGGCGTTGTCGATGCAGTTGGTTTTGATGAGGAGGTTGACGAAGTTAGTGTATTCGCCCCAGGAGGGGAAGTAATCGGGGATGTTGGTGCGGGGGAACTTATCGAATACTTTGCAGCGGTAACTTTTGAGGCCGGTCTCGAGGCCGAGCCAGAAGGGGGAATTAGCGGAGAGGCCGAGGACGTGGGGGACGAAGTAGCGGGCGGCATTCATGATGTGGATGGCGGCTTCGCGGTCTTCGATGCCGATGTGGACATGGAGGCCGAAGATGAGGTTGGAGCGGGCGACGGACTGCATGTCCTCGACGATGGTGGCGTAGCGTTCGTCGGGGTAGATTTCCTGTTTGCGCCAGTCGGCGAAGGGGTGTGTGGCGGAGGCGGCGATGCGGAGGCCGTGGTGTTTGGCGAGGCTGATGATGCCGGAGCGGAGTTCGCGGAGGTCGGCTTTGGCTTCCTGGATGTTGCGGCAGATACCGGTGCCGACTTCGACGACGGACTGGTGCATTTCGGGCTTGACGCGTTCGGCGAGGATGCGCTGGCCTTTGTGGATGATTTCAGCGGAGATATGTGAGCGGAGGTCCCGGGTTTCGGGATCGATGGTCTGGTACTCTTCCTCGATGCCGATGGTGAGGGAGGGCTGGCTCATAGTTACAGCATAGCGGTGGGGCGCGAAGCCAGGGCGGGCTGGCTTCGCGCGGAGACAGGTGGGGTGTGAGCGGCGGGAGTAGAGCATGCGGATGTCAAGGAACGGGGGCGGGCGGGTGATGCTGGCGCGCCGGGGTAAGGAGGTTGCCGGATGGCTTCGAATTCGAGCGGTTTGGATTTGGGGCTAATGGGTGTTGGGTTGCTGGTTGCCGTTGGTGTTGTTGTTGGCGGCGGCTTCCTGATCGCGGCGGGCGAGGTATTGGTGGTAGATGAAATAGAGCCGGTCTGGGAGGGGGGCGGTGGTGGGGTTGAAGGAATCGGGGTCGAAGGGTTTGGCTTCGATTTGCGGGGAGGGGGGAGCGGGTTCGGGGTCGTCGAAGAGTTCCTGGGGGA
>JAINDK010000022.1 GCA_019931185.1 Bryobacter sp. CoA8 C33
ACGGTTCCGCCCTCCGGGCGAAACCAGGCTCCACTACAGCCACCCCTCCCCAGCGCAAGAAGACTGAAACTGAGAGAAACTACATCCAAGGGTGGGCCAAATGAGAGCATCGAAGTGGGCCACGCCGGGCTAGCGAACACACTCGGCGGGCTGAAATGGGCATGTTCCACGAATAGGATGCTCAACAAAGTAGAAAGCATGTCTGTCCTAAGGTAAGGGACGGACAGGCTTTCCTTAAGCCGATTCGTTGAAGTGCTGCGGCAGTCATTGCCGGAGACTTTTGACTGGAGGGTCCCCGGGGCTCGGTTGGTCGGCTGATTGATGTGAGGGTGAACCGAGTTTGGAAGTATCCGTAGTTGTCGGTTCGCTAGAGGACAAGACTCTATTGGTGGGAAGAGGGGACGGCGCAGGAGTCGCGAATGATGAGGTGGGGACGGAATACTTCGTGCCGGGGGGAAGTGGTCGCTTTGGTGTTGATGCGTTCGAAAAGCATTTCCGCAGCGCGGCGACCCATTTCCTGTTTGGGCTGGTCAACCGTGGTGAGGGGCACTGACAAGTGCTCGACGAAGCGGAGGTTGTCGAATCCTACGATGGAGAGGTCTTGGGGAATCCTGAGGCCCAGAGAGCCAGCCTGCTTCATGAGCATCAAGGCCACATGGTCGTTGCCGCATAGGAAGGCGGTGGGATGGTGGGGGTTTTTCGGGGACAAAAGCGTCCTCAGTTCCTTGCGAACTGTGTTTTCATCGCGATTCAAGATGTCGATGATGGAGGCTTCGGGAATTGTCAACTGGTGCTGCTGGAGGAAGCCCTGATAATGGGTTTCCCGCAGGTGGACTAGTCCGGCGGCTATGGGGCGGACGAAACCGATTCGACGATGTCCGAGTGAAAAGAGATAGCGGAGTGCTTGTTCGACACCGGCGCGATCATCCAGCGCGATGCTGTCGCAGTTGGGCGTTAGATCACCAGTAAAAAGGACCACCGTGGGAATGCCTGCGGCCTCCAGGCGAGCGAAGGCCTTGGGCATTTGCAGATGAGGATCATGGGAGAAGATGACGCCGTCTACACCATGTTCGGCCAGCTGCCGCAAATGGAATTCTTCCAGATGAGGCTGATGACGAGAATTGCAGAGCAGGATCTGGTAACCCTGCTGAAGGGCGGCGTACTCAACGGATTCCGCGACTTCCGCAAAGAAGCGATTCGAGATATCCGGGAGTACCAAGGCCATGATTTTCCAAGGCAGTCGTGCGGTATCGTCGCCACTGGTGTCCGGCACAAGGGTGCCTCTACCTGGTTGATTTTCCAGGGTGCCATCGTTGACCAATCGAGCAATCGCCCGGCGGAGAGTCAGGCGCGAGACACCCAGTTCGGCCGCCAGATGGCGCTCGGAAGGCAAAAGTGTGCCACGGGGAAATATCCCATTTTCGATGCGTTCACGGAGAGCTAGGGTGATTTGCTCGCGTTTCATGACAGGTTCCGCACTCTACCATTGTAGAGGACTAATGTCACAGAAAAGAATACCAGTGGTATATAAATTCTTGACATATAGTATGCCAATGGGATAGCTTGGGGGCGAACTCAGGAGGCTCCCAGATGACCACCCTTACACAGCGACTCGTACGCGCTCTTCTCGCCACGGCCTTGGCCACCAGTTTGAGCTTGTCGCAAACATTTACAGGAACGATCTTAGGCACGGTTCAAGACGCGAGCGGCGCAGTAGTGCCGGGCGCGAAAGTCACAGTCACCAATGAGGCGACGAATGTGGCACAGGCATCGACAGCAAATGCTGTAGGTTATTTTGAAATTCCAGCGTTGCCGCCAGGCAGCTACCGACTGGAGGTGCAGTCGACGGGATTCAAGCGATTTGTGCGCCCGGCGTTGAAGCTGGACACGAGCCAGAAAATGGAAGTCCCAGTCGGATTGGTGACGGGAGAGGTGACCGAGTCCGTGGAAGTGAAGGCGGATTCTCCATTGCTGCAGACCAGCACATCGTCGGTGAGCCAATTGATTGATAACAAGAAGGTGGTGGACCTTCCGTCGTCGAACCGGAACCTGTTTCAGATTGCGACCTTGACGGCGGGTGTAAACGATTTTGGCGCGAGCGCGGCACCGGCGACCTCCGGTTCGGTCGGCTTTGGACGATGGTCGTCGAATGGCGGGCAGGTGAACACGAACGAATTCATGGTGGATGGCGCGACGGCGCTGACGGCGAATATGGGGGCAGCGTCGGTGATTCCGACGATTGATGCAATCGAGGAATTCAAGATTGAGACGAACGCCCTGGCCGCCGAGTTTGGCAGAACTGGTGGAGCAGTGCTGAATGCGATTTACAAGTCGGGGACGAACCAGTTGCACGGGACTGTATACGACTTCTGGAAAAATCGGGCGCTGAACGCGAACTCTTGGTTAAACAACCGCAATGGCCGGAGCAAGGATTTTTCTAATGTACACACCTTTGGCTATTCGGTGGGCGGGCCGGTGTGGATCCCGAAGCTAGTCGATGGACGAAACAAGATCTTCTTCTTCCACAACTATGAGGGCTACCGGGATGTTCTTCCGGCACGGCTGCAACTGACGGTGCCGACAGCCGCCGAACGGACGGGTGATTTCAGCCAGCGGCGGACGGCGGCCGGGCAATTGATAACTGTGAGCGATCCGTTTTCGACGACAGCCGCTCCGGGGCAGGCCAATACATTCACACGGACTCCATTCCCAAACAATACGATTCCGGCAAGCCGGATCGACCCCGTGGGGCGTAATCTGGTGGCCTACTATCCAGCGCCGAACTCCACGCCAACGGACCCGGTCACCAACGTCAATAATTACCTGGTGAACGCTTCTGGTCAGAACCAGCAGAATATGTGGACGATCAAGACGGACTACAACCTTGGTGAGGGACAAAGGCTGTTTGTTCGTTACACGGAGAGTTCGCAAGGTGGCGGCGCGGCAAACCTGTTTGGGACCGAACCGGCATGCGCGAACTGTCTGCGCCAGGGCAACCCCGCCGGGGCGTTTTCGGCGCGCGGTGGCGGCTCTGACCTCTTCGTTTATCCAAAGAACGCCGTAATCGGCTACACCGATACGCTGAGCCCCACTACGATTCTCGATCTGCGTTACTCCTTGAATCGGCAATTGTTGAGCCGTCTCCCGCAATCCAGCGGCTTCGACGCCAGCACTCTCGGCATGCCCGCGCAATTGGCCAACTCAGTTTTCTACAAGGTCTTTCCTCCGATCTCGGTGGAAGCCTATGAGGGATTAGGTATCCGTTCAAACGGCGATCTCCTGCGGCGTGGCGATCTGTCCCACTCGCTTCAGGGAAGCGTCACCAAAGTCTCGAGTCGGCACACGATCAAAATTGGTGGAGACTTCCGAATGTATCGCTACGCCGATATTCAGGCGAGCGATGTAACGCCTTCTTTCGCATTCAACCGGGTCTGGACACAGCAGAATCCATTCGCTACCGGTCCAACATCCGGCTGGAGCATGGCGTCACTACTGCTGGGAACGCCGGCATCCGGCAACAAGCGGATTCCGGGATCGATCGCCGTGCAATGGTTCTACGGCGCAGCTTACATCCAGGACGATTGGCGCGTGTCCAACCGGCTCACGCTTAACCTTGGCTTGCGCTACGACATGGAAACCCCCTACACGGAACGTTTCGACCGCAACACAAGCTTCGATCTGAACGTTCGGTCCCGAGCCACGGATCGGCTGGCGACCGCCCTCGGAGGCTTGCAGTTTATGAGCAAGGATATTGACAGCCGGTATCGTAATCCAGCGGACCGCAACAACTTCGGCCCGAGAATCGGGCTTGCATACAAGGTGTCGCAGCAGACCGTCTTCCGTGCGGCGTACGGAATCTTCTTTCAGCCGGTGGTGAATACCGGCTTCGGCGCGGCGACATTCGGTGCGCTTGGCTACGATGGCGACACGCCCTTTGTGGCCTCGATCGACGGTGGGCTCACGCCCCACCGGCGAATCAGCAATCCGTTCCCGGACGGTTTCAACCCGCCGACGGGAAATACCTTGGGTGCGGAGACGTTGATTGGCCAAAGTATCACGACCCAACTGCGGAACATCGTGGCGCCGTACACGCAGCAATTCAATGCCGGCATCCAGCGCCAGTTCGGGAGTTGGTTGTTGGACGTGGGGTATGTGGGGTCGAGCGGCGTAAATCAATACATCAACATGCAAGCCAACCAGTTGGAGCCGTCCTTGTACGCGCAGGGCGCGGCGCTTAACCAACAGGTACCAAACCCGTTTTTGGGACTGGTGGCGAGAGGGCCATTCACGGCGGCGACGCTGTCGCGCGGGCAACTGCTGCGCCCGTTTCCACAGTTTACGGACGTTCAGTACAACACGGTGAGCGCAGGGAGGATGAACTACAACGCCTTGCAGACGAAGATGGAAAAGAGGTTCAGCAATGGATTCTCGCTGCTGAGCGCGTACACGTGGTCCAAGAACATTGGCAACGTGGGTGAGCGCTACTGGCGCAGTACCGGAATCCAAAATCAGTACAACAATGCGGTAGAACGAAGCATCTCGCCGATCGACGTGCCGCACCGCTTTACGACGGCATTCCTTTATGATCTCCCCTTTGGCAAAGGGCGAAGCTTTGCGAACTCACTACCCGCATTTGGCAATGCACTGATTGGCGGCTGGCAGGTGAACGGAATTTTCACTCTCCAGAGCGGGTTGCCGTTGGCGATTACGGTGCCTGTGAACAGCATCGGATTCGGCGCGGGACAAAGGCCCAACAACAATGGCCGGTCAGCCCGCCTGCCGGAAGATCAGCGGACCCCGCTGCGCTGGTTTGATACTTCCGTGTTTTCACAGCCGGGCAACTTCAACTTTGGAAATACCGGACCCTTCTCGCCGGATTTGCGAGGACAAGGAGTGCATAACTGGACGTTGTCGTTCTTCAAGAACACGATGATCCGGGAGAAGGTGAACGTACAGCTCCGTGCAGAATTCTTCAACTTCCTGAATCATCCGCTTTGGGCGAGCCCTGGGACGACGGTAGATACGCCCGCCTTTGGGCAAGTTACGCAGAAGACGGGAAACCGCACCGGCCAGTTGGCCTTGAAACTTATTTTCTAAGGGGTGAAGAAAAGTGAAGTACCTCGCGATTTGGATCCTCAGTGTATTCGTTTTGGAAGGTGTGGATTTTCAGAAAGAAGTCCGGCCAATTCTTTCCAGGCACTGTTTTCACTGCCATGGTCCCGACGCGGAGAACCGGCAGGCGGGAATCCGTCTGGACTCGCAGGATGGGGTGCTGGCGGAGACGAAGCGGGGCCCCATCGTAAAGCCGGGATCGTTGGAACAGAGTCTGCTCTGGAAGCGGGTGGCTCATGCAAAGCCGGCTCTGCGGATGCCGCCGCCTCATGCGCACAAAGACTTGACGGAGGAGCAGAAGAAGGCGCTGGCGGCGTGGATTGAGGCCGGGGCGCCCTGGGCGGAGCATTGGGCGCTTCGCCCGCCTGTGAGAAGAGATCTCCCCTCGGTGCAGCGCCGCAGTTGGGTGCGGAATGCCGTGGACGCCTTTGTTCTGGCGCGATTGGAGAAGGAGGGTTTAGTGCCGGAAGCGGAAGAAGCGAGTGACAGGCTCTTGCGGCGATTGAGTTTCGACCTGACTGGTCTGCCGCCGACTCCGGAGGAGTCAGCGCGCTTCCGCCGGGATGCGCGGCCTTACGCTTACGAGCGAATGGTGGACTACTATCTGGCTTCACCGCATTGGGGTGAGCACCGGGCGCGCTATTGGATGGATGCGGCACGCTATGGAGACACCCATGGGTTGCATTCCGATAACGCGAGGGAGATCTGGCCGTGGCGAGATTGGGTAATCAGCGCATTCAATGCCAACAAGCCGTTCGACCAGTTTACGGTGGAACAGTTGGCAGGGGATTTGTTGCCAGGCGCGACGTTGGAGCAGCGAGTGGCGACTGGCTTTCACCGGAACCACATTGCGACGGGGGAGGGTGGCGTGATTCCGGAGGAGGTGAAGACGATTTACGTCAAGGACCAAGTGGATACGACGGCTGCGGTGTGGCTGGGGCTGACCCTGGGTTGCGCGAGTTGCCATGACCATAAGTACGACCCGGTGAGCCAGGAAGACTTTTACCGGATGGCAGCGTTCTTCAATAACACGACCGAGGTGATCGTGCATGGTGAGATCTCCGAACCGGAGCCAACGCTGCTGCTGCCGGCCGTGCAAGACCAGGCGCGGTGGAGGGTGCTGGAACCGGAATTGAAGCAGAAGCGACGGGAGTGGCGTGAATTGGTGGTCAAAGCAGAGGGAGCCAAGGTTGAACTAGAGAAGGCAATTGCGGAAAAGCGTCGGAGGCTACACGAAACGGCTGAGGAGTCGGAACTGAGATGGGACCGTCCCTTTAGTGTGCAGGTGACGGTGGGGGAATTGGATCAGCATTTCGTGCCGCTGGCCGAAGACCAAGGCAAGGCGGGGAAGGTTTTGATTGCGCTGGAATCCTTTTTTCCTGTAGTGCGGATGGAAAGCCCAGACGGAAAGCACCGGATTGCCTTGCGCGGCAATTCGTTTCGAGTAGCGCCGGTGAGCGCCAGAGAGCAGGAAATCAGTGTGACCTGGGATGGGTCAGGACGCGAGGAGGGACTGACGATTTATGTGGGCGGCAGGATTTCCACGGCGAGCCGGATGCCTGCCAAAGCATGGCCCGTGAAAGCAGAGGACGGTCCGGATGGAGCGGTGCGGAAGCGCCTGCGGTGGGGCAGAAAGCTGAGTGAAGAGGAAGTGCTGCTGAGTTGCGAGGTGCCAGGCAAGGGTACGGCTGGGATCCTCGCGGCGTTGGAGGCATCGGACAAGGCCCGAAGCATGTTTCGGGAATTACAGCTGCGCGAGGCGGACTACAGAGCCATGAGGTTGCGCGGAAGTTTGACTTTGGTAATGGAAGAGAAGCCCGGTGAGGCGAAAGCGCATGTCTTGAAGCGTGGGCAATATGACCAACTGGGCGCGGAAGTTCCGGCGGGGACGCCAGGAGCGTTGCCCGGCATGAAGGCAGAGTGGCCGCGAAACCGTCTGGGATTGGCTCGCTGGATTGTGTCGCCAGAAAATCCGTTGACGGCGCGCGTGGTTGTAAACCGCTTCTGGCAGGAAGTCTTTGGCACGGGGCTGGTGAAGAGCGCGGAGGACTTTGGAACAGTGGGCGATACACCATCCCATCCGGAGTTGTTGGATTGGCTGGCGGTGGAGTTCCGCGAGAGCGGCTGGGATGTGAAGAAGTTCATGCGCTTATTGGTAACGAGTGCAACTTACCGTCAGGCGGCAAAGGCGAGCCAGGAGAAGCGAACGAAGGATCCGGAGAATCGATTGCTGTCGCGGGGACCGCGCTACCGGATGGACGGAGAAATGTTGCGCGATCTGGCCTTGGCCCAAAGTGGGCTACTGGCGAAGAAAATCGGCGGGCCCAGCGTCAGGCCAAGGCAGCCGGAAGGCGTCTGGGAAGCCGTGGCGGTGTTGTACAGCAATACGCGATTCTACGCCGAAGAGGGTGGCGAGGCGCGCTACCGGCGTAGCCTCTACACCTATTGGAAACGGGGAGCCCCCGCGCCTGCGATGGAGCTGCTGAATGCACCAACCCGGGAGACCTGCGTGGTTCGCCGGGAAAGGTCGAACACTCCCTTGCAGGCACTGGTGACCTTGAATGATCCGGACTTTGTGGAGGCAGCCGAAAAGATAGCCCGGGCGGCGATTGAAAACCGCACGGGCTTTAACGAGCGGTTGGATTGGATCACGGAGCGATTGCTGAACCGCAGGTTAGAGAACGGAGAAAGAGGTGTGCTCGCAAAGCAGTGGGACCGGTTGCGCGGGCAACTCGGCCAGGAAAATGCGGCGGCTGGTGAGTTGGCGAGTTGGGCTCAGTTGGCAAGTTTGGTGATGAATCTCGATGAGGCGGTGACGAAATGAACAGCGCGATAGAACTGAGCAGGAGACATTTCTTTCGCGCTGGGGCACAGGGTATTGGACTGGCGGCGTTGGCCGAATTGTTGCGCGGGGAAGGAAGGCCAGGGCTGGCGGGCTTGCCACATTTCGCGCCGCGGGCCAAGAGCGTGATCTATATCCACTTGGTAGGAGGGCCGCCGCAGCAGGATCTCTTCGACTACAAGCCGAAACTGCGTGGTTGGTATGACAAGGATCTACCCGCAAGCGTGCGGCAAGGGCAACGGCTGACGACGATGACGAGCGGACAAGCGCGCTTTCCAATCGCTCCAACAGTTTATGAGTTTCAGCAGCATGGGCAGAGCGGAGCATGGCTTTCCGAACTATTGCCGCACACGGCGAAGGTGGCGGACCGTCTGACATTTGTGAAGAGCCTCCATACAGAGGCGATCAATCACGATCCGGCGATTACCTTTATTCAGACTGGGAGCATGATTCCCGGCAAGGCCTGTATGGGTTCGTGGATCAGTTATGGCCTGGGGAGCCTGAATGCGGACCTGCCCTCCTTCGTGGTGTTGCACGCAACGCATAGCCATCCAAAGGCGAATGTGCAACCAGTTTCGGCAAGATTGTGGAGCAGTGGATTCCTGTCTTCGCAGTATTCCGGCGTGGCTTTGCGGAGCGCGGGGGACCCGGTGTTGTTCTTGCGGAATTCTCAGGGTGTGAGCCGGGAAACGCGGCGGATCGTGTTGGATGGATTGAAAGAGATGAACACGCGGGAGGCAGAGCGAAGCGGCGACCCGGAGGTGCTGGCGCGCATTGAACAATACGAGATGGCGTTCCGGATGCAGTCGTCGGTGCCGGAGTTGACAGACTTCTCAGGGGAGCCTGACAGCACGTATGCGCTTTATGGAGAAGAGGCACGCGTACCGGGTTCGTTTGCCCGCACTTGCGTTCAAGCGCGCAGGCTGGTGGAGCGGGGCGTGCGATTCGTTCAGATTTACCAGCGGGGATGGGACCTGCACACTGCGTTGCCGGCGGTGCTTCCCAGCCAGTGCAAGGATGTTGATCGCGCTTGCTTCGGGCTGATTGAGGATCTGCGGAGCCGGGGCCTGTTGGACGAGACGCTGGTTTTGTGGGGTGGAGAATTCGGGCGAACCGTGTACTCGCAAGGCAAATTGACGCCGAGTGACTATGGACGCGACCATCATCCGCGTTGCTTCACGATGTGGATGGCGGGCGGAGGAATGAAGCCAGGGACCACGTATGGAGAGACAGACGAGTTCTCCTACAACGTGACGCGCGACCCCGTGCATGTGCGTGATTTGCAGGCGACGATTCTGCACGTGTTGGGAATTGATCATAACCGTCTGACCTATGCCTATCAGGGGCTGGATCAGAAGCTGACGGGCGTAGAGAAAGCGCGAGTTGTAAAGGAGATTCTGGCGTGAGAACAGGCACATTGCTGGTATTGGCCGCCCTAAGCGCGGCGGCGCAAGTGAAATTGGTGAGCGTGGAGCCAACGGTATTATTTCCGCGCGCGACGCCGCTGCGACAGTTTGCGGTGGTGACACTCCTGAATGAGGGGAAGCAGGCAGTGGACATGACGGCGGAGACGCGGGTTGCGGGAGAGCAATGGCGCAGCGCGAATGCAATAGCCGTGCCGCCAGGAGTTTCGCGGCAGTCGGTGATGGTGGCGGATATAAAAGCCCCGGCAGAGTTGGAGGTCTCGATGAGTGCGGCGGGGCAAGCTCCCTTGCAGTGGAAGGGCGAATGGCAACCGCAGCGAAAGTGGAAGGTCTACATCATGGAAAGTGCGCATGAGGATCTTGGGTATGAGGATTGGATATTCAACAAACAGAAGGAGGTTGCGGACTTCATCGATCTGGCGAAGCACCTGAGCGGGAGCCCGGAGAATCAGAGCGTGGTGGAAAGGGCGGCGGTGAACCGTTATCAATACACACTGGAGACGCTGCTGTTTTACCGGAACTACATCGAGGAACGGGGGCCAGCGGCCTGGCGTGAAGTAGTGGAGAAGTACATTAAGCGGGGGGCGATGCATCTGACTGGTGCGCCGAGCGGGGTTCACAACCATTGGATGGATTACGAGGAACTGGCGCGCAACATGTATCCGGGCCGCATCGAAATGAAGCAACGCTATGGGTTGGACCTCAAGACATATTTGATCGTGGACAACCCGAGCGCGTCTTGGGCGGCGGCACAGGCGGCGGCGCAGGCGGGGTTCAAATACATTGCGCGGTGGGGGCAGGGCTGGAGGACGGGTGGGAATAACGACTATGCCAAGACAAAGGTACCTGCTCTCTTTTGGTGGCAGGGACCGAATGGGAAGGACAAGGTACTTTACGGCTGGCGCTCGCACTATGGAACAGGCTTTTGGTTTGGGCAGACCAATTCCGGAAACGCAAGTAGATCTGTGCTGGGAGATATGCCGGAGCAGTATGTGAGCACTTACTTGCGGAAGGTGGAGGCCGGCAATGTGATTGGGCCCTATCCTTACGATGCGATCATTGAGCCGGCATATGGGGACCACGATGTTCCGTATTTCGATCGAGGTTTGCTGGTGCGTTGGACGAACCAGTATGCATATCCCGAGATTCGAGTGACGGGGGTGGACCCGTTCTTTGAGTACATCGAGAAGAAGTATGCAGCTCAACTGCCAGTCTTGAGCGGCGATTTGAATAACTTCTCGGCTGACTATGCGACGATCGATCCGGAATCGCAGGGATGGAAACGGCGGGCGGCACGGCTGCTGCCGCTGGCGGAAGGGCTGAGCGTGGTTACGAAGGAGACGCTATCGCCAGCGCGTGTGGAGCGGGCCTATACGCGGCTCTTCGATTACGACGAGCATAGCTGGCCGACGTTGCTGCCGGCGAGCGATGTACAGCTTTTCAATGCCGCCTGGATCAAAAAGCAGGAGGCTCAGCGGGCATTGCAGGTGGCGGAGGAATCCGCCGGAAAGATGGGGACGGCGCTCGCGAAGCGCATCGCATCGCCGGAAAAGAGTATTGCGGTCTTTAACGGTTTGGCGCATCCGCGCACGAGTCTGGTGGAGTGGAGCGGGGTTGCGCCGGGGCTGACGGATATGGTGACGGGGAGGAAAGTGCCCACCCAGCAGAGGAATGGCAAGACGATCTTTGTGGCGGAGAACGTGCCGGCGTTCGGGTACAAGGTATTTCGGATTGAGAGCGCAAGCGCAGTGAAGGCGAGCGGTTTAAGTGTGGGGCCGGACAGAATCGCGAATGAGTTTTACGAAGTGCGTTTCGACCCGCTAACGGGCGTTGTGCGCAGTATTCGCGAGAAAGCGAACGGGAAGGAGTGGGTCGATGGTAAGGCGGCGCATGGCGCCAACCAGATGGTGTATGTCAGTACGGCGGCCCGTGAGGCGAAGCCAACGGGTTGGCACTCGCCGGAGAGGGCCAAAGAGATGCGCGGGGAGTCGGGGCCGGTAGCCGCGGAGTTCCGCGTGAAGATCGAGGATGCAAAGACGGGCGCGGTGATTGAGCAGGTAGTGACGCTCTATGCGGGCTTGAAGCGGATCGATTTCGTGAACGATTTGCGACACGTGCGGAGCTTGTACACGGATCGCTTTGAGGACAGATATCGCGAGAATCTCTTTTATGCATTTCCCTTTGCTGTAGAGGGGGGGCAGATACGCGCGGAAGCGCCTGGTGGGGTGGTGCGCCCTTACAAGGATCAGATGCGCTGGGGCTCACACGATTATCTGATGGCGAATCGCTGGATCGATGTAAGCAACTCGAAGCATGGCGTGACGATGGCGCCTTGGAACGCGAGCACGTTTCACCTGGGCGAGATCCGCTACAACCAGTTCTCGATCGATTATGAGCCAAAGAATTCGCATTTGTTCAGCTATGCGTGGTCGAACCGCATGGCGGGGTTGCTAACTCTTTCTCCAGAAGACATGAATGCGACGCTGGGGTACTCTGTGACCACCCACGACGGTGATTGGGATAGTGGCGACGCAGCGCGACTCGGTTGGGATGTGGCGACACCGCTAATGGCATTTGAACTGGAGGAGAATTCAGGCGGGCCTTGGAAGGAGAGCGCGAAGAGTTTTCTAAACGTCGATGTGCCGAATGTGGAGTTGTGCGTGTTAAAGCCCAGCGATTTGCCTGGGAAGGGTTGGATCGTACGGTTGGTGGAGACTGCGGGTAAGCAGAGCAAATTTCAGTTGGATCTGAATGCGCTGGGAGCGAAGAAGGTTTGGCTGACGAATCTCGTCGAGGAGGATAAACGGGCCCTTGAACTTGTGGATGGCAAGTTGGGCGGCGAGGTGGATGCATTCAGCTTTGTGACTCTTCGGCTGGAGAGTGGAGATGCTCCCGGAACTGGACTGCAATTGCGGGCGAACGCCAACGGCGATTCCGAAATCTCCCTGAGTTGGACGGGAACGGCCACGGCAGCGTACAACGTTTACCGGAGTATGGACGCGGCAGATCCCGCGTTGGCGCAGACTTGGATCGCGCGGGTGAACGGCACACGGTTCATGGATCGCGGGTTGCATCCGGGAACCCGCTATTTTTACCAGGTGTCGGAGGTGAGCGAAGCGAACTTGCAGGGCACGTTGGCTCGGGCCGATGCGACCACGGGGACGAAGAATGAAACACCACCCAACGTGGTGGATGAGCCGGGTGTGGTTCGGCGCGCAAAGGACAGGCTCTTCGTGTATTGGCGCAGGAACCAGGAGCCGGATGTGGCTCGCTACTTCGTATATCGGGGTGACAAGGCGGACTTCAGCATTGCAGGACGCGAGCCGCAAGCCGTGTTGGTGCCGACAGGTAAGTTCCTGGAGTTGTTCATCGACTCCAATTTGCAGCCTGGGCGGGAGTACTTTTACCGAATTTACGCAGAGGATCATGCCGGGAACCGCCAGACAGTGAGTCCGGTTGTTTCCGGAAAGACGCCGCAATAGGGCGCAGCGGCAAAACCTAGGAGCAGAGAAATGCAACGGAGTCGATTGGACGCAACGGACTGGGATGTCTTAGTTTGCGGGGCGGGGTGCGCGGGCACCGCGGCGGCTTATGGCGCGGCGATGGCTGGGGCGCGCACGCTCTTGCTGGAACGTTTGGGCTTTGCCGGTGGGACACCGGTGGCGGGAATGATTCACACGCTTGACGCGGTGAACTCGTGTGCCGACCATACTCAGCAAGTGGTAGGAGGCTTCACATCTCGCGTGATGGAAGAACTGGAGGCGTGTGGTGGGATGGGCACCCGGGACAACCCGGATGAGGTGATCAGTTTTCATCCCGAACATATGAAAGTGGCACTGGACCGCGTGCTGAGCCGGGCAGGTGTGAACTTGCTGTATCGCGCTCATGTTTCCGATGCGCTGGTGCATGAGCAGCGGGTGACAGGAGTGGAGGCGGCGCTGCTGGATGGCCGGGCCCATTTCCATGCCCGCTGTGTGGTGGATGCGACGGGAGACGCGGAGGTGGCACATCATGCAGGTCTGGATTGGCAGCAGAGTGAGGAGTTGCAGGCGCTGACCTATCACTTTCGCTTGGGAAATGTAGCGCCGGGCGAAACTTGGCAATCTTTAGAGGCGGCGATGCAGGCGGTGATGCAGGGCTCCGGCATGAGGTACGGAGGACCATGGGTGATTCGTCTGACGGAGCACGAGGTGTCCGTGAATGCGACGCGTGTAATTGGGAATCCGCTGGACCCGGAAGAACGGTCGCGGCTGGAGATGAATGCGAGGGAAGACATGCTGACCATCGCTGCCCGGTTGCAGGCGGGGGTGCCGGCCTTGCGGGAGAGCTATATTCTGGCGGGTGCGACGGATTTGCACGTGCGGGAGAGCCGAAAGGTTGTGGGAGTGTACACACTGACTGAGGAAGATATCTTCTCGGGTCGCGAGTTTCCAGACACGATTGGCCTGGGCGCGTGGCCGATCGACATCCATCCGACCGATGGATTCGTGGGCGTGCATCCACATAAAGACAGCCCACCGCATCCCTATCCGATTCCCTACCGTTGTTTAGTGCCGAAAGCGCATGACGGATTGCTGGTAGCAGGCAGGCCGATCTCGACAACCCACCGGGCGCACGGTTCGACGCGGGTGCCAGGAACCTCGCTGGCTACTGGGCAGGCTGCGGGTGTAGCAGCAGCGCTCGCGGCGCGCTATAGAGTTTCTCCACGGCATATCGCCGTCCGCGAGTTACAGCGCGAGCTTTTACAGCAGGGCGCGATTCTGTCGCTGGATCAGGTGGCGCGGTGAAGCGGCGGGCGGTCGTGGCCTTGGAGAGTGGCGGAACAAAGCTGGTGGCTTCCTTGACTGATGAGCGCGGGGAAGTGTTGGACCATCTGCGAGTCGCACGCCCGGTCACGAATCAGGCCGCTCAAACGTTGCGGCAACTGATCGGGATGGGACGTGCGTTGCGCCAGCGATGGGAAGGGGAAGGATGGCAAGTGGAGGGGCTGGGCTTTGGATTCGGCGGGTTGGTGCGGCGGTGCAGACAGGAGGCTTATCTCTGCCTGCATGAGCATGGGTGGGAGCATGTGGATGCCAGGCGCGAGTTGGAAGGGGTGTTCGGCGTACCTGTGTTTATTGAGAATGATTGCAAGGTGGCGGCGCTGGCGGAGGCTAAGCGAGGAGCGGGGCGTGGAGCGGAGTCTATGTTTTACGCCACGATCGGCACGGGTGTAGGTGGCGGTTTCGTGGTGGGTGGCCGGATTCAATCACTGCACGATGGGGGCGAGGCGGAGATTGGACATCTTTGCGCGGAAGTCGGTGGGCCATCGTGCGGGTGCGGCGGGCGTGGCTGTATCGAGGCGCTTTGCTCGGGGCCAGGGATGTGGGCGTTGGGTCGCCACCGATTTGAGAACGCTCAGGCGATCTTTGGCGCCTGGGAACAAGGTGATTCGGAGGCGACGGAGATTGTGGAACGCTGCGCTGGGCATATGGCAAGGGCGTTGGGCGCCGTGATGGCTTTGCTGCATCCGCGGAGGATCGTGCTGGGCGGAGGAGTGGCTAGCGGGAACCCGAAGTATGTCGACAGGATCCGGGAACTGACGAATGACCTGGTGGTTTCGTACTTCCGGCCGGAATTCGATTTGCGGGTGGCGGAGTTGGGGGAGTTGGTGGTGAGTCAAGGTGCGGCGTTGTTTGCGCTGGCCCAGATGGAACAACGAAGGAGTGAACCATGTCTTGTGGTGAATTGAGACTTGCACTGGCGGGATGCGGTGGCGTAGTGAAGCGGTATCGCGGGGCCTATGCGGGCATTGCCGGAGCGCGCGTGGTGGCAGCTGTCGACGCGAATCTGGCGGAGGCGCAAGCAGCGGCATCCGAGTTGGGCGCGGGAGTGGCGAGTACGGACTTCGCGGATGCTTTGCGGGACGAGGTAGATGCGGTGCTCATCTCCACCCCCAATCACTTGCATGCGGAACACGCAACGCGGGCGCTTCGCGCGGGGAAGCATGTGCTGTTGCAGAAGCCAATGGCCCGCACCGTGGCCGAGTGCGAAGAAATTCTGAGGGCTCGCGATGCGTCGGGGAAGAGCCTTGGGCTCTACATGAATCTGCTGGATCATCCGTTGTTTCGGGATCTGCGGAGGTTAGTGGAGGAGGGGTACCTGGGGCGGGTAGCGTTGTTCAGCGCGAGGTTGGCGCATCGAGGAGGACTGCAATGGGGTGGAGTGGGTCAGAATTGGCGGGCGTCGAGGGCGCAGACCGGGGGAGGCTCGTTCATTCAGTTGGGAGTACACTACCAACACTTGATGCGCTGGTTGCTGGGGCAGACGATTGTGCGCTCGCAGGCGATGGGAACTAATTTCGCTTGTCCGCATTTGGAGGGCGATGATTTGATGTTGGTTCAGTACCAGTTGTCGGGAGGATCCTTGGGTGAGATTCAGACATCCTGGTGCTGTCAAGAGGAACACGTTTCCTTGCTCGGTACCAAAGGATCGTTTCACTATCGTGATAACCAACGAGTAGAATTCTTCAGCGAGTGCGGCCCGTTCGAAGGCGAGGTGCTACGAATGCTTGGGGATGGGTCGCTGGAGACGATGCCGCAATTACTAGCACCAGAGTGGGACGATGCGGCGAATCGATTCAATCAGCACCGGCGTTTTGTCGAGAACGTTTTGGCGGGCGAGGCGCCGGAGGTTTCCGGAGAAGAGGGACTGGAAGATGTGCGGGTGGTAGAGGAATGTTACGCGCAGGTTGAAGGAGCAAGAGGATGAGCAGGCAAGCAGTTATCGTAACGGGGGCGGCCCGGGGCATTGGCAAGGCTACAGCATTGCGATTGGCGAAGGACGGAGCTTCGCTTGTGTTGAATGGCCGAGAGGCGGAGAGCTTGCGTGAAGTAGCGGACGCTGTGGTGCAAGCGGGTGGGGCGGCGTGGGTCTGCGCGGCGGATTTGCGCAAGGCGGAGACAGCGAATTCGTTGGTGTCACAATGCGTCCAGGAGTTTGGTCGTGTGGACGGATTGGTGAATGCCGCGGGGGTCGCGAAGTTAACACCGTTGCTGGAGTTGGATCTTGAGACGTGGAAGAGCTTCTTCGATTTGCACGTGACGCCGAGTTTCTTGTGCTGCCAGGCGGTGGCGAGGAGGATGGTTGAGCAGGGGGAAGGAGGGAGTATCGTCAATGTGTCCAGCGTGGCGGCGTCCATGGCGATGTATGGAACCGGAGCATATGCGGCGGCGAAGGGTGCGGTTTCTTCGTTTACACGCGTGGCCGCGGTGGAATGGGCAGGGCATGCGATTCGAGTGAATGCGGTGGCGCCGGGGCCTGTGGCTACCGAGCAGTTGCGCAAGGTTTATGTGGGCCCGATGTATGCCGAGAGGGCGCGTAGCATTCCGATGAACCGGCTCGCGGAGCCAGAAGAGGTGGCGGACATGATTGCCTTTCTGTTGAGTCCCGCTGCGAAGTACGTCACGGGCCAAGTATTGGCAATTGACGGAGGCGCAAGCGCCGTGGGTTGCTACAGCTACGAAACTTACAAGAGGCAGGCACCGCAGGCATGACCTACCTCAGCGTGCGCTGGGGGATCGCGGCGCTGCTTTGTGCGGCCACGACGATCAACTACATTGACCGGCAGACCCTGTCGATCTTGAGCCCGTTACTCCGCAAGGAGTTTCAGTTGAGCGAGCAAGACTACGCCAATATCGTCACCGCTTTCCTGGTGCCTTACACCATCATGTACGCCCTGGGAGGGCGATTGATGGACCGGTTCGGCGTCAAGCTCGGTTTGAGCCTCGCCCTTGGCTGGTGGTCCACTGCTACCATGCTCACGGCCTTCGCGCGCAGCGCCCTTTCCCTCGGGGCATTTCGCTTTATGCTCGGCATCGGCGAACCTTGTGTATATCCGGCCGGCGTCAAGGTTTGTGGGGAGTGGTTCCCGGCGCGCACCCGCGGTATCGCGACCGGTATCTTCTCGTCCGGATCTACCATTGGAGCGATCGCCGCTCCGCCGCTGACTGCCTGGATCACACTCCGTTTCGGCTGGCAGTATGCTTTCCTGATTCCCGGCGCCCTCGGAATTTTGTGGCTGCCTCTCTGGTGGATGACGTACCGTCCTCAAAGCAGCACCAACGCAACTGAGCCTGGCATTACAGACTGGCGCAACCTCATTCGCCAACGAAGGGTGTGGGGACTCGTCCTGCCTCGCTTTTTCAGTGATCCGGTTTGGTACTTTTACATTTTCTGGTTGCCTGACTACCTGCAACGAGAGCGCCAGCTGAGCCTGGCTGAAATTGGCTTCTATGGTTGGATCCCATTTCTGTTTGCGGATGTTGGACATCTGGGTGGTGGTGCGTTATCGGACTTTCTGATTCGCCGCGGGATGAACCCGCCGCGCGCCCGGCTTGCGATTCTCACCGCAGTGGGCTGCCTTGCCCCAGTCGGTGCCTTGGCCGGTGTGGTTCCTACCGCAGTTACCGCTATCGCCGTTACTTGCCTGGTGGCGATGCTTACCCAGGCTTGGTCGACGAATACTGCGTCACTCTGCGCTGACCTGATTCCCAATGAATCCACGGCCACTGTTTTTGGGTTGATGGGTATGGCTGGCAGCTTGGCGGGAGCTTTTTTTGCACAGATCCTCGGCCTGGTGATCAGCACCTTCGGCTATCCGGCCGCCTTTGTGCTGGCCGCAATGTTGCATCCCATTGCCGCGCTGATTCTCCGTTACTCACTCCGCAACTCCCTATGACTGAAGCTCTCGAACAAGCAATCTCCGTCTTCAAAGATCTTCACGCACTTGGTGACGACATTGAACATGCCGCCCACATGGCCGTGGCCAGTCTCCGGGCTGGCAACAAGTTGCTCATCTGCGGCAATGGCGGCAGCGCATGCGAAGCCCAGCATCTTGCGGGAGAACTCGCGGGCCGCTACAAGCATGACCGCCGTGCGCTGGCAGCTGTCTCGCTAAACGCCGATGGCGCCGTGCTGACCTGCATTGGCAATGACTATCACTTTGAAGACGTGTTCGCGCGCCAACTGGAAGCCATCGGCCGACCCGGCGACCTCCTCATTGTCTTCAGTACCAGTGGCGAGTCGCCGAACATCCTCCGCGCGCTGGAGACAGCGAAGTTGCTGGGCCTGCCCTCGCTCGCCTTCCTCGGGCGTGACGGCGGCATGGCCGCCGCGCTGGCCACCCTGGCGTTGATCGTCCGCCATTCAGATACGGCTCGCATTCAAGAGGCCCATCAGTTTCTGATGCACTGCCTGATGGATCACATCGAGAAGGACTTGGAATGACGAGCTTGGATCAATGTGAGACTGCGCCAGGCTCGTGCGTGCCGTTTAGCTCTCTCGAATTGCATGGCGTGGTGCCCACATATATGTGGACCAGGACTTCCTCCCGGGAGATTCGAGCTTCTCCCTGCCTTTTTGTTCCAAGCCAGTGAAAGTAGAGACGACCATGATCCGACGAGAGTTCATATCCTCCGTTCTGACGGCCCTCGCGGCTCCATCCCAGACTTGTGACGTTTTTGTCTATGGCTCCACTCCGGGGGGAATCTGCGCGGCAGTCGAAGCCGCACGCCGCGGGTTACGCGTGATTCTCGCCTGTCCGCAAAAGCATCTTGGCGGCATGGCTGCCAGCGGCCTCTCCACTACCGATGCTGTTCGCACAGATCTTTTCGGCGGTCTTGTCGCTGAGTTCATCGGGCTTGTGAGGACCCACTATCGGCACACGCTTGCTGACCGGCCCGACGAGTACGCGCGCACGAAGGATGGCTGGTTCTATGAGCCCTCCGTTGCCGAAGCGGCCTTCGACACATTGGTGCAAAAAGAAAAATCTCTACGTTGGTTGCCCGGTCATTTTCTCTTGTCTGCTAGCGCGACGAACGGACGCCTCGCGAGCGTCGAACTCGATGCTCCTGATCAGAGCATGCTCACAGTCACAGCGCGCACCTTCATAGACGGTACCTATGAAGGTGACTTGGCGGCAGCGGCGAAAGTCCCCTACCGTGTCGGACGCGAGAGCCGCGCGGAGCATGGTGAGAGCCTTGCCGGCATCCATTACATGAATTGGCGTACTGGCCAGCAGATCATGACGCCGGATACGGGAGAGGCTTCACCCGCCATACAGGCTTTCTGTGCCCGCTCGATCTTCACCGATGATCCGGCGCAGCGAGTGCCGATTGAAAAACCCGCGACCTACGACCTTCATTTGCCCGACTACCTGCCGTTGCTAGACGACTTTGCCAGTGGCCGCGTAACTCGTTTTGGGCGGGGCACACAACTACCGAATCGCAAGTTCCAGATGAACGGGAACATTGAAGGACTCACCAGCACAAACTTGCCAGGCGCCAGTTGGTCCTGGCCCGAAGCCAGCCGCCACCATCGCCAGCGCCTCGCCCAATTCCACATCGACCATGTCCACGGCCTCATCTGGTTCCTCCAGCACAACCCGCACGTGCCGCCTGCCATTCGCGAGAATTTCGCCCCAATTGGGTTGCACAAGCAGGAGTTTCAGGACGCAAACCATTGGCCATGGCAAATTTACGTTCGCCAGGGCCGCAGGATTGAGGGCCGTGCGCTGGTAACCCAACACAACTTCACCATAGTCTCGCGAACAGGCCGTACGCCTCAGGTTCTGCAGCCGATCGCTATCGGTGAACATTCTTTTGATGTCCACCCTTGCCATGACCGGCGGTTTGCCGTCGACGGATTCATGGAGGGGGTGCTCTGGTATCCGAGGAAGGCCTTCGGCCCGGCCCAACCCGGACAGGTCCCCTACGGGGCTATTCTGCCGCGACGAATTGACAATCTACTGGTGCCCGTCGCGCTCTCGTGCACGCACGTGGCGATGTCCGTACTCCGCATGGAACCGGTCTGGATGACTCTCGGCCAAGTGGCTGGACTGGCGGCGGCGGAAGCGCAATCGCAGCGAATCGATGTGGCGTTGATTGATCCAGTTCGCTTACCAGCCAAGCTGAAGATTCGTGTGAATCCGTACGGAGCCTAGATTGGTGCGGGAATAAGTTCTGGTTCTGATGTTCTGAAAGGACCTGTAAAGGTCTCGACGGTATAGAGTCAGTGCGGCTAGAATTGCGGGCACATCACCGCAGGATCAAATCGTGAGCCTGAATCCAGCGTCGACCAAACACAAGAGCGGGTTTTGATACGGTTCTGATACGTTTTGAGAATTGCCGTCTAGAACCTCCCATAAGGATGCATCCGAAGTTATTGAAAAATCACGTTATTGAGAGGCGACTCGGTTCTTTCCGCAACTGGAACACCTGCTACAAAAGCAGATGCTCCACAAATCGTCTCTGTGGAGTATCGTAAACTATTGAGTCTAATGGTGGGCGCGCAGGGACTCGAACCCCGGACCTCCTGCGTGTGAAGAAGGAGAACTCGTTCCATTCGTTCTATTGGCTCCATACGTTTTCCTTGCGTTTCAATAACTTAGGCCACCTGCTTGGGGCCGATTCCCTAAGCCTTTTGTTTGCTTCAGATCGAGTTTTGATACGGTTCTGATACGGTCTCTTTCGTGAGGGCGATCCAATCGCGAGTTGGTCGTGATTTTTGAGCGAGACGAGGGAGATGGATCTTTCGAGGACGACAAGCGATAGGGGCTGGCAGCGGGAACAAGTTCCGCATCCTGTCTAAACGGGGCTCTTCCATCTCCGGTGAACCAATTTTTTGCTTGGTCGGCCGCGTCATGACTGGGCGTTCGAGGGTGGACTCGCTGGGGGAGTCGAGGTGTAGAGCTTCTTCGTGCTCGGCGTACTGATGGAAGAGGTTAAAGTGCCAGCCCCGCAATTCGATTGCTGGTTGGTTCGCCAGAATCGACCGGGAACTGTTTGCAAGAGCTTCGCTTCACTCCGGGAGAGGGAAGACAAACGACACTCCGCAATCGGGTGCTACTAACCTGCCAGTCGCGCTGTGCCTGCGGGCGAGGCGCAAACAGGTTCCGCAGATAATATCAAATCCTATGAAGCGAGAACGTTGGAGCCGAAAATAGCCGAAATAATTGACAATTTATGATTTTTGATATAATCTGACAGCCGTCATGACTAGAACGCTATTGACCCTGTCGTTGCTTACTGTCTGGGTGTCGGCCCTCGCGGCCCAAACCGCCACCGCTATTCTCTCCGGTACTGTCACGGACCCATCCGGGTCGGCTGTGGTTGCCGCCAAAGTGTTGATTCGCAGCGTAGCCACCGGTATAGACAGGAACACTGCCACCAATGTGGAGGGCCGCTACTATGTTCCGGCGCTGCCGCCCGGCAATTACGATATCCGTATCGAGCAGAGTGGCTTCAAGGCGGCATTGCAAAGAGGCATTACCTTGCAGGTGCAGCAGACCGCGGTCGTCAATGTTCAACTCGAGCTGGGTGACGTTAGCCAGCAGGTGCAGGTGGACGCGGCACCGCCCCTGGTGGCCACGGAAAACCCGACTCTGGGCACAGTGGTTAACAACAAACTGATCGTGGACTTGCCGCTGAACGGCCGGAACTTCCTCCAACTGGCTACGCTGTCGGCTGGTGTATCGGACGGGAAGGGCTATGGGGCACAGCAACCCGGCGTGCGGGGGGCATCCACGAGCATCAGTGTGAACGGCTTAAGACCTGAATTCAACAATTACCTGCTCGATGGTGTCACCAATGTGGACGGGAACTGGAACATCATTGCAATTAGTCCGTCGGTGGACACCTTGCAGGAGTTCAAGGTGCAGACCAATTCGTATTCGGCCGAATTTGGCCGGAGTGTTGGGGGACAGGTGAATGCGGTAACGAAGTCGGGGACCAATCAAGTGCACGGCACGGCCTATGAATTCCTGCGCAACGACAAATTGGACGCGCGAAACTTTTTCGCACCGCGCAGGCCGGCGTATCGGCAGAATCAGTTTGGGGCCGGAGCCGGTGGGCCGGTCTACATCCCCAAAATCTATGATGGACGAAATCGGACCTTCTGGTTTTACAACTATGAGGGACTGAGAATCCGCCAGGGTCAGACTGCGGTTTCCACCGTGCCGCTGGACGACTATCGAGCTGGCGATTTCTCCCAACTGGGGCGATCGATATTCGATCCGGCGAGCCTGGCCCCGAATCCTGCGGGAGCGGGATTTATTCGTACTCCTTTCCCGGGCGGCCGAATTCCAGCCAACCGCATTACGCCACAAGGGCGCGGCTTGATTGCACTTTGGCCGACCGCAACTGCGCAGACACGAATCAACAACTTCGTTGATACGCGAAGCGACGCGACAGATTCCGACCAGCACACGATGCGCGGCGACCATTCGTTTTCGAGCAAAGATACATTGTTTGTTCGCTACATCCACACGGACCAGCCGACTACTTTTCCTGGAACAATGCCCATCGCGGCCGGTCAAACCCGCGTAACGCCGCAGAACGGAGCTATCGGCTATACCCGCGTCTTTGGTCCGACATTCCTGAACGAATTCAAATTCGGATTTTCCCGCCTTGCCAGCCAGCGGTTTTCGAGGTCGGTCATCGACAACGAGGACGTAATGGGTGCTCTGGGAATTCGCGGCTTTGCTACGCAACCGAGGGAGTTTGGCGTTGCCACGCTGCAGATGACCAGCGTTTCCAATGTGCCCAACGTGGATCCCTTCCAGCAGGCGAACAACACTTTTCAACTTCTGGACAATGTGACCCTCATTAAGGGTAAGCACAGCTTGAAGTTCGGTGGAGAGTTCCGCCGCTTCCAGTTCAACATCTTCGCCCTGCGGTTAAAGGGCGCACTGTATTGGGATGGGCGGTATACCGGCAACCCGCAAGTGGCCAACAGTGTTGGTTCCGATGTAGCTGATTTGTTGCTGGGATCGATCATCCGTGCGGATCGGACGATCGGGAATGTGCAATCGTACTTCCGGCGCAGTTCGTATGCCGGATACTTTCAGGATGACTGGCGCCTGCACCGGCGTCTGACGCTGAACCTGGGTGTGCGCTACGAACTGGCCAGTCCTTTTCTGGAGAAGAACGATAACCTGATCTCGGCGATTGTAGGCAATGACGTCACGTTGGTACGCATGGGGACGGGCGACCCCTATGCCGGATTCGCAAACATTCGCCTGGAT
>JAINDK010000037.1 GCA_019931185.1 Bryobacter sp. CoA8 C33
CCTGGCCAAGTGCCCCTTTTCAAGCCAGGCGATCTGCCTCCAGAGGGACAACCTCATTTGAGTAAGAAAGAAAAACTGCGCCAAAGACGAATCATTGTGCGCGTCCACAATCCACTTTCGGCCTAATTTGGACAGGAGTGAGGGAATGACAAACACGGAACGCCAATTAGGGCCAGCATTGAAGCCGTCGTGTGAAATCACGACCACGGGGGCGCCGGCCCCTTTGTTCTGAGCCGGACCGCGGCTGGAGACCGGGCCCAAAGAGATCGCCGCGCTTCACCTTTTCCGCTTGGGCCGCCCGCGGAGATGTTCGCTGGCGGCAGGCTCAAACTGAGGGTCAAGATCGATTTCCGATCCACCCTGGTGTAGGGCGAATTGAAGAATTTCGCTATGGAGGAGTTCCTGTTGCCGTTGACCAAGCCAGGTTTCGATCGCTTGGCAAGCCAGGCGGCGGGCCGGTTGCAGCGTGCGGATACCTCACGCAGCGTTGCCAGGATCTCGTCGGGTAAAGGGAGATGAAGATTTTTCATGACATTTGCCCTAAGCCACGAAAAATGGCGGCGTTTTATAGCAGCTCGCGGATGGCAATGTTTCGAAAACGGTGGAAGCCACCTGGAACCCAGCGGGAGTTCTTGGCCGCGGGATTGGAGCGGTGGGCCTGGAGAGCAATGTGTCCGCGGGCGGTGCCGGTTTTGCCATGGTTTTGGGAATCGGTGAAGTCTGCGGTCTGGTTGCCGTTGATCCAGACCTCGATGTGGGGAATTTCGCCGGTGATGCGGATGCGGAGGTGGTTCCAGTCGTCCTTCTTCCAGAAGCGGGCCCAATCGCGATCGAGGCGCATACCGGTACCGTTGCCGGGGGCGTTCACGTCGGGGATGCGCTCGCCGTAGATGCCGCCCATGACGCCCCCCTCCAGGTAATCGAGCATCACCTGATAGGCCTCGCCCTTGACGGTGGAGCGAAGAAAGACGCCGCCGTCGCAACCGAAGTCGGGCTTCACCTCGAGGCTGAGCTCGAAGTTACCGTATTCCTGGTTAGTCAGGAGAATGCCGCCGTTGCCGGGAGGGTCCTGGGTGACGGAGACGACGCCGTTTTCCATCTTCCAGGCCTTGGTGTTGCCGTGGTGATTGACCTCGGAGATGACCCAGCCGGCAAGAGTTTTGCCGTCGAACAGCGGCGTGAAGCCAGCGGGGATGCCTTGGGCGAAACAGGCTGTATAGAGCAGAACCAGGGCGGAGCAGCGCATGGAAAGATTCTATTTGAAGCGCGAGACGGGAGCGAGTTGAGCGCCGGTGGCCTGGATGTAGTCGAGGGGAGAGAGCAGGATCTGCAGGCCACGCTGGCCGGGGGAAACAGAGATGGTGTCGAAAAGCTGAGCCAGTTCATCGAGCACGACCGGATAATCTTTTCTTGCGGCAAGAGCAGTGACGCCGCCGCGGATGTAACCCGTGAGCGGCTGGAGGTCTTTGAGGGGGACGGTGTCGATCTTACGGTCGCCGCGAGCGCGAGCCAGCGCCTTCAGATCCAATTCCGTATTGGCGGGGATCACGGCGAAGCAAAGGCCCGCGGTATCACCGCGGGTCAGGAGCGTTTTGAAGACCTGTTCCTCGGGCAGGCCGATCTTGCGGGCTACGGATTCCGCGCTCAGATCAGTCTCCTCGACCTCGTAGGAACGGACCTCGTAGGCGATGCCCAACTGGTCGAGCAGGCGCATGGCGTTGGTCTTTGTGTTCACGATTCTGTATGATCGCAAAATCATGTTGCGAAACTTTTTTGTGCTTGCGATGCTGCCGCTGGCGGCGCTGTGTCAGGAGAACTGGGAAAACCCGGTACGGAAACTGTTGAAGGAGGGCAAGCCGGTGATCGCCGGCACGGTGACGATCGCCAGCCCGGATGTGGCCGCGCAGATGGCCAATATGGGCTTTGACCTGATCTGGATCGAGATGGAGCACTCGGGCATCACCCTCGAGACAGCGCGGAACATGATTCTGGCGACACGGGGCCTGAAGGCGATGCCCTTTATTCGCGTGCCGGTGAACGAGTTATGGACCGCGAAGCGGGCGCTCGATGTAGGAGCGATCGGCGTGATTTTTCCGTTCACTTCGACGCCGGAGCTGGCGCGGCAAGCGGCGGCGGCGACGAAGTATCCGCCACAGGGGCGGCGCGGATTCGGCCCCGGCCTCGCGACATTCCGCTGGCCGTCGCCCGAAGGCTACGCGGCCTTTGCCAACAAGAACACGATGACGGTGATTATCATCGAGGAAGAACGCGCGCTGGAAAAAGTGGATGAAATCGCAGCCACGCCGGGCATCGATGTGCTGTTTATCGGCACCAGCGATTTGTCGCAATCACTCGGCGTCGGCGGGCAGTTGGACCATCCGAAAATGAAGGCCGCTCTCGACAAGATTCTCGCGGCCGGCAAGAAGCACGGCGTGCCGGTGGGCCGGCCGGCGGGGACGCCTGAGTTGATCAAGCGTTATCTGGCCGAGGGATATCTGTTTATTCAGGGCCCGGCGGATTTGAATCTGTTGGGCGGCGGAGCCAAGCCGTTGCTCGATACGATGGGCAAGTCGGGGATCGATCCGAAGAACCGGCCGCTGTACTAGATGATTTCGTTGTGGATTGTGGCGTGGATGGCGCAGGGGGCACACCCCTGCGCGCCTTGCCATGCACAAATCGTGGCCGACTACGGCCGGACGGCCATGGCGCGGACGAGCGCGCGGGCCGTGGCGGGCAAGCCGGGGGAATTTCAGGATGCGGCCACGGGCGTCCGGTACCGAGTGGATGCGGGGCTGCGGATGCACTTTGAAAAAGGAGAAGACCTCAGGGGAGTGCGGCAACTAGAGTGGGTTTTCGGCTCCGGCCGTGTCGGTCACAGCTATCTGTTTCGCGAGGGGGCGCGACTCTATCAAGCGCCCGTGAGCTGGTATGAGGAGGCGGGCCGGTGGGGCTTGTCCCCGGGCTTTCAGCGTGCGGGCCGCCTCGACCTGACGCGGGTGATCGAGCCGGGTTGCCTGAACTGTCATGTGTCGGGCGAGCGCCCCGGGATCACCTGTGAGCGCTGTCATGGCGAGGCGGAAGCGCACCGGCGCAGCGGAGGAAAGGCCGCCGTAGTGAACCCGGCGAAGCTCGCCAGACACGAGCGCGATAGTGTCTGCGCGCAATGTCATTTGACCGGAGCGGCAAGAGTGGCCAAGTACCGGACAGACGGCAAGACCTGGAAGCCCGGTGAGAAACTGGCGGACTACTCGGCTGTCTATTTGGCCGAAGTCCAGGCCGGCGATGGCTTAGTGGGAGTGACAAGCCACTTCGAGAAGCTGGCCCAGAGCGAGTGCCGGATGAAGAGTGGTGATAAGCTGAGTTGCACTAATTGTCACGACCCGCACCAGAAGCCTGCCGATGCGGCGGTGTTCTTCAATGCCAAGTGCTTGGGCTGCCATGAACAGAAGCCTTGCCGGGAGGCGCCGCGCGGCAACTGTATCGGTTGCCACATGCCGAAGGCGGTGGGCCGCGGGGTGGACCATTCCTCTTATACGGATCATTCGATTCCGCGCCGGCCGGGAACGACGCGTGAGCGGCAACGCGGGGAGATGGAAGCCTTTTGGCCCGGGGCCGACAGCCAGCGCGACCGGGGTTTGGCCCTAGCCGTGCTAAACCGCTTCGAGCAGGCCCGAGCCTTGCTCACCGAGGCGGTGGGCCCGGCGAGCGGGGACGTGATGGCGATGTCACAGTTGGCTCAGATCGAAGAGCGAAGCGGGCGTGAGGCGGAGGCGGCGATTTGGTATGAACGAATCCTCGCGCGGGACCCAGGTCACGTGGCGGCGCTGGTGAATCTGGGTGTCGAGCGAGTGCGCAAGGGACGTGCCGTTGAGGCGATCGCGATGTGGCGCAAGGCGCTGGCGGTCAACCCGGTGCAGACCGGGGTGCGCATGAATCTGGCGCAAGCGCTGATGCGGCTAGGCAAGCGTGCTGAGGCCGTCGCCGAGCTGCGGGAGGCTCTGCGGCTCGATCCGGACCAGCCGCGGCTGAGGGCGATCCTCCTGCAATGGAATGCGAATTAGTGCGCAGCCAGCCCGCTGGGCAGAAAATAGAAAATGATGCCGAGCATGATGTAGACACCCAGCAGTTGCACTCCTTCCATCCAATGGCTGACCCCGTCGTCGGCTACCTGGCCGGTGATGAAGATGGAGATGACCACGGCGAGTACTTCCGCCATGGAGAAGACGAGGTCCATGGGGCGGGGTCCGATGAAATGCGACAGGACGACGAGCAGCGGGGCGACGAAGATGGCGATCTGCAGGCTGGAGCCGATGGCGATGGAAAGGCTCAAATCCATGCGATTTTTCGCTGCGACGAGGATGGCGGTGGAGTGCTCGGCGGCGTTGCCGACAATGGCAACAACGATGACGCCGACGAAGACAGGGCTCATGCCGAAGGTTGCGGCGGCGCTTTCGACGTTATGCACCAGAATTTCGCTGACGATGGCGATGGCGGTGGTGGCGGCAGCGAGAATGCCAAGGCTTTTTGAAAGAGACCAGGAATCGCCGTGGCCGGCTTTTTCCTCCGGGGCCGCCGGCGTTTCGAAGTAGTGTTTATGGGTGCGAAGGGTGAACAGGAGGCTGAGGCCGTAGACGATGAGGAGGAGTACGGAAAACTCGAGGCTGAGATCGCGCTCGAGTTCGGCGGCGCCTTTGACGCCACTGGCGAGGTAGTGGAACGCGGCTGGCAGGATCAGCGAGATGCTGGCCAGAGTGAGCAAGGTGGTCTGGCTGCGGGCGGCTTGTGCGGAGAAGCGTTGCTCTTTGTGCTTGAGTCCGCCGACGAGCACCGCGGCACCTAGAACCAGCAGAACGTTGCCAATGATCGAGCCGGTGAGCGAGGCCTTGACGACGTCGTAGAGGCCCGCGCGCAGGGCGCTGATCGCGATGATGAGCTCGGCGGCGTTGCCGAAGGTGGCGTTGAGCAGGCCGCCGATGCTCTCGTTGGTTTTCGCCGCAAGATGTTCGGTGGCGTGGCCGAGCCAGCCGGCTAGGGGAAGAATGGCGAGGCAGGCCAGCACGAACATGACCGTGGGGCTGGCGGAGTGAGTGATGTGCAGATAGATCACCACGGGAGTGAGGAGGAGTAACCAGTTCAAGCGCTTGGGGCCTTTCTCGTTTTTCGTTTGGAAGGGTTGGGGCCGAGGGTAACGGGCTCGCTGTTCCGCCCCCAGCGGGCGAGCGGGTAAAGACGGCGGTAGCCGGTGGAAAGGTTATGGATTTCTACGGTGACGCGGCCCCCGGCATCGCAGAGATAGCGCTCGAGGATCTGGCAGTGGTGAGCCCGGCTGCTATGGGCGACCGGGATGGCAGCCAGATCGGGAGCATTCTCGACAAGAGGGTCGAAGGGAAAGAGAATTTCGTCCCAGTATGTGATTTCCCCGGCCGGCTGATGGTCCAAAGTGATGCGCGTCGACTCGAGGAAGCGGAAGTGGCCGATATTGTGAACGGGCCGGTAATGACGCTCGATGAGAAGCGGGGCGGCGCCGGCGGCGGGGAGCGGGAGGCCCTTTTCGAAGATGGGATCAAAGGTGATGCGGCGTCCCTGGTCGGCTTCGCGCCAGACGCCGAAAAACTGGTGAAAGCGTTCGCTGAGGGTGTAGCCGGACTGGTGATCGGCATGAATGGCGAGTCCGATCGCGGTGGCGGCGCGCATATACGCGCTGCGTTTGACCTTGCGTGAGAAGTGCTCGCGGAGTTGGCGCGAGATCAGAGGCAGTTCACTGCCGCCGCCGGTCACGTAGACGGCCTCCAGCGTCTCGAGTCCGCCCCACTGTTGAATGAGATCGGAGGTGGCATGGAGCGTTTCGGCAACCAGGGGCCAGGCGCGTTCGTAGAATTCACTGACCGGGAGGGTGGAACGGAGCGCGGGCTCGAGGATGCCCTCCGTGTCAATTTCAATCTTGCGGGAGTTCGGGTGGAGCGCTTCTTTCTTCTCCCGGCAGGCTTCGAGCAACAGGAACCACTGCTGCTGGCTGAGGCTCGTGTGGTCGAGCCCCAGGGATTCGAGAGCCATTTCCGCCAGTACGAGGTCGAACTCGTCGCCGCCTAGCGTGGCGATGCCTTCGCTGGCGAGAACGCTCCGTTCGGTTTCGCTGAGGGCGACGATGGAGGCATCGAAGGTACCGCCGCCGAGGTCGTAGACAAGGATGCGGTCGCGGGTGAGCTTTTGCCGGTGCCCATACTCGATGGCGGCGGCCGAGGGCTCATTGAGCATGGCGAGGACTTCAAAGCCGGCGAGGCGAAAGGCTTCGGCGGTGAGAAAGCGCTGGTTGGAGTTGGCGTGAGCGGGTACGCCTAGGATGATTTCGAGGGCCTCTCCGTGGGGCAGGGAAAGGTTGGAGCGCGACAACAAGGCGTGGCGGAGGGCCGTCGCGAGTTCGCGATAAAGGGCGAGAGCGGGAAACAGGTGGGGACCGATGCGGATCGGCGTCTCCGGCCCGGTTTCCCCCAGCAGGCGCTTCAGGCTACGCACCGTCGCCCAGCCCGGCTCGGCCTGTTTCGCCCAGGCGTCCCAGCCATAGGCGCGCTCGCTGGCTGAGTCGACAGAAAAAGCGGCGAGAGCGGGAAACCAATCGCGGCTTGAGCCGTCGGGGCAGTCAAAGGAGACAAGGGGGTAATTGCCCCGGTCGACTGCCGCCACGACGATGCGAGTGGTGCCGAAATCGATGCCGAAACGCATTTAGATGGAATTGACGCCCGAGGCGAGGAAGCCTCCGTCAACGGCGATGCTCTGACCGGTGATGTAGCTGGCCGCATCGCTGGCGAGAAGGACGCAGGCTCCCACGAGTTCCTCGGTTTTGCCGAAGCGCTTCATGGGCGTGCGGATGATGAATTCGCGGCCGCGCTCGGTACCGTTGAGCAGAGCGGCGTTGAGTTCGGTGGGAAACACGCCGGGGGAGATGCAATTGACGTTGATCTGATCGGCTGCCCATTCAATCGACAGCGTACGGGTGAGGCTGAGAACGGCGGCCTTCGAGGCGCAGTAAGCGGCAACCTGGGCGAGACCGACAAACGAACTGAGGCTGGCGATGTTGATGATGCGGCCGCGATTACTGGCCTTGAGCGGGGCATGGAAGCTCTGGCAGGCGCGGAGAATGCCAACGACATTGACGTCCATGATGCGATTCCATTCCGACTCTTCCACCTCGAGCGTGGGCTTGCGGAAGGTTTGGCCGGCCGCGTTGAGCAGGATGTCGACGCCGCCCAGTTCGCTCACCACGCGGTCGCGCAGGGAATCGAGGCTGGCGCGGGAGCCGGCATCGCAAGTCTGCCGGAGTGTCTGACGGCCGATGGCTTCGATGGCGGCGCAGACTTCCTCGATGTTTGTTTCACGGCGCCCGGTTGGTACAACGTTCGCTCCGGCGCGGGCCATGCCGAGCGCGAGCGTGCGGCCAATGCCGGAGGTGCCGCCAACAACGACAGCGGTGCGGCCGCGCAGGTCAATCCCTTGGATGTTCTGATCAGTGGACATTATTAACAGTTTAGGGGAGAAAAAGAGGACGGACCAAATGCACAGCCGGGCGGCGGGCCTGACGGCGCTGGCGGCTTTGATGGCGGAGTATGAAGCTGCGAGAGGGTGCCGAAGGCGAACCTTCCCGCTGATCCGCGAGTGAACGAGGCGTTTGCGGGTGGACGATCAGGAACAGGGAGCGATGAGATCCGGCTTCGGGTTTACTTCAGCCAGTCGCGCAGGGTGGAGAGGGTCGCGGCGGGGTTATCGGAAAACAGGGCATGGGCGGCGTCTGGGATGACCTTGAGTTGAGCGCCGGGGATGAGATCGCGGTAGCGGGCGGCTGTCGCGGGGCGGGCCTCATCGAATTCTCCGACGACGAATAGGACAGGGAGGCGGAGTTGAGAGAGCCTCGGACTGAGGTTGAAAGACCGGAGCGAGCCGGTGGCATGAAATTCAGTAGGGCCCCACATTTGCTGATAGATGACGCGATTGAAGCTCGAGTCGGCGCATTCGGCCGGCAGCGTGCGGGATTTGCGGACAACGAAGCGGCGGGTGAATTCGGCCTCCGCCGCGCGGTACTCCGGATGGTCGGTGGTGCCGGCGGCTTCGTGTTGGGCCATGGCCTGTTGGGTGGCCGCGGGCAGTTGTTTCTTGAGTTCGGCGGCGTCGCGGAGCCAGTCCTCGGTATTGATGAGCGGACTGGCGAGGATGAGCGAATCAATGCCGGCGCTGCCTTTGGACAGGACATAGGCTGCCGCCAAAGCGCCGCCCCAGGAATGTCCCAGCAGGTGCATTCGTTTGAGTCCCAACTTTTGGCGTAGGCTGTGCAGTTCTTCGACGAAGCGATCGACGTTCCACAGGCGGCGGTCCGCCGGGCGGCCGGAGCGCCCGCTGCCGAGTTGGTCATAGAAGACCACCTTGCGGTTGGGCATGGCCGCCAGGGGAAACAGAGAACAGGAAGTGCCGCCCGGTCCGCCATGGAGAACGACCAAGGGTGTCTGTTTGCCATCGCCATGGATGCGATACCAGATCGGCCCATCGGGCAGGCTCAGGAAGCCGTCCCGGGTCTGGGCGAAAGTCAGCAGAAGGAGCAGGGCGGCGGTCATCGTCGAGCTTGTTGCAGCAGCTTACGGTAGATACGGAGGTTGACGGAGGCGCCGGTAATGCCCGTGTGGTCGAGGCCACCATGCGGTTCGTCCTCCACCCCAAGGGCGGCGGCCACCCAAGGGCCGCGGATCTGGCGGTAGCCGAGGGCCCAGGCCATCGAAGGGATGTCGAGCCAGAAGTAAGTGAATAGCGGGTTCCACTGGCGGCCGCACTCAGCATAGAGGGAGTCGAGAAAAGCTTTGTCGAAGCTGCAGTTGTAGGCGAGGCGGAGCCGGGGGCGGGCCCCGCAGAGTTTCTCGTCATAGGCGATCCAGTCGGCCAGCGCGCGATCGGGGGCCCAGGCTTTCTCTTTCCGCCATAAATCGGCGTCAAAGCCGTTCACCTTTTGCGCGCCCGGATCGAGGCGCTCGGGATGTTTGGGCATCAGACGGCGGTACCAGCGGCCAAGCTCATTGCCCGCCACGTCGGAATAAATGACACCGATATCAATCAATTCATGGAAGCCCGGCCGCAGCCCCGTGGTTTCCGTGTCGATGTGCAGCAGAACATAGTCGGCATCGCGGGAAGGGGGTGCGGATTCCTGAGCAAACAGCGAAAGCAGGCTAACCAAGTCGCGCCGTTGCATGCGGCTAACGCTGTGCCGCCCCGGCGCGGCCCATGATCGGCCAGACGTCGACGATTTGCTCGCCGCGGGCGACATAGTAACGGTCGTAGCAGTTCGTGCTCATGTCGAGATTTGAGCAATAGATCTCGAAGCGGTCGCCGACCTTGATTTCCGAGCCGCCGTCGGTGAAGCGGAGCAAGCCGTACTCGGCCCCCTGTTTATCGACCTTGAGCCAGGAGTGGCCCTTGACCTGGTCGGTGAGTTGAGCGAGCGCCTTATTACCGTAATCGGTAGTCACCTGGCCCGGATGGTGCTTGCTGTCAACGGTAACGAGAACAGAGAGCGCATTGTGAAAATCCGTGTATTCACCCTCGTTCGTCGCCCCGCCGATCGCCTTGTACAAGGTATCCATGAATACGTAGCTGCCGCATTCGAGCTCGGTGAGGCCGAGGGCATGGTCCATGTTGTAGGTGCCCGTGGAGCCACCGGAGACAATGCCGGAGGGCAGGCCCTGCTTCTTGGCGAGGGCTAGAGTTTCGTTGATGCCCGCCAGGTCCTCGGTCGACTTCTGTTTGCGCGCCGCAAATCCCTTGGTGTGCGAGGCGCCGCCGGAATACGCCATCCAGCCTTCGAAGGAAAGGTGAGGAGAAGCGATCACCTTGCGCGCCAGATCGACCGCCGGCTGTCCGTTGGCAATGCCCTGACGCGTGAGCCCGGCATAGACGCTGACGGCAAGGCGGCACTTCACCTTGGCCGCGGCGGCGGCTTCGGCCGTACGCTCGACCACGCGCGGATCATCGACGACGAACATAAAGGTCGGGTCGCGGCGCGAGAGCTCAACGGCCCGGATCAGGTTATTGTCGCTGCCGGGTTGTTTGGTCCAGAGAACGCCCTTGATGCCGGCACGGGACATCAGCTCGGATTCCGCGATGGTGGCCGTCGTGACGCCGAGGGCACCGAGGGCAACCTGCCGCTTGGCGACATCGACACTTTTGTGCACCTTGACATGCGGGCGCAAGGCGATACCGGTCTTTTTCGCCTGGTTCGCCATGGTCAGAAGGTTTTGCTCGAAGAGGTCCAGATCGACGACCATCGACGGGGTCGGCAGCACGGATTTCGTCATGCCGCGAAAGTCTTTTCTGGCAATGCGAGCTTCAAATTCGGAATAAGGGTAAGACACGGGGTTGGCCTTGAGAGTGGGGCCGCCGAGCAGGCTCGAGGCGGCAAAAGAGAACTGACGGCGGGAAATCATCTGTTCAAGCTATCGCATGTGCCGGGGTGGGGCAAGTGCCGGCGTTCCCGCCATCGATCACTCGCTGACTGCTGGATAGCCTTTCTTGACCCAGTCATCGTCGAGCCGCGTCGGCAAATCGAGCAGTCGCACGCGGGTGAAGCCATCGGCCTTGATGGCCTGAATCGCCGGGCGAATGTTCGGGCACACGTTCATCGGGCAACAGCCGCAGTAAATGATTACTTCCGTATCCTTGGCTTTGCCAGCCAGGATTTTCTTCAGCGCCGCAAGGCCTTCCTCGCGCGAAGACATGCCGGCGTTGATTGAAGCGGGAATGTGCTTGACCCGCCACAAGTAAGCCGGACCGACATAAATCATCAGCGGCTTTTCCGACTTGGCGAGGCGGGCGGCGAGTTGGGCCGGGGGGAGCAGTTCCTGCGCCGTCCACGGTTCAGCGGCGAGGCTCGAGGCGGCGATCAAAAGCAAAGGCAGCATCATGGTTGGGATGATAACGAAAAGCAAGCCGCGAGGGGAGAATCATCAGGGGCTCGACTGTGGAATTACCAAATCTAATGATTAGTCGAATTTATTCACAAGCGGTCTTGCATTTGCGCCGCTTTTAGATTAACCTGTCGAATATGACAAAAGCGCCGGACAATTTACGCAACCAACGGGTTGTTCGCGTCTTTGTCAATGGGGCCGTAGCCATTATTCTTGGCGTTATTCCGGTAGGAATTGGGGTCGTACGAGTACCCAAGACTCCCGCCTGAGCGGCCTTTGGAATCCTAGAATTCGGGCCACTGGCGGGAGACGGAAGTCTAAGCCAGTGGCCTTTATCATTCACAAGCAAGAATAAACGCAGTACAGGAGTTGAAGAAACGATATGGCATCCACGATGCAACCCCCGACAGGTGCGGGCACGCTGATGAGCGGATCGCAGATTCTGCTGGAGTGCCTGGTACGGGAAGGAGTGGAACTGTTCTTCGGGTATCCGGGGGGCGTGACACTGCCTTTTTATGACGCGATGTACAGTCATCCGATCAAGCACGTACTGGTCCGGCACGAGCAGAATGCGGCCTTTGCGGCGCAGGGATATGCGCGGGCGACGGGAAGAGTGGGTGTTTGCTGCGCGACCTCAGGACCGGGGGCGATGAACCTGGTAACGGGGCTGGTGGACGCGATGATGGATTCGATTCCGGTGGTAGCGATCACGGGGCAGGTAACCTCGAAGTTGATCGGGACCGACGCGTTTCAGGAAGCGGATACTTTTGGGATCACGCGTCCAGCGACGAAGCACAACTTCATGGTCAAGCACGTCTCGGAGCTGCCGCGGATCGTGCATGAGGCGTTCTATCTGGCTTCGACGGGGCGTCCGGGCCCGGTGCTGGTCGACATTCCGAAGGACGTCTTCCAGGCTTCAACCCACTATCAGCCGGTGGATGCGATTCACCTGCCTGGCTACAAGCTCTATACGGAAGGGCATACGGGGCAGATCCGGCGCGCGGCGCAGATGATCTGGGAAGCGGAGCGGCCGATGGTTTACGCCGGGGGCGGAATTATCCATTCCGGTGCGCATCAGGAATTGCGGGAACTGGTGGAACTGGCTGATTTGCCGACGGTCAATACGCTGATGGGTCTGGGCGCGCTGCCGGGCAACCACCGCAACTTCATTTCGATGCCGGGCATGCATGGATCCTACGCGGCGAACATGGGGATGTATAACACCGACCTGATCATTGCCTTGGGGGTGCGCTTTGACGACCGGGTGACCGGGCGGCTGAATGCGTTCGCTCCGCACGCCAAGGTGATTCATGTCGACATCGACCCGAGCGAAATCTCCAAAATCCGCAATGCTGAATTACCGATTGTCGGCGACGCGAAAAAAGTGCTTGTCAAGCTCAACAAGGTCATGAAGGAACTCGAAGGCGAGATGGGTTCGCTGAAGGCCGCCGCGCGGGCCGAATGGTGGAATACGATCCGCGGCTGGATGGAACAGCATCCGCTCGAGCCGCAGTATTCCCTTGATGAAATCAAGCCGCAGCATCTCATGGCGGAGATCAACCGAATCTCCAACGGTGAAGCGATCGTGACCACCGACGTGGGTCAGCACCAGATGTGGGCCGCGCAGTTGATCCGCTACGATCATCCGCGGTTGTGGATCAATTCCGGCGGGCTCGGTTCGATGGGCTTTGGTTTGCCGTCGGCGATCGGCGCGCAGTTTGCCTGCCCGGACAAGCTGGTATTTTCCATCTGCGGTGATGGCGGCTTCCAGATGTCGATTCCAGAATTTGCCACGATCGCCAATCACAATCTGCCCGTGAAGATCATCGTCATGAACAACGGCTACCTTGGCATGGTGCGCCAGTGGCAGGAGTTGTTCTATAACAACCGCCTCAGCCAGGTTACGCTCGACCACTTTCCGGATGCGGCGATGCTGGCTGGCGCCTATGGCTTCCCTGGGAAGACCATCGAGAAGGTGGAAGACTTGCGGCCGGCTCTCGAGGAAGCGGTAAACACGCCTGGCCCATACTTCCTCAACGTCAAGGTGACTCCATTTGAGAATGTGTACCCGATGGTTCCCGCCGGCGGAGCGATCAACGAAATGGTTTTGGACCAGCCGCAACCGGTGGAAGTGGGGAGCTAGGAAAGACTCAAGATGCTGCAAACAATTTCATTGCTGGTGGAGAACAAGCCAGGCGCTCTGATGCGCGTCGTGGGAGTTCTGGCGGCGCGCAATTTCAACGTGGAGAGCCTGACGGTGGCGCGGACCCTAGATGACTCGCTATCGCGAATGACCATCGTGGTCGATGTCGAACCGAAAGTCCGGGCCCAGGTTGTCAAGCAGTTGAACAAGCTGGTGAACGTGCTGCAGGCAACCGATCTGACGGAAGAAAAGAGCGTGGCGCGGGAAATGGTGCTGTTGCGGGTCCGGGCTGAAATGGCGAACCGGACGGCGATCCTCAAGGAGGCGGAAATCTTTCAAGCGCGCGTGGTCGACAGCTCGATTGAAGGCTTCGCCATCGAGTGCACAGGGGATCCCGAGAAACTGGATGAGTTTATGGATTTGATGCGCAGCTACGGGGAGATTGAAGTGACCCGAAGCGGTTTGGTTGCGGTATCGCTGGAACCGAAGAAGCTGCGTCTGGCCTCGCCCATTCCCGTGGGAGCGGCCGAAGAAGAACAAGAAGAACTAGAAAGGGTAGTGAGCAAGTAAATGCCAAACCGCTATTACGAAAAAGACGGCAATCTGGGCCTGTTGAAAGACAAGACGATTGGCGTGGTGGGCTATGGAAGCCAAGGTCATGCGCACTCGTTGAACCTGCGCGATTCGGGGCTGAATGTCGTTGTGGGTCTGTATGAAGGCTCGAAGTCCTGGGCCAAGGCGGAAGCCGCCGGTCTCAAGGTAATGACTGTCGCTGATGCCACCAAGGCCAGTGATTTCCTCATGATCCTGGTTAGCGACCACATTCAGGCTGAGCTCTATGAAAAAGAGATCAAGCCGAATCTGACGCCGGGCAAGACGCTGATGTTCGCCCATGGCTTCAACATCCATTTCGGCTTCATCTCGGCCCCGGAAGGCGTGGACGTGACGATGGTCGCCCCCAAGGCGCCGGGCCATCGCGTGCGCGAACTGTACACGGAAGGCGTGGGCGTGCCGGCGCTGGTGGCGATCCATCAGAATGCTTCCGGCAAGGCTCTGGAAAACTCCCTGGCCTATGCCTTGGGCCTCGGTTGCCTGAAGGCGGGCGTGATCGAGACCTCCTTCAAGGAAGAGACCGAAAGTGATCTATTCGGGGAGCAGGCCGTATTGTGCGGCGGCGTAAGCGCCCTGATCAACGCCGGCTTTGAGACGTTGACCGAAGCGGGCTACGCCCCGGAAATCGCCTACTTCGAGTGCTTGCACGAATTGAAGCTGATTGTCGACCTGATTTATGAGGGTGGCCTCGGTTACATGCGTTACTCGGTGTCGGACACGGCTGAATACGGTGACTATGTTACTGGCCCGCGTATCATCACCGACGCGACGCGCGCTGAAATGAAAAAAGTGCTTGCCGAGATTCAAGACGGTACTTTTGCGCGTAACTGGATGGCGGAAAACAAGAACGGCCGGGGCAAGTTCCTCGCCATGCGCAAGGCTGGCGCCGAGTTGCCGATTGAAATCGTGGGCAAGGAATTGCGGGAAATGATGACCTTCCTCAAGAAGAAGAAAGAGGTTGGCGTACCGCAAGAGTAACTTATGCGCATACTTACCTTCGATACGACTCTGCGCGACGGCACACAGGGTGAAAATGTGAGCTACAGTGTGGACGACAAACTGGCGATCGCGATCAAACTCGATGAGCTGGGCATCGACTACATTGAAGGCGGCTGGCCGGGGTCGAATCCGAAGGATAAGGAATTTTTCGCGCGGGCCAAGGGCCTGAAGCTGCGCCATGCGCGGCTGACGGCCTTTGGCGCGACGCGTCTGGCCAGGAACCCCGTCGAAAAGGATACCAGCGTGAACGCTCTGATCGAGAGCGGGACGCCGGCCGTGGCTATTTTCGGCAAAAGTTGGGATCTGCACGTGCGCCGTGCGCTCGGGATCACCGGGGAGGAAAACCTCAAGCTGATCTCTGAAACCGTGGCATATCTCAAGCAGCATGGGCGTGAGGTGATCTACGATGCTGAGCACTGGTTTGACGGCTACAAGGCGAATCCCGCCTATGCTGTGAAGACGCTCGAGGCGGCCGCCGGAGCCGGGGCGGATGCACTGGTCCTGTGCGATACGAACGGCGGTACCCTGCCCGGGCAACTGGCGGGGATTGTGAGCGAGGTGCGGCGGCGCTTTGACGGCGTTATCGGCATCCATTGCCATAACGACTCCGATGTGGCCGTGGCCAATACCCTCGCTGCCGTCGAGGCCGGGGCGACCCACGTGCAGGGCTGCCTGAATGGCTACGGAGAGCGCTGTGGAAACGCGAATCTGGCGAGCGTGATCGCCAACCTGGAATTAAAAATGGGGCATACGACGATCGGCCCCGAAAAGCTTGAGCACCTGACCGGCGTGTGCCGCTATCTGGCTGAATTGGCCAATCTGCCCCTTGAGAATAAACAGCCCTATGTGGGCAAGAGCGCCTTCGCCCACAAGGGCGGCGTGCATGTCAGCGCGGTCCTTAAAGACAGCACCACCTATGAGCACGTCAACCCGAAGGCTACCGGCAACCGGCAGCGCGTGCTGCTGAGCGATCTGTCCGGGCGAGGCAATATTCTGTACAAGCTTGAAGAGCAGGGGCTGGGCGACAAGCTGTCCGCCGAAGCCCGTAAGGATCTACTCGAGCGCATCAAAGACCTCGAATACGAGGGTTATGATCTCGAGGCCGGTGAAGGCACTTTTGAGCTTCTGGTGCGCGAAGCGCTGCATCCGGGTGCGCACTTCTTTGACGTGGTCAACTATGAGGTCGCCACCCGGTCGGCGCCTGGCGGTAAATCGACCACCACGGCGAGCGTCATCGTGAAGCTGGGTGACGGCACGATGTTGTCGGCCTCGGCGCTGGGCGACGGCCCGGTGAATTCACTGGATCTCTCCCTGCGACAATGCCTGAGCCTGCGCTATCCGGAAATCGCACAGGTACGCTTGACCGATTACAAGGTGCGCGTGCTCGATGCCAAGCCCGGCACGGCTGCCAAGGTGCGCGTGCTCGTCGAATGGAGTGACTTCAAGCGCTCCTGGGCGACCGCCGGGGTATCCGAAAATGTCATTGAGGCAAGCTGGCGGGCCATGTGCGATGCGCTGCGTCTCGAATTGATGCGGCTGCACGACTCGACGGCGGAACTCGATGCGGCGCTCAAAGACTACAGCTGGAGCTGAGCCCGCCCCCTCTGCTAGACATCAAAGCCATGTTGCTTGCGGTGATGCGGCCCATCGTAGATTTGTGTCGACTTGAACAGCTCGTGCTGGCCGCTGACGGCTTGATCCTTCACCCTGGCGCGGAAGGCTTCCATCTCGGCCGGCGTCATCGGCTTGAAGTTCCGAGCCAGCGCCACGTCAGCCTTTAGCTGCTCCATGCTCGTGATGCCCATCACCTGACTCGTCAGCGGCAGGCTCAGGCAATAGCGGTAGCACTGCTCGGCCGTCAGCCCCAGTTTTTCGATCAGCCGCCCCTGCTTGGCTCCGCCGCCGAGGCCTTTCATGCCGATCACGCCTACTTTCTTCCGCAGGCAAACCGGCATCACCTCACGCTGAAAGCTGCGGTAATGCGCGTCCATCACGTTGCTTGGCATCTGCGCCGAGTCCCACTCGAAGGGTTTGCCGAGCATCTTCAGGTGAATGCGTGGGTCCTTGTGGCCCGTGAAGCCGATGAAGCGCACCTTGCCCTGCTTCCTGGCTTCTATCGCCGCCTTGATGCCGCCCCGCTCGAAAACCATATCCGGTGCGTCGTCGTAAACCATCTCATGGAATTGCCACAGGTCGAGATGGTCGGTTTTCAGCCGGCGCAGAGAGTCCTCGAGATGGCGCATCGAGCCCGCATAATCGCGCTCGCAATTCTTCGTCATCAGAAACACCCGATTGCGGCGGCCATCCATCGCCAGGGCCTTGCCCATCACTTCCTCGGAGTGCCCGTTGTGATAGTCCCAGGCATTATCGAAAAAGGTCATGCCTTCGTCGATCGCGGCATGCATGATGCGGATCGCCTCGGCGTCGGGAATACTGCCGATATGCCAACCGCCCAGGCAGGCGATCGAAACCTTTTGCCCGCCGCGGCCGAGAGGACGTTGGGGTAAACCCGTGGCCGAGGCGCTGGTGGTTTGGGCAAGCAAGTTATCGCCGAGGGTGGCGCCGCTCGCGCTCCAGAGGAAATTACGGCGGGAAGCTGTAGTGCCATTCATAGTGCTTGCGAGTGTATCATCGCGCCAGGAACCTCGTCCTGCTGGTTCTATGCTCCTGACGTGTCGGGAGCCGGGACGGCAAAGGCGCTTTCCGCGCACGGGCGAGGTCGATTGCGGGCTATTTTGACGGCGTCGTTGAGGCTCCCGCCTCCGCGAACAAACGGCTGAGCCAGGCATAAGCCGCCAGGCGCACCTCGGCTGGAAAATCGTGCTGGCAATCGGGATGCTCGAGCCGGATCGCCGGGTGCCGCGAAAGGCGGATCGCGTCATCGACGCCCGTCGGGTCGAAGTTCGCGTCATGGAGCGGTGCGTTGACGAAGACCGGCCGCGGCGCAATCAGGGCGAGGACATCACTGAAGTCAAATGGCATCGCCTCTGGCCGGCGGGCCGCGATGCGGGGCATGTAGCCTTTGTGCGACCAGCCAGTCAGATTGCCGCCATAGTACTTGGCAAAGCTCGTAAAGCCGCAGGACGTGATGACGGCGCGGATCCGATCGTCAAACGCGGCGGCAAACAGTGAATTGTGGCCCCCAAGAGAATGGCCGCAAACGGCGATGCGGCGGGCATCGACGCCGGACAGCCGGCTGAGGTATGTAACGGCGCGCATGTGATTTTCAATCCCCTTCATCGTCGCGCTCGCATAACCGTTCGCATAGGGGTCGAACTGATATTCACCGAAATTGGGGTAATCGGGCGAAAGCGTTACAAACCCCCGCAAGGCTAATTCGCGCGCATAATGCAGGTTCGGCTTGCCGCCCAGCCCCGCCGGCTCATCCTTGCCGATCCGCGTGGTCTGGTGCAGACACAAGACGCCGGGAAGCGGCCGCCCTGCCGGATTCGGCGGCAGCAGCAGCCAGGCCGGAACCTCATCCACGCTGACATGACGCCGTATCAGACCGCCATCGAGTTGCTCGGAGTCAACCCGCACGGAGGGAACTTGACGGGCACGGGCCGGCAGTGGCCCCATGATTTCTTCCAGGCGGGCAAGCGACATATCCTATTAGTTTGGACCTATTTTTCAGCAGGCGGATACCGAATCTGGATCGCGTTGTTCTGGTCGAGAGCGGACCGCGAAATTTATACGACGGATTCGTGGGAGACCTCTACACGCTGCACGGGCAGAATATCCAACTGGATCTGGTGACTTGCTATACGGGCGAGCCAGCCGGTTTCCGCCCGGCCAATGGCGCCGTGTACCGCGTGCAGGATTACCGGGGCTGGGATGGCGCCAAGCGGCTCGTGCAAATTCTGCGCGGCCGGCGGGTGTCGACGCTCGGCATCATCTGTGCTGGTGTTCCCGTCATGGCCAACTGGAAGTGGATGCTGCTTGCGGGCTTGCGGGCGAAGGTCTTCGTGATGAACGAAAATGGGGATTACTTCTGGGTCGATTATTCGAACTGGAAGCTGATCGGCCATTTCATGCTCTTCCGCGCGGGCATGTCGGGTGACAATGGCATCTGGTTGCCGCTGCGGATGCTGGTGTTTCCGTTCGGATTACTTTTTCTCGCCGCATACGCGGGCTGGCTGCATGCAAGAAGATGGATAAGGAGACTATGAAAGCCATACAGGTGTTTGAGACCGGAGGACCGGGGCAATTGGTATTTGGCGAAAAGGACACGCCTCAGCCCGCCAAGGGCCAGGTGCTGGTCAAGCTCGCCGCCAGTGGCGTGAACTTTATCGACGTCTACCACCGGACGGGGCTGTATCCACAGCCTCTGCCCTTCACCCCGGGCATGGAAGGCGCGGGCGTGGTGGAGGCAGTTGGAGAAAGCGTCACCAGCATCAAGCCGGGAGACCGCGTCGCCTACGCCATGGCCATCGGCAGCTATGCCGAGTATGCCTTGGTTCCCGAATGGCAATTGGTCCCGGTGCCCGAAGGGCTCGACCTCAATCAGGCCGCGGCCATCATGCTGCAGGGCATGACCGCCCATTATCTGGCCCATTCGACCTTCCGCCTCGAGCCGGGGCACACCTGCGTCGTTCATGCCTGCGGGGGCGGCGTCGGCCTGCTGCTGACGCAGATCGCCAAGAAGCGCGGCGCAACCGTGATCGGAACCACCAGTGCCGCACCTGGCACGCCCAAGTATGAACTGGCCGTCAAGGCCGGCGCCGACAAGATCACAAGCTACGAGGAGTTCAACACCAAGGGCGCCGACGTGGTTTACGATAGCGTCGGCAAGTCGACCTTCGAGGCCAGCCTCAACGCCCTGCGTCCGCGCGGCATGATGGTCACCTATGGCAATGCGAGCGGGCCGGTGCCCGAGATCAGCCCCCTGTTGCTCGGCCAGAAAGGTAGCATCTTTCTCACCCGGCCAACGCTCGGCCACTATGCGGCCAACCGCGAGGAGCTGCTCTGGCGCACCGGCGATCTCTTCGAATGGCTCAAGGCCGGCCAGCTTTGGTTGCACATCGAGCGCGTCTACGCGATGAGCGAAGCGGCCGCCGCGCACACTGCGCTCGAAAGCCGCCAGACCTCCGGGAAGTTGCTGCTAGAGAATTAGCATGCAGTCGCCGTAGCTGAAAAAGCGATAGCGCTCGGCGACGGCATGCCGGTAGGCGCGCATCGTCAGATCGTAGCCGGCAAAGGCCGCCACGAGCATCACCAGGCTCGAGCCCGGCAGATGGAAGTTCGTAAGCATGGCCCCGGTAGCCCGGAAGGGGAAGCCCGGCGTGATGAATAGATTTGTGTCGCCCGAGCCCGGCTCCATCGTCGTTTCAATCGTGCGCACGCTCGTTGTGCCAATTGCCACGCGCCGCCCGGCGGCCAGCAGCGTCGCCGAGGCCGCCGAGGACACTTCATAGAACTCGTGATGCAGCGTAAGTGTTTTCAGATTGTCATCGCTTAAGGGCTGAAATGTCCCGAGGCCGACATGCAGCGTGACTTCAGCGATCGGACAGGGCACGCGGGCGAGAATCGCGGGAGTAAAGTGCAGGCCGGCCGTCGGGGCCGCCGCCGCTCCCGCGTGCTTTGCATAAACGGTCTGGTAGCGTTCCTTGTCGGCATCCTCGTCGGGACGGTCGATATAGGGCGGCAGCGGCATATGGCCAATGCGCTCCAACTCCTGCTGGATCGTCGCCTCGCCGAAAAACTCGATTTCCCGTTCGCCTTTGTCGAGGTGCGCCGTGATCCGTGCCGCAAGCCGCGGAGAAAGCTCGACCGTCTCCCCGGTGAGCAGTTTCTTGCCGGGACGAACGAGGGCGCGCCAGCGGTTGCCTTCGGCGTTCAGCGCCCGCAGCAGAAAGATTTCAATGCGGCCCGTACGCCCTGGGCGCCGGCCGAAGAGCCGAGCCGGGATCACCCGCGTATTGTTCAGCACCAGGCAGTCGCTCGGCCTGAGATAGGAAGGGAAGTTCGTGAACTGGTCGTCTTCGATCGTCTGCCGGGCGCGGTCCACCACCAGCATGCGCGAGGCGGAACGCTCCTCGAGCGGGTGCCGGGCGATCAGGTCTTCGGGAAGGTCGTATTGGAAGTCTTCGATGCGAGGGGTCACGGTTAAACTGAAAGCTTGAGAATTCTGGGTATCGAGTCGTCGTGCGATGAGACGGCGGCAGCCGTCGTCGAGGATGGAATCAGGATCCTATCCTCCAGCGTAGCGTCCCAAATGGAAGTGCACCAGCGCTATGGCGGAGTGGTGCCCGAGTTGGCTAGCCGGGAGCATGTCCGGGCCATCGTACCGGTTGTGCGGGAAGCGTTGCGGCAAGCCGATACGCGGCTTGAAGATTTGACGGCCATCGCCGTCACCCAAGGGCCAGGGCTGGTCGGCAGTCTGCTGGTGGGCTTGACCTACGCCAAGGCTCTCAGCTTCGCCAAGGGCATTCCGCTCATCGGCGTGCATCACCTCGAAGGCCATATCGAAGCCGCGCTCATCGGTGTGGAACTTGCTTACCCCGCCCTCGCGCTTGTCGTCAGCGGCGGGCATACGCATTTGTTTGAATGCACCGGCCAGGGCGAATACCGCCTCGAAGGCAAAACGCGCGACGACGCCGCTGGCGAGGCTTACGACAAGGTATCGAAGTTGCTTGGGCTCGGCTATCCCGGCGGCCCCGTGATTGATGCCCTCGCCGCCCGGGGCAATCCCCGCGCCGTGCGATTCACCTCCCCCAAGCTCAAGGGCAACCTGAGTGACTTCAGCTTCAGTGGCCTCAAAACCGCCGTGCTGCGTTGGACTGAAAAACGGCGCGAGCGCGGAGACTTCGATGCTCGCACCGATAGCGAAACCATTGATATGCTCGCCAGTTTTCAGAACACCGTGATTGAGGAATTGCTTCGCCGGGCACAGGCCGCCGCCGACCGTATCGGCGCCAAGGCGCTGGTTGTCAGCGGTGGCGTGGCGGCCAATCGTGGCCTGCGCGCCGCCGTTGCCAAGCGCCAATGGGGTATTCCCGTCTACTTTCCCGAACCGCGCTGGAGCACCGACAACGGCGTCATGATCGCTCTTGCCGGCACACGGCGCTGGATGCGCGGCCAGGTCTCCGGCCTCGACCTCAAAGCACAGGCTAATTTGCCCCTTGCCCGTTGAGATAACATCCAGAGAGATGAATCGCCGATTGTTTTTGGCCAGTGCCGCGGCTGCCTCGAGCATGCCCGCGGCCGTGAACAAGCCCGTAGGGCTTGAGTTGTTCAGCGTGCGGCAGGAATTGGCCCGGGATTTACCGGCAACCCTTCGCGCTGTGGCCAGGATGGGCTACGATGGCGTTGAGTTCTTCGGCCCCTACGCCGACTGGACGGTCGAGAAGGCCAAGGAAGTAAAAAAGCTCCTCGATGAACTCAACCTGAAGTGCTTGAGCGCGCACACGGGCGGAAAGTACTTTGTCCCAGACCAACTCGACCGGGTCATCGAATTGAATGTCATCCTCGAGAGCCGCTTTATGATCATGTCGAGCGCCGGGCGCGTCGACGGCCTCGATGGCTGGAAGACCGTGGCAGCGAAGCTCAACCTGGCCGCCGAAAAACTGAAGCCCCTCAAGAAGGCAACCGGCTTCCATAACCATGCGCTCGAATTCAAGCCCGTCAACGGAGTCAAGCCGATCGAGGTGCTGGCCAGGGAAACGGCCAAGGATGTCGTTCTGCAACTCGATGTCGGTACCTGCCTCGAAGCCGAAACTGATCCCGTCGCCTGGGTCAAGGCCAACCCGGGCCGCATCCGCAGTCTTCACATGAAGGATTGGAAGAAGGGCCTCGAAAAGCCTCATGATGGCTATCAGGTGCTTCTCGGCGAGGGGAGCGTCGATTGGAAGGCCGTCGTGAATGCGTGCCTCAAGGGCGGCGGCGCCGAACATCTGCTCGTCGAGCAGGAGGGAAGCCGCTTCGGCGAACTCGAAACCGCGCAAAAGTGCCTCGAGAACTTCCGCCGGCTCATGGCCGAAAACGGGGCAGGGAAGTAAAAACCGCCCTTAGCGCTAGACTCGGCGCTCCAGGCGTGAAGCGCGGCTTCAATGAAATGTTAGTGGGGTATTACTTTGACTGTCGCTCGCGCGAGCTGATGATGCGGTCGACGATGCCGTATTCGATTGCCGCCGGCGCCTCCAGAATGTAGTCGCGCTCGGTGTCCCGGGCGATCTTGTCGATCGGCTGGCCCGTGGCGTCGGACATGATCCCGTTCATCACTTCCTTCATTCGGAGAATTTCACGGGCATAAATGTCGATGTCTGTCGCCTGGCCGCCGAGATTCGACATCGAAGGCTGATGGATCATGATGCGCGAGTGGGGCAGGGCAAAGCGCTTGCCCTTGGTGCCGCAGGCCAGCAGCACCGCCGCCATGGAGGCCGCCTGACCAACACAATAGGTGACGATATCCGGCTCGACCAGGTTCATCGTGTCGAGGATCGCCAGGCCTGCGGTAATCGAGCCGCCCGGGGAGTTGATGTAGATGTTGATGTCGCGGTCGGGGTCTTCGCTGGCGAGAAAGAGGATCTGCGCAACAAGCAAGTTGGCGATCTGGTCGTCGATCGGGGTGCCCAGGAAGATGATGTTTTCCTTGAGCAGGCGTGAGTAGATGTCAAAGCTGCGCTCTCCGCGCGTGGTCTGCTCGATCACCATCGGGACGAGCACGGAGTTGTGGTATTCGGGGGTTGGATTCTTCGGCATCGAATTGCTACTGCAATAATGCTAACGCGATTCGATCGAGAGCGGTCCTAACCTCCTGGGCAGGTTGGGCAAAGTTGTTGGCGACAATCTGGAAGGCGATCGTGCCGTGCTTCTTCGACTCGGCATAGCCGCCCAGGGCGGAGGTGTGGGCAAGCGTGCCCGTTTTGGCCCGGATCAGCGAGGCCTTCGGGTGCTTGTCGAAACGCGTCCGCAGTGTTCCGTCCTCCCCGCCGATGGCGAGCAAATTACGAAAGACCTCCAGTTGGCCTTGCTGGGAGATGGCGCGCAGCAGTTGCACGACTGCCTTCGGCGAGACCAGGTTCGTCCGCGACATGCCACTGCCGTCGTTCAGCGCCACTTCTTTTTCATCGACACCCGAGAGCTTCAGAAACTCGCTGAAAGGCATCTTGCGGGCAGCCGCCCGAAAGACCAGTTCGGCGTGAAGATTCTGGCTCACTTTATTGACGACCTGCAGCAGATCGAGCAGCGGCGGCGATTCGCGCCGGGCCAACTCCACCGCTTCCGGTTTCGCCACCGGCAGGTGCCGCGCCGCCGCCGATCCCTGTACCGTGATCCCTTCTTCGATCAGCGTGTGCCGGAAGGCCAGCGCCGCATAGAGCGCCGCATCATCCACGGCCAGACCGTTTTCATAGCCCGCTCCGTTTTCGTTCAAATTCCCGCGCAGCGTCAGCGTGCGGCTGCCCGGATCGCGCTCGATCCGGATCCGGCGCGGGTCCGAAGCGTTCTGCGTCGTTTGGTTCAGGATCGCGAAATACTCAACCGGCGGATCAAGGCTCAAGCCCGCCGTCGAGAGCTTGAGCGTGAAGATGTTGTCGTTGAAGGTCAGCGCCGAAACCGGCGCGCCATACTCAAACAGGCCATCCTGAGCCGCCCAGCCGTTCGGCACCGGATCGTAGTCGAAAGCCGAGCCGTCTCCAATCACTTGCCCGCCCACCGATTTGATTCCCCGGGCCTTCAACTGACGGGCCAGCAGGCGCAGCGGCTCGAGCAGATCCTCACCAAATGGATTTTCCCTCCGGTAGGGATAGCGCCGCGACGATAGCGAAGGATCCCCCGAGCCCTGCAGCACGAGGTCCCCGCTGATATGGCCCCCCGCCGTCGCTTCCCCCGCGGCCAGAACTCGCGTCGTGAAGCGATAATCGGCTCCGAGCGCCCGCAGCGCATAAGCAGTGGCGAAGAGCTTCGTATTCGAGGCGGGAATGAAAAACAGGTCGGCGTTGTGGCTCATCAGCACCTTGCCGTTCTTCAACTGGACGGCGTGTACCCCCCAGTGGACGCGATTGTTTTGCTTTAATATCGGTTTGATGCGGCCGTTGAGCGGCTGAGCCGGAACGGAGCCGGCTAGCAGAGCTAGCATGAGTACAAGACGTGGCATGAGCAGCTGTCTTATTTTCACTCTAATTGTGAAGGCTTGGGCACAGGCCCCGGCCCCTGGCGGTCTGGAGCCCAAAATCAGCCCTGCCGCCTACGAGGCCTCGTACCGTGCCGCAACCCTTTCGCTTGCCGCCAACTATATGGGCCGCAGCTTTGCCGCCCGCGGTAAGGACGAGACCGGGCGTACCCAACTCCACGAAGCAGGAGATTTTGTGGTCATCGAAGTGGCCCTGTTCCCCGGCAAGTCGTTTGACGGCCCGGTTTCCGCCAGTGATTTCCGCCTTCGCTTCGACAGCCGCACCGAGCGAATGGCCGAGTCCCCCGGCTTGGTTGCCTACGCTTTGCGCAATCGCGAAAGCGACCCCCAGCGGCGGCGCTGGATTGTTGGAGGTGGTGCAGGCAATGCCGGCGTGGTTCTCGGTGCTCCCCGGCTTGAGGAACAGTTTCCCGGTGATCCCCGCCCCGGCCAACAACGCGCTCCAGCCTCAGCGCAGGTCCGCGAAGCTGAACAACGGCGGGGGGATGCCGCCATTGAATCTTCTCTTGTCGAAGGCCATCTGGCCGGCCCACGCGCCGGAAACCTCTTCTTTTTTTTCGACGGGAAAATGACAAAAGTAAAGTCGCTCGTGCTGGTCTATGAAAGTGCCACGGGAAAGCACGAATTGAAGTTGCGGTGAAGTATAATGAACTCTTGGGCCGATGCCGTCTCTCTCATTCCGCGTTCAGCGAAAACTAGCCGCATACCAACGCCTCTACCGTGAGCTGCGCCTCGTGGCCAAAGGCTTAGCCAGCACCGATCATGTCGTGCAGGCCCACATCGTGCCGATTCGCCGCTGCAACATCGATTGTGGGTACTGCAACGAATACGATGATTTTTCGAAGCCCGTTCCCACCGACGTCATGCTTGAGCGCGTGCGGCATTTGGGAAGACTTGGCGCTACGCTCATCACCATCAGCGGCGGAGAACCTCTACTCCATCCGGATCTCGATGACATCATCCGGGAAATCAAGAAAGCCGGGGCGCTCGCTGGGCTGATCACCAACGGTTATCTGCTCGTCGAAGAGCGCATCAAACGCCTCAATGCCGCCGGCCTCGACCACCTCCAGATCTCGATCGACAATCTCATGCCCGATGAGATCTCCAAGAAGAGCTTGAAGGTCCTAGACAAGAAGCTGCAATGGCTGGCTGAGTTCGCCCTCTTTCACGTGAACATCAACAGCGTTGTCGGCGCGGGCATCAAGAACCCGGAAGACGCCTATGTTATTGCCACGCGCGCCCATGAGCTCGGGCTCAGCTCGACAGTGGGCATCATCCACGACGGCACCGGTCAATTAAAGCCGCTCGGCGATGTCGAACGCGATGTGTTTCACCGCATCCGGCAACTGTCCAAGAAGAGCTATGCGCGCTTGAATCAATTCCAGGACAAGATTGCCGCCGGGGAACCGAACGATTGGAAGTGCCGGGCGGGAGCGCGTTATCTTTACGTCTGCGAGAACGGCCTTGTCCATTACTGCTCCCAACAACGCGGCTATCCGGGCATTCCCGTGGGTGAATACACAATTGAAAACCTGCGGCGGGAATACAAGACGAAAAAGGGCTGTGCCCCGCACTGCACTGTCAGCTGTGTGCACCAGACCTCGATGATGGACTTCTGGCGCGACCCGCAGACGATCCAAACCGGTGCTCCCCCCAAAAAAGAAGCCGAGCTCGTACAAATTCAGGCCGGCGGACGTTAGCGCCCAAACTATGCTCAGCAATCGCAGCCTGACCTCTACGCTTTGCGGCAACAGCGCATCCGCCATCGGCAGCCGGTGATTGGCCAAGTAATTTAGTCTTCGATATCTCTCCTTCGGCCCCGTTTGGCGCCGGTCCATTGCGCCACCCGCAATATCCCCAGCAGCAGCGGCTCGCACTCCAGATACTGTAAGTGGTTCAGCCGGGAGAATCCAACATAAACAGCCAGGATCATGCCGAGTAGAAATCCGCTGGGTTCCCTTGCTCTCGGCATCCGTTTCCGATCCAGATTCACCGGCTCTCTCACCAGTTGCTGAAACTCCAGCTTCTCGAGCATCGCCGCCACGGGCAGCAGGCCACCGTAAGCCGTCAGATTCTTACCCGTAAAACTGTACTTTGTCGCGGCACTGATTTTGTTTGGCCCCCGCGACGCTTCCCCGCCTTCCCGCCAATCCTCGTTCCCCGTTTGGGTGGCTCCTATCGAGGTCGCAAGTCTCTATCCCCTGCATGACCTCACACTGTTTTAACCCAATGTTCTTCGCTGCGCGACGGTCGATCTCATCCCAAGATCGCCCCTAATCAGGCTTCCAAGCACCCCCAGCGTGCATAATTTAGTTGGCACAGCTTGATGTTCTTGGCGATGTAAGCGCCGTATCTGCGCTCCAGCTTGCTAACGTCTGCATCGTTGTCAAGCACGACGCGGAGATCTAGTGTAGTGCTTCACACAGAGTGACCAGTAAGCGCCGATGCTTTGGCACGCATCACTTTGGCAAGAATGCCGTTGGCCTTAGCGGTCCAAATGAACGGCTTGGGGCTTTCGTTATGGAGATCGACGTATTCGTCGAGC
>JAINDK010000124.1 GCA_019931185.1 Bryobacter sp. CoA8 C33
CCGGTTTGGCACCTCGATGTCGGTTCATCGCATCCCGGGGGTGTAGAAGCTCCCAAGGGTTAGGCTGTTCGCCTATTAAAGCGGTACGTGAACTGGGTTCAGAACGTCGCGAGACAGTTCGGTCCCTATCTGTGGTGGGCGTAGGATATTTGAGGGGGCTTGTCCCTAGTACGAGAGGACCGGGATGAACAAACCTCTTGTGATGCAGTTATCCCGCCAGGGGTACAGCTGCGTAGCGAAGTTTGGTCAGGATAAGCGCTGAATGCATATAAGCGCGAAACCTTCCCCAAGATGAGATATCCCTGAAGGGCCCAAGAAGACGACTTGGTTGATAGGACGGATGTGGAAGCGTAGTAATATGTTGAGCTTACCGTTACTAATAGCCCGTTCGGCTTGGCCATAAATTTTACAACAAATACAGCTTTGTTGTTACTCTTCAGACGCTTACATTTATTTATCAGTGGCGCCCGTTAACATTCATTTTCTCGATTCTTCAAGCCATCAAAGCTTTTGGGTGACCATAGCGTGAGGGTCCCACCCGTTCCCATACCGAACACGGAAGTTAAGCCTCACTGCCCCGATGGTACTGCACGGGTGACTGTGTGGGAGAGTAGGACGTTGCCCAATTAACATACAATAAACCCCAAGCCTAGCTTGGGGTTTTTCTTTTTCCATGCTCTCCTCCTTCCTCCTCCTCGCCCTCTCCGCCATCGAAATCGAAATCCGCTTCCCTCTCCTCGAACGCCAGCTCGCCCAAAAAATGTTCTCCCAAGACGGCCGCAAATACGTTAAAGGCAATCCCCAATCCAGGTGCAATTTCGCCTACCTCGCCCAGCCCCGCTTTTCCAGCTCCGACGGCCGGCTCCGCATCACCGCTCTCTTTTCCGGCAAATCCTCCCTCGACCTCTTCGGTAAATGCATCGGCTTCGGCGATAGTTTTGATTTCGAAATCCTTTCCGCCCTCACCGCCCAAACCGGAACCCTCCGCCTCGCACAGCCCCAGGTCCGCATCCTCTCACGCGATACCTTCTATTCCCGCCAGGTCCTCAAAGCCCTACAAAAAAGCATCCCCGACGCGATCCAATACCCCATCCGCGACGAAATCCAAAAACTCCTCTCCGCCAGCTCCTCCGCTGCCGCCTACAAAATTTCCATCCCCAAAGTCGAGATCCGCCGCGTACAGGTCCTCAAAGACTCTCTCCTGGTCGACGTCGATACCCGCCTTCTCGTCGAATAATAAATTTTCCCCCCTGCTCATAGCGCACCGGCCTCTCCGCCCGCCCCAACTTCACCTCCGCCCACTCTCTCAACCTTCTCTCCTCCGCCTCCCCCACCCAAAGCGCCTCGAGCCATCCGTCCTCTCCTAATTTCACCTCCACTCGCTCCACCCCTTCACACTCCCTCAACACCTCCTCCACCCGCCTCGGCCACACATTCATCCCCCCCACCTGCACGGCCTCGTCGATTCTCCCCCGCAACACCAGCCGCCGCGGCGTAATCCACTCCACCCGGTCCGGTGCCTCCACCCCTCCCAAATAATCCGCCCACCATGGAAACAACTCATACGCCCCCTCCGGCTCCTCCCGCATCCCGATTCCCGCCGTCTCCGTGCTCCCATAAACATCAAACCACCGAACCAAACCCTCCAGCCGCAAACGCGCTACCTCCTCTTCCCCCGCCGGCCCCCCACTATTCACCGCCCAAACATCCCTCGGCAACGGCCCCAACTTCCGCCACGACCCGGGATGCCCCACCACCAAATCCCCCTCCCGCAACCGCGCATACTCCCAGCACTCCACCCGCATCTCCGCCGGCAACAGTATCGTCCACAAATAGCCATAAATATGCCGCCGCGGCACGAAGCTCACCACCCGTCGCCTCCCCGCACACAGGGCTGCAAAATACTCCACCTCGCGCACGATCGCCGCCCTCTCATGCTCAAATACACGCGGCGCACCCGTCGAGCCCCCCGTCTCAAACCGAAACCGCCACCCCCTACTTCGCATCCCGCCAGTTCAGCCCCACTCCCGTCTCCACCAGCAGCGGCACGCTCAAATTCATGACCCCTTCCATCTTCTCCTTCACCACCCTTCGCAGTGCCTCCACTTCTTCCTCCGGCGCCTCAAACACCAATTCATCATGCACCTGCAACAACATCCGCGCCCGCCACCCCAGCCGCCGCAGCTCCCCGTCCAGCTCTATCATTGCCATCTTGATCAAATCCGCCGCCGTCCCCTGCAGCGGCGTATTCACCGCCGTCCGTTCCGCAAAGTGCCGCGCATTCGGATTCTTCGCCTCAATATCCGGTATCGGCCTCTCCCGCCCCAACAGCGTCCGGCTCATCCCCGTCTTCCGGCACTCCGCAATCGTCGCCTCAATCCACTTGCCCACCCCCGCATAGCGCTCAAAGAACAGCTTGATATACAGCTCCGCCTCCGTCCGTCCAATCCCCAACGCCTGCGCCAGCCCGAACCCCGTCTGCCCATACACAATCCCGAAATTCACCGCCTTCGCGCTCCGCCTCTGCCCCGGCGTCACCAGCAGCGGCGGCACCCCAAACACCTCGCTCGCCGTCCGCGTATGTATGTCCTCATTCCGCCGGAACGCCTCCACCAAAACCTTGTCCTTCGACATATGCGCCAACAGCCGCAACTCAATCTGCGAATAGTCCGCCACCACCAGCTTCCACCCCTCCTCGGGCACAAATGCCGCCCGGATCGCCCGCCCCTGCTCCGTCCGTACCGGTATGTTCTGCAAATTCGGCTCCGTCGAACTCAACCGCCCCGTCGCCGCCCCCGTCTGTTGAAAAGTCGTATGCACCCGCCCCGTCTCCGCCCGGATCAACTGCGGCAGCGCATCGATATACGTACTCTTCAATTTCGCCAACTGCCGGTACTCAAGCACCTTCCGCGCAATCTCATGCTCCCCCGCCAGACCCTCCAACACATCGGCCGCCGTCGAATAGCTCTTCGTCTTGCCTGTCTTCCCCCCCACCGGCAGCCGCAGTTCCTCAAACAGCACCACCCCCAACTGTTGCGGTGAATTGATATTAAAAGGCCGCCCCGCCAATTGATAGATCGCCTCCGTTAACGCCTCCAACTGCCCCTCAAAATCTTTCGACATCTCCCCCAATACCACCCGGTCCACCCGAATCCCCGTCTGCTCCATCCGCCGCAACACCGGAATCAGCGGCTTCTCCACCTTCTCCCACAACGGCCACATCCCCCGCGCCTCCACCTTGGCCTTTAACACCTCACCAAGCCGCCACACCGCCGCCGCCTTATCCACCGCCCGCGCCGCCGGCCGGGACGCAAGATGCCGCTCGCACAAAGTCTCGAGCGACACCGCCGTCGGATCGGCATCCACCAAAAAACCCAATACCTTCACATCCTCCGCCAGCCTCTCCGTCCCCAACGCCTTCGCGTCATACACCACCTGCCCGGTCTCCGGCAGCACCACACTCTCGTTTACCTGTGTCTTGCCCTGCCCCGCGGCCAACCCCACGGCCTCCCCCTCCCGAAACACCGCATAATCCCCGCGCAATCCCTGCCGCCACGCCTCCCAATCCAGTTCCGCCAGCGTTTCCACCGCCTCCACCGGCGCCAGTTGCTTCAACAAACTGTAGAATTCCATCTCCTGATACAGCGCCCGCAGCTTCGCCTCATCCGCCCCCTTCACCCCCGCTTGCTCCAACGCAAACTCCACCGGCACATTCCGCTCGATCGTCGCCAGCCGTTTCGACAACAATATCTGCTCCCGGTACGTCTCCAGCACCTCCCGCATCTTCTTCTTCGCCACCTCCCCGGCCCGCTCCACCGCCGTCTCCACATTCGGAAACTGCTCGAGCAACTCGACCGCCCCCTTATCCCCAATCCCCGGCGCCCCCGGTATGTTGTCCACTTTATCGCCCTTGATCGCCAACAAATCCGCCACCTGCCGCGGCGGCACTCCCATAAACTCCTTCACCTTCTCCGCGTCATACACCAAATCGTCCTTCATCGGGTTCAACATCTTCACCCGCTCATCCACCAACTGCAGCATGTCCTTATCGCTTGAGACAATCACCACGTCCCAGCCCCGCTCCGCCCCCTGCCGCGACAAGGTTCCAATCACATCGTCCGCCTCGTAGCCCTCCATTTGCACCACCGGAATCTGAAACGCCTCAAGCACGGCCCGGCAATGTGGTATCTGCTCCAGCAAATCCGCCGGCGTCTCCGCCCGGTTCGCCTTATACTGCGCAAACTCCTGATCCCGAAACGTCGGCCCCATACTTTCATACACCGCCACCACAAACTCCGGCCGATACGACGCCATCAACCGCTTCACCATGTTGTGAAAGATATAAACCGCCTCCGTCGCCGACCCCCGCGATGTCCGCATCGGCGGCGCCCCCGACCGCGCCCGCGCGTGATACGCCCGAAAAATGAAACCAAAGGAATCAATCAAAAATAGCCGCGGCCGTTCGTTCTCTCTGTCTGCCATGTCGTGTTCCTCCATCATAGCCCCTCCCCACCACGGCCGCGATTGCGGCTCACCTGCCACAAAAAGATGGAATACCGTGGCAAATTAACAACAACTTTTGACCCACAAACATTTACAAATCAATAGTTTACAATTTTCCATAGAGCTGCTACTCTATCACTTTGGCCTTCTACTTTTCGCAGTACCTCTCATCCCCGGAGGTGATTCTTGCAGTTTGAAACCACAATTGGCGCTCCCGTCTCGGCCGAAGGCATCGGCCTCCACCATGGTGTTCCTTCCCGCGTAAACATCCTCCCCGCCCCCGCTGGCACCGGCATCGTCTTCCGCCGCACCGACCTCAAAGGCTTCGAGATCCCCGCCAGCTTCCGTCACGTCGCCCGTGTCAGCTACGCCACCAGCCTCATGCGCCAAGGCGTCCTCATCTCCACCACCGAACACCTTCTCAGCGCTCTTTACTCCATCCAAATCGACAACGCCATCATCGAGATCGATAACCTCGAAGTCCCCATCCTCGACGGCTCCAGCCTCCCCTGGGTCCATCTCCTCCGCCAGGCCGGCGCCAAGACCCTCCGCCGCCCCCGCAAATACCTCCGCCTCACCCGCGAGATCGCCGTCGAAGGCAACGGCAAACGCGTCCGTATTTCCCCTTCCGATCGCTTCACGCTCAACTGCGACGTCTACTTCGACCACCCCCTCGTTGGCCGCCAAAAACTCGCTTTCGATCTCACTCCCGATCGCTACGCCGAAGAGATCTCCCCGGCCCGCACCTTCGGCTTCGAACACGAGCTCGACCAGATGCGCAACATGGGCCTCATCCGCGGCGCCTCCCTCGACAACGCCGTCTGCTTCACCCCCACCGGCGTCCTCAACCCCGAAGGCCTCCGCTTCCCCGATGAGCCCGTTCGTCACAAAGTCCTCGACCTCATCGGCGACCTCGCCCTCATCGGCCGCCCCATCCTCGGTCAAGTCACGGCCGAGCGCGCCGGCCACGCCATGCACGTAGCCCTCGTCTCGAAGATCATGAGCGATCCTACTCTCTATGAGGTGATCCATTTCGATCAACTCATCGACCGCGTCGCCCATGCTCTGGTTTCCTAACGCCCTCTCCCTCAGCCGCGTCTTCCTCGCTCCCCTCATCGGTTGGATGATCCTCACCTCCCACCCCTGGGCCTGGACCCTCTTCTTCTGGGTCTCCTGGACCGACGCCCTCGACGGCTGGCTCGCCCGCAAACTCAAAGTCGAATCCCGCCTCGGCGCCTACCTCGACCCCCTCGGCGATAAAGTCTGGGTCCTCGTCGCCACCCTCGCCTGGTGGCACATGGGCCGCATCCCCCACTTCCTCATGGCCCTCATCCTCGGCCGCGACCTCATCCTCGTCGCCGGCTCCGCCTGGGTCCACCGCCGCACCGGTATCCAGGATTTCCCCCCTCTCCCCAGCGGCAAAATCTCCACCATCATCCAACTCACCATGCTCGCCGCCTGCTTCACCCTCTCCGACGGCCCCCTCCACCTCCTCCAGGGTGCCACCCTCCTCGGCACCATCCTCTCCGGCTACGACTACGTCCGCCGCGGCCTCCGCCTCCTCCAACCAACCTCCCCCTCCTGATCCCTGGTCCTGTTTTTCTCCGTTTTACGCAATTTCATTTAGCGCCATGAATTTGCCCCTTCTTGCCCTTCTTCTCCTCTCCGCTCTCCTGCTTCGCGCCCAAACCGGCGTCGCCGTCCCCTCCATGTCCGCCGTGGACGAAGCCATGAACGCACTCCTCGCCAAGCACCAAATCCCCGGGGGCGCCGTCGCCATCACTTTCCAGGGCCGTCTCATCTATGCCCGCGGCTTCGCCGACCGTGACACCAAAGAACCCGTCCAGCCCGACAGCCTCTTCCGTGTCGCCAGTCTCTCAAAACCCATCACCGGCCTCGCCCTCCTCCGCCTCCTCGACCAGGGCAAGCTCTCCCTCGACGACCGTCCCTTCGCCAACCAACTGCGCAACCTCCCCCTGCCCCGCAACGGTGTCAAAAATGCCGCCTGGGATCAGGTCACCGTCCGCCAGCTTCTCCAACACACCGCCGGCATGCCGCCTTCAACCGCCGCCGATCCGCTCAACCCGCCTGAAATCATGAATATCGCCCTCTCCTATGGCGCCACCCCTCCCGGCAATATGGCTCAGGCCCTCGGCACCGTTCTCACCCGTGCTCCCCTCTCCGCCCCTGGCTCTACCTACCTCTACTCCAACATCGGCATCGGCGCCATCGGCCGCCTCATCGAAACCGTCTCCGGCAAGCCCTACGATCGCTTTGTGCAGGAAGAACTCCTCATCCCTCATGGCATTACTCGCATGGCGATGGGTGCCTCCCTCCGCTCCCGTCGCCTCCCGGCCGAGGTGCGCCACCACGACGCCCCGGGCACCCCCCTCGTGCAGAGTATCTTCCCCAACGTCGGCATGACCGAGCTCGCCAACGGCGGCTATGCCCACGAGGCCTACGAGAGCGCCGGCGCCTGGCTCGCCAGCCCCATCGAAGTCCTTCGCCTCTTCACCCGCTTCAACTCCAATAACTTCATCTCCGCGGACTCCGTCGCCGAAATCGTTAAGCGTCCCCCCGCCCCGCTTTCCCAAACAGTCAATTCCTATTACGGCCTCGCCATGCAGGTCACCAGCCGCGGCAATGGCCGCTTCTCCATCTCCCACCTCGGCAGTCTGCCCGGCACCCGCACCCACTTCGTCCGTTCCTTCGGCGGCAGTGGCAACGATATCGCCTTCGCCCTCTTCTTCAACATGCGCCGCTCCGGCGATGCCGATTTCATGGATGAAGCCGTCCAGGCAATCGATCGTGCCGCCGCCACCACCGGTTTCACCAATCCCCCCGCCCACGATCTTTGGCCCCTCTACATCGCCTCCGAGCGTCCCCAGTTCACCAGCGCCGGCATCGTGAGCGCCGCCAGCTTCCGCGCCGGCGCTGTCTCCCCCGGCCAAATTGTCACCCTCTTCGGCGACAAACTCGGCGGCGCCACCCTCACTACGGCTGCCGTCCAAAACAACCGCCTCACCACCTCCCTCAATGCCACCCGTGTTCTCTTCGACGGCGTCCCCGCTCCCCTCGTCTATACCTCCTCTCGTCAAATCAGCGCCATCGTCCCCTATTCCGTCTCCGGCCGCGCCACCACCCGCATCACCATCGAATACCAGGGCGCCCCCTCCCTGCCCGTCGATGTCCCTGTCGTCGCCGCCACCCCCGCCTTCTTTACCGCCAACTCCTCCGGCGCCGGGCCCGCCGCCGCCATCCGTTATCCCGAAGCCCGCATCGCCGTCCTCTACGCCACCGGCGAAGGCCTCCTCACCCCCACTCCCGAAGACGGCGCCCTCAGCCTCACCACTCCTCTCCCCGCCCCCCAACTCCCCGTCAAAGTCTTCCTCGGCGGCCGCGAAGTCCCCCTCCTCTTCGCCGGCGCCGCCCCCGGCCTCACCGCCGGCCTCCTCCAACTCAATATCCAAATCCCCGAAGACCTCGCCGCCACCCCCAATCTCCCCCTCCTTCTCGAAGTCGGCGGCACCCGCTCTCCCCCCGGCGTTACCTTCTGATCGGGAATCACACCTCCAGCCCAGGCCGGCGAGGGCCTCGGCATCCGCCCAACCTCCCCGGCCTTCTGATATCTTCTTCCCATGCTGCCGCGCCTTCTCCTTCTCCTCCTCGTCATCCCCTCCCTCCTCTCCGCCCAATCCTCCCAGGCCAACATCTCCGGCCTCGTCACCGACTCCCAGGGCGCCACCATCGCCGGTGCTACCATCGCCGCCCGCTCTCTCGCCACCAGCTCCACCACCACCGTCACCACCAACGATTCCGGCCTCTACGCCCTCCGCGCCCTCCCCATCGGCGCCTACCTCCTCACCGTCGAAAAACCCGGCTTCAAAAAACTCGTCCGCTCCGGCATCACCCTCACCACCAGCCAAAGCCTCGAGCTCAATCTCACTCTCGAGGTCGGCGCCGTCACCGAATCCATCCAGGTCTCCGCCGCCGCCACCTCCATCGAAACCCGCTCCTCCGACGTCAGCCAACTCGTCGAAGCCAAAACCATCGAAGACATGCCCATCGGCGACCGCCGCAGCATGAACATCATCGGCCTCACCGGCGCCGCCGTCTTCGTCAACTACGACGCCGGAGGCAAACCCAACTTCTCCCTCGCCGGCGGCCGCACCCAATCCCAAAACTTCTTCATCGACGGCGGCACCGCCCAAAACATGCGCCTCGGCATCGGCCAGGTCGACCTCGATCCCCCCGTCGAAACCGTCGCCGAAGTCAAAATCCTCGCCAATTCCTACTCCGCCGAATACGGCGGCAGCGCCGGCGGCGTCGTCATCGCCACCACCAAATCCGGCACCAACTCCCTCCAGGGCACTCTCTTTGAATACTTCCGCAACGAAAAACTCGATGCCGCCAACTTCTTCGCCCCCGTCACCGCCTCGGGCGAAAAAATCCGCGCCCCCCTCCGCTATAACGTCTTCGGCGGCACCGTCGGCGGCCCCATCCGCCTCCCCAAGCGCTACAACGGCAAAGACCGCTCCTTCTTCTTCTGCGCCTAAGAAGGCTCCCGCCGCAACGAGGGCGTCGTCCGCACCCTCACCGTCCCCACCGTCGCCCAGCGCAACGGCGACTTCTCCGCCAATTCCAACCCCATCTTCGATCCCGCCTCCACCCAACTCGCCGGCGGCCGCAACGTCCGCACCCAGTTCCCCGGCAACCTCATCCCCGCTTCCCGCATCGATTCCGCCGCCCGCAACATCGGCCGCCTCTTCCCCCTCCCCAATCGCCCCCCCGACAACGCCACCGGCGCCAATAACTTCCGCGCTAACTACGTCACCCAGTTCCCCCGCGATAACTACACCGCCAAAATCGACCATAACCTGACTCAAAACGACAAACTCACCTTCCGCTATCTCTATAACTCCGACGACCGCTTCAATACCTCCGTCTTCCCCACCGACGCCGCCGACACCCTCACCGACCCCCAGCGCCACCAGCACTACACCTACCTCAGCTACAACAAAATCATCACCCCCAACGTCCTCAACGAAGTCCGCTACACCTACGGCAACCGCATCAATTGGGAACGCTCAAAAGGCCTCGGCCTCGACTGGGGCCGCCAGCTCGGCATCGCCAATCTCCCCGCCGGCGCCTTCCCCACCCTCAACACCACCGGCTACACCGCCCTCGGCGCCGGCACCCAGGAACGCCGCCAGTTCCCCATCCAACAACACCAGATCATCGACAATTTCTCCTGGGTCCGCGGCCGCCACAATCTCAAATTCGGCTTCGAATACCGCAAAAGCATGAATTACGAGATCAGCCGCCCCAGCGCCTCCGGCGCCTTTACCTTCAATCCCCTCTCCACCGGCCAGCCCGGCGCCGCCGCCTCCGGCAATGGCTTCGCCAGCCTCCTGCTCGGCCTCATGACCAACTTCACTCTCCGCGAAACCGAAGTCCTCGACCGCCGCTCCACCTACTGGGCCTGGTTCGTCCAGGACGACTGGAAAGTCAACCGCGATCTCACCCTCAACTTCGGCCTCCGCTGGGAAACCGACACCCCCATCGCCGATTCCAACAACCGCATGAACGGCTTCTCCCTCAACCAGTCCAACCCCGTCTCCGCCACCCCCGGCGTCGTCAAGTTCATGGGCCAGGATTGGCCCACCCTCCCCTACCGCACCGACAAGAATAACTTCGGCCCCCGCGCCGGCTTCGCCTGGAAGATCCTCGGCCGTGATTCCACCGTTCTCCGCGGTGGCTACGGCGTCTACTTCGCCCACCCCTTCGACGCCGGCGCCCCCGCCAGCGCCAGCCTCGGCTTTGAAAAACAGGCCAGCCTCGTCAGCCCCGACCAGGGCATCACCCATCCCTTCGTCCTCTCCCAGGGCCCCACGGGCATCAACCTCTCCGCCCCCACCCGCAACGACAGCTTCGGCGCCGTCCGCGTCGGCCAGGCCCCCAACACCGCGGTCACGTTCTATGAATTCGGCCGCTCTACCGGCTACTCCCAGCAATTCAACTTCGGCCTCCAGCACGCCCTCTCCGGCGGCATCGTCCTCGAGGCCACCTACCTCGGCAACATCTCCAAAAAACTCGCCAGCTCCAACCTCAGCCTCAATCAGATCCCCCTCGAACAAGCCGCCGCCGGCCGCACCACCCAACAGTTCCGCCCCTTCCCCCAATTCTCCGGCGTCACCGCCCTCCTGCCCAGCCTCGGCGATTCCACCTACCACGCCCTCTCCACCCGCTTTGAAAAACGCTTCGCCTCCGGCCTCAACTTCCTCGGCACCTACACCTGGTCCAAGTTCCTCAACAACACCTCCGAGGGCGGCAGCCAGGTCGGCAACGACGCCGGCCCTTACTCCGATTTCTACAACCGCCGCCTCGACTTCGGCTACTCCGGCAACGACGTCCCCCACCGCCTCACCTTCGCCAGCGTCTACGAACTCCCCTTCGGCCGCGGCCGCAAATTCCTCAACGGCAACTCCCCCCTCCGCTGGCTCGCCGGCGATTGGAACCTCGGCGTCAATGCCCTCCTCCAGGCCGGCGCCCCCTTCACCGTCACCACTCAGGTCGACACCCGCAATAACTTCTCCGCCGGCGCCCTCCGCGCCGACCTCACCGGCAATCCCGATCTCCCCAACAACCAGCGCACCCCCGGCCGCTGGTTCAATACCGCCGCCTTCGCCCAGCCCGCCGCCTTCCGCAACGGCGCCTCCGGCGTCGGCATCGCCCGCGCCGACGGTAAGATCAATCTCGACGTCTCCCTGCTCAAAAATTTCCCCCTCGGCGACCGCCGCAAATTCCAACTCCGCGGCGAATTCTTCAACCTCACCAACCACCCCAACTTCGGCAACCCCGGCTCCGTCCTCGGCGCCCCCGGCTTCGGCGTCATCAACTCCGCCGACCCCGGCCGCCGCGTCCAACTCGGCGCCCGCCTCGTCTGGTAACCAGCAACGGCCCTTACGAACCCCTCAGCAGCAGTATCTAGCCACGTCCATGCCCGATATCCACGAAAACGTAGCTTCCGGCCGTGATGGCCTCAATCGCGGCCGCAATCACAGGATCCTGTTCCTTCACAACGCCCCAGTTGTTTGTGCTCAATACAAGTAAAGCTATCCGGCGTTCCGCCATGTTTTGTTGCTAACTGATTTCTTGATCGGCGGTGAGGAACAGGTCAAAACCAGCTTCCTCTGCCGCAGCCAAAAGCGCCCCATTCTTGAAGCCAGACCACCCCTGATACCAGGTGGTAACGACGATATGACGACTGTCGATGAGAAGACGGAGTTTCTGCGGAGCGCTCTCGTCCAGAATGATCTTCATGCGGCGCGTGATGGCTGCGTTGGGGGCACAGCGCTCTTGGCTGCAAAATCCAGCACAGCCTGCACCTGCTCTCGAGTGACAGGAAAGTTTTCAAGCACTTCATCGATGGAAGAGCACTTCAGATTCTCAAACATGGCCGAGACCGGGACCCGCGTCCCGCGAAAAACCCACGCTCCACTTACCTTCCCGGGAATGCTTTCAACTTCTGGGCATTGCGACCAATCCAGACTTGCCATATGATCACCTGCCCCTATCGTATGACACACGGACGCCAGTGCCACACCCTGCCAGGCGCGGTGCAGCCAGTCCAGATCGCTCTCTCCCTCCTCAAACACTTCCTCCGCCCCGGCCGCCGCAAATTCCAACAACACCCCTCCCGCCCCCCTTGGTGTAGCATTTCCTCATGCCCTCCCACGCAAACTGGCTGCTTCCCATCGGATCCCTCATCCTCGCCGCCGCCCTCCCGCGGCCGCTCCTCTCCGCCGACCCCTCCCAGTTCCGCCGCATCGAACCCCAATTCATCGCCGCCCTCGGCGCCCCCGGCGCCTCTTCCGGCAACGGCGCCCAATCCTGGGGCCTCTGGAGCCTGGACCCCGGCCCCCGCGGCCACCGCCTCGAACGCTTCGAGCAATTGACCGCCGCCGCCGGCATCGCCCCCGCCGGCTGGAAATTCGACCCCCGCGACTGGTGGCTCGAGGAACACGGCTTGATCATGGAAAGCCCAATCTTCCCCCTGTCCCCCGGCAAATACCTCGTCACCGGCGATCGCCAAGTCACCGCCGTCCTCACCGTGCATCCCAAGGACAAGAACGGCAATCAGCGCTGGGACCTCTCCGGCGGCGCCACCCTCTACGACGTCACCCATCTCGGATGCCGCGCCGCCCGCTACTCCCCCGCCGCACCCAACAACTCATGCTCCCCGGCCAACGTCCCCCCAACCGGCTTCCCCGTCTACCCGGATGCCGCCATGCCCGCCGTGAAAGGCTGCCGCAAGCTCGACTACGCCGTTCTCATCATCGTCGGCCTGCCCGCCTCCCGCTGAGCTATCCCCTCCGCCTTATCAATACCGCTTCAGTTGACGCCAGTTGGAAAGGCAATCGGCTGTTCCGCATCCGGGTGCTGTGAATTGAACTCAGTGGGCCACAATCTTACCGTCGCGGGTTTTGTCACCGAACTTGGCCGGATATTAAACACTTCACCCACCGAGCCAAAGCGCCTTCCACTGGTCCGATGCCGAGCGGATCTTTGATGGTTTCCCGCTCGACGGGCGCCTGATCAGAAGGAAAGACTCAAAACGCTGCGTCGTAGCCGGCGGCATTCCAGAAGATTCTAAAAAAATCTAACGTTTCTTGGGCAGCTGCCTTCCAGATACCTTCTGACAACCAATTGACCTGCCGGTGCTTTCGCAGGATTCTGGGGATGCCTCAATTGTTGTAGTTCCCCGCATACACGCTCCTCCCCTGCCCTACATACGCCTCAAAGATATGCTGATACACCACGTCGCACTTCTGGTGATAAAGATCAAGACTATACGTCCGCGGCAATTTGTCCAGCTCCTCCTGAATTGCCACCAATACTCTGGCCCGGGTCGTCTGCTGCTTGCGCCAATCGAGAACCAGCTTTTCCTTCTTTAGCTTCTCAAGCAGCGCCTTGGCTACCTTCTTTACCTCTGCCGCTTCCTTCGGCGAAAGAGCGATTTCCGGCTTCGTGAGCAAATCGAAGATAACCAGCTCCTCCTCACTCAACTGCTCGGTCAGACCACGTTTCTCCTCCTCATCCAGGCGCTTGGCGAACACCAGCAGCTTGTCGAACCACACCTCCACGTTCATCGCTCCGCTGTTGTACTCGTCAATCATCTTCTGAAACTCTTCGAGCAGGTTCATCCTCGTCCGGTTCAGCTTGATCATCCGGGCCAGCTTAAACGTGAGTTTCGTCCTGAGCTTCTGAACTTCCACCGTCTTGCGGCTACCGTCGAACTTCTCTCGCAGCGCCTCGAAATCAATCTGGCTCAAGTCGACATAGCGTTTCTGGTCGGCCACGGGCGGCATCACGTAACCTTCGGCCCCGATGGATTGATCGAGCAGCGCCTCAATGTCCGCCATCACTTCGCTGATGTCCACCGCCGGAACTTCCGAACGGATCTGATCCGCGATCACCCGGAACACCTTACATACAGGACCGAACTCCGCCGCCGACGGATCCGGAAGCAGCGATTTGAACAGGCTGCCCAAAAAACCCGCACGGCTCAAATATCCCCGGCGCGTATCGTCGTTGACCACAAAAGCCGCAACCGCATCCTCCACGGCCTTCACCCGTTCAAAGCCTCGGGCATCACGAATCGCGGCGGCATCCACCCCACGCTCTTTGCAGAATTCGGTCGTCGCCGCAATCGTCTCCCGCAACTGCCTCACCAGTTCTTCTTTCTGGTGAACGGGGCTCGTCTTCGATTCATCACCCACTTGCGCCGTGCCGTATACCGCCAGCGCCTTTTGCAGGTTGCGGAACACCCCCACGTAGTCCACGATCAATCCATTCTTCTTCTCGCCCCACACCCGGTTCGCCCGCGCAATTGTCTGCATCAGCGTGTGGTTCTTCATCGGCTTATCCAGGTAGATCGTCGAGCAAGACGGCACGTCGAAACCCGTGATCCACATGGCGCACACGAAGACGATCCGCAGCGGGTCTTCCGGCTTCTTGAACCTAGTCTCCAGGTCTTCCTTCACCATCCGCTTGCGGTGCGTGGCAATGTCCAGGCCCTTGGCTTTGAATTCCTCAATCTCGTTTTGCGCCGACGAGACGACGACGGCCATATCCGTTTCCTCAAAGAACTTCAACCGGGCTTCGAGTTCCGGTTTTTCCATCGGATCAGCCCCGGCAACTTCATTCCGCAGTTTTTCCAACGCTATCTTCCAGTGCTTTTGCACCTTATCGAACATGCGCACAGCCGTGGCCTTATCAATCGAGATCACCATCGCCTTCGACAGCACGCCCCGGCCCATGAAATGCGCCACGATGTCTTCACCGATCCGGTCCAGGCGATCCTCTCTGGTGAGCAGGTGATACTCCCGAGCGAACTCCTTTTCGAGCTTCCGTTCCTGGTCCTCGTCCAGGTCGGCCCGGTCGCAGATGTCGGCGATGTCGTCCGTCAGCTTGTCGTTGGTGAGTTGGAGTTCAGGAATCCGGTTCTCGTAATACAGCGGCACCGTGTTCGCATCGTCCACCGATTCCTTGAAGTTATAGACCGAGATGTAGTCGCCAAAAACTTCCTTGGTGCGTTCCTCGCCTGCCATCAAAGGCGTGCCCGTGAAACCGATGAAAGCAGCATTCGGCAGGGCGCTGCGCATGTTGCTGGCGAAGATGTCGTACTGGCTGCGGTGCGCTTCATCCGTGACGACGATGATGTCCGAGCGCTCCGAAAGCACTGGATACTTCTCTCCGTGCTCGGTGTGGAACTTCTGGATCAGCGTGAAGACGTAGCGATGGTCTTCCTGGTTCAGCATTCGCTTCAGGCTCTCGCCACTGTCGGCACGCACCCGGCCCTCGTCTTCGAGCACCGCTCCCGTGTTGGCGAAATTGCGGTAAATCTGTCCGTCCAGGTCTTCCCGATCCGTGATGATCACGAACGTCCAGTTGCCGGGAATCTTCCGCAGCACCTTCTGGCAGAAGAACACCATCGAATAGCTCTTGCCGGACCCCTGCGTGTGCCAGAACACGCCGAGCTTACCCTGGTTCTTTTTCACCTGCTCCACGGCGGCGATGGCATTGTTCACACCGAGAAACTGATGGTTCTTGGCCACCAGCTTCGTCAAGTCGCCACTTCGTTCATCGAAGAGCGTGAAGTTCTCCACGAAGTCCAGCAGCTTTCGCTTCTCACACGTGCCCCGAATCATCGTCTCCAGGCTGATGATCCCTGATTCCTTCTCGTTGTCGATCTTCTTCCACTCGGCGAAGTGCTCGAACCCGGCTGTCATGCTGCCGATGCGTGCCTTCGACCCGTTCGAGAGGATCACGAAGGCGTTGTACCAGAAGACCTGCGGAATCGTGTCCTTGTAGTCGGAAAGGTTCTTCTCAAAGGCCAGTTCCAGCTTCTTGTGCGATGCTTTCAGTTCGATGAAGACCAGGGGGATGCCGTTGACGAACCCCACCAGATCGGCCCGCTTCTTGCCATAGTCGCCGGAAATCCAGAATTGCGAGGTCAGCAGGAAGTCGTTGCCCCCGCCAGGAATCGAAGCGTCGTCATTCCAATCGACCAACTTGACGATCTCGACCGACTCTTCCTCCTCATCCGCTTTCTTGAACGTGACCTTCACTCCGTCCTTCAGCATTCGATAGACGGCCTGATTCGCCCTGGCTGCACTCATGGCACTGCGGTCGCTGGTCACTTCGTCGTAAGCAACCTCGATGGCGTGCGGGGATATGCCGGGATTCAGCCGCTCCAGCGCAGGCCGCAAGCGATTCGGCAGCACCACGTCGGCCATCGTGTCCCGGCCAAGCAAAGAGAGCGGCCCGAAGTTCTCTTTGAAACAGTTGAGCGTCTCCCAACCCAATTCGGCGAAGAGGTTGATGGTCGGCTGCTCGACGGCAGCGTCTTCCGAATCTGGGTTGAAGTACGTCATGCGTGGAGGGCGATCTCCTCTTGGAGTTCGGTCGCTGTCTCCTCTGCGGCGTCTACCGGGATTTCACCGGAAATCAGCTTCGGGAGGAGAAGGTCTCGGGTGGTGCGAAGATTTGCGTTACGTCTGAGCAAGTTCAGCAACAGAGCAAAGATCGGACGAACCTCGGATTCCAGCCTTGCAAGCAACTCGTCAACCGAACGGACAACTCGGAGCTTTTGGAAGGTGTCCACCGTGATCGTATCGAAAACGGCACCTGTGGCCTTCTTCTTCAATTGCTCGGCAAGATGTTTGGTCATCAGGAACAGGGCCAACTGATTCACCCCTTGCTTACCTTTCAGGGCGTAGCAGGATTGGTTCATAGCCATCTCGCAAGCAGGAAGTGCGACCTTTCCCACTGTTCCCCGTGCGGTGATGAAGACAGTTTCCGCTGGATACAACTTGCTGTTGCATTTACTCAGGCCAAGCTCGGTGACTCGACGCGTCGTACTCAATACGAAAAAGGCATCAGGAGCGTCTGTCGGGCCAAAGAAAGGGATCGAGCCATCCCAATAGGCGGGTTCGCTCGTTTTCGGCGTACCTCCGCTCAGCACTTCGCTGAGAGAGTCGAAACTTGTCACTGTCCACCCCTCAGGAATCGGTCCCAACTCCGACTGGACCATCCGCACCTTCTCGTGGCCGGGGAAGCGGAAGTGGACGAACCACTCCCGGTAGAGCATATGCGCCATCTCTTCGAGAATCTTGATGCGCCGGGTGTTGTTCTCGATCAGGTGGTCGTAGGCGGAAAGGACCCGGACCACACACTCCTGAGTTACCAACGACGGGATTGGGATGGCGAATTCTTTGATCGTCTTGGCGTTGAGGTTGCGCTGCGAACCGCCATAGGCCAGTTTCAGGAGTACATGGCGGTATGCTTTTAGGCTGTAAAAGAGGAAGAGCGGGTGGCAAATTTTCGGGTCAGCGATCATGGCGCAGCACGCTTGATTACTTGTGGCGGGTCGTCGAAGAATGCCTAGACTTGTGATGGTCCGACCGTCACCGTACATCGCCATCAACACGGTCTCTGGTTCAAAGAGTTTGGCCGACGAATGCGCAAGTCCCTCCTCGGTAATGTGCTCTTCCGTGTCTTCTATGTACCAGTCGTTGAGTTCTCCCGTTTTGACCCAGGGAATCGTTCCGCCGTCGTAAAAAGACCTGTTGCTGCGCAATGGTGTACCCCCGGAAGTCACACGTATGCACGCATCTTGAATAGCGAGGGGCGTCCAAGAATCTGCACGGCGCATTGGTTAGCCCACTCCCTCTATCAGTTGTGCAACGTTCTCTGCAATTCGTTCTTCTAACACCCTCGCCCCAGCGTTCAGCGTCTCCAGTTCCTCGTTCAGTTCCTCAAGCCGCTCGGCGAACTCAAAACCATCCGCCTCCCGCTCAGCCACACCGACGTAGCGACCCGGATTCAGGCTCCATCCCTGCGCCTCGATTTCGTCAATCGTGGCGACCTTACACAACCCGGCGACATCGGCGTACTTGCCACTGGGGAAGGTATCCAGGACTCGCTTTCGGCTGTCGGCGGCGTTCTCCAAGCCTTCGCTCCGGTACAGGCGCACGATGTTAGACAAATACTCCACGTCTTCCGGCGTCCAGTCCCGATGCGCCCGGTCGATCTGCCGGAAGATGTGCCGAGCATCGATGAAGAGAACCTGATCCTGGCGTGCCGTCCTTTTCTTGCCCCGGTCGAGAAACCAAAGCGTGCACGGTAGCGTGACGGTATAGAAAAAATTTCCGCCGACTGAAACCATCACGTCCACGGCCCGGTCCTCGACCAGCTTCTTGCGGATTTCGAGTTCGGTGCCTCGGGCATCTCCCGCTGAATTCGCCATGACGAATCCGGCTCGACCCTTGGCATTCAGCCGGGAATAGAAAACCTGAATCCAGAGGTAGTTGGCGTTGTCCGTCGTGGGGAACCCGAATGGATAGCGAGGATCGCCTTTCAGCTTCTCCTTGTCCACTTCTTTCACGTTGAACGGCGGATTCGCCATCACGAAGTCGAAGCCGTCCACTTCCTTGTGCCGATCCACGTAGTAGGTGATGCCCTGGCGAATGTCACCGGAAAGCCCATGCACAGCCAGATTCATCTTGCAAAGGTTGATGGTCTCTCCGGTCTTCTCTTGGCCGTAGATCGAGATGTTGTGGGTGTCCTTGCGATGCGCCTCGACAAATGCCGCCGACTGGACGAACATGCCGCCTGACCCGCACGCCGGATCGAGGATGCGACCACTGTAGGGTTCGATGATCTCCACGATCAGTTTGACGATGCTGGTGGGTGTGAAGAACTCGCCGCCCTTCTGCCCTTCGGTCATGGCGAACTTGCCGAGGAAGTATTCGTAAATCTTGCCGAACGCATCGCCTTCGATGTCCATCGGGATGGCGGCGAAGTTCTTGAGCAGCGAAACCAGCAGCCCTTTGTCGAACTTGGAGTACGTTTTGGGCAGAACGCCCTTCAAGTCCTCATTGTCCGCTTCGATGGCCCTCATTGCATCGTTGATGGCCTTGCCAATGTCAGCACCTTCGGGCAAGTCGAGCAGGGTGGAGAATCGGGAATTGTCGGGCAGGTAGAGCACGCCCTGCGCCTGATAGTCGGCCTTGCCAATGGTGCGCCGACCGCTGCCCTTGCTGGCGAACTTCTCCTTGGCCAAAGAGAATTTATGATCGGCATAGCGGAGGAAGATCAGGCCGAGCACGGGAACCGAGTACTCGTGCGATTTCAAGTCTGAGTTCGCACGAAGCTGATCCGCCGCCTCCCATAGCCGCTTTTCCAGTTCCGTGACGTTAGCCGCCATACGATTCCCTCAATTCTCGCCTGCTCTCATTCCAAAATACTTCCTCAAACCCCATAACACCACCGCGCAAACCTACCCTCAACTTACGGCCGGCTGCAAACGCAAATACCCACCAACAACCCTTCTCGCAAAGCTCCAGTTCCTGCAGCCGAAAGCAAGATTGTATCCTACTAACTGCAACGGTGACTTCTTGATAGGGATCACTGCCCCATCGGAAAATTCATTCACGCAAATTCCAAAATCTTTATCTCCCCTCCCCTCAATCACTTCCCCCCCATCCCCGCCATCCCCCGCTCCGCCCCATGCCACGCTCTCCCCCGTGGGAGCCCTCTCCCCGCGCAAAACAAATTTCACTGGAGCAACACCATGGCTCACGCCCAACCCATCACCCTCCCCGATCTCCCCGCTCACCTCCTCGACGAGCAACCGCACGAACGAACCCAATTCCTCGCCCTCCGCCAGCGCCTCTTCGCCGAATGTCGCCCCGACACCCATATCGAAGCCGAAACCTTCGAGCGCTACGCCTGGGCCCTCTTTATGTCCCAACGCTTCCGCCTCTTCGAGGTCGATTCCCAATCCCAGTGGGCCGAAAACCCCCTCGGCCCCGCGGCCTTCCGCCTCATGGAACGCCTCTCGCTCATCGCC
>JAINDK010000019.1 GCA_019931185.1 Bryobacter sp. CoA8 C33
CACTTCGCGACACGACTGAAGGAGAATGCGTCCCTTGTCGTCGTGGAATCCCGCCGTATTTCAGACAGCAGTTGCGTGCGCGCGGATGAAATCATTGTTTTCACCAAACAGGCGGCCGCCGACGGGGACCGCTTCCTGCGTTGCGTGGTGTGGTGGGACGAGCGGAGCCACCGCGAATTTGTGTACCTGACGAATCACCTCGATCTGGCGGCAGCCACCGTGGCCGCCATCTATCGCGAGCGCTGGCAGGTGGAACTCTTCTTCAAAAGCATCAAGCAGAACTCGCGGATCAAGACCTTTGTCGGCGCTTCGGCCAATGCGCTGAAGATCCAGATTTGGACAGCACTGATTGCCCTGCTGCTGGTGCGCTTTCTCGAACTCCGCTCCTGCTTGAAATGGCACACCAGCCGCTTTATGGCCATGCTGCGTCGCCAACTGTTTGTCTACCGCGACCTGTTCCGCTTCCTCGATTACCCGTTCGAGGCCCAGTTAGAACTCGGCAAGACCACTTATCCGGTCAAGCTGCCCTATTCGCGCACAGCGACCTGCCTCCCGATGACCAACCTCGATTGACCAAGCAGGAAAAACTTCGCCAAAGGCGAATCATTATGGGCGGGTCCCCAATCCCGCTCCGGCTTAATTTGGACAGGAGTGATCTCCAATAGCGAAACTCTCTATCTGCGTGAACCGCGTCATGACGAAACGCCAGACCGGATTTTCGAACGGCGCTGGGCGCGCACCGTCCTCGACCGGGTCATCGGCAACCTCCGGGATGAATTCATTCGCCACGGCCGTCTCCATCACTTCAATGCCCTAAGAAGTTACCTGATCGGCAGCGGCGATGCCCCCTACGCCAAGTTGGCCCTTAAGCTCGAGATATCCGAATCCGCCCTCAAGAGCGGCATCCACCGCCTCCGCAAACGCTACCGCGAAGCCCTCAGCGCCGAAGTCGCCCCGACTGTCGCCGATCCCTCGGAAGTGGATGAAGAGCTACGATTCCTGCTAAATGCCCTAACCGCGAAATCCGCCTAAGAAATCGTTTTCCAAACGGCGCAACTCTGGCGATCCAATTCCTGAGTTTCTGGTGAGATATGACTCCACTCTGCCCCACCTGTGGTGAACCAATCGAGGATGACGGACTCTGCCCGGCCTGCCTGATGGCGGGCGGCTTCCGCACCGGCTCATCCACTTCTCTGACCGGCGCGGAAACTATTACCACCACTTCCAACACGGAAGCCGCGCTCGAATACGATGACTTCGGCGTCTACACGATCTCCCGCGTTCTCGGCGAAGGCGGTATGGGCACGGTCTATCTCGCCGCTCAGTCCCATCCCATCGAACGCACCGTCGCCCTCAAGGTCATCAAGCCCGGCATGGACTCCGGACAGATCCTGGCCCGCTTCAATTACGAGCGTTAGGCTCTCGCCTCCATGGACCACCCCAATATCGCCCGCGTTTTCGATGCCGGCGCCACGGAAAAGGGCCGTCCCTTCTACGTGATGGAGTTCATCGACGGCGAGCCCATCACTTCGTATTGCGATCGTCACCGCCTGAACACTCGCGAACGCCTCGCTCTCTTCCTCCCCGTTTGCCAAGCCCTGCAGCACGCCCACCAGAAAGGCATCCTCCACCGCGACATCGAGCCCTCAAACGTCCTCGTTGCCACCCTCGACGGCAAGCCCGTTCCCAAGGTCATTGATTTCGGCATCGCCAAGTCCACCGAACAGCGCCAGATGGAGCAGTGCGCCTTCACTCAATTGGGCCAGCTCGTCGGCACCCCCGAATACATGAGCCCCGAGGCTGCCGACGTCATGAGCAATGATGTCGACACCTCTTCCGATGTCTATTCCCTCGGCATCCTGCTCTACGAGTTACTTATCGGCTCCATCCCCTTCGATGGCAAAACCCTGCGCCGGGCCGGCCTTGTCGAACTCATGCGCATTATCCGTGAGGTCGAGGTCCCACCCATGACCGCCAAGCTCCCCCAGATGGGTGCGACCGCGGCGGAGGTCGCCGCCCGCCGCCGCACGGATCTCCCCGGCCTCAAGCGCCAGATCACCGGTGATCTGAATTGGATCGTCACCAAGGTAGTCGAGAAAAACCGCCAGCGCCGCTACCCTGCCGCCGCTGCCCTCCTCGCCGACATCGAGCGCCATCTGCAAGACCGTCCCGTCGCCGCCGGCCCGCCCAGTTCCGCCTACAAAGCCGCCAAGTTTCCGCGCCGCCACCGCACCGCCGTGGCCGCCGCCATCTTCTTCAGCCTCGCCGCCGGCGGCTACACCAGCTACCAGCAATACCGCCAAGCAATCCATCAAAGCGAACGCGCCACCCGCGCACTGACCCTCGCGGAAAATAACCGGCTCCAGGCTCTGAATGCTTTGGGCTAGGCCGAGCAGGAGCGCCTGCGCGCTCAGACCAACGCGCAGGAATCCAATGCTAATCTCGCCAACACCCGCTCCCTGGTCAATACTTTATTGGTCGAACTCGAAGGCCGCGTCCGCCATCTATCCGGCGCCACCACAGCCCGCGAAGCGCTTGTTGCTTTGGGCACGCGCTATCTCAATCTGTCCTCGGGCACGGATCCCCAACTCGCCAATGCCTGGCTCCGCATGGTCGAACTCCTCTCCACGGAGGGCGCCGGAGATTCCGATGCCGCCCACCGCCACTTTGCGGAGGCCGCCGCGCGGCTCCAATCCCTCCACCGCTCCCCGCTCGCCAACCCCGACCTCGCTCTGCAGCTCGCATCAGCAATCACCGAACAGATCCGGACGATTCCCGATTTCTCCTCGCGCATACCCCTCATCAATCGCGTCCGCCGCATCCTGTTGCGTTACCCTCAATCCATCCCCCATCTGCACTGTCTGGCGCAATTGCTCATCCTCTCCCGTGACGAAGAAGCCGCCCTCGCCATCGAGCGCCGCATTGCTTCCGCGCTCCGCGGCCACTCCCCTGTCGACCGCTTCGCCCTGGCTCGCACTCTCTTTCACGATGCGCAACAAATTCAATCCAGTTCCAATCCGGCCCTCCGTGCAGCCGAACACGAAGAAGCCATCTCCCTGCTCGACCGCCTGATTGACGATGAGCAAACTCACGTCCGCTATCGCCTCCAGCGGGCTCTCAGCCGAGTCCGCCACTCCGACGCGCTCCTCCGCCTGAAAAAGAAATCCCCTGCCCTCGTGGAAGCCGAACAGGGCATCGCGGAGATCCGGCAATTGTTGCGTGAAGATCCGCGTCGCTCCAGCCTCGCTCTCACCCTCGCCGATGAATCCTATCGCTACACGAGCATCCTCGTCGCAGCCGGCGAACGGGCTCGGGGCACTCCGTTGCTGCTCGAATCAAGCAGCAGGATGCGCCAGATCCGCGCCGCCAATCCTCAAGTTCTGCGATATGCCATCACGCACGCCGATTGCCTTTCTAATCTCGCCTTCGTCCACAGGAACTCCTCGGATTATTCCTCGGATACCCGCTTCCAGGAAGAAGCCATTGACATCCTGACCGCGGAGCAGACCAGACACCCCGGCAACCAACAGCTTCAGCGCGAGCTGGTTCAAAAACACTTGAGCGCCAGCGTTGTCCGCCGTTTCTCCCGTCAATATCCAGAAGCGGCTAAGCACCTCGATCAGGCTTGGCTACTCCTCAATCCGGCACTCCGAACCAAACACCAGATCGAAGATCATCTGAATGCCGCCGATTGGTTCGATGTCAAAGCAAGCCTTGAATCCGCCACCGCCAAATCAGCAGCGGCCCTCTCTAACCGTCAAATTGCTCTCCAGCACTTGAATTCCGCGCAACGTCTCGGCTACCCCTTCCCTCTGTTGCTCGCCCGAAAGATCTACATTTTATCTGGTACTGATAATGATTTCTTCAACTTGCGTCGCTACGACGAAGCCATCGCTCTGAACGACAAGCATTTGCCCGAGTTTGAAAACCATCTTTCCCTCAACCCAAATCACTTCGAGTCCTAAACCGGCTTTGGCGTCTCCTGTTCGGAATCCGTGCCGCCGCAAGATTACTGAATCGTGCTGAAAGATCACTCCATGCTTCACTCCGCAGCCTTCAAATCGCCGAAGCTAGCCTTCGTCTTTCTCCCGCTGATACCCGCCGGGAAGACCGGCTCCATTCGAGTCAGGTAAATCTCGCCGGAGATCTTATCCAATTCGGTGAACTGGACCAGGGATACCAAGTTCTTCTTGCGGGCGCGGCAAGCATTCGCCAATGTCTTCGACAGCCTGACTTGGACTTCGATACCCGGCTTAAGCGGATCGACAGCTTCGGCTATTTTGTCAATTTCGCCTTTCGTGCGCGGCGTATTGAAGAAGTGCTCGCTCTCGCTCAGGAAGAAAAGGAGATGCTCGAATCTCTTCGCCAGCTCGATTCGGAAAATGATGCAGTCCGCTCATTTTTGGCCAATCGTTACAATTCGCTTTCGGCCGCCTTCCTGAATTGCGCTCGCCTCGAGGAAGCACTCAGTCTCCTCCGGAAGGCCTTCGACGCGCGCCGGTCTTTTGCGCGGACAGACCAGCTGGAGTCTCTCGCGCTTCTCGCTTTGTACAAGCTCAGGATTGGCTCAATTGCACATCAACTCGGTGACCGGCAGCAGGCAAAATCCAATTGGGTCTGGGCCCGTGAAGCATTCATTAAAGTCCTTTCCCAATTGAAAGCTCCCCCGCAAGAACAACGCACTCTTTCCCAGAGCTTGCTTTTCATGAACACCCAGATTCGGTTGGCCACACTGGACACCTATGAAGACCAGACCGAGGAATCACTTCGCCGGTTGCGCCTTGCTTGGGACAGCCTGCAATCGGTACGTACTTTGGCCCAGGACAGCAATCCAGCGGTACTTCGAATCTATCATCGCGCACTCCTCGGCCGCCTGATTGTCATCCACGAAACGCTCGGCCTGCCCTTCACTCTCACCGAACAGGGAAAACCCATCCCAGCCGCCGACCTTGCTCTGGCAAAAATCCATGGCCATATGAGCATCTTCGAAGATATGTTCTCAACGGGCTTTGATCCAATTCGCCTCTTGGACTCTGCGCGAAAAGCCAAGAATCTCAGTCAGGAGATTCTGGCCCGGACCCCAAGCCCCGACGCCCGTTCGGCCGCCGCCCGCGCCGCCCTCGGTTTTGCGAAAACAGTCGATATTCTTCAGCGATTCCCACTTTCCAATATCCCGACTCTCGACGAAGCGATCGAATCGGCCCGGCTCGCCGTTCAACTCCTTGAGGAAAACCGCCCTGTGGCCCGGGATCGCGAAGTCGCCGCGGAAGAAGAGGAGCTTCTCCACGAAGCCAGACAAATAGCTGCCGTCCTGCAATATCTCAATACGAGAGGCCAATCTTCACCGGCGCCAAATTCGGCCGGGAATGTCTTCCGCCCGTCAAGCCGCCTCTGAACAGCACCTGCGCGAAGAAAATTGGAAGCCGGCCTAGCCAATCTTCTCCCGGAGCCGCTCCTCATCCAAATCACCCGTCCACTTCGCCACGACCACCGCCGCCACGCCATTGCCCACGACGTTTGTTAGCGCCCGAGCCTCACTCATGAAGCGGTCAATACCCAAAATTAGGGCCAATCCTCCCACCGGTACCTTCCCCACCGCCGATAAGGTCGCCGCCAGCACGATAAATCCGCTCCCCGTCACCCCCGCCGCGCCCTTGGAAGTCAGCAACAGCACCGCCAGCAGCGTCACCTGATCCCATACCGTCATCGCTGTATTCGTTGCCTGCGCCACGAAGACCGAGGCCATGGTCAAATAGATTGAAGTTCCATCGAGGTTGAACGAGTATCCGGTTGGAATCACCAGCCCCACGGTTCCCTTCCCCGCCCCAAGGCCCTCCATCTTCGCCATCATGCGCGGCAGTGCCGCCTCGCTCGAACTCGTCCCCAGCACGATCAACAACTCTTCCCGGATATAGCTGAGAAAGCGCCAGATCGAAAATCCATGTACCCGCGCAATCCCGCCCAGAACAAGAAACACAAAGACCAAGCAGGTCACATAAAACGTCCCCATTAGCTTGGCCAGGTTCAGCAGACTTCCCAGCCCATAAGCCCCCACTGTGAATGCCATTGCTCCAAATGCTCCCACCGGGGCCAACACCATGATCATCTTCACGATGACGAAAAGCACTTCGCTCAATTTCTCCACCAGCGCAAACACGTTACTCACCCTTCCGCCCACCCTCTGCAAGGCCACCCCAAACAACACCGCAATCAGCAACACCTGCAGAATCTGCCCCTTGGCGAAGGCATCCACCATCGTTGTGGGAATCACTTCGAGTAGAAAATCCTTTACCCCTGACATCTTCCCTGGCCCCGTGTACTGCGCCACCGCGCCGGCATCGAGCGTCCTCAAATCGACGTTCATCCCTGCGCCCGGCTGCAGCACGTTTACCACCAGCAACCCAACCAGGAGCGCGGCCGTGCTCACCACTTCGAAGTAAACCAGCGCCAGCCCACCCGTTTTTCCCACGCGCTTCATGTCTTCGCTGCCGGCAATTCCCATTACCACCGTCACAAAAATCACTGGCGCGATGACCATCTTGATCAACTTGATAAAGCCGTCGCCCAGCGGCCTCATCGCCGCTCCGGCGCCCGGAGCATAATGGCCCAGCACCGCCCCCGCCAAAATCGCCAACAACACCTGAAGGTATAAGGTCCGGTACAGCGGTGGCCTGCCCGCTAGAGCCGGCATATCAGCAGCTCACGCTCATAGATCACCTCTGGCGGCAACTGATCGTGCAATTCGATAAACAACTCTTCGTGACCCAGCAATTCCTGCTTCCACGCCTCGCGGTCAAAAGCCTGCAATTCCTCAAACTGGCTGCGTGCGAACTCAAGCCCTTCCCACTCAATGTCCTCGTAGCGCGGCATGTAGCCGATCGGCGTCTCCCGGCCAAAGGCCCGGCCGTGTGAGCGGTCGACAATCCACCTCAAGACCCTCATGTTCTCACTGAAGCCGGGCCACATGAATCGATCGTCTTTTCCCCGCCGGAACCAGTTCACGCCAAATATCCGTGGCGTTTGTTGGAGCGAGCGCTGCATCCGCAACCAATGCCGGAAGTAAGCCCCCATGTGATAGCCGCAGAATGGCAGCATGGCCATTGGATCGCGCCTCACCTTGCCCGTCGCTCCGGCGGCCGCGGCCGTCGTCTCCGAGCCCATTGTGGCCCCCATGTAAACTCCCGCGCTCCAGTTGAACGCCTGATACACCAAGGGCAGCCCGGTCGCCCGCCGCCCACCAAACAGAAAAGCCGAAATCGGCACCCCATTGGGATTTTCCCAATCCGGATCGATCGTTGGACACTGGCTTGCGGGCGCGGTAAACCGCGAATTCGGATGCGCGGCCTTGGCCCCTGTCGCCCTGCCAATCTCCGGCGTCCACCGGTTGCCCTTCCAATCGAGGCACTCCTCGGGCGGCTCCTCCGTCATCCCTTCCCACCACACCCCGCCATCCGGCGTTAGCGCCGTGTTCGTGAAGATCGTATTCCGGCTCAGCGCCGCCATCGCATTTGGATTCGTCTTCAACGACGTCCCCGGGGCCACCCCGAAAAATCCCGCTTCTGGATTGATCGCCCGCAGGACCCCCTCTTCATTCGGCTTGATCCAGGCGATGTCGTCCCCTACCGTCCATACCTTCCACCCTTCAAAGCCCGCGGGCGGCACCAGCATCGCAAAGTTCGTTTTGCCACACGCGCTCGGGAAAGCCCCAGCCACATACGTTTTTTCTCCCTGCGGGTTCTCCACCCCCACAATGAACATATGCTCGGCCATCCAGCCTTCATCCCGCGCCATGTTTGAAGCAATCCGCAGCGCAAAACATTTCTTTCCCAACAGCGCGTTTCCGCCATAGCCCGAGCCATAACTCCAGATCTCGCGCGTCTCGGGAAAATGCACAATGTACTTTTCCCAATTGCACGGCCAGGGCACATCGGCTTCCCCGTCCGCCAAGGGCTTACCCACCGTGTGCATGCAAGGCACAACGCGCTTGTCGCCCTTGTCAATTTCCCGGTACACGGCCGTCCCGATACGCGCCATGATGCGCATGTTCACAACTGCATACGGTGAATCCGTCAACTGCACGCCGATTTGCGACATCGGCGATCCCACTGGTCCCATGCTAAACGGCAACACATACATCGTCCGCCCCCGCATACACCCGTTGAATAGCTCCTTCAACTTCTTCCGCATCGGAAAGGGGTCCACCCAGTTGTTCGTCGGTCCCGCCCCATCTCGCGACAGCGAACAGATGTAGGTCCGATCCTCCACCCGCGCCACATCGTTTTCATCCGATCGCGCGTAATAGCAACCAGGCCACTTCTCCTCATTCAGCTTGATGAATGTTCCCGCGTCCACCATCTGGTCGCACAACATCTGGTTTTCTTCCTCCGAGCCGTCCACCCAATGAACCCGATCTGGCTTCGTCAATTGCCCCATCTTCTCGACCCACTTCAGCAGGTTCTTGTTCTCGCTCAGTGGCTTCGTGCAGTCGCGCGTTGCTTTCATCTCAATACAGATTATCTCCCGTCGATCGGCTAAGCTAGACCCATGCGCCGAATCCTTGTGGCTGTTTTGCTCGCCGCCACCCTTTCGGTCCTCCTCGCCCAATTCCGCCCCCGCCGCAGCTTTGGTTCCTCCCGCAAATGGGCGCAGTATGAATACGAAATGCAGGACCCCGTCGAGGATCCCCCCGATGCCCATGTCCCTGGTGAGTTTGTTCTCGGCCGTCTTCGTTACCGCTCCCCTCGCGATGGCCGCGGTCCTTACGCCCGTTGGGGTATCGACGCCAATAAAGGCGACCGAATCTTCCTCGATACCCTGCGCCGACTCACCCGCATCCACACTCAGTCCATCGAAGAGATCATCGACGTTGAGAGCGACAACATCTTCAACGTCCCCTTTCTCTTTGCTGTGTCCACAGGGGACTGGCGCCTGTCCCCCTCTCACGCCGCCCGCCTCCGTGACTACTTCGACCGTGGCGGCTTTCTCCTGGTTGACGACTTCCATGGCGCCAGCGAATGGCAGCAATTCATGGCCGGCGTCCTTCAAATCTACCCTGATGCCCGCGTCGTCGATCTCGGCGATAACGAACCCATTTTCCATGTCATTTACGACCTCAAGGAACGCATCAATGTTCCCGGCGCCAATGTCGTCCATGGCCCCGGCTACGAGCGTGACGGCATCACTCCCTACTGGCGCGCCGTCCTCGACTCCCAAGGCCGCATCGTCATCGCCGTCTGCTTCAACATGGATGTCGGCGACGGCTGGGAATTCGCCGATGACCCCGACTACCCTGAAAAATTCTCCGCCATGGCCCTCCGCCTGGGCGTCAACTACGCCGCGTATGCGATGACACACTAGCGCCAACCTTCACTTTCCGGCTTGCCCTGCCGCCTGACAAGTGTTATCAACTAACCCATGGGTTTTGAAAATACCGGTCGCGTTTGGTCTCCTTCCAGCTTTTCTACTTACCTCGCCACGCTAACCCCTCCGGCTTGGGCCACGGCAGTCACCCTCCACCACACCGCTGCCCCCTCCCTCGCCCAGCGCCCTAATGGCTTCACGGCGCAACATCTCTCCAATCTCCGTCACTTCTACGAAGTCACGCTCGGCTGGTCTTCCGCCCCGCATCTTTTCATCGACGATGACCAACTCTGGGGCATGTGCGACTTTCGCAAACAAGGCGTGCACGCGGTGAGTTTCAACCGCTCCGCCATCGGCATTGAAGTCCTCGGTGACTATGACAAGGAAAGCCCCCGTTCCGGCCGCGGTCTGGCCTGCTGGCGTACCGCCGCCCAAGCCACGCGCCTCATCGCCGACTGGCTCAAGCTTCCCATCACGCCGGCCACTATCCTGTTTCACCGCGACGACCCCAAAACCACGAAAACCTGCCCTGGCACGAGAATCCTTAAGGACTGGATCATCGACCTGATCAACAGCGCCGCGGCTCCCAACACCGGCCCCATCCCCGACCGCACCGGCAAGCCCCCGCTTGATGTCACTCTCGCCGCCAACCAGTGGCGTTATGTCGGCGAACGCTGGTGTATCCCCGTGCGCGCCTACCTGCTCAAGAAGGGCGTCGCCGACTCAGTGATCGCCGCCAACCTCAAGAAACAAGGCAGCCAGTTCTTCTTCGGCCTTGAACTCCTCGAAGGCGCTTTCTACGACCAAACGACTTCTTCCACTTGGGCGCCGGTGCATGAGCTCACCTCGCTTCCGCCCGCGCAACCGTAATCGTCGTCTGCACCACCGTATCCGGATTGAGCGAAATCGAATCGATCCTCAGATCCGCGAGCCAAGCGGCGAATTCCGGAAAATCCGAAGGTGCCTGGCCGCAGATACCAATCGGCTTGCCCGCCCGCTGCGCCGCCCGCACCACCGATTCGATCATCCACTTCACGGCACGGTTGTTCTCATCGAACAATGGCGCCACGGTCGCGGAATCCCGGTCCAAACCCAGCGTCAACTGCGTCAAATCGTTCGATCCGATCGAGAACCCGTCAAATACCTCCAAAAACTCCTCCGCCAGCAAGACATTCGACGGAACCTCGCACATCGCATACACTTGCAACCCATTCACCCCCTGAACCAGGCCGTGCGCCGCCATCGCCGCCAACACCTTCCGGCCCTCCTCGACGGTCCGGCAAAATGGAATCATCACGACCACATTCGTCAAGCCCATCTGCTGGCGCACTCGCGCCAATGCTTCGCACTCCAGCGCAAAGCCCTCGGCATAGCCGGGATGATAGTAACGCGAGGCGCCGCGGAAGCCGATCATCGGGTTTTCCTCGACCGGCTCAAACTCCCTTCCCCCCAGCAGACTGGCATATTCATTGGTCTTGAAGTCACTGGTCCGCACGATCACCGGCTTGGGATAGAAGGCCGCCGCGATACGGGCAACTCCCTCGCTGAACCGGTGCACAAAATAGTCCCGCGGACTCTGCTGTCCAATCCGCTGCCGGATCGCTTCGCGCGCCTCGCCGTCCTTCAAGTGCTCCAAGCGGGCCAGCGCCATCGGATGTACGCCAATGTGGTTGGTGACGATAAACTCCGTCCGCGCCAGCCCCACTCCCGCGTTTGGCAGCAAAGAAAACCGGAACGCCTGCCCCGGATCCCCTACCGTCAACAGGATCTTCGTCCGGGTCGCTGGAATCGACGCCGCATCGATCGTCTCCCGGCTGAACTCGAGCAACCCACCATAAACATGCCCCTCCGGACCCTCCGCGCAGCACACCGTCAGTTCCTCGCCTTCGCCAATTCGCTCGGTCGCGTTGCCGCAGCCCACAATGCAGGGAATGCCAAACTCCCGCGACACGATCGCCGCATGCGCCGTCCGTCCGCCCTGGTCGGTGACAATCGCCGATACCCTCCGCATCACCGGCTCCCAATCGGGATTTGTGTTCGGCGCCACCAGCACTTCTCCTTCCTTGACCCCTTCCAGGTTCGCAAGCTCATGTACTACCCGCGCCCGGCCGGCCCCGATCTTCTCACCCACGGCCTGGCCGCTTACCAGCGGCGCCCCCGGCTTCTCTTTCAACCGGTATATTGTCGCCGCCGCCGTGCGCGGCTTGGTCGCGTGCACGGTCTCCGGCCGCGCCTGCACAATATACAATTCTCCCGTCTGTCCATCCTTGGCCCATTCGATGTCCATCGGCGTCGCCCGCCCTGCCAGAGCCGAATAGTGCTCCTCAATCAGGCATGCCCATCTGGCCAGTTGCGCCACCTCCTGGTCGCTTAAGCAGTAACGCACCTGCTCCTCGGCCCGAGTAATCTCACTCCGCGTGCTCTCCCTGCCCTCGGCATACACGAGGCGCACTTGCTTGGTCCCCAATCGCCGCCCGATTATCGCTTCGTGTCCACTGCGAAGCGTTGGCTTAAACACCGTCCATTCGTCCGGATTCACCAAACCTTTCACCACGAACTCGCCCAGCCCGTAGGCCCCGGTCACCGTCACCACGTCGCGAAAACCCGATTCCGTATCCAGCGTGAAGATCACCCCAGAGCTCGCCAGATCCGAGCGCACCATCGGCATCACGCCCACCGACAACGCCACCTTCATTTGGCCGTATCCAAGCCGCGAACGGTAGCTGATCGCCCGGTCCGTGAACAGCGACGCAAAGCAGTGGTGTACTGCCCGCAACAGTTCATCTCCCCCACGGACATTGAGAAAAGTCTCGGCCGCCCCGGCAAACGACGCCTCGGGTAAATCCTCCGCCGTTGCCGAAGACCGGACCGCCAGCGCCGCATCCCTTCCCAAACGAGCCACCAAGCGTTGGTGGGCGTTCAGGATGGCTTTTTCAAGATCCGCCGGCAGGGGCGTCTGCAAAATCGCGGTGCGCGCCTCCTGGCCCCTCTGAGCCAGCACATCCAGCTTCTCGGCATCAAATTCCGCAAACGCTGACTCGAGCCGTGCGTGCAATCCACGCTCCGCGAGCAAACGCCAATAAGCCTCAACCGTCGTCGCAAAACCGTCGAGTGCGCCCACACCCTTCGGCTGCAGATCGCGGAACAGTTGTCCCAGGGAGGCGTTCTTTCCTCCGACGCGCGGCACATCGCCCATTCCAATTTCAGAAAAATCCAATGTGAAGGTGGCTGACATGGTTTGATTCTCCTATTTCTTCGTCACTTGCCCCATGGCTGGGGCAAAACGCGCAATCGCTGCGCAAATTGGCCCGCGGCTAAAACTCGGCCGGCTCAAGCTTGCCCCCCTCCCGCTTCCGCTCCGGAACCTCGGTCAATGTTGCTTCCGCCAGCAACAGCGTGCTTGCCACCGAAATGGCATTTTCAAGTCCAATCCGCACCACCTTTGTGGCGTCAATGATACCCGCCCCCATCAGGTCCACATACTCCCCTTTCGCCGCGTCGAAGCCAAAGCTGCCCGAACCCTTTCGCATCCGGTCGACCACGACCCCACCATCAAACGAGGAGTTCGCTGCGATTTGCCGCGTCGGCTCCTCGAGCGCTCTCTTCAGGATTCGCAATCCGGTTCGCTCATCTCCATCCGTCAGCTTCTCCTCTTCTTCCACCGCATCGATCATCCGCAATAAAGCCAGTCCCCCGCCCGGCAAGATCCCCTCGGCAATCGCCGCTTTCGTGGCATTGATCGCATCATCAAAGGCTTCCTTCAGGCTCTTCAATTCCGGCTCCGACGGCGCCCCGACCCGGATCACAGCCACCCCGCCCGTCAGCCTCGCCAATCGCTCCCGCAGCTTCTCGCGATCGTATTCCGAATTGCTGTCCGCGAGTTGTTTCTTCAATTCGGCAATCCGTCCGTCAATGGCGCTCCGGCTGCCATTGCCCCCGATGATTGTCGTTGTGTCACGCGTCACCACCACCCTCTTGGCTGCACCCAATTGCGATAGCGTGATTTTCTCCAGCTTGATGCCTAGTTCCTCGGCGTGCAGTTGTCCGCCGGTCAACACCGCCATGTCCTCGAGCATGGCCTTGCGCCGGTCTCCAAAGCCGGGAGCCTTCACCGCCGCGCACGGCAACACCCCACGCAGCTTGTTCAACACCAATGTCGCCAGCGCTTCTCCTTCCACATCCTCGGCCACCACCAGCAAGGGCCGTCCGGATTTGGCGATCTGCTCCAACAGCGGAATCAGGTCCCCCATGTTGGCGATTTTCTTTTCACTGAGCAAGATGTGCGGCTCCTCGAGCGTAGCCGTCATTTTCTCGGCGTTCGTTACGAAATAAGGCGAGATATAGCCCCGGTCGAATTGCATGCCCTCCACCACCTCAAGCATCGTCTCCGTCGTGTTCGACTCCTCCACCGTCACCACCCCGTCGGCCCCGATCTTCTCGATCGCACCCGCCACCATGGCCCCAATCCGCGGGTTGTTGTGCGCCGAAATGGTCGCCACATTCTCCTTCTCGATTCGCGAGGTCACCGGCCTCGAGATCGATTTCAGCATCGTCAGTGCGGCCTTTAGTCCATGATCCAACCCTTTTTTCAAGTCCACCGCGCTCGCCCCCGAAGCCACATTCCGGACCCCCTCCACCAGCATGGCGTGCGCCAACACCGTCGCCGTGCTCGTGCCATCCCCAACCGCATCCCCCGTGCGCTCGGCTGCCTCGCGCAACAATTGCGCTCCCATGTTCTCGGTTGCGTCTTCCAGTACTAATTCCTTGGCAATCGTCACCCCGTCATTGCACACCAGCGGCTTGCCAAAGCGCTTCTCGATCAAGACGCATTTCGATTTCGGGCCCAGCGTCACGCGAACCAAATCCGCCAACACAGTTGCTCCTTGAAAAACCTTTTGCCGGGCTTCCGCCCGAAACAGACATTGTTTGGATTGCATATCTTCCTGCCTGCCTTGCATTTTTGCGGCCAGACGCTCGCAGCTCGCTCACCTCCCCCAGCGCCAAGTCATTTCATGATTGGCACTTCGTTTGCAACAGACAAAGCAAATCCAAAATTCTGACTGGAGGCCCTTCATGCTTATTGAACTTACCATTACCCCGCTTGGCCGCGGCACCCACTTAAGTGAAGACCTCGCCGAGATTCTCAAGATAGTCGACAACAGCAGCCTGCGCTATGCGCTCACCCCATTCGGAACCTGCATCGAGGGCGATTGGGACGAGCTCATGGCCGTCGTCAAGCTTTGCCACGACCGCGCCCGATCTTTTTCCCAACATGTCTTCACTACAATCCGAATCGAGGATGAGGCCGGCGCCGCCAACAAATTGATCGACAACGTTACCGTCGTCGAACAATTCGCCGCGCGCCCTCTTCACCGCCAAGTGCTAGTCCAAAGTGAGTAAGGCCTGTCCGGCGCGCGGAAGCGGAAACAGAGCAGCATCGCGTTCGGATTCTTCCCGATCACAACATTACCCCTTGGCCCCAGGCTGCTGGGCGGAATGGACAGATCCTCGCAGCCAACCCCATCCGCTGCGCCGCCGGGCTTCGCTTCGTCCGCCGCCTCGATCCGCTTCGGACCGAGACCCACTTTGAAATCTCCACCTCCAGGCAAATCCACAGCGACAGGCAAAATGACTCTGACTGCGGTGGATATGGTTTCAAAATGACAAGACAATTGCCTCCTAAGGTCGCCTCCTAACAGCCGGATTGGCTTGGTGCCAGCGCCGGTACAACCCAGCCACGGCAATCGAGCCCAACAATCATTCCTCCATATGAGCCCCCGCCGTACGTCCGACGCTCATCTTGAACTTCATTCGATGCGCGTTGCCACGAGGGACTCAATTGATTTTGGGCTTGGAGACCAATGAGGACGTTGAGTTTCCTGGCTCGGTGATCCATTTGAATGACCGCTACAAATTGCTTCAGAAAGATCAGTGTGAAGAGGCGTGAGCGGATCTTTGTCCGATGTTGACCCAAGTCCTTTCCTAAAACTGCATCCGCAACGTCGGGCTGTGAAGTTGGATGCGATCGTCAAACCCGTGTCGTGGTCCTCCCCGGCTGGCTTGAAAGCGGCACTTCATGTGTCGCTGAATCCTTGATCCACACCCCGCTTCGCGCACAGAACTCTATGCACGGCGCGATGGCCCGGCGCCCAACGGCGCCCAATGAAGAGATATCTAACACTAAACTACTTGCACAATCACCGGCTGTCGATGACGGATGCGCTGTTGCCACAAAGCGTAGCCGTCAGGCTGCGCTTGCTGTGCATAACTTGGGTTCCACCTGATCCAACGCGCCAGCGCCAGCGCCCATCCACTTGAACCAATTCTGATACCTGCCATGCGCGACGCACCAAGTCTGCGTTGTCATTGCTGAAAACCTCCTTGGTCGATCCTCACCAAGACGGCCGTTTCAAAGGTGACGCAAACTGCATTCCAAGAACTTTGTGTTTATTATCTCCTTTGACTGCAACAAGTTCATTGCTTCTCGCGATATCCCTAACTTTCTTTTGCTCATACTGTTGGCGGGTGGAACGAGCGTGCTCATCGCCTGAAGCCGTCTCGCGCCATCTCATTTCATTTGAGGAACCATCCATGAGCCACCCCGTCGACCTGGATCGGATCGAGCAAGAAGTACTTCGCCGATTCCAACCCGCCAACCCTATCACTGTAGCCATCGCTCTGAAACTGGCACAAACCCTCTACCACCAGCAGCGCACCGAAAACCTGCTCGAGTATGCGCGTTCGTTTCCCACTCACAGAATCGACACCATGCCGGAGGCCAAACGCACGGTCTTCCAGCACAACGTCCGCAAGTTGCGTGACCGTCTGACCGAGTTGAAACGGGTCAGCCGGGAATATTCAAACGCCCTGCTGGCGGGGGCCAAGCCTTCCACCTCAATCCTTCAATAGCCCGGAGATAACAAATGAACCCGCTTCCCGAAAATCTGCTCTACCCGATGGAAAGCCACGAAGACCTCGCCCGTATGGCTGCCCAACTTCACGCCGAGTATGCCCCCGCTGACCCCTTTGAAGAGGAATTGGTCGGTCAATTAATCGAGGCCTCCTGGTATCGCCGACGTTATGAAAAAGTCCGTAGCCGCCTCTACGAACGAAAGAACCAGCTCACCTCCGGCACGAATCAGATGGCGGCAACAGTCGACTCAATCCGCCGTTTCCAGCATGAGGTTGCTCAGGTCAAGAAGCGAATCGCCAGTTTGCGCAAAACCCTTCGCCGCTACCGCGCCGGCGAGTTGTCCCCCCCACAAGGAGATTGCAATGATCAACTACTTGCCGCCTAGCAAGACCGAGCCCATTCCCTGGCAGATCGAGAAGTTTAACTCTCTCTACCGCAAGGTCCACGAACGTCTTGCCCCCGGCACCGCCGAGGAATACTCTGTTTGCAACGAAGTCGTCGTCGCTCTCTGGTTCCACCGCCTCTACCGGGGGCAGGCTCAGGTGCTCGAAAAAGAACTCAAGCGGATACGCCAGTTGAACGCGGAAGCGTCCAAGCTGGGCGAACTCGAAGCCAGCCTCCGCCAAGCCACCCATCAGTCCCACCTGCAGAAAAACTTCGCTTGGCGCCGCCGCGGCAAGTTCTTTCACCTCAAAACGGAGCGGGAAAAAAACCAACGCCGGCCCCCCCAGGCCGCCTAGGGAACAGCATCTTCCCAACGGTGACGGGAATCAAAGGTCCGGATCCCTTCCTCTAAAGCGGAAAGGTCCGGACTCTTCCCCGCCGGCCGCAACCAAACGACACGATTCATCGGCCCATAACGCCGCCCCAGGTAGCGGCCAAATTCCGTCAATTTTCCTGCCCCGGCCGATCGAACAAACGAACCCGCCTCCATCACCAGCAAAACTGCCTCCCCTCCCCGTGACGTGATCCGCTTCAACACCCAATCTACCTGCCGCCAAAATGCCGGATTCGGCAACGACAAATCCGTATGCTCCTGGCCTCCATAGCCAAATGCATAATCACCGTAGGGATTGCGACGCGGCTCCCCCCCCGGTATCAACACCAGTTCGATGCGGCCAACCCTCTTTTGCCGGCATTCCTCGAGCAAGTGCTGAAAGCCCTCGCGCGTCTGCTCGTACAAAGCCAGCCGTGTATCACAACCCCAGGCTGCACCGGCGGCGATACAAAACAAAGCCAATCGCATGGCGCCTATCCCGGGAACACCACAATTACTTCCGCCCGCGTGATCGCCAGCTCCCCCGGTGCGTAAAACGCAATATTCCGGCTGCGGACAATCGCCTCCCACGCCCCGCCAACTTGATTGAGCGCAAAATACTGAAAATTCAATTTCACCGGGATCGTGCTCGGCGGTACTGGCAGATGCATCAACGGTACTCCCGGTAGGGCGTTTCGCACCAGATGCTCAATATGGGTCGCCGAACAGAGCTTTCCCAGCAGCGGAGTCCGTTGAATGAGCTCACCTTCGTTCACGTCCCCGCTCAGGGCCAGATAGTAGCGCGTGTTCCTCAAGAGCTTTTCATCGTCCAGCGCCGCTGCATAAATGCTCGGCTGCATCATCTTCAGTGGGATGGAAACGAAGTTCGTGGGCACGGTCGATTCGAGCAACCGGAAGAGTTTGCCGGTCAGATCCCGGAAACACCCACCCAAATCGTCATGTTGGTAAACAGGCAAATCCGCGGGAGCGATATCATTTGAGAAGGTCGTCAAAGCGCCAGCGAGCGCGACCAGTTCAGCAAAAAATTCCTCGGGATGCCCGTGGCGGGATTCAAAGGCATGGCGAACCAACGGGAGACTCGAATTGATCGTATACAGTAGCCAAAAATTCGCGATGTCGCCCGCTGTAAAGTCGGCAAGCGACATGTTCTTCTGCCGCCGCATGCCCGCCAGATTCGCACTTTTGGCCGCCATCAGTTCAATTGTTCGCCGCGCGAGTCCCATTATGTGTTCATTTGACGCTATATCCAGTAGGGGAGGCACATAGGTCTGATCGAATGCAAATTGTCCTGCCTCATCTTTGACTACGCGCGCCAGCTTGATACTGGTCATCCCCTCCCCAATTTCGTATTCCGTGAGGATGCGAAAGTTTTTTCGCGCCACCTGGATCGGCTTCTGCGTCAAACCGCTGTTTTCGTCGTTTACCATAAGCGTATCAACAAGATAGCGCCCGTCTTTCTGGAGTTGCGGCCGCCCCAGGTTCGCCCCTCCATGACGATAACTGGGCACCGCCAGAAACAGTTCCACCGCCAGCGGCGCCGCGCCCTGCACAGGCTCAAACCAAGCTCCCAGAGGCTTCGCTTCTGGAGCTGCATCGCAGCCCGGCATATCAAAGGCCAAGCCGTCGGCCAGCAATCCACTCGCCTGCTCGATCGCCAGCAAACCCGCCGCCAGCGCCTGCTTGCTGAACACCAATTTGCGAAAGCCATAGGGCGCAAACCGCAGCGACTCCTGGCGGAAGTGCAACACACTTTCCAGATAGCGGTCCTGCGTCTGCAGGTGTTGCGGCTGCAGAAATGTCCCCTTCGACCAAATCACCGGCTGAAGCTGCTTCATTTGTTTAATGCCTTGCCAGACGCTCCTCTAGCTCTCCCATTACTACCAAACAAGATTTCCCTACCCCATTCACAGGGCCACATTTTTCTAATACAGTATCCGAGTCGGCTCTTCTCGAAAACTCGAATCGATTCGGACCATTCACCAAGGAGGATAACCCATGGGACGTGACAGTACCCAACACAAACTCGACAAAGTTCGCCCCCCGCGCGTGCAGATCACCTACGATGTGCAGGTGGGTGACGCGATTGAACTCAAAGAACTGCCTTTCGTCATGGGAGTCTTGGGAGACTACACGGGTCACCCCACTGAACCCCTGCCGAAATTGAAGGACCGCAAGTTCGTCGAAATCGACCCTGATAACTTCGACCGCGTTCTGGAATCGATGAAACCCCATCTTGCCTTCTCGGTCGAGAACAAACTGAGCGATGACCCGAACGCCGGACAACTGAAGGTGGATTTGAATTTCAAAAGCATGGACGACTTTGAACCTGGCAACATTGCCAAGCAGGTTCCACCGCTCAAGGAACTGCTCGATCTGCGGACTCGGCTCAGCGATCTGCGTGGTTCCATTCAGGGCAACGACAAGCTCGAGGAAGCTCTCCTCAATGCCGTTAGCGACACGGAAGCCCTCAATAAGATCAAAGCCCAACTGGAAAAGAACTAAGAGTAGGAAGCGGATATGGCACAACAGCAATCAGCAAACCAGCTCGCCGCGGCGCAAAGCCAGGAACTGGATCTCCTCGACAGCATTGTTGAACAGGGACGTTTCGGATCCGACACCCCGGCCCGAGAACGCGGCAAGAACCTCGTCAAGGAATTCGTCAGCCAGTTCCTCGAGGGAAATATCGCCTTGAATCGCGATCTCGAGACCATGATCAACAAGCGGATCGCCGAAATCGACCACCTGCTTTCGATCCAGTTGAACGAGATCCTGCACCACGCCGACTTCCAGAAGCTCGAGGGCTCCTGGCGTGGCCTTCGCCACATGGTTTTCAATTCCAACACCAGTTCGAATCTCAAGATCCGGGTCATGAACGCAACCAAGAAAGATTTGTTGCGTGACATGCAGCGGGCGCCGGAGTTCGACCAGAGTGCCCTGTTCAAGAAGATGTACGAGGAAGAGTACGGCGTTTTTGGTGGCGCTCCCTATGGCGCCATCATCGGCGACTATGAGTTCGGCAAGCACCCGGAAGACGTGGAGTTGCTCGAGAAGATTTCCAACGTCGCCGCCGCCTCCCATGCTCCCTTCTTCACCGCTGCCGGTCCCTCGCTGCTCAACCTGGAAGCCTGGACGCAGATCGATGCTCCCCGCGATCTGTCCAAGATCTTCGATTCGACCGAGTACGCCAAGTGGAAGAGTTTTCGCCAAAGCGAGGATTCCCGCTACGTCGGCCTTTGTCTGCCGCGAACTCTCGGCCGCCTCCCCTACGGTCGCGACACGAGACCCATCGATGAGTTCAATTATGAAGAAGCGGTCGATGGCACCGACCACTCGAAGTACTGCTGGTCCAATGCCGCTTATTCAATGGGAACTCGCCTGGCCGACAGCTTCATGAAGCATGGCATGTGCGTCGCCATCCGCGGCGTCGAAGGCGGCGGCCTCGTCGAAGGCTTGCCGGTTCACAATTTCGCCACCGATCAGGGCGACGTCGTGATGAAGTGTCCCACGGAAACCCCCATCACCGACCGCCGGGAAAAAGAACTCGCCGACCTCGGCTTTATTCCTCTTTGCCACTGCAAGGGCACCGATTACGCTGCGTTTTTCAGCCTCCAAAGTGCCCAGAAGGCCAAGATTTATGACGATGACAAGGCGAACGCCAACTCCCGGTTGTCGACCCAGCTGCCTTACATCATGGCCGTCAGCCGCTTTGCGCACTACCTCAAATCGATGATGCGCGACAAGATCGGCAGCTTCATGTCCCGATCTGATGCCGAACTCTTTCTCAACAGCTGGATCACCAACTATGTCACTCCCGATGACACGGCCAGCCCCGCCATGAAAGCCAAGTGCCCCCTGCGCGAGGCCCGCATCGATGTAGTCGAAGTCCCCGGCAAACCGGGCGTCTACAAAGCCGTCGCGTTCTTGCGCCCTCACTTCCAGTTGGACGAATTGACTGTATCTCTGCGTCTGGTGGCCGAATTGCCCGCCCCCGCGAGATAATTCACCCAAACCATGGACCAAATTTCATAGACTTTTCGCTTACCTAGACAGAAGGAGCAACTACTACTCAAATGGCAATGAACGCATACCTCAAGATCAAAGACCTCAAGGGAACCTCCAAGGTCGTACCTGATGCAATCGAAATCCACAGCTTCAGTTGGGGGGTCAGCAACGCTAGCGCCGCCGCCCAAGCCTCTGGTGAAAGCCGCGCCGGCAAGCCCAGCTTCGGAGACCTGCACGTCAGCAAGAATGTCGACCCCACGTCGCCAAAGTTGCTCGAGAACTGCTGCACCAATAAAGCTTTCGAGGAAGCCGAACTCGGCTACATGAAGCAGATGGATAACCAGAATCTGCTCTACTTCAAGATCATCCTCAAGCAGGTTTATGTCAGTTCTTTGTCGGTCAGCGGCAGCGAAGATAACCCGTCCGAGCAACTCTCGGTCGCCTACGAACAAATCGAATTTGCCTACAACCCGGAAAAGCCCGACAAGAAAGGTCTCGCCGGCTGGATTGGCGCCAAATACGATATCAAGGCAAACAAGAAGCTCTAATCCAATGGCAATCCCTGGCATTCAACTTCTTGAGGCGGGAAATGTCCGGCAAGCGCTCGAAGCGCTTGCCGGACATTTGCGCAACAAGCCGACAGATGTCGCCGCTCGCACCAGCCTGTTTGAGGCTCTCTGCTTTGCCGGTGAGTTGGACCGCGCCGAGAAGCACCTCAACCTGCTGGCCGGCGGCAGCGAACAGGCCAAAATCGGAGCAATTCTTTATTTCTCCGCGATCCACGCCGAGCGCGAACGCCATCAGATGTACAAGAATCAGAGCTTCCCGAAAAGCTCCGCACCATCTCTCTGTAGTGGACGATTGAATGGAAAACCCTTCACAGAGATCCGCGACGTCGATTCCGGCCTGGGCGCCCGGCTTGAGGTTTTCGGCGCCGGCTCTTACATGTGGATCGCCTTTGAACACATCTCCTCGATCACCATCGAGGCGCCAAAGCGGTTGCGCGACACTCTCTGGACACCGGCTTTCATCAAAACGGGCAGCAAGTTTCAGGGCCAGGAACTTGGTGAAGTTCTTCTGCCCGCCATCTACCCCTTTTCCTTTACTTACCCGGATGAATCCGTCTGGCTCGGCCGGCAAACGCTGTTTGTCGAGGATGGAGAAAGCACCTATCCGCTGGGACAGAAAATGCTGCTGGTCGATGGCGTCGAGGTGCCGCTTCTGGAGGTTCGCACTCTCGAGTTCGATTCCCCCGCGAACGAGTCAACTTCCTCCACACCCTTCGGCCATACCGCCACAATCGCACTAAACTCCTAAACTGATGCCTTTTCGCGACGACATCCTCCAACCAATCGCAGGGGAAAACCCGGCCGGCGCCGATCTCCGCTATGATCCCGTTTACGACAAGATCAAAGAAGCCCGCCGGGAGGAAGAAGACATTGAGCAAGGCGATTGGAAGCGTGAACGTAAGGTTGCCGACTGGCAGCTGACCAGCAAGCTTTGCGAAGAAGTTCTCGCCACTCGCTCGAAAGACCTCCAACTCGCCGCCTGGCTCACCGAGGCCGCCGTGCGCCAGCGCGGTTTTGAAGGTCTCATCGAAGGCCTGCGCCTCGTTCAAGCCCTCATCGAGCAGTTTTGGGACCAGCTTTATCCTGAGCTGGAGGACGGAGATGCCGAGTTCCGCGCCACCCCGCTCGACTGGTTGGCCGGCAAAATCACCGACCTTGTGAGAACGCTCAGCCTCACCCGCGATGGCTTGTCCTATCTCCAATACAAGGAATCGCGCGATGTGGGCTACGAGGACGGTTCGACCTCCGATGCCCAAAGGGAAGCGCGCTCAACCAAGATCAAGGAAGGCAAGCTGGCCGCCGAGGGTTTCGACGAGTCTTTCAATAAGACGCCCAAAGCCTTCTACCTCAACCTAAAGGATCAATTGGGCCTCGTGGCGACCACCGCGCAATCGCTCTCCGCCCTCTGTGACGAAAAGTTCGGTGATTACTCTCCCTCCTTCAGCCGCTTCTCCGATGCCATCGAGGAGATCAACCGGGTTGCGAAATCGCTCCTCGATAAGAAGCGCGAAATCGAACCAGACCCCATTCCGGAGGAATCCCCTTCGAGCGAAGACTCCGGTGCGCCTGCCACGGAGAGCGAATCGGCTTCCTTGCCGGCCGCCGGTCCGGGTGTCAACATTAGTGCCTTTACCGGAACCGAAACGGCAGCGCGCAAACCCCTGCTTGAATCTCTCGTTCAGATCTCCGCCCAATTGCGGCATCTCGACCCGCTCAATCCTGGCCCATATCTCATGCTTCGCGGCTTGCGCTTTGGTGAGCTTCGCGCCGCCGCCCAGCGCGGCGAGATGCGGCAACTGGAAGCGCCCCCGTCGGAGATCCGCCGCCAGTTACGTGTCTACCTGCTCGATCAGCGCTGGAAAGAGTGCGTCGAGTTGGCCGAGGCCAGCCTTGCCTTGCCCGCCAGCCGCGCCTGGATGGACCTCCACCGGATTACCGTCGAAGCCCTGATCGGCCTTGGCGATGACTACAACACGATCGTGGCCGCGATTCGCGCCGAAGTCCGGGCGCTGGTGCGCGACGTGCCTGAGATCCGCACCGCCGTCCTGATGGATGACACTCCCGCTTGTAACGCCCAGACCCTTGCCTGGATCGACGAACTGATCGACGATCCACCGGGAGAGACTCCCGCGGAGGAAGGCGATTATGTCGCGCCGCCCCCCTCCGGGCCCGTTCGTCCTCCGGCTTTACCCTGGCGCAAGAAGCTGGCTGACCCCTTCCGCGTCGCCGTCGAAGCCCTGCGCCGGGGTGACAAAGCTCGCGCCCTCGAGATCATGCGCAATGAAATCGAGACGCAGGCATCGGCCCGTGGCCGCTTTCTTCGTCAACTCCAGGTGGCTGAAATCTGCATGCAGGCCAATGCCAAGGAAATCGCACAGCCCTTCCTCGAGGACATCAAGACGAAACTCGCGGAATTCCGCCTTCCGGAGTGGGAAGACCGCGCCCTCGTAGTCCAAGCCCTGGTTGATCTTTATCTGTTTCACCAGGACACCGTTGACGACTCCCATGAGCGCAACCGGATCTTCCAGCAGATCTGCCGGCTCGATCCCGTCCGTGCGCTCGGACTGAAAACTTAACCCGAGGTATTGCCGAACGTGGCGTTCCAACTTGATGTACTCGTAACGCTGTCGGTGTTGGACCGATTGATCGATCTCGATCCGCGCAGCCAGACGGAGGCCCCCCTGACGCGGGCTGAATCCCTACGCCGCATGCGGGCGGCCGTCCGCCGCGACTTGGAGTGGCTGCTCAATTCCCGCCGCATCGCTTCCCCGCCGCCACCCGAACTCGCCGAGTTGAACCGTTCCCTCTACGTCTTCGGTCTGCCCGATATTTCCAGCGTCCACCTGGCAAACCCCAACGAGCAGCAACGGCTGCTGCAAAACATCGAAAGGCTCATCGACACCTTCGAGCCGCGGCTCCGTCAGGTGCGAGTGTCCCGGATCGATCAGGATGGCCTGCACAACTTCCAACGCATGAACTTCCGAATTGAAGGTCTGCTCCAGATGGACCCCGCCCCGGAGCCCGTTTCCTTCGACACCATCCTCGACGGAGTGAGCCAGCAGTACTCCATCAAACCGGATCGGGCGGCATAGCAGTCCATGCGCGACGATCTGCTGCTTTACTACGAACGCGAACTCACCTTCCTCCGCCAGATGGCGGCCCAATTCGCCGAACGCTACCCTAAGATTGCCTCCCGGCTCGTCCTCGAGGCCGACAAGTGCGAAGACCCAAGCGTCGAGCGACTGCTCGAAGGCTTCGCTTTCCTCGCCGCCCGTGTTCACCTTAAGATCGACGACGAGTTTCCCGAGCTCACCGAGGCGATTCTCGGCATCGTCTATCCCCACTTCATTCAGCCCATCCCGTCGCTGTCCATCGCCGAGTTTGAACTGGACCCAGCGAAAGGTTCACTCGACCAGGGCCTATTGGTCCCCGCCGGTTCCATCCTTTACTCCCAACCAGTGCAAGGCGTGCCCTGCAAGTTCCGCACCTGTTACGATCTCACCCTCTATCCCCTTGTGGTGAGCGGAGCAGAATTCGCCACTCCCGACCGCCTGCGGCCTGCTATCAAGGCCCCTGAGGCGCAATACTCGGTCAGTGTGCGCTTTAGCGCCCCGGCTGATGTCTCGCTTGCCGTCCTCGGCCTGGACCGCCTCGTGCTGCATCTCAATGGGGAATCGAGCACAATCCACGCCTTGTACGAGGTGTTGAGTTCCAAGCTCACCCGCATCCTGATTCGCAATCCCAAGGACCAACGGCAGTTCCCGATCGAGTTGCCCCTTTCCTGTCTTCGCCCGATGGGATTCGAGGAAAACGAGGGGGTTCTCGATTATCCCGGACGTTCTTTCCTCGCCTACCGGTTGCTGCAAGAGTACTTCAGCTTTCCGGAAAAGTTTTTCTTCTTTGAGCTTTCCGGCCTGCTGCCCCTGCTCGAACAGGGCTTCACCAACGAATTAGAAGTCGTCTTCCTGTCCTCGCGCATCGAAAGCGAGGAGATCCGGCTCAAGCTCGAAAACGGCGTTGGTGCTTCGACGTTCCGTACGGCGGCTGTGCCAATCATCAACCTGTTTCCCCACACCTGCGAGCCGATTCCGATGGACCAGAAGAAGGCTGAGTACCCGATCATCCCGGACATCAGGCGCATGTCGGCTCTCGAGATCCACTCGATCACGTCGGTCAACTCCCTCGACATCGACCAGCAGACGATCACTCCCTACGAGCCTTTTTATTCCATCCGTCAGGCCCAGATCAACCGGAAGCAGGAGACCTTCTACATCGCCACGCGCCGGCCATCGGGCCGCGCCAACGACGAGGGGACGGACTTGAGCCTCTCACTCGTCGATCTCCGATTCCGCCCGATCTACCCGAAGATCGACTCGATCACGGTCAAGACCTTCTGCACGAACCGCGATCTGCCTTCACGTCTGCCCTTTGGCAACGAAACAGGCGACTTCGAGATGGAACTGAGCGCTCCGCTCAAACGAATTATTGCCTTGCGCAAGCCTACCCCTTCGCTGCGCCCCTCGCTCGGCAAGAACATCTATTGGCGGCTGATCTCGCATCTCTCGCTCAACTATCTTTCGCTCGTCGAACAGGGCCGCGAAGCCCTCCAACAGATCCTCACTTTGTACAACATCACGGGTGCTCCGGCAAACGACAAAGCAATCCAAGGCATCGTGCGGCTCCAGTCGCGTCCGAAGTTTGCCCGCCTAGTTTCCGACGATGGTATTGCATTTGCGCGCGGCTTCGAAGTGGATATTGAATTTGATGAAGACCAGTTCGTTGGCGGTGGCGTCTACCTGTTCGCCGCCGTGATCGAACGCTTTCTTGCCAACTACGCCTCACTCAACAGCTTTACCAAACTCAACGCTCGTACGATCCAACGAAAGGAGCCGCTACGGCAATGGCCACCTCGCGCGGGGCAGAAGATCCTCGTATAGAACCCGCTAGTCCGGAAACGGCACCGCTCGCCGTCGAGCAGGAGTGGCTCAAGAGCTTCTTTGCCGACCGGCCCGGTAGTGTCGAATTCTTTCAGGCAGTTCGCCTGCTCGGCCGGCTCGGCCACGGCTTGATGCCCCCGGGCGCCTTTCCCAAACATCCCGACCAGGAGGTCGTCCGCTTCGGAGCCAATCCCGCCTACTGGTTCCCTCCCTCGCAAATCCACAGTCTTGAATGGATCGAATCCGATTCGGAGAAATTCACCTGGAAGCCGCCTATGCTGCGCGTCAATTTCATGGGCTTGGTCGGACCAATGGGATTGATGCCATTCGCCTGGCAGGATCTGGTCCTCGAACGGCTGCGCGCCCGGGACCGCACCCTGCTCGAGTTCTTCGACCTTTTTCACCACCGCACGATCTCACTCTTTTATCAGGCGTGGGAGAAGTACCGCTTCTGGGTGTCCTACGAGCGTGACCGCAAAGACCGCATGTCGCGTTACCTCATGGACTTTATCGGGCTGGGTACTCCGGGGCTTGAGAGCCGGCAGTCGGTGCCAGATACGTCGCTGATCTTTTATAGCGGCCTTTTGAGCCTTCAACCTCGCTCGGCGCTTGCCCTCGAACAGTTGCTCAGCGACTACTTTGATGTACCAATCGAGGTCGACGAATTCAGCGGAAGCTGGTATCCGCTGGCGCCAGAGGACATTTGCCGCTTTGCCGACCCGCCGACGGAGGCCGAGCAACTCGGCTTTGGCGTCGTTGTCGGCGATGCTGTCTGGAACCGCGCCTCATGCGCCAAAATTGCGGTCGGCCCGCTGGCGCTCAACGATTACATCAACTTTCTTCCTGGCGGCAACGCCCATGAACCTTTGGCTTCGCTGACCCGCTTTTTTACCCAGGGCGAGATCATCTTCGAAGTACAGCTGATCCTTTCCCGCGACCATGTACCCCAATGTCAACTCGGAATGGACTCGTCCGCGCCGCCGCGCCTGGGCTGGCTGACGTGGATGAACACGTCCAAGACCCGGGGACAAGATCCGGGGGACACTGTTTTTTTGATGAACTGAATCGAACCTGGAGGACCGGATGAGCGTCAATGTAAAATCCCTGATCGGGAAACTCAACGACACGACACGGAACGCGATGCAGGCGGCGGCTGGCTTCTGCCTGCAGCGCACTCATTATGACGTTGAAATCGAGCACTTTCTGATGAAGCTGCTCGAGAATTCAGGCGGCGACTTGGCTGCCATCCTGAAGGCTTTTGAAGTCGACAAATCGAAACTCGCCGCACAGTTGACGGCGTCTCTCGATAAGTTGAAGAGCGGGAATGCACGCAATCCTGTTTTGGCGCCGACGCTGGTGAAGATGCTCGGCGAAGCTTGGTCGACGGCCACACTCGACTTCGGCGCGGGTAATGTCCGCACCGGATTCTGCATTTTAGCCTTGGCGCAGAACGAGGAGTTGTCCCGCCTGATGGGCGACATCTCCCGCGAGTTCAAGAAGATCGACGCCAAGAGCTTGCAGGATGGCTTTGACTCCATCTGCGGGGCCTCCTATGAAAGCTCGGAGATGAAGGACCTCGGCGAGGCTCGATCGGCGGCCGCTGGCGCGAGTGCAGCCGACGGGGCTCCGCGCGTCAATCCTGCCTCGAAGACTCCCAATCTCGACGCCTACACGATCAACCTGACTGAGAACGCCAGAATTGGCAAGATCGACACGGTGCTGGCGCGTGATTGGGAAATTCGCCAGGTGATCGACATCCTCACACGGCGGCGGCAGAACAACCCCATTCTCGTCGGTGAAGCCGGGGTCGGCAAGACTGCTGTTGTCGAAGGTCTTGCTCTGCGCATCGTCGCTGGCGACGTACCGCCTCCGCTCAAGGACGTCAAGCTTCATACTCTTGATCTCGCGCTGCTTCAGGCGGGAGCGAGCGTCAAGGGCGAATTCGAAAACCGCCTGAAGGGACTGATTGACGAAGTAAAGAGATCACCCACGCCCATCATTCTTTTTATCGACGAGGCTCACACCATGATCGGGGCCGGCGGCCAGGCTGGCCAAAACGATGCCGCGAACCTGCTCAAGCCGGCGCTGGCGCGCGGCGAGTTACGTACAGTAGCGGCAACGACCTGGGCTGAGTACAAGAAATACTTTGAGAAAGACCCGGCGCTGACGCGCCGCTTCCAGACGGTAAAGGTGGATGAACCCAGCGAGTACAACTGCCAGTTGATGCTGCGCGGCATTCTACCGATGCTAGAGAAGCACCACAACGTACTCATCCTCGACGAAGGTCTGGCCGCCGCCGTCAAACTCAGCGCGCGCTATCTGCCCGACCGCCAGCTGCCCGACAAAGCCGTCAGTGTTCTCGACACAGCCTGCGCCCGCCTTGCCTTGGGCCAAAGTTCGATTCCTCCCGCCGTCGAAGCGGTTCAGCGCGAGATTGGCGACTACGAAGTACAAACCCGTGTTCTCAACCGTGAGAATGAAATTGGCGTCAGTCACTTTGAGCGCCTGGCCGAAATTGCCCACAAGCGGGAGGCAGCCGAGGAGAAACTGAAGCTCATCCAGGCCCGCTGGGAAGCCGAAGGGGCGCTGGTGCGGGAAATCCGGCAGATGCGCGAGCAGATCATGAGCAACGCGGATGGCGTTGACAAGAACGGTTTGCGAGAGAGCATCAACGCCAAGATGGCCGAGTTGAACGCCTTGCAAGGGGAAAGTCCGCTCATGCGCGTCTCGGTCGATGCTCAGGTTGTTGGCGAAGTCATCGCCGCCTGGACGGGAATTCCGATCGGCAAGATGCTGAAGGACGAAATCCAGACGATTCTGGATCTTGAAAAACATCTCTGTGCGCGCGTCATTGGTCAGGATCATGCCATGCACGCCATCGCGGAACGGGTTCGCACGAACAAAGCGGGCATGGACGACCCAGTGAAACCAGTGGGCGTCTTCATGCTGGTTGGCCCTTCGGGGGTTGGCAAGACCGAAACGGCACTTGCCCTCGCCGACCTGCTCTATGGCGGGGAGGACAACATGATCACGATCAACATGAGCGAGTTTCAAGAAGCTCATACGGTTTCGACGCTCAAGGGTTCGCCTCCTGGCTATGTCGGCTATGGTGAGGGGGGCGTGCTGACCGAGGCCGTGCGGCGGCGTCCTTATTCGGTGGTGCTGCTCGATGAGGTGGAAAAGGCCCACCCGGATGTACTCGAGCTGTTCTTCCAGGTCTTTGACAAGGGCCGCATGGAGGACGGCGAGGGCCGCGAAATTATCTTCCGCAACAGCATTATCATCCTGACCTCGAACGCTGCCACCGACACGCTGATGAAGCTGGTGGCTGATCCGGAAACCATGCCCTCACCGGAAGGCATCATCACCGCGATGAAGCCCGAGCTCGACAAGGTATTCAAGCCGGCTTTTCTCGGACGCATGGTGATCATCCCCTATTACCCGGTCCGCGACGAAGTACTGAAAACGATCGTCAAGCTCAAGCTGGGCAAGATTCAGAAGAGGCTCAAGGCCACGCACAAAATCGAATTGGCCGCTGGAGCCGATGTTATCGACGCTGTGGCGGCCCGCTGTACGGAAGTGGAGTCGGGCGCGCGCAATGTCGACAACATCCTGACGAATACGCTGCTTCCCGATATCAGCCGCCGCCTGTTGAACATGATGGCGGAGGGAATGCGTCCGGAGACGATCACGGTGAGCGCAGGCGCCGACGGTAATTTTCAGTACGCTTGAGCCAGGGCTGGGGGTGGGCTGTTACCAGTAAAGCTTGCCCCCGATTTCGGCTCGCCGCTCGTTTCCGACTACCCCGCCGGTGCTGCCGAAATTAGCCTGACCCACGGTGATGATGCTGGGCCCGCTGAAGGTGACCTGATTCAGCACATTGAAGGCCCGCAACTGCAGCGACAGCCGCAGCTTGTCGGTGATAAAGACAGACTTCTGCAAATTCGCGTCCGTGTTCCGCAACCACCCCTCCCGGATGTTCGGCATGAAGCGGGGGCCGTCTGGAATCTGAAATTCCGGTGTCGTGCGGAAGGCTGCTGGGTTGAACCAAGGACGCGTACAGCCGCAGGCACTGGACCAATCGCGGCTATTGGCGATCGATAGCGAAAGCGGCAAGCGCGGATCCTCTCCGGGAACGACGCTTGCCCGCGAGGGACTTGCGCCGGCGATGCGCGAGATATCCGGGCCACCCACATTGACCGGCAGGCCCGCCTGCAGGGTCGTATTCGTGAAGAACTGCCAGTTCCCAATGAAGCGGTTGACCAAGCGGTTGCGGTTAAAAAAGCGGCGTCCGCGGCCAAATGGCAGTTGAGTCGAAAACGTGATGACAGCGCGCTGTGGAACGTCGAAGCTGCCGACGCTGCGCTCGAGACGAATGTTGTAGATGTCGCGGATCCCCGCCGGATCGAGAAAAGCGATCCCGTTGCCCCCACCGCCTGTCTCGATCACCTTCGAAACCGTGTAGTGCGCGCCCAGGGAAAAGCCCCGCGAAAAACGCCGGTCGTACCGCAAGGTGACGGCATGATAAATGCTGTCTGCGACCGGGGGACGGAAATAGATCAGACTGCCTCCATAGGCGTTCGCCGTGGTGGGGGAAGCGAACTGCGGATAGGGCTTCAGCAATTGCATTCGCGGTATTGTTGCTTGCGCCAGCAGACCTGGCACCCCCTTGCCAAACATCGGATTGGGGACCCGCTCATTCAAGAATGTGCCGCCATTGGCCAGACTCTTCGGATCGATCTGATTCAACTCGAGGCTATTGGTGGGCAACCGGACACCTCTGCTCCCGAAGTAAGTCAGATCGATCGAACTGGTACGAGTCAACTGGCGGGCGATGGCCAGATTCCACTGCTGAACATAGCTGTTCGGTTGGTCCCGTAGAACGATGTTGGCGTTGTTGCCGAGGCGGAAGGATCCGTTATCGACGCGGTTGCTTGAGTTGGGCCGTGTGATGCCCGCCGGGAAGGGGTTGCTCAGGGTGGTGCGCGGTGAGTAGTCGGCGTTGAATACATCGGCGATCACGTTGTAGTTGAAAGGGGTGGTCACGATGGCCGTTTCGAGTCCGATTGGCAGATAGAAGATACCGTAGCCTCCGCGCACGGCCGTGCGGGGGGTCAACCGGTAGGCAACGCCGAGGCGGGGACCGAAATTGCGCCAGTTCGTGCGGCGAATCGTGCGCGGATTCCCGTTGCCGGTGAAAACCAGCGCTCCTCTGTGGCCAACGCCGGAATCCGCCAGGGGATCGAAGTAAGTGAGCCTGTCATGCGCCTCGCCCGTGCCGGTCTCGGTTTCCCAACGGACACCGAGATTTAGCGTCAGCTTGGAGTTGACCTTCCAGTCATCTTGAAAATAGCTGCCCAGGTAATGTTGGTATGCGCTTAAGGGCTCAACTTTCTCGTAGGTGAAGGCGCCAAAACCAAGGAGAAAACTCGCCAGTCCGAGGCCCTGATCGGGTCGTGCCACACCAATCTGATCACTGGCTGTATAGAACTGATTGAAGGAATACAAGCCGGTCGGATTCGCAACCTGAAAGGGATAAAAGCGGTACAGACGATACTCGCCACCCATCTTGAGCGTGTGGCGGCCACGCACCCAAACGAGGTTGTTCTGCACGCCCTGGGTGTCCCGCGGCTGATTGTTGAAGGCCGTTCCCCCCAAATCAGGAATGCCACTGCCCACGGAGACATTGGGATAGATCAGAACATTCGCGGAGTCCCGTATGTAAGAGGGCAGACCGAGAGTGGCCGGATCGAAGCCAAGTGTATTGGACACCAGATTGGCCCGGTAGCGAACATACATGTAGCGGAAAACGTTGAACAGATAGGGTGAGATCTGATAGGTGTCGTCGATTCCGGTGTTGTAGAAGCTGTCCTTGGTGTTGTTGGAGTTCGTGAACCTAACGCGAACGCTTGGCTGGGTATCGAGGGATTTTTGTTGACTGAAGCGTCCGAAGATGCGGTGCCGTTCGTTGAAGATGTGATCGATGCGGGTGGTCCACAGGTCGCGGGAATAGGTGCGGTCACCGGAAAACAGATAGTTCTGCCGGCCGGTGATGAAGGAGCCTTCGCGGTTCGCCTCCGGGTATTCGTTCAACATGCGCACGGCGACCGGATTGAAACGGCCACGGGGAATCAGATTTCCGGGGAAGGGATCGCGGCTGCGCGTCGCGCTGCTGACGCGGCTCGTTGCAGGATCAAAAATCTGGATCAATTGGGGTCCGGCGGCGGAGAGAAAACGGGTCTGGCTGAAATCCCCGCCGCGCTCAAGAGTGGTGGGGACGCTGGTGATGCTGCGAACAGGGTCTTTCTCGCGGCGGCCTTCAAAAGCGGTGAAAAAAAAGGTTCTGTTCTTGCCGCGATAGAGACCGGGAATCGAAACGGGGCCGCCCCAGGTACCGCCGTATTGGTGCCGCCGCAGAATCGGCCGGGGCGTACCAAACCGGTTATTAGTAAAGCTATTGGCGTTCAAGAAATCGTTCTGATGATAGTAGTAAATCGTGCCGTGATAGCGGTTGCCGCCGGCCTTGGTTACGATATTGACCGCGCCGCCGCCCGTGCGGCCAAACTCGGCCGAAAAACTATTCGTTTCGACACGAAACTCCTGCACGCTGTCCGGTGGGGGGCTAAAAGCAACGCCATTGAAATCTCCAATTGTGTTGACGGCTCCGTCAAGCAAGACTTCATTGGTGGAAGTGCGACCGCCGCCCACCGAGAAGTTTGAGTTGAAAACGCCACGTCCCCCGCGGGCATCGCCCACCTGACTCTTGGCAACCACTCCCGGCGCCAACCGGACGACCGCCATCACGTCCCTTTGCACCAGGGGCAGTTCGTCGATAGTCTTGGCATTGATTGTCGTGCCGACATTGCCCGCCTCGGTCTGCAGCAGGGGGGCCTCTTCAGTCACTTGAACTTCCGTGGCGAGGCCTTCGAGGGAGAGGGAAAAATCGAGGACAGCCGCTTGATTCACCTCTAGCGCTACGCCCCGCTGCAGACGCTTTTGGAAACCAGCCGCTGTCACCTCAACTTCGTAGAAGCCAGGGGGAAGAATAGGAATGGTGTAAACACCGCTGGTATCGGTTTCGGCCGATTTGACGGCATTGGTGTCTAGCTGCCGAACCTGTATGCGGGCTCCGGCTACGGGCGCTCCCGTGGGATCGACGACCGTTCCGCTTAACCGCGCATTGAACGTCTGCGCGACACCAGCCAAGGCGAGCAGCAGGAGGAGACAACAGATCCGAAGCATGAAGATTAGGGTACACAAGCCCATGACCCAATTCCAGTTCGAGAGCCGCTATATCATTTAGACAGTGATTATTGCACCATGCCCATCATTCAGGAAGAACGCCCCTACGAGATTCTCGTCCCGCATCTGGGGAAAGACAAATTTGTTTTTCTCAGCATGGACGGCGCCGAATACGTCTCCAAACCCTTTGAATACACGATTATTGTAGCCACCGAGGAAAAGGAAGTCGACGATGAGGATCTTCTGCGCAAGACCGTTCTGGTGACTCTTCGGAGAGATGATTTCCCGCCCCGGCTTCTGCATGGCGTCATTCGCAAGGCCAAGCTGCTCGGGGTCGAAGAGGGGCTCAGCACGATTTACCACTGGCAGATGGCCGTCGTACCCGCACTGTGGTTTCTCAACCTCGAGCAGGATTGCCGTCATTTCATCAACAAGACCGCCCTCGATATCGTCAAGGAAATTCTGGCCGAAGAAAAAATAAAATTTGCGGTGAAGAATGTCGGGACCCTACCGATACGCGAGTTTACGGTGCAGTACCGGGAGTCGACCTTCAACTTCGTCTCGCGCCTGCTGGAGGAAGAGGGAATTTTTTACTGGTTTGAGCATTCCGATTCGGCACACACCATGATGCTTGCGGACACGAATCAGGCGACGCGGAATTGTCCGCACGTCAACAAGCTGCCGTTTGCCCGAGGAACGTCCAACCGCTCCACCGGTGTGATCGACACGCTGGAGCGGGAAACAAGCGTGCATACGGGAAAGATCACGTTCCAGGACTATAACTTTGAGAAAAGCGGAGTGAACCTGCAAGCCTCCTCGAAGGGCTCGCAATTGAATGAGTTCTACGAGTATCCTGGCCGCTATTCGGCCAAACAAGATGGGGAACGATTCGTGAAGCTGCGGCTCGAAGAACAGGAAGCCCGCTTGCGGACGATTCAATCGCACACAATTTCGACGATGCTCCTGGCGGGCTTCCGGTTTCAGCTCGAGGATCACTTCGAGGCCAAAGCCAATACTAGTTACGTTGTGCTGGGGATCAGCTTTGCCTGTCAGCAAAATCTGGTTCCAACAGAAGGAGTTAACGGGACGATGGCTTCGTTCTACTTCAGCGCCATCCCTTTCAACGTGCCCTACCGGCCTCCTCTCATTCATCCGAAGCCGATTATCCACGGAGTCCAGACAGCGATTGTGGTAGGCCCGGAAGGCAGCGAAATCCATTGCGACAAATTTGGCCGGGTCAAGATTCAATTTCACTGGGACCGCAAGAGTAAGAAAGACGACAACTCCTCTTGGTGGGTTCGCGTCTCGAGCAGTTGGGCCGGAGGCAACTGGGGCCAGATCTCGATTCCGCGTATCGGCCAGGAAGTGATTGTCTCGTTTCTCGAAGGGGACCCAGACCGTCCGATCATCGTCGGCCGGGTGTACAACGATCAGCATATGCCGCCGTATTCCCTGCCCGATAACAAGACACAATCGGGAATCAAATCCCGTTCCTCCACCGGCGGTGGAGGCAGTGACTTCAATGAATTCCGTTTTGAGGACAAGAAAGGCAGTGAAGAGATCCATCTGCATGCGCAGAAGGATTTCAATGTTGTTGTTGAGAACAAGCAAACCGTGACGGTGCAAAAATCCGATCAGATCACGAAGATCGAGAGTGGTAACCGGAGCATTACAGTCAGCAAGGGCAATAATTCCCTGGAGGCCACAGCCGGCAAGATCGCCGAGAAGGCAGCGCAGGAAATCAAGATGGAATGTGGCGGATCGAAGATCATCCTGACTCCAGCCTCAATCAAGCTCGAAATTGGCGGCTCCAAGATCGAAATGCTTCCTGCCATGATCACGATCAAGGCGCCGATGATCATGCAGAAGTGAGTTCTTGAGGAATCGACCTAACATGACGTTCAAGCAACTGGTGCAGGCCAGTATACTCAGCCCCGAGGCAGTGCAACTGCAACCGCTGGCGACCGGCGCCCAACATTTCGCGCAACTGCTGATCGAGCGCAACTTATGGCAGGACGCGATCGCCTACATGGCACATGCCATCCGCGCGCGGGAAGCGATCTGGTGGGGATGGTTTTGCGCGCGCAAAGCAGCAGTTGTAGGCAATAATCCCAAGGACGCGGAAGCGCTCAAGGTCTGCGAAGCATGGATTGCGCAGCCTTCGCCGCAAACTCTCGAGCAGGCCCAAGCATTTCTGCCGCGCGCCGCCGGCCGGCCGGGCGTCGAAGCACTATTACGGGCTGTGGCCGCTACGGGTGAGATCGTGAACGAAGAAAGCGGTTCGCGGGTGGCGCCTCCGCCCTTACTGGCAAACCGCTTCGTTCAGGTAACTGTTCTGCAAGCCGCTTACGAGATCGATGCCGCGGCGCCAGAGGTGGCGGCGGCCGACTTTCTGAAACAATCTCGGGAAGTGGCCGCCCGCATACAGTTGTGGAATCAGTTCACGGTCTGAACCGCTATACCTCGCACATCTTCAGCATCCGGTCGAGGGTCTTGACCGGGTCGGGATTGCCGGGCCGTGGGCTGTACTCATGGCTCACCCACCCCTGGAAGCCCAAATCGGCGATCTTCTTCATAATGGGACCGTAATTCATCTCTTGCGTTTCGAGGTCAAATTCATAACGTCCCGGGTTGCCCGCTGTATGGAAGTGCCCGAAGAACTGGATGTTCTGCTCAATGGTGCGGATGATGTCGCCTTCCATGATCTGCATATGGTAGATGTCGTAGAGCAGCTTGAAGCGCGGCGAGCCGATGCGCTTGCAGAGCTCCAGGCCATAAGCCGTATGGTCACAGGCATAATCCGGATGATTTACCTTGCTGTTCAACAGTTCCATGCAAAGAGTCACACCGGCATCCTCGGCGCGCTTAATGATGCGACGGACAAACTTTTCATTGTTATCAAGACAGCGCTCCACGCTCTGGCCCCACTTGTTGCCACTCAACAGAATGGCGTTGGGCGCCTTGGCTTCGGCCGCGGCCTTGATTACGTCGATTGCCTGCGCCTCCAGTTCGTTGTGCCGGCTGAGGTCCGTTGAGTTGTGCATCAGGGTTCCGATTCCAGGAACCATTGTCGGGGCAAGCCCATACTTCTTGAGGATCGGAAAGTCCTTTGGCCCCACCAGATCGTGACCCGTTGCACCGAGGTCGGCGGCAACCCGGCAACGCTGTTCCAGATCAAAACCGCGACCAAGCACTCCGCCGCAAACGCCCTGTTTCAGACGTCCGGGTCGGGGCTTCGGGCTGTTTTGCGCGGCGGCCGGGAGCGTCATGGTGGCCATGGCGGCGGCATGGGAAAGCAGATCACGTCTGGTCATCGTGCTCTTATACTATCAAGAGCATGGGATTTGCACTTTGGCGCCAACCTCCTTTGCTGCTCTGCGCCGGCACCCACGAATATCGCCCCATGGGCACGGCCGTTATCGGTGACCAGGGAGTCTTTGAAAGCTGTGACTTCCATCCGCGCCGCCACTGTCCCCGGCGAGGCCAGGATGGCTTCGTCGGTTACTTCGCCAGCCTGAACGAAGTAAATGCATATCTTTGCGGAAAGGTAAAAATAGCTCAAGGCAAACGCAACTCACACCTGATATTGACCACTTTCCCCTGATTGACACGCGGCTCGGTCTCGGCTATATTCCTAAGGTACTGTAGTTTCAACGGGTTGTCGGGCAATAAGAGGCGTAGTCAAAAAACAGGTCCGCCTGATTTGACTTCCAGACTATCGGGGAAGCGCCTCGTAGCCAGTTTCCTCCTCCCACACCTGTTATCAAATCGATCCGATTCTACAGTCGTGCAATGGAGACTCGGCAATGTCGAACTTGTCCGATGAGCGGACGCCCCAGGCGCCCCTCGAACCACAACAGCCCGACGGGGATGAGGCCCAGCACGGTATGCCGGGCGTTCCCGTAGCGGGGGTTGAAGACGGTGAGCTTGGCGGCGAAGAAAACTACGAGCAAATGCTCGCCGACTATGACCAGACGGACCATTCACAAGACGGCGATGTCCTCGTGGGCCATGTGCTTACGGTCAGCGAAAGTCTGGTTATTGTGGATATCGGTCAGAAAACCGAAGGCTCGGTTCCGCGGGACCACTTTGCACAGGAGATCAAGCCGGGAGATGAAGTTGAAGTTGTTATCGACCGCCCGGGAACCAGTCCGGAAGGCTTTCTTTACCTTTCTCACGAAAAGGTAAGGAGGCTCCGCCATTGGGATGTTCTCGAACAGGCCATGAACGAGGGTTACCTGATTTCGGGCCATGTTCTGGCGAAGGTCAAGGGAGGCCTGAGCGTTGATGTGGGTGTTCGCGCCTTTATGCCCGCCAGCCAGATCGACCTGCGTCCCACCCATAATCTGGATTCCTTCGTGGGCCAGGACATTCCCGTCCGCATTCTCAAGCTGAACCGCCGCAAAGGTAACGCCGTCGTTTCCCGCCGCGCCGCGATTGAAGAAGAAGCCCTCGCCAAGCGAAGTGCGGCGATGGAGAACATTTTCGACGGGGCCGTTCTAGAAGGCGTTATCAAGAATCTGACTGATTACGGCGCCTTCGTGGATCTTGGCGGGATTGACGGACTTCTGCACATCTCGGACATGAGCTACGGCCGTGTGACTCACCCGGCTGATGTCGTCGCGAGCGGTCAACCCGTCACCGTTCGCGTTCTTCGCTTCGACCGTGATAAGGGCCGCATCTCACTTGGGATGAAACAACTGTACGCCGACCCTTGGGAAACGGCTGTGGAGCGCTTCCCCCTCGGTTCGCGCATCTCCGGCCGTGTTGTTAGCGTCACCGACTACGGCGCGTTCGTTGAGATCGAACCAGGCGTGGAGGGATTGATTCACATCTCGGAAATGACTTGGTCCCGCCGCATGAAGCATCCGGGGAAAGTTGTCAAAACAGGAGTGACCATCGAAGCAATTGTCCTCGACATCCGCCCGCAGGACAAGCGCGTCTCCCTTGGACTGAAGCAACTGGAAGCCGACCCTTGGACGACACTGGGGGAGCGCTACGCGGTCGGCAGCGTCGTTGAAGGTCGTGTCCGCAAGCTCACCGACTTCGGCGCCTTCATCGAAATTGAGGAAGGCATTGACGGTCTCGTCCACGTCAGTGACATGTCCTGGACGAAACACATCAAGCACCCCTCGGAATTGCTGAAGAAGGGGCAAATGGTGCAGGCCGCGATTCTGCAAATCGACTCGGGTAACCGTCGCCTTTCCCTCGGTATCAAGCAGTTGGAGCCCGATGCCTGGGAAACTTTCTTCAACTCGCACATGGTGAATGAACTGGTCAGGGGCGTGGTTGTCCGGAGCGCGAATTTCGGCGTTTTTGTAGAGTTGGCTCCCGGTGTCGAAGGCTTGTGCCACAATTCAGAAATACCCGGAGTGGAAGGCCGTGGCCGCGGGGGAGAGAGTGCAACTCAGCCCCTACCCCTTGGTTCCATGCATGAGTTCAAAATTATCCGCATGAATGAGGCCGAAAAGAAAATCGGTCTCAGTATGAAAGCCGTCGGCGAGGAGAAAGAACGCTCACGCCTCAGAGGCTACCAACAACAAGCCGAAGCAGCAAGTCTCGGCTTCGATGCCGGCGGCGGCGGCGCGCCAGACAACAATGGGGAGGAAGGCTAAAAGCCAATGACAAAGGCTGAATTGATCGAAGAAGTTTCGCGCGTGGTGGAAATGACCCGAAAGGACTCCGAGATCATTGTCGAAGCAATATTCGATAGTGTTGTCAGAAGCCTCAAAGCCGGGGAGAAAATCGAGATCCGCGGATTCGGCAGTTTCCGTACGCGGCAACGCCAGTCCCGCATCGGGCGCAACCCGAAGACGGGCGCTCGTGTCGAGGTGCCCTCCAAGCGCATCCCTTACTTCAAACCCAGCAAGGAACTCAAGGATCTCGTCAACACTGGCGAGCAAATGCCTCTGCCCCCACCGCCAGCCGAACTCTGATGGACCATCTTTGGAGTCCTTGGCGTTACCGCTATGTAACGGCAGGTCAAGAGCCCAAACCGGAGTGTGTTTTCTGCGATAAATGGAAGGCCTCGCCGAAAACCGACGAGGCTCATCTGGTCTTATTCCGCGGACGGTCAAGCTATGGACTGCTGAATCTTTACCCTTATACAAACGGGCATCTCATGGTCGTTCCCGCCCGCCATGTGGCACGCATCGAAGATCTTCCCGAAGTGGAGTGGCTCGAGCTAATGCGCTATGCCCGATTGGCGGAAAAAAATCTACGGGCCGTGTACGGTCCAGACGGACTGAATCTTGGCTTCAATATTGGCAAGGCAGCTGGAGCGGGCATTGCGGGTCACCTTCATTTGCACGCTCTGCCGCGCTGGCAAGGGGACGCCAACTTTCTGACGGTCATCGGGGAAACGCGTGTCCACCCGGAGGCTCTTCCAGAAAGCTGGCGCAAACTCAGAGCCTGTTCATGGGTTCCTACTGGCCCAGAATTGTAAATCTCCGGGTCACTCCATTTCCCGCATCGACTTCGATCACATTCGTTCCCGGACCGAGGGATAGGTCTATTCCGTAAGCACCGAGAACATCAGAGTCACGCCATTCGACGGCGCGCACCTCGGCCAAACCGGTGACCACGCGGACCCGCGGAGTTTGCTCTAAAACCAGGCCATTGGAGTCGAGAATACGGAAGAAAATCAGGTTGCGCTGCGGTAGTCCGGCCCGCCCGCGCGGGGCGGCAAAAACAGACTGAACTTCGGCAATGGCGCCCAAGTTTGGCTTGCCAAAAAAGTAAGGCGCTCGCGCCAGTGCGGCGCCGTCGCGCCGGAAGACGAGCACACCCATATGCAAACCGGCGTCGAGGGCCGCCAAGTCAAGGCTCAACCGCAGCTTCGCCGTCTCCCCGGGCCCGAGGCGGATCATGTTCTCACTCACGACAGGGGCCGAGCCGGCTTGGGCTTCGACGGTGATGCTGTAGTCAGCGGTAGCCGATCCGAGGTTACTGACTTCGATCGATTGTTCGCGCGCCGTGAAGGCCAGGGAAGGAGGTGAGAGGCTGAGCGGGATATCCACGGCCCGGGCTAAATCGGCTAAACCCGCTCCCGTCGCAATCACCGGGGCTTGTGCCTCGTCATCCAGAGCGCGGGCCGAGCCGATCAACAAGTTCCGGTAATCCGCTGGCTTCAAGCCTGGGCGCAGTGACTTGAGTGCAGCCGCCAATCCAGCCACCAGCGGCGCGGAGAAGCTCGTGCCTTGAATCAAGGCATAGCCGGAAGGGGAGAAGATGTCGCCTCTGCTGAAGTTGGTCTGGGCCGCCGTGTAGAAAAGCGTACCCACGGCGAGAAGATCGGGCTTGATCAGGGAAATGGGGAGGGGTCCACGCGAGCTGAAGGAGGCAACACGGCGGAAGTTCCGCGGGCGGAGGGCTCGGGAGAAATCCAGCTTCACGGCAATGGATTCCCTGTTGATCAGCATGGTTCTGACCGCCAGCCCGTCGACGCGGCGCAAGAACATGGTTGGTAGGGGCGCCGACCCGGTATCCGGCGAAATAAAATCGTTGGGCTGGGCTGCGCCCGAGTACAACACGAGGCCAACGCCGCCTGCTTGAGCAACATGCTGATTTTTCAGCTCAAAGGTGCAAGTTCCCCTTTGAACGAGAACGACGCGTCCGGTCAAGGAACCAGGGGGCAGCGCGTCGCAGGCGAGGCTGGAGGGATCAACCGTCTCCACATTCACCATTTGCCCTTCAATCGCTCCGCTGGCGGGTGTGTTTGACCCCAACGTAGCCTCCAACGTCATACCGCCCACCAATAAAGCTGACGCGAAGAAGCGTCCATTTTCGTTCGCTCCTACTGTGATCGCAGACGGGGCAATGCCGGGCGATCCAATGGTTAGCGATCCCGGACCCGAGTTGCCCGCCGCCACGACAACGATCACCCCATCCTGCACGGCTCTCTCCAATGCGCGTACAACGATGTCATCCTCGGCCCGCTGAACGAGGCTGGAGCCCAAGCTGAGGTTGATTACGTCCATACCATCATTGACGGAGTCCTCAATCGCCTTAAGAATGGCGGCATCAGTTGCACCATCATTAACGCCAGTTGTACCAAACACTTTGTAGACACCGAGATAAGCAGCGGGAGCCATTCCAGCTATCTCTCCAATGGGCGCTGTATGGCGCACCCCGGCGGCCGCCATGGCAACGGCTGTTCCATGGCCGTCCTTATCGAGTGCGCTCAGATCCGGATCGGGCCGCGACAGCAGGCTCACGTAACTGCGGGCGACGATAACCTTACGGTTTGTATGCACTAAATCCGCCTCTTCGTTTACCTTCGGATAACCGTCGAGCCGGGGAAGAGTTTCATCTTGAAAGCCCGGGTGGCTGATTTCAATGCCGCTATCGATGATGCCTACTTTAATCCCCGCCCCCGCCCTTCCGATACCAACGCGCTGCCAAATTTCATTGGCGCCATGAATGATGGCTGCACTGTCGAGCGACTTCTGAAACAACCTCATTCGGCTCACTCGAATCACGTCTGGCAGGGAGCGGAGCGTGGCCATTGTCACCGCGTCATCCCCGCCGGATTCCACAATTAAAGCATTGGCCACGCGGGCCACTCTACCTTTGGTGCGAAAACCGCGGGCTGCGAGATTCCGCTCGAGCCCTTGTTGCCTGGCTCTTACCCTGGCCAACCGTTCTTCCAAGGCGCCCGTGCGCTCTTCACTCAACTCGACGATGAATTGTTGCGGAACAAATTGCCCGCAACATGCCCAACATGCAAGAAATGCTATCGAAAAAAGTCGTACCATCTGATCGCTCTAACCCTGTGGAACAAGAAAAGTGGTCGTGCACCGTAAACTTGATACGAAAAACCTAATGAGCCAGACTTACCACAGTCTCATAACAATCCATCGAATCCGATGAGTTAATCGGATTTTCGCGCGGCGAAAATGAGGAAAAAAAAGCGGCCGTCTTTTAGAAGGCGGCGACGGGAAAAATTTCTTCTAAGCCAGCCGCCTAAACGTGCGCCTCGACCATTTTCACCAGATCACCTTTGGAAACAGCGCCCACGCGCTGGTCAACAATTTGCCCACCCTTGAACAGCAATAAGGTCGGAATTCCGCGGACGTTGTAACGTGTGGCCGTTGATCCGTGATCATCCACGTTCAACTTGCCCACCTTGAGTCTGCCTGCGTACTCGTCGGCGAAAGCGTCCACCATTGGGGCAATCATGCGGCACGGTCCGCACCATTCCGCCCAAAAATCAACGAGTACTGGTGTATCCGATTTGAGCACATCCGCGTCCCAATCCGCATCTGTAAAAGTGAGTGTGTTTTCTCCAGCCATGCTTGCATTATCTCCCATTTTTGAGATGCGCCTTGGTTGAAAAAGTCGCAAGTCATTCACGATTCAGAACCAGTTGATAGAGATCCAGGTATCGCTGGGCTGATTTGGCCCAGGAAAAATCTTTTCGCATCGCTGCTTGCTGCATCGCCCGAAAACGTGCAGGCTCAGCATAAACGGCTAGCGCGTGGCGCAGACATTCCGCCAAATCCCAGCTGTCGAAACGCCAGAACTTGAATCCGGTCTCAGCATCAACCGTATCATCGAGCCCCCCGGTGGCGCGTACCACGGGAAGCGCACCATAGCGCAGGCTGTAGATCTGGTTCAGCCCGCAGGGCTCATAGCGGGATGGCATCAGAAACAGGTCCGAGCCAGCCTCAATGCGGTGAGCCAGCGGATGATTGAAACCATGCCAGAAAATCAGATTTCTCGGGTACCGGGCCGCGAAGGCCCAGAATAAGTTCTCCACATCGCGGTCGCCGGAACCAAGCACCACGAGCGTCAGGTCACGATAGCCCAGCATTTCATCAAGCACGCCATCGAGCAAATCAAAGCCTTTCTGGTGGGCGAGGCGAGAAACAATTCCCAACAAAGGCTTATGGACGCGATCTCCCAATCCAAACTCATCGAGCAGCGCCTGTTTGCACTTCTGTTTTCCGGTCAGATCCCCGGCCGAGAAGTTTGCGGCCAAGTAGGGATCCATTTCCGGATTCCATTCCCCGTAGTCACATCCGTTCAGCAAACCCGTCAGTACGGCGGAGCGCGCCCGAAGTAACCCGTCCAAACCATAGCCATACTCGGGGGTCTGGATCTCGGCTGCATAGCGCGGGCTGACGGTGGTCAGGGCATCAGCGAAGACGATGCCCGCCTTCAACAAACTGGCCATTCCGTTCAACTCGATCAAATCGCTGCGGTAGAAACGGTCTTCCACGCCAAGGTCCCAGAGCCTGTCTCGAGCAACCAATCCCTGGTAGCCAAGATTATGGATCGTGAACACGGACCGCACGTTATGAAGAGCCGGATCTCCCGCACCGAGATTCTTTAGGTAAAGCGGTACCAGGCCACCCTGCCAATCATGGCAATGGAAAATGTCGGTAGGGAAAAGGTAGCGGGCCACGCCGAGCGCCGCCCCGCATAGCACGGCGTAGCGAACGGGATTATCGCCAAACTCTCCAAATCGATCCCCGTAAATTCCGTCCCGGCCGTAGAGCCCCGCATGCTCCACAAAGAAAAATGCAACACCCCGAACATCGCGGCGGAAGATATCCACCTCGTAATAGCCGCCCCCCAGGTAGACGCGCATTCCGTTGTACACGCACTCGGCCAAGGTGACGTCTATCGAGGCATAACGTGGCAACACCACCGCGCAGTCCACCCCCAGCGCGCACAGGGCTGGCGGCAAACTGCCCAGCACATCGGCAAGACCGCCCGTCTTGGCGAAGGGAGCAGCCTCGCTTGAGACCATGAGAACCCGTGACATAGCTTTGACTATGATGCCAGAGAGGTAGACTGTGGAATTGCGGCTGCTTTTCGTTTTTTTTCTTGCTCTGACTTGCCAAGCGCAACAAGCCTCCATGGAGGTCAATCCGCATCTTTTTGCTGTTCTCGCCGCGATCAATGCCGCCGGATACGACACCGACCTGCAGAGCAGCGCCAATTCCCCGCTTCGCGGCCAAATCCGCCAGTGGGCCGGCGGTCGCCAGCCTGCCGTCCTGTCGCAATTGAACGAGTTTTACCTGGCCCATCGCAAGCAGGACCCTGCGCGCGACCTAAGCCAATACATTTCCTTCGCTCTTTGTCTTGAAAAAATCGATGCAGCTGATGGGCCGGAATTCCGGTACCGCTTTCGAGCCAATGAACTGCCTCCCGACGTTCAGGAACTGGATGGTCTCGAAAAACTCATTACGCGCTTTTATCGCGAGACCCGGCTCGGGGATCTGATCGCCGCGAATCAAGCCACGCTCGACCGCGCCCTCGAACCGTATCATGCCCCCGTCACGAGTGCCCTCGAACAAATTGACGGCTACCTTCGCATTCCCCGCCTCAGTGGCCTGAAAGGTAATTTCTACATCTATCTGGATCTGCTTGGGGCGCCCAACCAGATCCACATGCGCAGTTACGGGAACGATCTCTACCTGGTGATCACTCCTTCCCCGGAGCCTCAGATCGAATACATCAAATCCGCTTACCTTCACTTCCAGATCGATCCCATCGCGATGCGCCACATCGCCGATATTGAAGCCAAGAACAGCCTGATCGATTTTGCCTTGGGCGCCGGCGGTCTCGACCCGCAATACAAGAAAGACTTTGCCTTGCTCACCGTCGCCAGCCTCGTGCGCGCCGTGGATGCGCGTATGTTGCCGGCGCGCACGCGCGCCTCCGCCGTCGAACAGGCTCTGCGAGAAGGATTTATCCTGGCGCCATTTTTCGCCGAAGCCCTGGTCGATTACGAGAAGCAGGAACAATCCATGCGCTTTTACCTGCCGATCATGATCAAGGCAATCGACTTGAAACGGGAGACGGCGCGTCTTGATGCCGTCACGTTCAACGCGGCACCGCGTGAGCGTAAAGCCAAGCCTGTCCCCGCGCCCGTGGTCGAGAAAAGCCCGGCGGAGATTACCCTGGAGCAAGCCGAGGAGTTCTGGGCGCAAAAAAGCTACGACAAGGCAGGGGAACTTTTTCGCCGCGTGCTAACGGAGGCGAACGCGCGCGCCATGAAGGGCCGCGCGTATTACGGATTGGCCCGTCTGGCTGCCCTCAATCGCGATCCACGGGCCGCGGTGGATCTGTTTGAGCGCACTATTGCCGAAGGCGCTGAGCCGCAGGTTTCGGCCTGGGCCCACGTGTTCGCCGGACGTCTTCTTGACCTTGCCGAAGACGCACCGGCAGCCCGCAAACACTTTGAATCCGCTCTCGCCCTGCCCGGGGCTTCTCCGGCGGCGAAGAAAGCCGCCGAGGAGGGCCTCAAGGGCGTGCGCCCGCCTAAGCCTTGATACAGTAGAAAGGAAACTTTATGCGCATCATCAAAAGCATTGCCAGCGTTTGCCTTGCCGCATCGCTCTCGCTCGCCCAGACTGCTGAAACCAAGCAGCCCCAATTGAAGAGCCAGAAGGAACAGGAAGCCGTGATGGCCATCTTCAATGCCGCTGAGCCGGCCGCCCGTATCAGCGCCACCGACAACCTGATCACGAAATTTGCCGATACGACGTTCAAGGGCACGGCGCTTTATATCGCAACCGTTTCCGCCGAGGAGATGGGTGATTGGGAAAAGACCGTGATCTATGGAGAACGGACCCTCGAGGCCGACCCCAAGAGCTACGGCACGATGCTGATCCTTGCTCGCGGCTACGCCGGGCGAACCAAGGAATTCGATTTTGACAAGGAAGAAAAACTCACCAAGAGCGACAAGTTGGCGAAATCGGCCCTCGAGCTTCTCAAGACGGCTCCGAAAATCCGCCCTGACATTCCCGATGATCAGTGGGAAGGTCAGCGCAAGCTTTGGGTCTCGGAAGCATATGAGTCCTTGGGGCTTGCGGCCACGGTTCGCAAGAAGTACGACGACGCCATCACAGCCTACAAAACGGGCCTCGAAAATTCCCCCGGCAATGCAAACCTGATGACACGGCTGGCGAGTGTTTATCTCGATGCCAAGAAAAATGATGACGCTATCGCTACCGCCAATCAGGTTCTCGCTGCCCCCAACCTCAATCCGGCCGTGAAGAATATCATCGAAGGCGTAAAGAAGCGCGCGGAGGCCGGCAAGGCCGCCAAATAAGCCGCTCCCCCGCAATGGACGAAAGGCGCGAAGCAGCACTGCCGACATCCGTCGCTCAACTCGAAGCCCGCATCGGCTACGTGTTCACGGATACTCGGCTTGCTCTTCGCGCCTTGTCGCATAGTAGCCTGAACAGCGAAAAGCGTTTCGGCCGGGATGAACTCTCCGAGCACAATGAGCAACTTGAATTTCTTGGTGATGCAGTACTTGGTCTCATCGTCAGCGAATACCTGTTGCGCAGCTTTCCTGACTTACCAGAAGGCCAGCTCTCCATTCACAAATCCCGGATCGTGTCGGCTGCGCACCTCGTTTCGGTAGCGCAATCGATCGATCTTGGACGCTGTCTGCAAATCGGAAGAGGCGAAGAACTCTCGGGCGGGCGGCAGAAGCGGGCCCTTCTCGCTGACGCGGTTGAAGCCGTTCTCGCGGCCATCTATCTCGATGGCGGATTGGAAGCGGCGCGCCGCTTCGTCGAGGGCATCATACTCACCATACCCACGGCGGCCAACGATTCGACTGAGCTTCGTAACTTCAAAGCGCTGCTGCAGGAAGTGGCTCAGCGTCGCGGGCTGCCGCAACCGGTCTATCAAACGGTCAAATCAGATGGGCCCGAACATGCGAAGACCTTCACGATTGAGGTGCTGGTGGGCATGGAGTACCGCGAGCAGGCCGCCGGCGCCACCAAGAAGGAGGCAGGGCAGTTAGCGGCGCGCCAGCTTTATGAGAGGCTGGTCGCCGCGGCATGATACTTGCAACCGCCACTCGAGCGCTTCTCGCGGCGTTGTTGGTCGATACATTCCTTCACGCCCCTTTTGATCATTTTCATCCTGGCGACCCGGCTCATGATCACGACCACCGCTTCGCCTATCACGAGCACAGCTCTCTTCCCGCCTTTGAGTGCGCCGATCATGACGAGGATGCGCAGTGGTGGAATTGGCTTGGCGATGATGCGGGTTTACGAGGGTTCACCGCGATCGTTCTGCGCACAACGACAGCCAGGGTGCTTTTACGCCGGCGAGCAGTGGGCCGCGGGCTCGTCCGGCCGCGCGCACACGATCCGCCTGTCCGGGGAATCCTTGCTCCCCGAGCCCCACCTGTTTCTTTCTGAGCTCAAGTTAGCCCTCAATTGTGGCGGGCAGAACACTTTATTGCCTCAGGGAGATAGTTGACATGCCAATCATTTTGTTGTTTTGCTTCGGCTTCGGCGCTCAAGCGGGCGATTGGACCGAAGATTTTCTGCTGCGCCGATTCCAAGACCAGAACCCCATAGAGCTTGAAACGAAAGCACGGATTGCCATTGCTGGAGCCGAAACGCGCGCGCGCACGCTGTGGGCGAACCCTTCAGTCAATGTCACTAGGGAAGGAGCTGGTCGCACGGAATTCTATCAGGCCGCACAAAGCCTGCCACTTAACGGGAGAATTGGCCTGCTGCGTCAGGCTGGAATCGAGCAGTCGACCGTGATTGCCGCGGAGGGGAAAGATGTCGTTTGGCGCGCGCGTTGCTCGCTTCGTTCCGCCTTCTACCGCTTGGTTGCAAGCCAGTTGCGGATGGCCGCCTGGACTGATTCGTTGCATCAAATTGATCAGATCATCGGGGTGTTACAACTCCGCGAGCAGACCGGGGAAGGGTCCCGCTTCGACCGTCTGCGTGCCGAACGCGAACGAGCCGAATGGGCCGTGCTGTCCGGACAACTCAGTGCCGAGATCGACCTGATCCGCGGAGAGTTGCTGAGTTTTCTGCCCCTGGGAGAAGAGATTCAAATGACGTCAGGCTCCTTGGCCACCCGACAACCTGGATACAGTATCGCGGAGGCCCGCTCCCGCGCGTTTCGCAACCGCGCCGACCTCGAAGGGGAAAAACTGCGCCAGGATGTTTTGCGCAGCGAACAACGCGCGGCTGAACGTTTGCGCATCCCCGACCCGGTAGTAAATGCCGGCTTCAAGAGAGCCGATGCCGGTTTGCCAAGGCTTGAGACCGGCCCGGTTTTCGGCGTATCGCTTTCCCTTCCGCTGTTTAATCAGGGTCAGGCTGAGGTCTCCCGCTATGCGGCTGAACAGAAACGGAGCCGTGCCCGCCTCGAGCAACTCCAGCGCCGCGCAGCAGCCTTCGTCGATGCGGCATGGCAATCCTTCCAGCGTCATCGCGGCTTGAGCGATAGCTATTCCACTGCCTCGGTAACGGAACTCATCAGCATCGCGCGGATTGCTTACGCAGAGGGCGAAATCGGAATCCTTCAGCTGCTCGATGCGTATCGAACCGCTCGTGAATGCCAACTGCGTAAGATCGATCTTGAATCCAACGCCAAACAAGCTCAAATTCTGCTCGAACAGCAGTTGGGAGAAGAACTGCCGTGAAGCTCATCTTGCTCATCGCAAACCTGCTTTGGATCGCCTCCTGCGGCCGAACTCCTGTTGCGCCGTCCCTTGAAGTTGGCGGCGGCCCACATCCGGAGGACTTCACGCACTGGAGCGCGCTGACGGAACTCTTTGTCGAGTATCCGCCCCTGGTGGCCGGACGGAGTTCCCGCTTCGCCATCCATCTCACTCGCCTCGATACCTTCAAACCATTGGCCAGTGGGCGGGCCGAAGTCGTTCTTAGCTATGGCCCAGGCCAGGAATCCGCCTTTGCCGCCGAGGCACCGTCGCGGCCGGGCATTTTTGGAGTCGATGTCACTCCGCCGCGGACGGGTGAAGCACTTGTGCTCATCCGGTTCCAAGGCGAAGGCTTAACCGACTCACATGAAGTTGGCCGAATCGCGATTTCCGCCGCTGCACCCGCGGCACACGAGCAACCGGAGCCCCCACCGAGTGAGGTTTCTTTCTTGAAGGAGCAACAGTGGGTTCTCGACTTTGCCACAGCCTTGGCCGAAGAACGCCGCATCGCTGAAAGTCTCCGCGTTCCGGCGGAGGTGGAAGCTCGCGCTGGAGGCTCAGCTGAAGTAGATTCCCCCTACGCGGGCCGGCTCCGTATCGACCGGTTGCCTGCACTTGGCGCGCCGGTGACTGAGGGCCAAGTTCTGGGTTATGTCGTATTGCCGGCGCCTAACCCAGCCGATTTCATTGGTCCAAGACTGGCCAGAGCAGAGGCGGAAACCGTGATCGAGATCGCCACACGCGACTTCGAACGGGCGCGCCGTCTGGTCGACGGAGGGGCCGCGCCCGCGCGGCGGCTCGAGGAGGCTCAGGCTGCGCTGAGCCTTGCCCGTGCCCGGCACAATGCTGCCAATGAACGCCTCCGTGAGCTGGAATCCAGCCGGCAGTCCGAGGGGGAGGCCACGGTGCGAAGTTTTGCCATCAAAGCTCCTCTTTCCGGCAGGATCGAGCGCATCCTCTGCACGCCCGGTACGTCCGTCCAAGCCGGCGATGCTCTTTTTCAAATTGCCGACCTCGACCGGGTTCTTATTGCCGCGATCGTACCCGAATCGGATTACACTCGCATGCATCAGCTCAGTGCGGCAGAACTCGAAATCCCCGGCCAAGAGCAGCCTCGTACCCTCTCCCGTCCTCTGCGCATCGGCCGTATCGTCGATTCGGCAACACGCACGTTTCCAGTCACCTTTGAATATGACAATCGGGACCGAACGGTTGCCATCAATCAGACAGTCCACGTCCGATTGCTACTTGTCGCGGGGCCGGCCGGTCCCGCTGTGCCGGTAGAGGCCATTGTCGATGACAACGGTAGCCCGGTTCTGTATGTACAAATTGCGGGAGAATCTTTCGAACGCAGACCTGTCCGCCTGGGGGATCGCAGCTCGGGTTTCGTGCGCGTGATTCGTGGGCTCAAGTCGGGAGAACGCGTCGTAACACGCGGCGCGCACCTGATCCGACTTGCCGCCCTGTCCGGATCGGCCCCGGCGCATGGCCATGTTCATTAAAGCAGGACAACGCAGAAATGTTTGATTTCCTTATACGCTGGTCACTGGCCCATCGCACCGTCGTTCTGGCTCTGGCACTCGGGGTTCTAGTTTGGGGCGGCTGGACCGCCACACGGGTCCCGCTCGACGTTCTGCCCGACCTTACCGCGCCGACTGTCACGATACTTCTCGAAGCTCCCGGAATGGCGCCCGGGGAACTGGAAAGCCTCGTTACGTATCCACTGGAGGCTTCTCTGAACGGCGCGCCCGGCTTGCGTCGGCTGCGTTCGGCCACGGCAATTGGAGTAAGCGTCATCTGGGCTGAATTCGATTGGGGCCAGGAGATCCACCGCGCCCGCCAGATCGTTGCGGAAAAACTCGCCGCAGCACAGAGTTCGCTTCCGCCGGGCGTAAAGCCCCCCTATCTTGCTCCGATGTCGTCCATTATGGGCGAGATTCTTTTCATCGCTCTCGAAAGCGACCGGCACAGCGCCATGGAACTCCGCACAACCGCTGACACGGTTCTGCGGCGCCGATTGCTCGCTGTTCCAGGCGTAGCACAGGTGATCCCCACCGGGGGTGAGCAGAAACAATACCAAGTGCTTGTTTCGCCGGAGTCGCTCCGCGAATATGCAATCACATTGTTCGACGTTGAAAACGCATTGCGCACGGGCAGCACCAATGCATCGGCTGGCTTTCTGGTCGCGAGCGGACAGGAGTATCTGATCCAAGGTATTGGCCGGATGTCGAGTCCCGAGGCAATTGGGGAAATCGTGATCACCCAACGGAACGGACGCCCGATCCGAATCCGCGATGTTGCAGCGAGCAAGTTAGGCCCCGCGCTGAAGCGCGCTGAGGGGTCACACAACGGGCGGCCGGCCGTGATTGTCGGCATCCAGAAACAGCCTGGGGCCAATACTCTTGAGTTGATGCGGCGTCTGGACGCGACGCTGACTGGTATCGAGAGCGGTCTGAGTCCCGGCATGCGTATTGACCGCCACGTCTTTCGTCAGTCGGACTTCATTGAGCGGGCGCTGTCGAATCTGACCAGAGCGCTTCGGGACGGCGCTTTTCTGGTTGTCGTAGTCGTCGCCGTCTTCCTGATGAATGCCCGTGCCGCCTGGATTACGCTGCTTGCGATTCCGCTATCGTTGGTAACCGCCGTGATCAGCATGAGTGCTTTCGGCCTCACCATCAACAGCATGAGCCTGGGCGGTCTTGCGATCGCCATTGGCGAGTTGGTTGATGATGCGATTATCGATGTCGAAAACGTGATGAGGCGTCTGCGGCAGCACCCGGACCGGCCGCAGCTGAGTGTGATCTACGAAGCGAGCAGGGAAATCCGCGGATCTGTCGTCTTCGCTACCGCCATTGTCATCCTCGTTTTTCTTCCGTTGTTCGCCCTCTCGAGCGTTGAGGGACGTCTGCTTGCCCCACTTGGCTTTGCCTACATTTCGAGCCTTGGAGCCTCGCTTCTTGTCGCCCTCACCGTAACGCCCGTGCTGGCCTCGCTCGCCTTCGCCCACAGCACGCCCGGCGCCATCGAACCCTGGCTCAGCCGTCAACTCAAACGGTTCTATCAGCCGGTGCTTGATTTTTGCTTGAATCATCCGCGGGTCCTGCTCCTCAGCGCCTTTCTGCTCGTTTCTGGCTCCAGCTATCTACTCTCCCAAATGGGACGGTCGTTTCTGCCTGAATTCAACGAAGGCACACTCACCATCAGCGCGGTTACCCTACCTGGGACGAGTCTTAGGGCATCAGACGGTCTTGGGAGAGCCCTCGAGCGGGTGTTGCTCAGCATTCCGGAGGTCGGCTCGACCGCCCGCCGCACCGGTAGATCTGAATTGGACGAACACGTGCAAGGCGTTGAATCCGCAGAAATTGATGTCACGCTGAAATCCTCGCAGCGGACCAAGGCCGAGGTCCTTTCTGATATCCGTGAGCGGACCATGCTCATACCCGGAATGAGCATTACGATCGGCCAGCCGATTTCGCATCGCATCGATCACATGTTGTCCGGGACCCGAGCCAATATCGCCATCAAGATCTTTGGCGATGATCTCGGCCTGCTGCGCCAACTCGCCCGGCAAGCGGCAAAGGGGATTGAAGACACGCCAGGCTTGGTCGATCTCAGCGTCGAACAACAGATGGACGTTCCTGCCCTGCGCATTGTCGCTCGGCCGCAGGACGCAGCGCGCTATGGGCTTCAGCCGGGTCTGGTTAGCTCACAGTTGGAAACCGCTTTTCTTGGCCGCGAAGTCAATCGTGTACTCGAAGGCCAGCTCAGTTTCCCTCTCGTGCTGCGCTACGATGGCGAGGCCAGTGAGAGTTGGCAGAGGGTGCAGCGCACACTTCTCGATACACCGAGTGGCGTGAAGGTGCCTGTAGAGGCCGTTGCCAGCCTCCAGCAGGATCTCGGCCCGAATTTCATTTCGCGCGAGAATGTGCAACGTAGAATCGTCGTTCAGGCCAACGCCGCCGGGCGCGATGTCCGCGGTCTGGTTGGTGAACTCCAGACCCGCCTTGCGCGCGCTCTTGCGCTGCCTCCTGGTTACCGTATCGAGTACGGAGGCCAGTTTGAAAGCGAGGCCGAATCAACTCGTCGCCTCAGCCTCCTGACCGCCGGCGTCATCATTGGCATCCTGCTGATTCTTGCGACGGCATTTCAATCCTGGCGAGATGCGCTGATCATCATGCTGAATCTTCCCTTGGCTCTGGCAGGAGGCGTCGTGGGCGTTGCCGCCAGCGGGGGAATCGTGTCGGTTGCTTCGCTTATTGGCTTCATTACGCTGTTCGGAATCGCCACGCGAAACGGCATTATGCTCGTTTCCCACATCCACCATCTGCGCCGGCAGGAAGGGGTTGCCGATCTTCGCGAAGCCGTCCGCCGGGGCGCTACTGAACGCCTTGTCCCCATTCTTATGGCCGCACTCGCCGCGGGCTTGGCGCTTATTCCGATCGCCCTCAGCGGTACGCAGCCGGGCAGCGAAATCCAGGCTCCCTTGGCCATGGTGATCCTTTCGGGTCTGCTGACGTCAACGGCTCTCAACATGCTTGTAGTACCGGCCGTCTATCTTTCCTATGGCCGGCGCTGAGAGCCTTAGCGCCGGCCCGGCTGCGATTTAGACATCGACTCATTTAGAAACACGACATCGACGCGTCTGTTTTGTTGGCGCCCCTCAGCTGTCGCGTTGTCGGCCAGCGGTACCGTGTCCGCATAGCCCGCCACCGACAAACGTCCCGCAGGCAATTCAAACCGCCCTGAGAGAAGATTCAACATCGCAATTGCCCTTGCCGCCGAAAGGTCCCAGTTGGAACGGAAACGGTCATTGCTGATTGGCATGGCGTCGGTGTGCCCTTCAAGCAAAACCCGGTTCCTAAGTTTGCCGGCGCTGGCTGCAATTTTACCAATGATCGGATAGGCGCTTGGCTTAATCACGTCTCCTGCTGGTGGGAAAAAAGCAGCCTCTTTGAGGCTTACGACCAATCCACGCGGCTCCAGGTTGATCGATACCTTCCCCTGCTTTATTTCTTCTTCGAGTGCGTTGGTCAATGACTTGAGACTCGGCGTCAGTTCAGTTAGAGCCGCCTTGGCCGAATCGAGCAAGACACCATCCGGAAAGGCGTTCTCTGGCGCCTTCTCCGGATCTTGGGCTTCCGGTGGCCGATTGCGCCCCATCATGTTGATGAAGGCTGTTGGCATGTGACCCTGCTCCAAGGCTTGCTTTACCGAAGCTGATACCTTTCCTGCTTTTTTCTTGTCAGCGTGTGAACTGGCGAACATCACCACGAAAAATGCGAACAACAGCGTGATGAAGTCCGCGTAGCTGATCAGCCAGCGTTCGTGGTTTTCATGTGATGTATGTTTAGCGCGACGGGACATAACGAAGCAGTGTGGATCGGCGTCCTTCTTTTGTCCGTTTTGTTGTTCTAGGACTGGCTCATGCAGCTACTGCCCGCGAATTCTGTCTCTTAACTTCTTTGCCTCTTGGCTGGAAATGATAGGCTTCCAATTTTTGTAATATAAGTTTTGGATTCAAACCCTCCACAATACCGACTACCCCTTCGAGCATCATCTCCCGCCGCTCGCTTTCTGCTTTAATCTGGGCCTTAATCTTGTTTGCAACGGGGAGTAAGATGACATTGGCAAGGGCCACGCCGTAAACGGTGGCCACAAATGCCACTGCAATTCCGTGGCCCACCTGATTGATATCCGCCAGGTTTTTCATCACCTGAATCAAGCCCAGTACGGCGCCAATAATACCGATGGTCGGCGCGTATCCTCCCGCCGACTCAAATACGCGGGCTTCGGCCTCGGCCCGGTTTTCATCGATAGAAATGTATAATTCCATGGTGGCCCTTAACTCTGTCAAGTCGCAGCCGTCCACGGCCAGATTGAGCGCCCGCCGCAAGAAGGGATCCTGTATTTTCTCGATCTCTGTCTCAAGCGATACCAAACCCGTCTTTCGTGCCTTATTCGCCAGGGAAACGATCTCTTCGACGGTTTGCCCCAACGGAACCTCAGCACTGAAGAATGCACCCTTTAGCCGCTTCAGAGCGCCATTCAAAACCGGTCCATGCGTATTCACACAGACAGCTCCCAATGTTCCCCCAACTACAATGATCGCTGCTGTAATCTGAGAGATATCGTGCAGGCTGCCCCCTTCGAGGATCAAACCACCGAGGATTCCCGCTGTCGCCGTCAACAGACCGAAAACCGTCATGACGTCAAGACGCGTCCGGCCTGCACCCTCAGCCATCTTGCCGCCCCCCTTCGACGACCCACGCCCCGCGCATTACCCGCCGCCTGAACTCAATTACTCGCTCCAAAACTTCCTCGAGGCGTTCTCGCACCCGAAGCCGTTCCCCAGTATTCAACGAAATTACGGTGTCCGGGGTTGATTCCACAAAAACAATCAAATCGGAATTCACCAATACTTCGTCGTTGTTCAGACGAGTTAGATGGATCATAATGACGCGTTCCTGATGCTTATCGGCGCGCCAAACCCGATTTCGAGTCAATCCATCAAGATTTTTAGGATGGCTCGCAACTCCGCCTTGACTTGCTCTATTTCCTGACTGTTCCCCACCCTCACCTGCGCCACCGGCGAGCCAAACAAGCTCTCCTGCTTTTTCGGCATAGGCGAGGAGCTCACCACCCCGCCCGATCCCTTCCTTCCCTTCAAACTACCCCTTGACCTTGATTCCAGATGTTTGCGCGCCCCTTCGATCGTGTAGCGCTTCTCGTAGAGCAAATGCTTGATTTCAAGAATCGACTCTACATCCTTCCGCCTGTACATCCGATGGTTCGATCCCATCTTCTTCGGGGCCACGGCGGGAAACTCCGTCTCCCAGTAGCGCAATACATGCTGCTTCAGCCCTGTCAGTCGCGCGACTTCCCCGATGCGAAAATACAGCTTTGCGGGCAACTCATCCACGGTACGAATCCCCGGTTGCAGATCCCCCGGATCAAACTCGAAACTGTCAGCGCGCGCAAGACTCAAATCAAGATGCTAGTTGGCTTTCCTCACCTGAGTCAAGCATTTGCGCGGTCTTTCTTCATCTACTGCTATAATAAAGAAGTCAACTTGAAAGGAGGGGGCGTAACGGATTCGACGGGATGGATGGTTTCATTCGAGGCGTGTCGAGCTCCAGGCTCTCGTAAAACGACTGGAAAAACACAATTGCCAACACGCAATTTGCTTACGCTGCTTAATTCTTAAGTAGCCGCCCGGGCAGACAGGTCCGTGGGTTTGTCCAAGGGCGTCATTTCACGGAATTGGGGCAAGGCTTCTGTCCGGAGCCAAAGCCCTGAAATCAATCGGGCTAGGCTCTTGCCCGTTTTGCCGTTTCTTGAGGGGGGGAGCCGAATACCCAACAGAACGGATACACACGTAGGCTTGGGTGGGGCTGCCATTTCGGACGTGGGTTCAACTCCCACCGCCTCCACCATCTCTATTTCGGCATCTCATCTAAGACTGCATCAGTGCTAAGGTATGCGCTATGCGAGTTTTCAGCCTGCTTCTGGCCCTTTGCTGCCTGGCGCCAGGACAACAGCCCACTCCTGAAAAAGCCGAAGTCATCATCGATGGGCGATTGTTGTGGTCCCTGTCTTCCCCACGAGCTGGGGAGTCGGCGGCCTCCCGGGCGCGGGACACGTCCGCAACCCTAATCGCGGTGGCGTCTGATTTCCGCCAGAATCTTGAGGATCTCCGCGAGGTGCACCTCGAGTCAGAAAGCATTCTGCTGATTGGCCGGAGTTACCTGTTTTCCGTTACCGAAGAGGACGCCCGCGGCCAGGGGCGGGGCCGGCGCGAGTTGTTTGCCAGCCGCAAGCAAGCCGCCGTGGAAGCCATCAAGCACTACCGTGATGCCCGCGGTTGGAAACAGTTGGGAATCGCGGCCGCCACGGCTTTTGGGATTCTGATGGGCGCTTATCTTTCGCTCCTGCTCATACACCGGGGCTATCGCCGCACGGCAGCCTGGCTGCAATCCTTGCTCCTGTTCCGCAAGCATCCGGCCCAATTCTCGGGCCTGATCCGAATTTTCCAGCAGCCGCTGGCCATGTTCTTGCGCTCCACCGTGTTTCTGATCTTCCTGGCATTGGGCATGATCGTGATCCTACTGGCGTTGTCCTCAGCCCTCGGACAGTTTCCCGCCACGGCTGGGGCTTATTCCATCGCCCTCAAATCCGCGCGGGGAGTGTTGTCGTCGGTTGGCTTGGCGGTGCTCAACTATCTGCCGAATTTCCTGGTGCTGCTGGTTGTTGCGCTTCTGACGTGGTTTCTGATCCGTATCAGCAAAGCCGTCGCCCGCGCTATCGACGAAGGCCACCTTCACATGGACGGCTTTCACCGCGAGTGGGCGCTTCCCACGCTGGCCTTGGTTCGGGTGCTGCTGATCCTGTTCGGAATCGTTGTTGCCTTTCCTTATCTGCCCGGGGGAGACTCACCGGCTCTGAGAGGGGTGTCTTTATTTGTTGGCGTGCTGGTCTCATTCGGCTCCGGCTCAGCGATGGGTAATGTGATTTCCGGGGTGATACTCACCTACATGCGCCCGTTTCAGATAGGCGACCGGGTCCGCATCAGCGATGCCGTTGGCGATGTTCTGGAAAAATCGCTGTTCGTCACGCGTCTGCGCACGATCAAAAACGAGGAGATCATCGTGCCGAATTCCTCGATCCTCGGCGCGCAGATTATCAACTACAGCATTGAGGCCGCCGAGCGTGGCTTGATCCTGCACACGACCGTCACCATCGGATATGACACGCCGTGGCCGCGTGTTCATGAGTTGCTGGTCGAGGCAGCCCTAGCCACCCTGGGGATTCTCAGCGATCCGCGGCCCTTTGTGCTGCAAACGTCCCTGAACGACTTTCATATCAGCTACCAGATCAATGCCTACACGCGCGAGCCCAACCGCATGGCCGAAATCCTTTCCGATCTCCACATACAGATCCAGGACAGCTTCCGCCAAGGAGGCGTCGAAATCATGTCTCCCTCCTGGCTTGCGCTGCGCGACGGCAATCACTCCACGATTCCGCAAGCGAGGTCGACAGCACCCCGGTCCGGCCACTGAAATAAGATTGAGGTATATGGATCGTTTCTTCCGCCGTCCGGCGGCCATCCTTCTTTCACTTTCGCTCCTCCCCCTTCCGGGTCAGGATGGACCGGAGTCCGTGCTGCCTCCCACGAAACGATTCGCGAAACGAACTGTCATTACGGGGCTCGAAAATCCTTGGGAAATCACTTGGGGACCCGATCAACGCCTTTGGGTGACCGAGCGCAGCGGCAAGCGCATCAGCCGCGTAGACCCGGAGACCGGCGAGAAAACCGTTGCCGTCACCATCGAGGAAGTGTCGGCTCCGGGTGGGCAAGACGGCCTGCTTGGCCTCGCGCTGCACCCCGACCTTCTCAAGGGTAAAGGCAATGACTTCGTCTATGCCGCCTATACTTATCAGGACCCGAAAAAAGCCCCCGATCCCCGCGTGAGCGATCCCGCCAGCCCCTACCGGCAACTCTACGGCAAGATCGTCCGCTTCCGCTACGACAAAGCGGCGCAAAGGCTTGTGGAACCTCGCACGCTCGTATCCGGCTTGCCCGCTGGCAATGACCACAACGCTGGTCGGCTGAAGGTGGGCCCCGATCTCAAGCTTTACCTCGCGATTGGCGACCAAGGAAACAACCAACTGGGGAATTTCTGTCATCCGGTGCTCGCACAACGCCTTCCCACCGCCGCGGAGATTCGCTCGCAAGACTATGCCGCCTACGAGGGCAAGGTGATGCGCTTCCACCTCGATGGCTCGATCCCGGCGGACAACCCCCGGCTGAACGGGGTGGTGAGTCATGTTTGGAGCTACGGCCATCGCAATACACAGGGGCTCGACTTTGGCCCGACTGGCGCTCTCTATGGCGCGGAGCACGGGCCGAAAACCGATGATGAGATTGATGTCATCGTCAAAGGCGGAAACTACGGCTGGCCCCATGTCGCTGGATTCCGCGACAACAAAGCCTACCAGTACGCCCGCTGGGCCGAGGCCACGACCCCCTGCAGTCAATTGCGATTCTCAGACTTGGCGATCCATCCTTCGGTACCCCGCGAGGACGAACGAGCCTTCAAACAACCCTTCATCGAACCCATCGCTACTCTGTTCACGGTCCCGACAGGCTTCAATTTCGCCAACCCGGCGTGCGCGGGGGTGGACTACATCTGCTGGCCCACGGTTGGGATTTCGGGCGTTGAGTATTACGGAGGCTTCTCTGACGGGATTCCCGGATGGGATCCGGTGCTGCTGATCACCACGCTGAAGCGCGGCTCCCTCTACGTGCTGCCCCTTACGGTGGATGGCCAGCGGGCCGCCGGAAAAATGACTCGCATGTTCCGCTCCCAGAACCGCTACCGCGACACCGCCGTGCACCCGAATGGCCGTACGATCTATGTTGCAACCGATTCCTCGGGCTTGGCGGAATCCGACTCCGGGGGCGTTACCACCAACATGCAGGACCGCGGCTCGATCCTCGCCTTTACTTATGAGGGGGAGGGCGGCGAAGCAAATGTTTCTTCAACTGTGCCCCCAGTCAGGGATCTCGCGCCAAGCGTCACGGCGCGGGAGAAGAAACCCGGTGAGATTCCTCCTGCCTTCACCACGGCGCAGGTGGCAGCCGGCAAGAAAGCTTATGAAGGCTATTGTGCCGTCTGCCACGGCAGTACTCTCGCCAACGGCACGTTTGGCACGCCTTTGGCGGGAACCTACTTCAAGAAGAACTGGACCAATAAGCACGTCGGCCAATTCTATGAGAAGTCCCGCACGATGCCGCCGGCTGCGCCCAAATCGCTGCCCGCGGAAACCTATGCCAACGTCGTCGCCTATATTCTCGACTTCAACGGCTTCAAGGCGGGCGAGGCGCCGCTGCCGGCCGGCGGCGACGCACTCGCCAAGATGTGGATTGAATAACGGCTAGGCTAGGGCCTTGCGATAAAGCGCGAGCAAGCGGCTCCAGGCCTTTTCGGCATCTGCCTCGTTGTAGACCTTGGAGTCGGGAGGGCACCAGCCGTGAGCGCCCGAGTAGACCTCGATTTCCGCTCCCAGCCTTGCCTGTTCAAAGGTTTCTTTCAGTACCGTCTTGTCCTTGGGGGAACGGGCATCGTCGTTGGCGGCAATCGCAACCAGAAAAAGTGCCTTCGTCTTGGCCACCTGCAAATGCGGACTGTTGGGCTGATCGGTGACCAGGCCGCCGCCATGAAAGGAGGCTACCGCGCCCACGCGTTCCGGCATCGCCGCGGCAGTGCGGAAGGCGATCGGACCACCCATGCAATAACCCTGGGTGCCCACGCGCTTGTCTCTCGCCACGGCCTTTTGTCCGTCGAGCCAGGCGATAAAAGCCTTGGCATCGGTCATGTGCGTCGTCTCGTTCAGGCTGCGCGCCAGCGGCATTATCTCCGGAAACGGAGTGTTGGTGCCCTCGGCGGCGGTGGGGGCCTTTCTGGTGCGGTAGAAAGGATTGACGACCAGCACGGCATAACCTGATTCGGCCAGCCGCTTGCCCATTTGCCGGAAGGAAGGGCGCAAGCCAAAGATATCGGGCCAGATCAGGACGGCGGGAGCCGTTCCGCTCGCGGGGTGGACGAAATAGGCATCACAAGCGCCATCGGGAGTTGTAATCGTTACATCCTGCTCCCGAACGGTAAGGGCGTTGGCGACGGCCGGCAGGATAGCTGCTCCGAGTACGGCTCCGAACTGCTTACGGCTGACCAGACCGCGGGCCTCGAATTCGCGGCGGTCGTCTTCAAAATGGTTCTGATCACACATAGGCAGATTCTAGCGCGCAGCGGCGGCTTCGCGGCGCCTGCTAGACTCCTGTCGAATGACCGTTCGCACGCTTCTGTCGATTGCCTTGTTTGCGTTTTCCTGCATTGCCGCCGATCTCCGAGTGGAACTTTCGGCGGCGCGTTTGGTTTCTGAGGCTCCCGAAGGCGAGCGGCGTTGGGGGCGATGGCAGTTTCCCACACTCGAAGCCGGCCCCGGCGGCAGATTGCTTCTGTTCATTCATGTCGAGCAGGATGCGGCTGCTTCCTACGGTAAAAAGCGGCTTGTTTATGTATCCAGCGACCGGGGCCGCAGTTGGCGCGAGGACCCAAGCGGTGCGGCGAACCGTCCCTATGGTCTTGCGCTTCCGAACGGTGAGTGGTTGCGAACGGACACCGTAGCGGCGACTCCGGTTTCGTCCGTCACACTGCCGCCGAAGCTGGCCGAACGGGTGAGCTACCAGACGCCTTTTCAGCTTTACCGGCTCATGGAAATGCCCCCTTCCTTGCGGCAAATCTTTTTCCAGCGTTTCCGCCAAGGTGCCTGGCAGTCGGAACAGCAGGAGTTACGCGATGAGGAAGCGTTGCGCTATTCCACTGGGGGCCTGGTGCCGCAAATCTGGTGGGGCGACATGAAGCGCCGGCCGGATGGATCAATCGTCGCGCTGACCTATCCGTACTATCATGCGAGCCAGCTTCCGGTTCCCTTTACTTCGGCAGCATCTTACCGCTCGGATGACAACGGCCGCTCCTGGACTAAGGTCGGGCATATCCTCTACAACGAAGCCGATCGGCGCCGGGACGGATTTACCGAGCCCGCGCTTGAGATTCTGCCGGACGGTTCGCTGCTTGCTGTGCTGCGCACGACCGATGGGCATGGCTTAGGCCCACTTTACCGGTCACGCTCCGACGACGGCGGCAAGATTTGGAGTGCGCCGGAAGCTTTTACAGACACCGGCGTTTTACCACGCCTGTTGCAGTTGAAAAACGGAATCCTGGTTCTAAGTTCAGGCCGTCCGGGCGTGGATCTGCGCTTCAGCAGCGATGGGGGACGTTCCTGGACAGAGCCGCGAAGGTTGGTTCCGGTTCTGGATCCCTCGCGGCCTCAGGCCGATTCCTGTGGCTACACTTCCCTGCTCCCGCTCGGCAAGGACCGTTTTCTGATCACCTATTCCTGGTTCACCCCGCCAAGCGGAAGAAAGTCGATTTATGTCCGCGAGGTGCGTGCGCGGCACCAATAATTCGCTCGAATAATCCGGTCTGTCGTTGTATATTTGAGTTTCGTATCACACTAACTCTCAACGGAGAATCATCACCTATGCTTCTACTTTCTGCGCTTGCCGCATTGGCTTTCCAGCCCTCCCTGGCCGATCTTAAATTGGACAATCGCCACGTCGAGAACTTTATCGTCAGTCAATTGGAGATGAGCGGGGGCAATCAGTATTCCTCGCCAGCGATCCCGAAGGTGGCTGTGGATCTCTACAAGGCGATGAACGAGCAGGCGAAAGTTGCGGCCGTCAAGCAGGTACTGGGGGTCGCCAAATCAATGGTGATGACCGGAACACTCCTGGCTAGCCGTGACAACAGCATTGCCCGGCAGTATGGCGGTAAGGACTACGGGATCAAGGTGCCCACGATGGCAGAAATCAAGAAGATGCCGGCGGCAGCGCAAAACACTGCGCAGCAGAGGATGCGGATGGCGTCGACGGTGCATGATGTGTACCGCCAGGAGTTTGTCGATTCGCTTCGTCGCGGCGTGGAGGGAGATCTCCGCGGCGCGAAGTACCAAGCCCAATCCATGCCTACCATGAAGCCCGATCCCAAAGAGAAGGTGAAGCTTCTCGAAGCTGCCTTGGCCGTGCCGGTGAAGAACGAAGCTGAATTCCGCCGCAAGGTTGCCGAAGCAAGACTGTTCGCGGCTGATATTTCCCCAGTGGGCCTCGACATCGAACAGTTGGCAAAGGAGGGGGCGCAAGCTGTTTATGACGAGCACTCCCCGAAAGGTAAGATCAAGGCAGGGCTGGCGCAGTTTATTGCACTCTCGGCGAAAGTCAATTTCGCTGCGACCACGGTGGCCAAAGGCGACCGGCAGGTCTTCACGAATCCCGCCATGGAGCGGGCCCCCGGCGGAGTAAAGTTCCTTTACCGTTTGGGCAAAGGGCCGACGGATGCTGCTGTCGCTTTTGCCAAGGCATGGCTCGCGGAACTGCCGTAGAGAACGCTGCTGAATGCGGCGATCTCTGACCCCTATGTAGGCTTGGTGTTATTGTGCCATCGCGGTTCTCGCGATGCTGGCGCAAGACCAGGATGGGCCGTCTGCCGCTGTCTCAGCCGACCAGTGTGCCGGTTGCCATCGGGTAATTTGGGAAACCTACCAGAAGACTGGAATTGGAAGAGCTTTCTCGAAGCCGTCCCGGCAGAGCATCGCGGAGGGCACGAACTGGCACGCCCCTTCGAGCAGCCGCCTTACGATCCTCGAGCGGGAGGGCCGCTTTTATCAGCGGCGGGAGCACGCCGAGGCGGGAGTGGTTGAGAAATCTATCGATTTTGTAATGGGATCGGGCAACCATGCCCGGACATTTCTTCACCGTACCGGGCGGGGAGCGCTGATCGAGTTGCCACTGGGCTGGTATGCCGAGCATGAGGGGAGTCTCGCGATGAACTCCGGCTATGATTCAGCCGGGCATGAGGACTTTCGCCGGGTGATCAGCTACGAGTGCATGTTCCGCCGTAACGGCTATCCGGGAATTCCTCCCGGAGGCGAACAACCATTTGCCGAGCCGGTGTATCTCGACGCTTTGCCGCAAGGTATCGACTGCCAGCGTTGCCATGGTCCGGGCGGCCGTCACATTAAACTGGCGGGAGCAGGGGCAAAAGCAGCCGACATTCGTGGGGCGATCGTGAATCCGGCGCGGCTGCCGCGGGAAAGCCGGGAAGAAGTCCGCATGCAGTGCCACTTGGGGACGACGAGCTTTCCGCTGCCGAGCGCGATCCGGCGCTATGAGATCGGCCCGTTTTCCCATCAGCCTCGACATTTGCTGAGCCGATCGTGGCTCTTTTTTGGGCTCTGAACGAGAATGTGAAGGCCATAGCCTGGAAGGCGCAACACCGATTGAACAAGCGCTACAAGACGTTGGCGGCCAAAGGCAAGAACAAGAACCAGACCGTAATGGCTATCGCGGGCGAACTGCTCGGGTTTATCCGGGCCATTGGCACCCATGCCAAACCAATCCAAAACGCCAAAGCCAACTGAAAAAGAAAAGTGCATTTTCCCCAGACAGCGGCGCCGAAGGCAGCGTGGATTCCACGAAAAGGAGAATCCTCGTCACATTCTATGCGGTACGAGCCACAGCTCCAATGCGCGCGCTCAGTCCGAGGCAGCTTCCGGCGAATCATGACCCCGCGGCAACGGCTCAACTTGAGTAGACCCGCGTATAACAGAGTGATCCATCGTCGCGCTATCGTCCATGCTGCCTTCGGCTCCTCTGTACCCACCCACCACCCCAAACCCGAGTGGCTCCCGCCCTGTTGGGTGGGAGCCACTTGAAACAGTTGAAGGAAAAAACGTCAGCACCCGTTCAGGGCATTGACAGGTGGTTTGATATCAGAAGTAGAACTTGAGAGCAGCCTGCATGATGCGCGGGTCGCGGGCACTGGTGATGCGGCCGAAATTCACGTTCTGGACGGCGCCGACGGGGTTGAAGAAGTTCGGCCGGTTGAGGGCATTGAAGATTTCCCAGCGGAACTCAACGCGGCGGCGTTCATCAATGGCGAAAGCCTTGAAGGCGCCGAGATCGAAGTTGATCAGACCGGGGCCGAAGAGCAGGTTGCGGCTGGAGGTGCCGAAGGAGCCAAGAGCCGGCAGGGCAAAGGCGGAGGTGTCGAAGTAGCGCTGGATGAATTGTCCACGGGCCTGATCGCGGTAGATATCGGGCATGCGGAGAATATCGGCGCGGTCGCGGCCGATGCCGGCGAGACTGCGGTCGACGCCGGCGGCAACGCTGAATGGCACACCGGTCTGCATGGTGCCGATGCCGTTCAACTGCCAGCCGTGCAGGAGGACCTTGGCCAAGCCCTTGGCGTTCTTGCCAAAGGGGAGATCCCAGAGAACGCTGTTGACGACGCGGTGGCGCACGTCGAAATCGCTGGGGCCCTTGTCGAGATTTTGCCGGAAGGGGTTGGTGGACTGGTTACCGGTGCCCGAGTTGCCATCGTTGGAGGCGAGGTCGAGGGACTTGGCCCAAACGTAGCTGCCGAGAACCGAGAAGCCGCCGCTGAGCCGGCGGTTCCAACTGAGTTGGAGGGAGTGGTAGGTGGAGTTGGCGGTGGCCTGCGTGCTGCGGATTTCAGAAAAGCCCTGATAGATGCGGCGGGCGTCGACGTTGCCGGTGGTGGATTGACCGGGAACGAAGATGGCGGGATTGATGTTCTGTCCGACCATGAAGGCGGTGCCCTTGGAGCCGACATAGGCAAAGGTGAAGACGGTCTTCCAGAGGAGTTCGCGCTGGAGGTTGAGGTTCCACTGCTGCATATAGCCGCTGGTGAAATCGGGATCTACCGAGTTATGAGTGATGGGGGTGACGAAGGCGCGGCGGTTGCGGTCATCGGCGGTAACGGGAGGAACGTAGTTTCGCAGGATGGCGAGCTGGCCGGGGTTGGCCGCATAAGGATCACTGAGTTGGACAGTGAAGGTACGGAGGCCGAAGGAGAAGGGCTGATTGATGGAGTTCGTATTGAGACCCACTAGGCGGAGTGTATCGAAGAAGACGCCGTAGCCGCCGCGGACGCTGGTTTTGCCGTCGCCGAAGGGATCCCAGGCGAAACCGACGCGGGGGGCGGGCTTGACCCAGTCATTGCCAACGATGCCGTTCGGGATGCCGTCGTCGCCGGGGAAGAGGGCACCGACGGGGGCGAGGGGATAAACGCGAGATTGACGTCCCGGGCGGAAGGCGCCGAGTTCCTCGTTCTTCTCACGGACCATCAGGAAGGGTTCCCAGCGGAGGCCGAGGTTGAGGGTGAGGCGGCGGGTGACGCGCCAGTCGTCCTGAATGTACATGAATGGGGTCCACTTGTACTGCCAGGCGCGGATGGGGGAGTTCTGATAGACGTCGTTGGCGGCGCCGAGGAAGAAGTCCGCGTAGCCGTAGCCTTGGTTGCCGCTGCGCTGGCCGTTGACGCTGAACTGGGTGTCTTTCTGGAAGAATTCGCGGCCGTTGCGGCGGACCTTCGAGATTTCGCCGCCCATGGTGAGGGTATGGTTGCCGCGGGTCCAGGTGAGGTTGTCGATGAACTGGTAATTCATCATGTAGCTCTGGAAGTTGGTGTCGACGCGAACGCCGAAGCCGTTGGCGATCGAGATGGACCAGTCGGTGGGCACACCGGGAGGCGACAGGCTGATACAGCTGCGGCAACCTAGGGCGGCCCAGTCGAGGGCGCCTTCGGTAGCGAGGGGAGCGCGAACGAAGGTGTTACGGGCGACGGTGGCGGTGGCGGTATTGACCAGGGAGGGGCTGAACACGGTGGAATGGCTGAGGGTGGCGTTGTAGGTGACCCAGTTGTTTTGTGAATTGAAGGCGAGCAGGCCATTGTTCTGATTGCGGCGGAAGTCGTCGAAGAACATGCGGAAGTAAGTGCGGTTTTTGTCGCTGAAGGCATGGTCGAGCTTGATGGTGACCTGATCTTCTTCGGTGGGCAGGGAAACGTTATAGGCGTAGATGTTTCCGGGGCGGTTTGGGAGGGGCATGAAGACTTCGGCGAAGCGGCGGGCGACGGGGTCGATCCGGGAGGACGGCACGACAGAATTGGGGAAGGGCTGGCCCTGGGGATTTTGGGCATTGACGGTTTCCGGTGGCGCGACGATTACGCGGGCGCCGCGGAGTGTGCTTTGGCTGAAGTCGCCGGTGCGCTCCAGTTGGGTGGGAACCACGATCGAGCTCGAGGTCGCACCGAGCCGTTGCCGGGTGCCTTCGTAGGCAACGAAGAAGAAGCTTTTGTCCTTGCCGTTGTAGCCGGGCAGGCGGATGGGCCCGCCGAGGGTGCCGCCAAATTGATTGCGGCGGAGCGGATCCTTGCCGGCGGCGAAGAAATTGCGGGTGTTCAGTTTGTCGTTGCGGAGGAAGTTGAACAGGACGCCGCGGAATTCGTTGGTGCCGCTCTTGGTGACCATGTTGATGACGGCGCCGGCGTTGCGGCCGTTGACGGCGTTATAGCCGTTTTGCAGGATCGAGAATTCCTGCAGAGTATCGGGGTTGGGGAAGGCGGCGGGAAGATTGTTGTACATGTCCATGTTGAGGCCGCCATCGAGGGTGTAGGCGCTGTTGTTGGGCCGGGCGCCATTGACGCTAAAGACGAGGTTCGTATTGAGGGCGATGCCGCTGGCCGCCGAGCCGGTGCCCATCTGAATGGCGCCGGGGAGCAGGCCCTGGAGGCTGAGAGCATTGCGGCCGTTGAGGGGGAGTTCGACCATGCGGCCGCTATCGACGACTTCCTTGATGGTGCCACTGAAGGTGTCGACGGTGGTGGCTGTTGAGGATACTTCGAGCACTTCCTTGACTTCTCCGACCTGCATGGAGAAATCCAGCCGAGCCCGCTGGTTGATTTCAATGAGGACATCCTTGACCTGAGCGCGGCGGAAGCCATTGGCTTCGACTTCGACGGTGTAGGAGCCAGGGCGCAGGGCCGGGAAGATGTAATCACCGCGATCGTTGGCGGAGGTTTGCTCCCGGGCGCCGGTTGCGGCCTGGGTGGCTGTCACCTTCGCGTTTGCCAGGGCGGCGCCGCTGGTATCGGTAATGGAGCCAAAAATGGTGGCGGTAGCCGTTTGAGCGAACAGAGGCGAGCTAACCGCGAAGTGAACTGCCATCAACAAAATCAGAATTCGAAGCATTCTGGGTTTTTATCATACTGGAGGAACGAGCGCTAGTGGATGAATTGAGTGGATGAATTGACAGTGGATGAATTGACAGTGGATGAATTGACAGTGGATGAATTGACAGTGGATGAATTGGACAGTGGATGAATTGGACAGTGGATGAATTGGACAGTGGATGAATTGGACAGTGGATGAATTGGACAGTGGATGAATTGGGCACACCTTGGGCGCAGGAGGACGGCAAGGCCTAGGAACTTGTTGAAAAACTCGCTGTTTCGAAAAGCGGCCTCACGAGTTGAAAATTCTTGGCCCACAAACGGCCCAGAATCGATTGGCAGCGGGCTGGCAATGGTTTGCTGACCCCCGTGAAAGGGTTGAAATCGGCAAGAGGGGATTTTTTCAACAGGCTCCTAGAAGCAGTGCAACTTTACCTTAGGCTCTTCGGTTGCCCGCCGAACTCGTATAGATTTGAGACAGTACCATGAGATCGACACTAATAGGTTTTTTGGCGATGCCGCTGGTGCTTTCGGCGGCGCTGGAGCGGCTGGAGGTGATGAGGCAGGAAACGGTGTTGGGGGGCAAGGAGTTTGGGCTGGCGGGGGCGTACCGGAAAGTGATTGGGAAGGCGCATTTTGTTTTGGATCCGGGGAGTATGGCGAATCAGGGGGTCGTGGATTTGGGTCTGGCGCCGCGCGATGAGGGGGGCAAAGTGCGGTTCAGCGCGGATTTTTATTTGCTCACGCCGATGGATCCAGCGCGTTCGAACGGAAAGCTGTTCTATGAGGCGCCGAACCGGGGAACGAAGTCAGCGCTGCGGGTTTTCCAGCATGCGGTAGCGGATGCTGATCCGGTGACGGAGGAGCATTATGGGGATGGGCTGCTGATGAAGCAGGGCTACTCGATTTTATGGATGGGGTGGCAGTGGGACGTTCCGGCGGGGCGGATGAGCATGGAACTGCCGATTGGGCGCATGGATGGCAAGCCAATCACGGGCCAGGTGAGGTCGAACTTCATACTGTATCAACGGAGCCTGACGGCGGATTTGGGTGACCGGGGGCATAAGATTTACGAGCCGGTGGATTTGGAGGATCCGGAGGCGACGCTGACAATCCGGGAGGGAGCAACGGAGGCGCCGCAAAAGCTGCCCCGGGGGCAGTGGCGCTTGTTGCCGGGCGGGCAAGTAACGCTTGAAGGTGGATTCGCACCCGGGCGGATTTATGAAGTGATCTACACAGCGCGGGACCCGCGTGTTTTGGGCTGCTCGCTGGCGGCCACAAGAGACCTGATTTCCTGGTTCAAGCAAGGACAAAGCGGATTTCCGGGGATCCGGCAGGCGATCGGATGGGGGCTATCGCAATCCGGGAGGTTCCTGCGGCATTTTGTTTATGAGGGATTTAACGAAGGGGAGGGGGGCGGCCGGGTATTCGACGGGATTCTGGATGAAGTGAGTGGAGCGGGAAGAGGGTCGTTCAACGAGCGGTTTGGGCAGGCGAGCCGGGATGCGGAGCAGCATTTCAATTTCTTCTATCCGGTCGATGTATTTCCATTCGCGGACAGGGCGACGACCGACCCTGGCAGCGGTCAGACGGATTCATTGCTTAGGCGGGCGGAGGAACGGAAAGTAACACCGAAGCTGATCCATGTACTTTCGAGTTCGGAGTATTACAACCGAGGGGGTTCGCTGATCCACACGGATCCGGCGGGAAAACGGGATGTTGAGCCGGCATCGACGAGCCGGATTTATCTCTTGAGTTCGACTCCGCATTTCGCGGGAGGATTTCCGCCGCAGCGGCAAGGAGGGGCGAGGCCGGAAACACAGCAAGCACTCAATCCGTTGAGCCGGACACCGGTGATGCGGGCGTTATTGATGGCGCTGGACAAGTGGGTGAGCGAGGGTAAGGAGCCACCGCCGAGCCGGTATCCGAAGATCGTGGACCAGACGCTAACGGCGCCGGGGTCGGCGAGTTGGCCGAGCATGCTGAACCTGAAGCTGCCGCCGCCGGCGCTACGGATTTACCGGCTCGACTTTAGCAAACAGCCGCCAACGATCGGGGCCGAGTATCCGGTATTGGTGCCGGCGCCGGATGGGGATGGGCATGACCGGGCTGGAATCCGCTTGCCGCAGATTGCCGTACCGGTGGCAACCTACACAGGCTGGAACTACCGTCATCCGGAGACCGGAGCGGCGGGACAACTGGCGGGGGAAACGGGTTCGGTGATCCCTTTTGCCCGAACGCGAGCAGAGCGGAATGTCGTAACGGATTCGCGTTTGTCGCTTGGTGAGCGGTATCCGAGCCGGGAACATTATCTGGGGCTGTACAGTGAAGCGGCGCGGCGGCTGATTGGGGAAGGATTTCTGCTGGCCGAGGACCTTGCGGGGCTGCTAGAGGCGGGAGCGATGTTGTACGACCAATTCACGCGGCCCTGAGGGGCAAGGCGGGTAACGGAAGACTTGGGGTTTCTCTACAATAGGGAGCATGATCGGGTTGATGATGGTGGCGGCCGTGATGGCCCAGGAATGGAAGCCGTTAACGGACTGGAAGCCGACCGGGTTCTCTGGGGCGGGAAGGGTGGTCTGGGAAGGAAGAAAAGTGGAGATGGGGGCGGGGGCGCCGATGACGGGGATCACGGCGGGAAGTTTTGCGGCGAAGACCGGCTATGAGATTCGCTTCAAAGCGACGCGATTGATGGGCAACGATTTTTTTTGCTCACTGACGTTTCCGTATGGTGACACTCACGCGACATGGGTGAACGGGGGATGGGGAGGCGATATCGTGGGGATCTCGAGCATCGACAACTGGGATGCCAGCGAAAACGAGACGCGGACCTACTTTCAATTTGAGAACGGGCGGGAATACAGTTTTCGTCTGGAAGTCAAGCCAGGGACGATCCGGGCGTACATCGATGAGCGGAAGGTGGTGGATTTGGCGGTAAACGGGCGGACGGTGGGCTTGCGCCGGGGCATGGCGGCCACGGTGCCGTTGAGTCTGTTCGGCTACAACACGGTGGCAGCCATACGGGAAATCGAATACCGGGAGTTGGCTAGCCGTTGAGCTTCCAATTGGCGCGGTACTGGCGTTTCAGATAGTCGTTGGCCTCCGTGGAGTTGGTGACGCGACCGGAGACGGCATCGTAGGTAAGTTTCTTGCCGGCGCGGTGGGCGACCAGACCCAAGAGCATTTGTTCCATCATGGTTCCGCTGTAGTCGAAGTCACAATTGGTCTTGGAACTGGCGCCATGAACGGCATTGTTGTGCAGACCTTTGCAAGCTTCGAGCCATTCGATCTGAAAGACATCGGGGGGAGATTGAGGCCGGCCGGCGAGGATGTTATCGACATTGGGGTTGGGCAAGCCGAGAGCGGCTGGGAGGCCATTTTCGAGAAACTGGACATCGGCCCAACCGGATTTGCCGGGAGCGGCGCTGGGATTAGCGGTAAAGCCCTTGGGAAGCGGAGCGGGGGCGGAGGCAGGGCGGCGTGGGGGAGCCTGAGTGGGCTGGCCGGAGCCGCCGATGAGCGGGAGGAGGGCGGCTTTGTCGCGGCGCTTGTAGTAGGTCATGTCGCCATCGTCGTTATTGGGGAGAATGATGCGAGTGGTGAAGTCGGCGAAGATGCTGCCCTTAGTGCCCTCGAAGATGGCGCCATTGCCGACGCGGGAAAGGTCGATGTAGCCGCGGGGAGCGGCGGGTTTGAGGCCGCCCTGGTACCAGACGACCTCGAGAGGTCCGCGCCATGAGTTGGCCGGATGCTGGAAATGAGCCTTGAGTTTGACCGGGCAGATCTCGGGATGGTATTTGTCGCTGACATCGGTATCGATATCGATTTCCGAGGGGGCGCCGGCGTCGATGACATTCCAGACGAGGTCCATGGTGTGGGCGCCCATATCGCCCATCTGGCCGACGCCGAAATCGCGGTACATGTTCCAGAACAGGCAGTTCAAGCCGTTAGAGCCGCCGAAGTATTGGGGGCTGTAGGGATGGTAAGGAGAGGGGCCGATCCATTGTTCATAATGGAGCTCAGCCGGGGGATTGCCCTCGGAGTTTGGGTAACCGGGACGGGGGAGTTCGCGGGCATCCCAGCTATGGACACGGACGAGGTCGCCGATGGCGCCGTCGAGTATGAGCTCGCGGAGGCGTTCAAAGTTGGGATAGGCATGGCGCTGAGTGCCGTGCTGGGTGGCGAGCTTGGCTTTCTGACGGAGATAGTTGGCGCGGACGGTGCGAACCTCTTCGACAGAGATGCCGAGCGGCTTTTCGCAGAAGACGTGCATGCCGCGGTTGAGGGCCCAGTTGGCGATGAAGGCATGGTGATGATCGGCGGTGCAGATGACGACGGCTTCGACATCCTTCTGGTCGAGAACGCGGCGCCAATCCCAGTAAAGTTTTGCCTTGGGGAAGATTTGAGCAGCCTCGCGAGTGCGGATGTCGTTGACGTCACACAAGGCCACGACATTTTCATTGCGCAGGGAATTGTAGTGAGCCGTGCCACGTCCCCAGACACCGATCAAGGCAACATTCAAGCGGTTGCTTGGAGCCGTCTGGCCGCGCAAGACGCCAGTTTTCAGGATGGTGAGGCCAGCGGCCCCGCCGAGCAATTCTCTACGATTCATGCCCGCTATCGTATCCGATTCATCACGTCAAGGTAAATTAGAGAGTAACGATGAAAACAATTCTTCTCACCACGACAGTCCTGTTGGGGACATTCGCGCTTGCGAGCGCGCAGCAAAAGAAGGCGCCGGCCAGCCCGCCGGCGGAAACGGCGGCAACGATTGGCGGGAAAGCTGTCAGCATCAAGTAAAATTCGCCGTTCGTGAAAGGGCGGAAGATTTTTGGCGGGCTCGTTCCTTACGGGCAGGTGTGGCGGGCGGGGGCCAATGCGGCCACCAGCTTACACACCGAGGCGGAGCTGACCATTGGCAAATTGAGCGTGCCGAAGGGTGACTACACGCTGTTCGTGCTGCCGGAGGAAAAAGAATAGACGCTGATCGTGAACAAGCAGACGGGTCAGTGGGGAACGGAGTACAGTCAGGCGAATGACTTGGGGCGAGTCAAGATGACAGTAAAGCCTAGTAATGGACTGATTGAATCGTTCCAGATCACTTTGACGGACAAAGCGCTCACAATGCAGTGGGAGAACACGGTGGCGAGCGTGCCGGTGAAAGGCAAGTAGGGTTTGTGGCGGTTGCTTGGGATAAAGCGCCGGCCGCATAGAGGCGGCCGGCGCCCCTCGAGTATGGCGAATTGGAGTGAGTGATTTGGTGGAAGGCACGGATTCAGAAATCACAATATTGTTGGAGCGTTGGCGGTCCGGCGAGAAGGAGGCGCGGGATGCTTTGATTCCGTTGGTGTACCGGAGGCTTCATCAGCTTGCGGCCGGATTGTTGCGCGGAGAGCGCGCCAACCACACTCTGAGCCCCACGGCGGTGGTGCATGAAGCGTACATGCGTCTGCAGAAAGCCAATGTCCCATGGCAGGACCGGGGTCATTTTCTTGCGGTTGCGTCGCGGGAGATGCGCCGAGTGCTGGTGGACCATGCCCGGGCGCGGCAACGGGAAAAGCGGGGTGGGGATTTGCAGCGGGTTAGCTTCACGAGCGTGGATAGAGTGCAAGGGGAAGAGTACGATTTGGTTCGACTGCTCGATCTGGAAGCGGCACTGGAGAAACTGGCGGCGATTGACCCCCGGAAAACGGAGATGGTGGACCTAGTTTTGTTTGGCGGGCTAACGATGGAGGAGGCAGCCTCGCAATTGGGTGTTAGCGTAGCGACGCTGAATCGGGATTGGCGTTTTTCGCGGGCATTTCTGCAGCACGAAATGAAGGAGGCGAAGACATGACGGCTGAGAGGTGGGAGCGATTGCAGGAGGTATTTGGCGCCGCGGCGGAGCTGAAGGGAGTGGAGCGGGCGGCGTTGATTGAAGCGCGGTGCGGGGGAGATGAGGAGTTGAAGCGGATGGTGGAGAGCCTGCTGCACTCCGAGCGGAGCGAG
>JAINDK010000107.1 GCA_019931185.1 Bryobacter sp. CoA8 C33
GAATCCGATCTGTACCGATGGCTATATGGGACTAGGAGCCTCAATTGGCTTTTGGGCGGGCGGAGGATTGGGAACTCTGGGTTTGGCAGGAGGACCTGCCGTCGCTGCGACCATTCCGGGTGGAGCGGCTGGCGGGGCCGCACTCGGTGGAGCTATCGGTGGGTTCGGTGGGTTGATTCTGTGTTCGACAGGTTCGGGCCAAGGAAACGGTGGAAATACTCAGCACGGCGAGGAGCGCATCTCGGGGCGGAACATGTCTCCGGCTGAGATCGCCGAAGCCAAAACAGGCCAAGCCTACACGCAATCTGATGGGGCAACTGCCTATGTGAAGAAACTGGCGTCCGGTCGGTACAACGTCGTAGTTGAAGGTGAGGGTGGGATTATTACCGTGATGAAAAACAAGACCGCTGGCGAAATTCGGCGACTGGGTCAGAATTACGGGTGGCACTAAGCCATGGCGCTGCATCGATATCAGTGCTGCTTTTGCGGCCTTACTGTCGAATCGAAGGCCCCCGACGTGGGGTCAATTCTCTATACAACGTGTATCGACGGAACACCGGATATGCAGCATGATCAGGAGTTGTATTGCCACACCAAGTGCTTGCTTGATCGGCTGCACCCCTCAGCGAAGCTCTACGCCCTTGATCTACTGGACCTTAGCGCCGAAGAGAGTTCTGGCGAGTCAAGTCCGGAGGGTCGGGAGAACTGAACGTTGGCGTTGCATGGGCGACAGCTATAGGCTGACCACAGCATCCCGTCGCTGCACGTCGAGCTTGACGGCATAGAAGGCGGCTTGCAGGGGATGAATCGGGCCGTGGTTGGCGTCGATGACGAGCTTGCCGTTGGACCAATCCGAATTTTCATGAGCGCCGATCAAAAGTTCCACGGCGAACTGTTCGAGGATGTGATCGTGAGCAGCTTGGAGATCGTCGCCGGAAAGAGAGCCGAGAACGGCGCTCGGTTCGGTGATGTCTTGGACGAGGAGTTCGTCGGCGAGGTTGGTGAGCAAAGAGTCCCCCCTGGCAACAGCAGAAGACGACGAATAACGTAAACTGGCCTTCATGGCGGCTCAAGCGAGAATGGTGCTTCTTTGTTTAGCCGCCCTGTGTCTGCCCGCCTTCGCCAATGTGCCGAGGGCCTCGCTGCTAAACGAAAAACCGCGTCTGGGGGGTGAGAGCTTTGCGTTGGCCTCGCATCGGGTTCTGGCCGCCGCTAACACGTTGATCGCACCGGGGATAGCCGGATGCTTGTGTGACGAAGGCAGAAGATCCCGTAGTACGGGCAAGGAACGGGATGGGCAGACGGGGCTGGATTATTTCTTGGCGCGGTACTATAGTGCGCCGGTGGGGCGGTTTACTTCGCTTGATCCTGCTAAACCCTCAATACTTCACCAGTTGAATCCGCAGCGTTGGAACATGTATTCGTATGCGCTAAACAATCCCCATCTTTACGTTGATCCAGATGGACGTGATGCCATTATGGTGAGATTCAGTAAAGCAGCATTTGGGCTTGGTCATGCGGGGATCGCTTCTGTCAATCGCGACGGAACGGGGATTTACGGTGACTTTCAGCCGCAAAAAGCAGGTAGTTTCGTCGGCAAAGGATCCTACGAAATCAGGCGATATTCTACAAGAATTGTATATGGCGTGGATGGAAAACCCACTAAGGAGTCCTTGAGCGCGCTGGCCAACGAATTCGCGGAATTGAAAAAGCAGCCAAAAGACTCAGTGAGTGTAGCGTATTTTAAAACTACCGAGGCAGAGACTCAAGAACTAGAATCGTATCTCTTGAGCAAGTATACCTTAAATCGATACGGAAATTCCGGTTACTATGTTGTTGGCTTCAACGACTGTATTCACTTTACTATGTTTGGACTACATAAAGCTGGTGTTGCTTCTATCCCAACCACTGAACTTTATACAATTCCAAATTATGCTTTTTGGTATTACTCTTGGTGGGCTGACCAGACAGCAAACGGGCGAAGCGACGCAGTAACGAGTCAACTCTGTTTTACTGACACCAATGGAAAGAAGCAATGTCAATGAACTACAAAATTAGTCGAAATAACTATAAAGAAAAAACTCAATTGTTGTTCAGGATACCTTTTTTGTCTCTGTGCGCCTTTATTCTATTTTTATATGGATGCGGTGACGAGTCTCCACCTGCTCGTCCTTCAAACGTTCCTCCTGATGCTGTATTCTTGTTGGCTGGAAAAGGAGTGGTTTATTGGCAACATTGTAAAGCAGGATTCGCAGGAGATCCTCCTTATTGCCACATATGGAACGGAGCAGGATCTGTTTTGTACCAAGATGAGTTTCTTCCTTACGATGAGGGGGCATTTCCTAAAGCGGAAGAACTAATCATCATCGACAATAACTTGCGCGGGCCTGATCACATCATTCTTAAAAACAATCGAATTCTTCTTCCCAAGTCACGTTTTGAGGATTTGAAGGAATTTTTTGACTGGACGTTTGGAAAAATAGATAAACTGTCGCACAATAAGAAAAATAGATAGTAGGCACTTGCAGTGTAAATACGATATTCGGGGAATCGGTGCAGCTGTCCGGGAGTCAGGCGCCGGTGGTGACGGCGGATACGGCGGCGGCGGTGGAGACGATTTATCCGCAGAACCGGATGAACGGGCAGGGGCATGATGCGGGGGGGTATGTGACGGGGCTAAATGGGAGGACGATTGAATATGATGGGGAAGGGCTGATGGTGAGGAATACGTTGGGGGCGCAGATTGTGACGATGGCGTATGACGGGGAGGGCAAGCGAGTGAGGATGGATCGGAGTGGGGCGGGGGTAGTGACGTATGTGTA
>JAINDK010000087.1 GCA_019931185.1 Bryobacter sp. CoA8 C33
CTGACCCCCGTGAAAGGGTCGAAATCGGCAAGAGGGGATTTTTTCAACAGGCTCCTAGGGCCATTAAGCTGACGCAGTACGAGAAAAACACACTATTAGTACTAAAGTTGGATAGTCTTCCTAGTCAAAACATCTTAGTCTCAAAAGGTCAGTAGTAGTCTTTGCTGGCTGACAAGAAAACTGGGAAGAGATTCCGAACCATGAGTGGCCGAACGTTAAACTGTGTGCTGATTGCCTTGGAAACATCACCGATCCATATGATCCGGGAGGTGATCGGAAATTCGTTTGCTCTGCAACTGACGAGATGGCAGCGGGAATATTCGGATGAGCAGGCTCTGCTGAGGACGCTGAGGTTGGGGACACCGGACCTGCTTTTGGTTGACTTTGCAGATTCCGGACGGGCGCAAAAAATCGTGCAAATTGCGCAGGGGCATTTTCCTGGGACGGAGATTGTGGCATTGTGTGAGGAGAACGTAAGCACGCTATCGGCGTTGTTGAAATTCGGGATTCGGCATTATTTGACACCTTCGCACAAACTTGAAGAAGTCAATGAGATACTAAACGGGCTGGCGGAGCAACTGAGCAGGCGGCCCGCGGTGGCGAGCACGGGAGGCAACATTGTTTCGTTTTTGCCTGCGAAGCCTGGCTCGGGGGCATCGACCATCGTAGCGAATACTGCTTTTCTGACGTCACGAAGTGGAATGAAGCGGACGCTATTGGCTGATTTTGACAACAACGCCGGGGTGCAGAGTTTCCTGTTCAAATTGAAGCCGGAGCACACTCTGCAAGATGCGCTGAACGCAGTGCAGGATTTGGATGGCGACATATGGTCGCGGCTGTGTTCACAGGTGGAGAATTTGGATGTATTGCCCGTGGATCTGGAGGGAAGCCGGAATGCGGAGACAGCCCAAGTGAACCGGTTGTTGCAATTCTTCCGGCAGATGTATGATCTGACGCTGGTGGATTTATCCGGACAACTGGATCCGTTTGCGATGGAAACGCTGCTAGAATCCAAGCTGGTCTACCTGGTGTGCACGCAGGAGCTAGCCTGTCAGCATCTGTTATTGCGTAAGGTGGAGCGGCTGCGCCGCTGCGGACTGGATCACCAGATGAAGCTGATCATCAACCGGTATCTGCCGAAGCATGTTTTGACGCCAGAGCGGATTTCAGAAATGGTAGGTTTGCCCGTGGAAATTGCGATTGAGAACAATTATGAATTGGCGAATTGCGCCGGTGAGAATGGGTCTCAGGTGAAAGCAGATTCGAATCTGGGCCGTAGCTATCGCAAGTTGGCCGAGATCCTGAGCGAGAACCGGGTTGTTGCTGCTTCGCCGAAGCGTACGCTATTGGACTACCTCACTCAACGGTTCCAGCGCACGAGTACACAGTCGACTTAGCCCATAACAGCGCCAAGCATGGAGCGGCCCTGAGCTTAACAGCAAAAAGCGGGGGTTTCCCGCGAAGCGTTATTGCCGGATGAGCGGCAACTGGGCGAAAGGGGATGGCGTAAGCTCATGCTGGGCAATCGCGCATTGCCCGATTTCATTCCGTACTTGCATTGCCGTGCTTGCAACGCCCTGTACCGCTTCCCGGATCGCCAACAAGAAAGCCAGTACCCTATAATGCTGATGATCCTAAAGTATGGCCACGTAATGTTGAGTGGATAGCCGGTCGAGATTGCTCGTCACTGCCGCCGCTACGACTGCGGGCAGACCGTACTCGATCCCGCTCATCAAGAAGCGGTGCTCGCTACCAAACGCAAAGCGCGACGCCCGCAGGTCGGCTGGAACAGTTTGTGCCGGAAAGCCAGACGCTGCTCGAGCAATCTTTCGCACAAGGCGAATCACCTGCCCGAGAAGCCGCCCGGCCGAACAAACTGCTCGACGAGTATGGCGCCACCGCAATTCGGCGGGCGATCAACAAAGCGCTCGAACGCTCCACGCCCCGTGCTGATTCAGTCGCGTTTCTGCTGCGCCGCCAACCACGATCCATGCCTTTGTCTGCCGATCTCAGCCGCCACCGGCAGGCGCAGACGGTCGATGTCCGGCCGCACGATCTGGAGACCTACGATGAACTCGTCAACGGCAACAAACATGAGGAATGATGTGGCCTGTCAGCTCAAACGGATCGGGCTCAGTGCGGTGCCGTCTGCGCTTGACGACTTTATCGCGCGCGCCAGTAAGGCGCGCTGGTCTCCGCCTCAAATCCTGGAAGCCCTGGCCTCGGCGGAAATGGCGGAACGTTACAAACGCAGCCTCGAACGGAGGTTGCGCCTCAGTGGCATCCGAACATTCAAACCAATGACGGAGTTTGACTGGAACTGGCCCACCAAGATCGAACGCGACATCATTGAGTGCGCGATGACGCTGGACTTTCTCGGCGAGGTCCATAATCTCGTGCTCGTAGGCCGGAACGGCTTGGGCAAGACGATGATCGCCCAGAACATCCGCCACACCGCAGTTTTGGCCGGGCATTCGGTACTGTTTCGTTCCGCCGCGGCGTTGCTCGAGGAACTGCACCGGCAATCGCCGGAAGGTCGCCGCCGGAAGCTGCGCACGTACACGAATGTCGGGCTGCTCTGCATTGATGAGGTCGGCTATTTGTCCTTTGATGAAAAGGCCGCCGACCTGCTCTATGAAGTAGTTAACCGCCGTTATGAGCGCAAGCCAATGATCGTCACCACGAACCGTCCGTTCAAAGATTGGAACGAGGTGTTTCCCAACGCCACCTATATCGTTACGTTGCTGGATCGCCTGCTGCATCACGCCGACGTCACGGTCGTCGAAGGCAGTAGCTACCGGATTCGTGAGAGCGAGCGGAAAACGGCCGCACGAAGGGGCAGAAAATGAAAGCCGAATCGGCTTTCGCCTCCGCCGTTCTTGCTGCTTACGCCAATCTCCCGGAGACACCGCTCCGTCCCAGTCCCACCGATCAGGCAGTGGCGCGGAAGCTGTTCCTCGATTTGGTGCCGCTACCGCTCATCGAGTCCGCGTTGCTGCTCGGCAGTCTTCGCCGCCTGCTCCAGCACCAGGGTCCGACGCCGCTTCCCAAGATCCGTTCGCTGGCCTACTTCCTGCCCATCATTGAGGGGCTTCAACTCCAACCGCGCCCGGAGGGCTACCTTCAGTACCTTCGCCTCAAGCTGCAGAGACTCTCGGCCTCATGCTCAGAAAAATACGTTTTCTGATTGCCGTTAACATCCGGCAATCGCGCCGGCACCAAGGAGCTACCCGCGGACTGCAGCGGGCCGGCACGATCCTCGAAAGATAATCCCTCGCACGCAACTTGGTGAAACTGGCGCCCGAAAAGGGCTCGGCGGCGCTAGCCAACAACCTGGTGCCTGATCAGGAAGAAGCCGGATGGATCCGGGTCCTGCGCTGCGAAAAGCTTGGACCGTTGGCTGGCAACTCCCTGTCGACCTGGGGATTCACATTTATGCGCTTAAAGCGAACGGCTAGTCCTGGGGCCTGCGGATGCCGTTCGGCTATGCCGAGCTTCCCCGTTTGCTGGAGCATCGACTAGACTGGGCCGCCGAGCATGTGGCCGGTGGGTGCTTAGGCCAGCAAGGAATGGAACGGGTATTCCTTGGTTTGAAAGAGGGCGGGTGGCAATGGTTCTTTTCCTAACAGTCTATTTCGCGGCAATTGCACGCCGATTCGCTCGGATTCGATCAAATCGAGTCCGGCGCTCGTGGTGACCTGACGCCCTAAAATCGTACCAGCAGAAATCATAGGATCTTTCAAAATGAAAGGAGAGATCAATGAAGAAGAAGCGGTACAGCAATGAAGAGATCGCGCGGATCTTGGAAGCCGGAGCGAGCACCAACAAGAGCGTAGAGGAGTTCTGCCGGGAGCATGGAGTGCACCCGCAGACGTATTACGGCTGGAAGAAGAAGTTCGGCGGTATGAGCGGGGACGAGGTGCAACGGCTGCGCCAGCTCGAGCAAGAGAATGGGCGATTGAAGCGTGCCTTGGCAGACGCGATGCTGGACAACCAGATCCTGAAGGAGTTGAACGCAAAAAAATGGTAGGGCTGCCGCAGAGGCGGGAGGCGGTAGCCCGGATCAAAACGCAGTGGCCAAAGTTAAGCGAGCGACGGGCTTGCGGCTTGGCCGGTGCGCCGCGGAGCTCCGTTCGGTACCAAGCGAAAGGAGCGGGAGAAGCAATGCGGCGGCAAGTGCGCGAAGTGGCGCTGGAGCACCCGCGATTTGGACATCGGCGAGTCGCGCTGAAACTCGAAGAGAAGCTCAAGCGGTCCGTGAGCCGGCGCAACGTCCAGCGGATCATGCAACGCGAGAGGCTGCAGATCCGGACGCGCAGGAGAAAGAAGTGGGTGAAGCGCGAACCCGTTGCGACCCGCGAGATCACGAGGCCCGACGAGGTTTGGGCGATGGACTTCGTTGCGGATTGGAGCGTGGGCGTGCGGCGGCAACTGCGGATCCTGACGATCGTGGATTGCGCGACGCGGGAGGCGTTGGCGGTGGAAGTGGATTACTCGATGCCTTCGAGCAAGGTTGCCTTGGCCCTGGAAGGGCTGAAGCGAATGGGCCGCAGGCCGGCCGAGATTCGGGTCGACAACGGACCCGAATTTGTGGGTTCGCCGTTTCAAGTCTGGTGCAAGCGCAACGGCGTGAAGGTGAGCCATATTCAACCAGGCAAACCGATGCAGAACGGGTTTGTTGAGAGCTTCAACGGACGGTTGCGGGACGAGTGCCTAAACGGGCACTACTTCGAGGACGTGGAGGATGCCAGAAAGAAGATCGGGGCCTGGCGACAGCAGTATCTGACCCAGCGGCCGCACTCGAGCTTGGCGGGACGAACGCCGGCAGAATTTGCGGCAGCAGTGGGGGTTCCGACGCCCTTCGCCTCGGCAATTCTGAGTACGCCCAAGTGTGCTCGCCGTCAAGGTGACCCTGCGGGCAAGCTGCGCTTGGCCTTGACTGCTGCGCGCCTTGGGCAAAGCAACCTTATATCGAGGCGAAGGGCTTAACTGA
>JAINDK010000011.1 GCA_019931185.1 Bryobacter sp. CoA8 C33
GAGGCGCTGGCGGAGGGCGAGGAATTGGGTTCGTTCGTGCGGTTGCTCGTCGAGGAGTTGAGCGGGGAGATCGGGAAGGGTGATGGGTTGGGCGTGAGCCATGGTGTTGCTCCAGTGAAATTGGTTTTGGGTGGGGAGAGGGCTCCCACGGGGGAGAGCGTGGCATGAGGCGGAACGGGGAATGGTGGGGATGGGGGGGAAGTGATTGAGGGGAGGGGAGAAAAAATTTTTTGATCTTGCGTTAACGGTGGTTTAGGGGGTGACGAGGGAGGAGAATTGTTTCCAGTCAAGTTCGAGCCAGATGGGGACGTGGCGGAAGCAGCCGTGGGCGGGGGAATCACCCTGACGGTAAGACCAGGAAGAGGAGGACTTGTAGACACCGGCCTCCACGGCGCCGCAGCGATAGAACTCGGGGATGGTAAGGAGTTGGGGGGTAGTGCGGGGCAGTGAGGTATCGAAGTAGGAGAGGTTATTGACGACAATGAGGGTGCAGCCGGGGCTGCCATAGGGGACGATGTCGCCGCGCATCTGGTAGCGGCCTTGGGAGGTGGGACCGGTTTGGGCGGGAAGCCAGCAGGCGGGCTGCTTGGCGGAACCGGGATCTAGGGAGGCGATGAGGGAGCGGGCGCGGTCGAGCGCATCCTTGGGATTCCAATACCAGAGGCCTTTGGGGTCACGGCCGGGGTTGGCTTCGGCGGCGGCGACCTGGCGGTTGTAGGCGATCGAGTGGATAGTGGAGTTACGGCGTGTTTCGTAATTGGAGGGGCGGGATTGTTTGAGGGAGCCGTTGTTTTTCTCGAAGTAGTCCCACTGTTCTTTTTCGTAAGCGGGGGACTGGACGTAGTCGTTTTTTTTACGGAGATCGGCGAGGCGGTCTTCGGCGGTCTTGGCGTCGGCTTCCAATTTGGGGAGGCTGGCCTTGAGAACGCGCTCGATCTGGGCGGGAAGCCAAAGCGGACGGCCGGGGCGGGAGAGGACAAGGGTACCGGCGCCGTAGACCGGGAGACCTTGCCAGGTGGCGATCTGGCTGGGTTGGGGGAAGAATTCGAGGGGATCCATGTCAGAACCGCGGTCTTCGGAAGCGATGACTTCACTGTTGAGACGGCCGGGGAGAAGGTTGAACTCGTAGTAAATGGACTGGGTTTCGCCGGTGACGCTGGTGCGCCATTGACCGGTGCGGTCCTGAACGTCTTCGTGATAGAAGGGGAAATAGCCGACGGAGAAGCGATGAGGGAGGCGGGCGAGGGGGGTGCCGGGAGGGGCGAGGCGCTCGTTGCTGCCGAAGGGGGAACGGGAGGCGAGCATCCAAAAGCCTTGGCCATTGGCACCCGTTGGGGTGGAGGCGAGCAGAGCGGTGAGCCGATCGATGGTTTGGAGCATGGCTGCCCGCTCGGCCGAGGTGGGAGCGGGGGATTTGTAGTAGTTGCCAACGCCGCCGATGTTGTTTTTCCAAAAAACTTTGCGGAGGAAGGCGTAACGGATTTTCGGGTTGGCCGTGGCAACCAGGCCATCGGGATCACCGGGAGCGAAGGGAGGGAGAGTGGCCTGCTCGAAGCCGAAGGTAACGAGTGTTAGAAGAAGAACCGGAGCGGACATGAGTCAACTGAAAGATTAGCGGATCTCCATGATCTCTTTTTCTTTGGTCTTGGCGGCTTCGTCGAGCTTCTTCATGGTGGCGTCGGTGAGCTTTTGGATTTCGTCGAGGGAGCGTTTTTCGTCATCTTCGCTGATGAGCTTATCCTTCATGAGCTTCTTGACGTGATCGTTGGCGTCGCGGCGGACATTGCGGAGGGCGACGCGGTGGTCCTCGGCCATGCCGTGGAGCTTTTTAGCGAGTTCCTTACGGCGCTCTTCATTCAGGGCGGGGATGGGGATGCGGATGAGCTTGCCGTCGTTGGCGGGATTGAGGCCGAGTTCGGCGGCGCGGATGGCTTTTTCGATGGGGCCGATCAGAGAGCTGTCCCAAGGGGCGACGGTAATGAGACCGGCCTCGGGGACACTAACGGTGCCGACCTGGTTGATTGGGGTAGGAGTGCCGTAATAGTCAACGCGCACATTTTCGAGCATGGAAGGGTTGGCGCGTCCGGTGCGGACGCTGGCCATGGAGTGAGAAAGGTCAGCCAGCACTTTGTCCATGCGGGTTTTGGCATTGGCTTCGACTTGTTTGGTGGTGGTGAATGTTTCGCTCATTTGGGTTCGTGAATCAGGGTTCCGATCGGCTCACCAAGAGCCATACGCATTATATTGCCCCTAATATTAGAGTTGAACACAGAGATGGGGAGATTGTTATCGCGGCACATGGCGACGGCGGAGGCGTCGAGGATGCGGAGACCGCGAGCGAGGACCTCGGTGTAGCTGATGGAGGAGTAGCGAATGGCGTCGGAGTGCTTCATCGGGTCTTTGTCATAAACACCGTCGACCTTGGTGGCTTTGGCGAGGACCTGGGCATGAATTTCGAGGGCGCGGAGGGCAGCGCCGGAATCAGTGGAAAAGAAGGGGTTGGAGGTGCCGGCGGCGAATAGGACAATGCGGCCTTTTTCGAAGTGGCGGATGGCGCGGCGGCGGATGTAAGGTTCAGCAACAGCGGTCATCTGGATGGCGGTCATCAGGCGAGTGGGAGAGCCGGCGCGCTCGAGGGCATCCTGGAGAGCGAGGCCATTGATGACCGTGGCGAGCATACCCATGTGGTCGGCAGCGACACGGTCCATTGATTTGGCGGCGGCGTTGACACCGCGGAAGATATTTCCGCCCCCGACGACGAGTCCGATTTCGATGCCTTGTTTATGGACTTCGGAAATCTCCTCGGCGAAGGAGTTAACGCGGTCGTTATCAATACCAAAGCCCTGGGGGCCGGCCATGACTTCGCCCGAGAGCTTCAAGACGATGCGCCGGTAGCTGGGCATGGCGACTACTCCGCCGGGGCTTCTTCAGCGGATTGGGTTTCGCCGACTTTGAAGCGGACAAAGCTCTGGACGTCGATGGTGGCGCCGGCATCCTTGCCCTTCTGCTTGATGAGCTCGGTGACAGTGAGGGCATTGTCCTTGATGAAGGGCTGCTCGAGGAGGCAGACTTCTTCATAGAACTTGGCGAGGCGGCCTTCGACGATCTTGTCGAGGATTTTTTCGGGTTTGCCTTCATTGCGGGCGCGGTCGCGGGCGATCTCTGCTTCCTTGGCAAGGTGAGCGGGGTCGACCTGATCGCGGCGGACATACTTGGGGTCGGCAGCGGCGATCTGCATCGCGAGGTCGCGGCCGAGGGCGGTGAGTTCGGCGGAAGGGGGCGCGCTCGAGCTGAGAGCGACAGCCACGGCGAGCTGACTGCCGGGGTGGGTGTAGCCGGCGATGACGCCGCCGGAGACGGAGATGCGCGCAAAGCGCTGCAGAAGGATGTTTTCGCCGACCTTGGCGATCTTACCCTTGATGTAATCACCGAGGGTGAGGGTGGTGTCCTTCGAGAAAGGCTCGGCGAGGGCGGCCTCGACGGTGGAGGCCGGGGAGGAGGCGATGTGAGCCGCGAGGCCGGAGGCGAGACCCTGGAAGTCATCGGTGCGAGCGACGAAGTCGGATTCGCAGTTGACTTCGAGGACGACGGCCGAATTGCCGGAGGGAGCGATCTCGACAAGGATGAGGCCCTGTTTGGCCGAACGGGAGGCTTTCTTGGCGGCCGAGGCGGCGCCGCGCTTCCGCAGTACGACTTCGGCGTCGTCGAGATTGCCGTTGGCCTCGACGAGGGCATTGCGGCATTCCATCATGCCGGCGCCGGTGCGTTCCCGGAGCGCCTTGACGAGTTGTGCAGTTACTTCCGCCATATAGTTACACTGATCCTTTTCGCGTTCGAGTTACAGAAGTGTTAGCCGAGCGTTCAGTCCGCCTTGACGGCGGGAGCTTCGGAGGAGCCCTCTTCGGCTTCCGGGCCCTTCTTGGGCAGGGACATGGAAGGCAGGTCGAGGTCGTTGATGAGAGTTTCACTCATCAGCTCTTCGGAGTACTTGGGATCGACGTATTGAGCGTAGTTGCTCATGTCGATGGAGGAAGTGGATTCTTCCTCGGTGACGAGGTCTTGGGCGGCGGCCTGGAAGTCGTGCTCGGTGGCGAGGGCACGGCCTTCGATGACAGCGTCGGCGATCTTGGAAGTGAAGAGCTTGATGGCGCGGAGGGCGTCGTCGTTGCCGGGGATGACGTAGTCGACTTCATCGGGGTCGCAGTTGGTGTCGACGACACCGACAACGGAGATGCCGAGGCGCTTGGCTTCCTTGACGGCGATCGACTCCTTGGAGGAATCGACGACAAAGATGATGTCGGGCAGACCAGGCATGTCTTTGATGCCGGCGAGGTTCTGCGAGAGGTGTTTGCGTTCGCGCTCGAGGCGGGCAATTTCCTTTTTCGAGCGGCTGCCCCAGGTGCCTTCCGTCGACATGGATTCGAGTTCGCGGAGGCGCTTGATGGAACCCTTGACGGTGGTGAAATTAGTGAGGAGGCCACCGAGCCAGCGGTTGTTGATGTAATACATATTGCAGCGCGAGGCTTCTTCGGCGATGGCTTCCTGGGCTTGGCGCTTGGTGCCGACAAAGAGGACATTCTTGCCCTGAGCGGCCATTTCGCCGACAAAGCGCATGGCGTCCTTGAAGAGCTTGAGAGTCTTCTGAAGGTCGATGATGTAGATCCCGTTGCGTTCTCCGAAGATGTACTCTTTCATCTTGGGATTCCAGCGTTTGGTCTGGTGCCCGAAGTGAACGCCTGCTTCGAGCAGTTCTTTCATGGAAATCGAAGGCATGACAAATCCTTTGCTCTATAAAGTTCAAAAATGAATGGGGCAGAAGCTCGAAGCGATTAGCGCTTGGAGAACTGGAAGCGCTTGCGGGCGCCCTTCTGACCGTACTTCTTACGCTCATGGGCGCGGGGATCGCGCGTGAGCAGGCCCAGGCCTTTGAGCTTGGGGCGAAGTTCGGGGTCGAACTCGAGCAAAGCGCGAGCCACCCCGAGCCGACAGGCCTCAGCCTGACCCGTGAAGCCACCGCCGTCGGCAAGAATGAGAGCATCAAATTTGTCGACCGTCTCGGTGGCGAGCAAGGCCTGCCGCACCGTGGCACGGGCGGTTTCCGTATGGAAGTATTGCTCGAGGGCGCGGTGATTGACGGTAATGTCGCCCTTACCAGGACGCAAGAACACGCGAGCGGTGCTGGTCTTGCGGCGTCCGGTTCCGATGTATTGAGTTAAAGCAGCCACGAATAACCTTTCTAAAAATCCGAATTAAACCGCCGCCGCCGGCTCGGGCTTTTGGGCCTGGTGCGGATGGCGGTCATTGGCGTATACCTTCAATTTGGTGCCCATGTGCTTGCCGAGCTTGTTCTTGGGCAGCATGCCCTTGATGGCGAGCTCGATCATGCGCGCGGGTTTGGTTTCCTGCATGCGGCGGGCGCCTGTGGACTTGAGGCCACCGGGATAGCCGGTGTGATAGTAATAAACTTTTTGTTCGGTCTTATTACCGGTCAAGCGCACTTTGGCGGCGTTGATGACGATCACGTGATCGCCTTGATCCAGAAAAGGCGTGTAGGTCGGCTTGTGTTTGCCCATCAGGATGCGAGCGGCTTTGCTGGCCAGGCGGCCGAGAGTGGCGCCTTCCGCATCGATGATGTGCCAATTGCGACTGACGTCTTTTCCGGAGGGTACGTAGGTTTTCATACGTTCGGGTCTACCTCTAAAGGAAAAAAGTCAACTTCACCAGTTTAGCGCGAGGCGTTCAGTCTTGTCAAAAACGTTGGGCTTCACACTTCTTAACCAGAAAAGAAGTAACCTTTGTGAGACAGGAAAAATCAGTATACATTGTGAGAAGAGAATGAAATTATTGCGCGTTGGTTTGATCGTGGCTGTTGCTTCGGTAGTACTGGCAGGGCAGAGCGCGGTGTTGAGGCCGGCACAGCGGAACGAGCTTCCGCCAGAGATAGACGGCAACAGCGCGGTTTTTTGGGCGGGCGGGCAGATGTTTTTGTTTCACTCGACGGGGGAGCCGCACCTGTCGAGCGGGCCGGACCAGTTTCAGTTGGGGAATACGCGGAAGGTAGAGTTTAACAACCCGGCGCATGCGCCGGTATGGTTTGAGGCGGTATGGCGGGACGAGAATGGAACGTTATTGTTGTTTTACCACCATGAACCGGAGGCGAGGTGTGGGGAAGACCGGTTGACGCAGCCGAAGATTGGAATGGCAGTGTCGCGGGACAACGGAGCGACGGTGGAGGACTTGGGGATTGTGCTTGAATCGGGCGAGGACGCAGACTGCGACGCGGAAAACGGGTTCTTCTCAGGGGGGCATGGGGACTTGAGCGTGGTGCTGGACCGGGAAAAGAAATACTTTTACATTTTTTTTACAAATTATGCGGGGCCACTGAGCAGCCAGGGGGTGGTTATGGCAAGACTGGATTTTGCCGAGCGGTATGCACCGGTGGGGCGGGTGAAGAAGCTCTACCTGGGGAAGTTTGAGGAAGCTGGACTAGGGGGGAGGTTGACGGCGATTTTCCCGGCGAAGGAAAGCTGGAGTGAGGACGATACAGACTCTTATTGGGGGCCGGCGGTGCATTACAACAAGGAACTGGACCGGTATGTGATGTTCTTGAACCGGAGTTGTTGTGAGCCGGGCTGGCCGCAGGCAGGAATTGATGTGAGCTTCAGCGCGGATTTGGCGGACCCTTTTTCGTGGAAGAAGCCGCGGCGGTTGTTGAACGCGGGGGAATCGGCGAGGCAGCCGGCGTACTATCCGCAAGTGATTGGATTGGGGGAAGGAGAAACGGACCAGGTTGCAGGCAAGAGGGCGCGGTTTTATGTGAAGGGGATTTCCGACTGGGAGATTGAGTTTCGGGTGGAGGACGAGGAAGAGGAACCGGTAACGGACCCCTGTGCGAGTCCGGACATCCCGTGTTCAGGAGGGAACCCGGGTGGAGTGGAAACGGGCCGGATCGGGGGAAAAGATCCGGCCCGTAAGCACGAACGTTAGTCCTTGGGGAGGGTGCCGCTGATCCAGATGCCTTGCCACTGGCCGGCGGCGCCGCGGCGGAGACCGGGGACGGAGCGCATGACACGGAAGGCAACGGCATCGCCGGGCTTGAGGGTCTGCTGAACGCGCTTGACGTCATCGACGCTGGCGACGGGCTGGCGGTTGATGGAGACGATGACATCGCGTTCGGCGAGGCCGACTTCTTCGGCGAAGCTGCCGGGGACGACGCGGGTGACCTGGACACCGCCTTTGCCTTCCAGACCGATTTTCTCGGCTTCAGTCTCGGGGAGATTGGCGATCATGATGCCGAACTGGGCGGAGGACTGGCTGCCAGCGGTGAGATCATCCTGCTTGCGGCCAGCGCCGATGATGGGGTCTTCGGCGATGATTTGGGCGCGGTCAACGATGGCGACATCGAACTTCATTTTCTTTCCCTGGCGGTCGACTTCGACGACGGCTTTGGAGCCGATGGGCAGGTCGCTGACTTTGGCGATGAGATCGTCACCATTCTTGACGTTCTGGCCGTTGATGCCGATGATGATGTCCTCGGGCTTGAGGCCTGCTTTCTCGCTGGGGCCGCCGGGCTGGAGGGCGGAAATGGGGACGCCGCCGTCGAGCTTGAAGGCCTTCATCATGGTGGGGTCGATGCTGCGATCGAACTGGACACCGATGCCGCCGCGGGTGACGCGGCCGTTGGCGATGAGCTGGTTGTAGACCTTGACGGCCATGTTCATGGGGAGGGCGAAGCCGATGCCCTCATAGCCGCCGGTGCGGGTGGCGATCATGGTGTTGACGCCGATGACCTCGCCGAGGCTATTGAGGAGGGGGCCGCCGCTGTTGCCGGGGTTGATGGCGGCATCGGTTTGGATAAAGCGCTGGAAGGCCTGGGCGCCGGGGAAGTCGCGGCCCTTGGCCGAGACGATGCCAGCGGTGACAGTGGCCTCGAGGCCAAAGGGAGAACCGATGGCGATGGCCCAATCGCCGACCTGGGTGCTATCGGAGTTGCCGATTTTGAGGGGGGTGAGATCCTTATCGGAGTTGATCTTGATGACAGCGAGGTCGGTTTCTTTGTCGAAGCCGATGACTTTGGCGCGGTATTCGGTGGAGTCGCCATGGATCTTGACGGTGATTTTGTCGGCGCCCTCGACGACGTGCTGATTGGTGATGATGTAGCCTTTGCGGTCGACGATGAAGCCGCTGCCGGTGCCCATGCGCTTGGGTTGTGGGGCCATGCCGGGGCCGCCGCGGCCACCGAAGAAGCGCTGGAAGAGGTCCATCTGGTCTTCGTCTTCGTCAGCGGGGGGCTGCTGGGGGCGGACGCGCTTTTGGGCGGCAGGGGTTGATTTGCCTTCGTCGACGGTATTGATGTGAACGACAGAGTTTTCGGCGGCCTTGGCGAGGCGGGCAAACTCATTCTGCATCTGACGGGGGCTGGGGACGATGAGGGGGGTGGCGTCGGGGGCAACCTGCTCCTTGCCGGCCTGGACGCCGGTGGTCAACAGGGTGCCGATGAAGATACCGACGCTCAGAGTGAGAAGCAGCATGCTGAAGCCGAGAAAACGTTGCTGGCGCATTCTGTTCAGGAAATTCATAAATGTTTTTATTTTGCCTCCAAGAGTTCTAATTACTACTATGCTTCGCCGGGGCGCCTGGTTTCAATTCCGCGAGGAGAACCGCGAGGAGAACGAGAGCGGCGCCGAACCAGCCGCGGGGGGGTAGGCGCTCGTTGAGCCAGAGGTAGCTGGCGGCGCAGGCGAAGACGGGTTCGAGGGCGAAGATGAGGGCAGCGCGGTTGGCTGAGGTGTATTTCTGGCCAAAAGCCTGCAGGAGATAGGCGATGACGGTAGCGCCGAGGACGGTGATGGCCATGGCAACTTGCAGGCGCGTGGTCCAGCGGACAGTGGTGTGTTCGAAGCCGATGGCGAGGGCGGAAACCGCGGCAGTCATGAAGACCTGAAACCAAGCCATCCAGACGGCGTCGCCCTCGGCGGCGAAGCGTTTGACAAAGACGATCTGGAAGGAAAACATGAGGGCGGCGGCGACGGTCAAGATGTCGCCACGATTCATGCGGAGCGTCGAGGGATCGAAGCTGAGCAGGGCGAGGCCCAGGGTAGCCAGAACGACAGCGATGCCTTCTCTCCATCCGGTTCTGGCTTGATAGACGAGGGCGGCGACAAAAGGTACCAGGGGGATGTAAAGAGAGGTGAGGAAGCCGACATTGGAGGCGGAAGTATCGCGGAGGCCGTAGGTTTGCAGGATCATGCCGACGCCGACGAAGGCGCCGGTGAGGATGCCGCCGAGGACCATGCGGCGGCTGGGGCGGGAGCGGACGAAGGCGAGCAGCAGGAGGGCAGAGAGGGAGAAGCGGATGAGGAGATAGAGAACGGGGGTGATGTCGGAGAGAGCGTCCTTGATGATGACGAAAGTGCTGCCCCAGAGGATGGCGGCGAGGACGAGGGCGAGTTCAGCGCGGGAACGGAGGCTCATTGGGGGTCGAGCAGGAGCCAGAGGGCGAGGAAGATGCGGCGGAGGCCGGTCTCGCGGCCTTCGGGGTGATACCATTCGCCGTCGGTGTGAGCGCCGCCGCCGGCGCCGCCGGCGCCGAGGGAGACGGCGTCGAGGCCCATGGAGAGGGGGATGTTGGCATCGGTGGAGGCGCAATCGAGGCGGGACTGGATGCCGAGGTGTTGGTCGACGGCGCGGAGGACGTTGAGAAGGGGGGAATCGGGAGGGAGTTGACCGCCGGGGCGGGCGCCGATTTCGCGGATGCGGGCGGCGAGGCGACCGGAGGATTTGAGGAGGGAAGAGCGTTCGTTTTCTCCGACCAGGGCGCGTTCGACGCAATCGGTGAGGAGTTCGGCGAGCTCATCGAGGACCTCGGTGGATTCGCTGCGGAGGTCGAGCTTGGCGCGGGCCGAGACGGGGATGGAATTGATGCTGGCGCCGCCGTCGATGAGGCTGAAGTTGGCGGTGCTGCGGCCGTAGCGGGAGTGGAGGAAACTGGCGCGGCGGCCGTGGCAATCGAGGAAGTCGGCGATGGTGCGGGACAGGGCGTGGATGGAGTTGGGGTTGGCGGAATCGCTCCAACTGTGGCCGCCGGGACCGGTGAAGACGACTTCGAAGCGGCGGCTGCCGAGGGCCTGGGTGGTGAGGTGTTCGACACCGGGGCCGTCGAGGACGAGGAAGGCGGCGATTTGGGGGGCGAGGGAGCTTTGGCGGCACAGGAAGCGCATTCCGCTGAGATTGCCCTCTCCCTCCTCGCCGACGTTGGCGACGAAGAGAGGGGAGCGGGGAGAGGGGGAGGAGGGGGGAGAGAGGGCGTATTGGCGGGCCAAGGCGAGCAGGGCGGCGAGACCGGCGCCATTGTCGGCGACACCGGGGCCGAGAAAGCGGCCATCGGGGGCGAGGCGGATTTCTTCGCGGGTGCGGGGGGCGAGGACGGTATCGAGGTGGGCGGTAACGGCGATGAAGGAGGAACGGTCCTGACCGGGGAGATGGGCGACGACGTTGCCGGCGCGGTCGAGCCGGGCGTGGTAGCCGAGGGCAGTGAACTGTTCGACCATCCAGAGGGCGCGTTTTTCCTCGAGGAAGGTAGGGGCGGGGATGCGGCAGAGCTCGAGGTGTTTTTCGTTGATCCAGGCGCGATCGCGGCCCAACTGGCGGAGGGATTCGGCCAGGGGAAGGGACTGGGCGAGGCTGCGCAGACTGCCGCGGGAGGCGAACATGAAGACAGTGTCCCATGATAGAGTTCAGCCTCATGAAGTATGTTTTCATCGTGATCGGGCTCACGGGGTCTTTGGCGGGTTATCTGGCGGGGCAGACGGGGAACGGATCGATCCAAGGGACGGTGCGGGACAAGACGGCGGCGGTGATCGCCGGGGCGAAGACGCGGCTGGAGCAGACGGCGACGAACCGGTTGTATACGGGACAGGCGAACGGGCAGGGGTTTTACCTATTTCCGAGCCTGCCGCCGGGTCAATATCAATTGACGGTAGAGTCGGCGGGGATGCAGACGTTCAAGGGGGCGATCCAGTTGCAGGCGGGGCAGGCGGCGAGTGTGGACGTGGAGTTGGATGTGGCGGCGACGGCTTCGGAAGTGGTGGTGACGGCCGAGGTGTCGGCGCTGTTGACGACGACGCAAGCGACGATAGCGAACGTGGTGGAGCGGGAGCGGATCGAGCAGTTGCCATTGAATGGGAGGCTGTTTACGAGCCTGATCGCGCAGACGACGCCGGGGGTGGAGGGGGACCGGGTGAATGGGTTGCGGACGACATCGATGGAATTTGTGCAGGACGGGGCGACATTGAACCAACGGAACGTGGGCGGGGCGCCGGCGCGGCCGCCGGGGCTCGATACGATCCAGGAGTTTCGGGTGGAAACGAGCGTATCGTCGGCGAAGTACAACCGGCCGGCCTCGACGATCGTGTCGACGCGGAGCGGAACGAACCAGTTGCGCGGGAGCCTGTTTCATACGATGCGGAACAATGGAGTGGGGGTGGCGCGGCGGCGGCAGGACTTTTTCTCGAAGCCGCCGCAATTGATCCGGAATGAGTTTGGGGCCTCGGCGGGGGGGCCGGTGTGGATCCCGAAGGTGTACAACGGGCGGAACCGGACGTTTGTGTTTGGGGCGTGGGAGGAATTCAAACTGAGGTCGGGGGCGAATTTCGGATCGACGATCCCGACGGACGGGATGTGGAACGGGGATTTTTCGGGGCTGGTGGATGGGATTGGGCGGCAGATTGTGTTGTATGACCCGCAGTCGACGGCGGCGGTGGCGCCGTTTACGCGGAGTGCGTTTCCGGGCAACCGGATACCGCTGACGCGGCGGAGTCCGGTGGCGAGTTTTCTGAGCGGGATCACGCAGAGGCCGACGCTGGGGGATGTGAATCCGCTGATCGCCTCGAACTGGTTTGGGCCGAGCCCGAACTCGCAGGATCACCGGACGCTGACGTTCCGGGTGGATCACCGGTTGAGGGACCGGGACCAGGTGTTCGCGCGGTATACGAAGGATGAGAGGCTGCTCGAGCAGAGGCGGTCGTTCAACAACAACTCACCGATTCCGATCGGGAACCTGGCGAACTTTGAGTTTTTGCCGGTATATAGCCAGAATGGGGTGTTTTCCTGGACGAGGGTGTGGTCGCCGACGCTGTTCATGGAGACGATTTTCACGGGGATGGTGGTGGATACGGATTACAACACGACGGCGCCGGGGCTTGATACGGACTGGGCGGGGCAGTTGAAGCTGCCGAATCCGTTTCGGGCCAACGGGCTGCCGGACTTTATTGGAACGGGATTCAACCTGACGTATGAGGGGCCGCGGCCGCGCAAGGATGTGACGAACATTCTGTCGATCGAGCAGAACTTTAACAAGATAGCGGGGAAGCATCAGATTGAATTTGGTTGGAGGATGAGGCGGGAGAACCTGGACGTGCTGCCGGACCAGGAGCAGAACCAGGGGCGGCTGGACTTTGGGTCGCTGGCGACGGCGTTGTACGACCCGGCCAGCAGCGGGAACAATATCCTGACGGTGCCGCGGACGGGGAACAATTTCGCGAATCTATTTCTGGGGGTGGCGGGGACATATACGGCGACGTTTAACCGGGGGTGGTATTACATTCGGGGCCAAGAGAATTCGGCGTATGTACAGGACAACTGGAAGGTGACGCCGAATCTGACGGTGAACCTGGGGATGCGGTATGAGTTTTTCTCGCCGGTGCGGGAGAAGAATGATGTGTTGTTGGGGTTTGATGTGAAATCGAAGGCGCTGGTGACGCCGGTGGCGACAGACCGGCTGATTGAGTTGGGGTACACGAACCGGGCGATTTTGAATGAGTATGCGCGGGTGGGGGTGAGGTTTATCTCGCCGGCGGATGCGGGGATTCCGAAGACGCTGATCGAGCCGAACTGGTTTGATGTGAGCCCGCGGGTGGGATTTGCCTGGAAGAAGAATCTGGCGGGGAAGATGTGGGTGTTGCGAGGGGGAGTGGGGACGTACCGGTTTCCGCCGCCGCTGCGGACGTTCAACTCGCGGATGAGGTCGAACCCGCCGATGCAGGCAACGACGAACCGGAACCTGAACAACGCGGCGCAGAATCCGGACGGGCTGGGGAGCCTGGGGCTGAGGTCGGCGCCGAGCGTGATCGCGGGGGTGAATTCGCAGAATGTACTGACGGCGGAGGCGATTGTGCCGTTTGTGCCGGGGCAGCCGAATGCGGTTTCCTTCGATGTGAATCAGCCGACGAGTTATGCCAATGAGTGGAACTTTACGCTGGAGACGGAGATCGCGAAATCGACGGTATTGCGGGCAAGTTATGTGGGCACGCAGAGCCGGAATCTGGACCAATGGCAGAGGATCAACGACCAGGCGAACAATTACATTTGGTTTGCCTCGACCGGGCAGGCGCTGCCGACGGGGAATTTCGCCAATACGGCGCGGCGGCCGTTTGACAACCGGGTGTTTGGACAGATCGAGGTTTACCGGCGGACGGGTTATCAGAACTTCAACTCGGTGCAATTGGAGGTGCAGCGCCGCTATGCCAAGGGTGTGGCTTATCAGTTCTTCTACGTGTTGAGCAATTCGATGGGGACAGGCAACATTGCCACGGGGGATTCTTCGACGAATGCGGTGTTCAACCCGGAGGTGTACATGCCGGGGGCGGTGCCGCTTGAGTACGATGCGCGGAACCGGTTTCTGAACTACCGGCGCGACACGGACATCCCGCAGCATCGCTTCCGGTGGAATTTTCTGGTGGATGTGCCGGTGGGCAAGGGCAAGAAGTTGTGGAGCAACGCGAACGGTTTTTGGAACCGGGTGGCGGGTGGCTGGCAGTTGGCGGGGAGTGGGACGTGGTCGAGCCGGTATTGGAGCCTGCCGACGGGGAATTGGGGGGCGTTGCGCGATATCGAGGTTTATGGCTACCGGTATCCGATCGAGGATTGCCGGAGCGGGGATTGCATCCCGGGATATCTTTTCTATAACGGCTACATACCCGCGAACCGGATCAACAGCGTGGATGCGCAGGGGCGGCCGAACGGAGTGATGGGGGTGCCGCAAAACTACCGGCCGGCGCACCTGCCGGTGTGGCCGACGCCGGCGAATCCGGCGCCGGGGGATCCGAACACGGGCTTGTTTGAAAGCAACGATGTGTTTGTGCGTCTGAATAATGGGATCAACCAGCGGGTGGCGTTGAATACGAATCTGCATCCATGGCGGAATCAGGCGATGGCGGGGCCGTGGATCTTTGGGATGAACGCGTCGCTGTTCAAGGCGGTAGCGATCAGCGAGCGGGTGGCGTTGCGGTTCAATGCGGATTTTTTCAACGTGTTCAACAATCCGGGAAACAACCTGCCGGACTCATCGAGCGGAATCATCTCGCGGCGGAGTTCGGCGCAGGATGCGAGGCAGTTGCAGTTTACACTGAGGCTGAGCTTTTAAGTGATGAGAATCGGAGTGTTACTGGTGGCAGGAGCGATGATGGGGCAAACGGTGTATGTGGGGACGCGGACGCGCGAGGGGCGCAGCGACGGGATTTACCGGTTGGAGTTTGACGGGAAGACGGGGGCGATGACGGCGCCGGTGCGGGCGGTGGAGACGCCGGATCCGACCTTTCTCGCGGTGCATCCGAGTGAAGGGTGGGTGTATGCGGTGGCGGCGTTACCGGAGGGGGAATTGAGGGCGTTCCGGCGGGAGGAGGATGGGAGTTTGAAGTTGCTGAACCGGGTGTCGAGCCGGGGTGCGGGGCCGGCGCATGTAACGATTGACCGGACGGGGAAGTTTGTGGCGACGGCGAATTACGGGAGCGGGAGCGTGGCGGTGTTTCGCATCGAGCGGGATGGGCGGCTGTCGGAGGCGGTGGCGGCGGTGCAGCATGAGGGCAAGGGACCGAATGAGAGCCGGCAGGCGGGGCCGCATGCGCACTCGTGTTACTTTTCGCCGGACAACCGGAGGCTGTATTGCGCGGACCTGGGGCTGGATGAAGTGAAGATTTACGGCTTTGACGGCGGGACGGGAAGCTTGCGGGTGGAGGGGAGCCTGAGGACGCCGGCCGGGGCGGGGCCGCGGCATCTGGCTTTTGGCGGGAAGCGGATTTATGTGCTGAATGAGATGGGCTCGAGCGTGAGCGTATTTGAGGAGGGGGTGTTGCGGGAGACGGTTTCGGCGTTGCCGGCGGGGTTTGCGGGGGAGTCGACGGCGGCGGAGATTGTGCTGCATCCGAATGGGCGGTTTTTGTATGCGTCGAACCGGGGGGCGGACACGATTGCGGTGTTTCGTGTGGGGGAGCGGCTGGTGAAGACGGGGGATGTGGCCGTGGGGCGGACGCCGCGGAATTTTGTATTGAGCCCGGATGGTAGATTTATGCTGGTGGGCAGTCAAGCAGAGGACAAGATCGAGACATTCCGGGTGGATGGCCGGACGGGGGCATTGAAGCCGGCTGGCGGATTGGCCAAGACCGGGGCGCCGATCTGCCTGCGGTTTGTGCCGCGAAAGGAGAAGCGCTCATGAATTTGAAGGGGATATTGCCGGCACTGGTGACGCCGCTGACCGAGGGGGGGGAATTGAACACAACGGTGCTGGGGAACCTGGTGGAGCACTTGTATGGGAAGGGGATTGACGGGCTCTATGTGGGCGGCAACACGGGGGAGGGCCGGGAGCTGCCGCGGGGGGTGAGGGAACGGCTGGTGGAAGGGGTGCTGGAGCGGACGCCGGCGGGGAAGTTGACGATGGTGCATGTGGGGGCGCACCGGTTGGAGGAGACGCTCGGGCTGGCGCGGCATGCGGAGAAAGCGGGGGCGGGGGCGATTTCGAGCCTGCCACCGGGGCCGCAGTATGGATTCGTGGAAACGCGGGATTGGTACCGGGCAATCGGGGAGGCGTGCGGGCTGCCGCTGGTTGTCTATCACTTCCCTGCTCTGTCGCCGAGCCTGAAGGTGGAGGAAATAGAAGATCTGCTGCATTTGCCGCGGGTGGCGGGGATCAAGTTTACTTCGTTTGATCTGTTCACGATGAGGGAGTTGAAGCGGAGCGGGCGGGCGGTATTCAATGGGCATGACGAGGTGCTGGCGGCGGGACTGTTGATGGGAGCGGATGGGGGGATCGGGAGTACGTACAATCTGATGGCGGATTTGTTTGTGAAGCTGAACCGGGAGGCGGGCGAGGGGCAGTGGGCCGAGGCGGTTGAGACGCAGGACCGGATCAACCGGCTGGTGCGAATTTTGCTGGGATATCCGCTGATTCCGGCGATCAAGCAGGTGCTGGCCTGGGAGGGATTTGATTGCGGGCGGGCGGTGGCGCCGCGACGCGCCTTGACGGAGGAAGAAGCGGTGCGCTTGCGCGGGCAGTACGAATCCTGGGCGCACAGCTAGACTGGAGAAGCCATGAACTTGAAAGATGCCGTTGCGATTGTGACCGGAGGGAGTTCCGGAATTGGCTATGCGATTGCGGAGACGCTGAAGGAGGCGGGGGCAAAGGTGGCGATCACCGGGAGGCACCGGGAGCGGCTGACGCAGGCTGAGCAGGAGCTGGGGGTGTGGGCGACGAACGCGGACGTGAGCAAGGAAGAGGATGTGAAGCGGGTGTTCGCGGAGGTGATTGAAGAATTTGGCCACGTCGATATTTTGGTGAACAACGCCGGCTTTGGGGTGTTTCATGAGCTGGTGGAGCAGGACCGGGAGAGCTTTGAAGCGGTGATGGCGACGAACGTGACGGGGGCGATGATGATGGGGCGTGAGGCGGCCAAGCACTTCATCGAACGCCAGAGCGGGAACATTGTAAATATCGCCTCGACGGCGGCTTTGCGCGGGGCGCCGCGGGGGACGGCCTATTATGCGAGTAAGTTCGCGCTGCGGGGGATGACGGAGTGTTGGCGGGCGGAATTGCGCAAGCACAATGTGCGGGTGATGCTGGTGAACCCGAGCGAGGTGGTGACGGGGTTTTTCGATACGGCGGGCTTGCCGCAGCAGGTGAACGAAACGAAGCTGCAACCCGAGGACATCGCCCACGCGGTGCGGGCGATGCTCGAGATGAATGACCGCGGCTTCACGACGGAGCTGACGGTGTTTGCGACCAACCCGCGGGATTAGGCCGGGGAGACGACGTAATCCCAACCGAAGCCGGGGCGTTCGGAGGGGCGCATGTAGATGCCTTCGGGGCCGCGGGAAATCGAGTAGTTTTCCTCGAAGATCTTGTAGACCTCTGGGGGGCCGCCGGGCTGGGGCAGAAAGAGTTCGGCCCAGGGGGCGTTGGTGCTTGACAGAATCCAGTGGGTGGAGCCGTTGAGACCGCCGCCGTGGGGGATGACCGAGATATCGTAGGCAGCGGCGAGAGCGCCGATGCGGCGCATTTCGGTGAGGCCGCCGCACCAGTTCATGTCAGGCTGCCAGATTTCGGCGCCATTGTGTTCGAGCAACTGGCGGAAGCCGTAGCGGCCGTATTCGTGTTCGCCGGTGGCGATGCGAGTGGACTTGATGGCTTGGCGGAGGCGGCCGAAGCCGGCGTAGTCGTGGGGCTGGAGGACTTCTTCCATCCAGTAGACGCGGAGGGGGGCGAGCATATCGGCCATCTCGAGGGTGTAGCGTTCGGTCCAGGCCATCCAGCAATCGAGCATGATTTCGCCGTCGGGGCCGAGGGCTTTGCGGGCGCGCTCGACGAGGGCGTAGTTTTTGCGCATGCCTTCGCGGCCATCGGCGGGGCCGTGGGGGATGGCGAGCTTGAGTTTACGGTAGCCGAACTCGACGTTGCGCTCGATGTCGTTACCGGTGCAGTAGGCGGGGATGCGGTCTTTTGTTTCGCCACCGAGGAGTTTGTAGACGGGGACGCCGAGGGCTTTGCCAACGATATCCCAGCAGGCGAGGTCGACGCCGCTGATGGCGTTCATGGTGACACCCATGCGGCCGTAGTGCATGGTGCCGCGCCAGCAGATATCCCAGTTGCGTTCGATGTCAAAGGGATCGCGGCCCATGAGGAGCTTGGCGAGGTGGTCGGTGACGATGACGCCGCCGCCGGGGCCACCGTTGCCGTAGCCGGTGATGCCTTTGTCGGTGGTGATTTCGACGGTGAAGCTGGGCACCTTGCCGGGGTCGGCGAAGAAGAGCTCGCGGCGGGCCTTAAATTCGGCGTAGCCGGACATGGGGTTGGCGATTTCGACCTTGGTGGTGGACCAGGCATCGGCAGCGACCTTGTAGGGGGGGGAGGGTTTGCGCGGGGCGACGTTGACGAGACGGATTCCGGTGATCTTCAGACGTGACTTTTCCTGTGCCCAGGCGAGGGCGGGCAGGGAGAGGGAGGCAAGCATTTGCCGGCGAGTCATGAGGCAAGTATATGCCGATTGCCGCTAAGCTGAAATCTGTTGCCTAAGGGATGAGGCCCAAAGGCGCCGATAGACCGGGAAGGACAGAGAATATGCCGATATCCGCGGTGATCACCGCCGCCGCACCGAAACAACGTCATCTGTTGCACCAGACACTGGCCAAGGCGGATTCGCAACTGGAGACGCTGGCGCAATTTGCCTTGGACCTGGTGGCGCCGGCGGGCCAGGAGCCGGTGGTGGAGCGGGTGGGGCTGATTATTCCCGAGGGGGACCGCGACCGCTACCGAGATTTGGAGGAGCGGCACGGGCGGTATTTGACGCTGATTGAACAGCGGGGGGCGCAGGGGTACGCGCAAGCGGTATATGCGGCGCGGGAGTTTTGCGGAGAGCAGGCGTTTCTGCACATTGTGGGGGATCATTTTTATCTGGCGAACGAGGGTCATGCTTCGGGGCTGGTGCGGACGCTGGTGGAGACATACCGGGAGCAGAGCGCGACGGTATCGGCGGTGCAGCCGACGCGCGAGGCGCTGTTGCCTTATTTTGGGGCAGTGGGGGGCACGCCGGAGACGAGCGCATCGGGAAGGACGGTTTACCGGATCGAGACGATACTCGAGAAGCCGACACCGACGGAGGCCGAGCAGCGGTTGTTTGTGCCGGGGCTGCGGGGCGGGCATTATCTTTGCTACTTCGGGATGCATGTTTTCTCGCCAGCGGTAATGCCGCTGCTCGAGGAAAAACTGAAGGAGGCCAGGGGGCCGGCGCCGTTGTCGGGGATGCTCGAGCAACTGGTGCGGCGGGAGCCTTACTATGCGGTGATTCTGCCGGGGACGAGGTTTGATCTGGGGGCGCGCTATGGGATTCTGCAAGCGCAACTGGCGTTGGCGCTGAGGGGGCCGGACCGGGAAGAAGTGTTGGCGATGCTGGTGGAGTTGCTCGGGCGATGAAACTGACCGATATCTTGCGGAAGCCGGAGTACCGGGATGAGCCCTTCGACAAATGGGTTAGGGGCAAGGAGATGGGGGAGCTGGAGGCGGAAGCCGATGAGCTCGAGCAGTACCGCAAGGAGGCGGGGAGCTTGTATGACCGGGTGCGGGCGCTGCTGTTTCTGAGCAATCTGCACCAGTACCATATGGTGGCGCGGAGCCAGGGGAAGGCGCTGCTGCCCTATGCGGCGGTGGAAAGCATTCGCAGCCGTCATTTTGAGCAGGCGATCGGGGAATTGCTGGAGGCGCGGGCGGGGGTGGGGAGCAGCCCGGCGCTATCGAGCGGGCTGGCTGCAGCCTACCGTGGGTTAGCTTTTGAGACGCTGGCCAAGCAGGTGCGCCAGAGCGTGAGGAGCTTTGCCGGCAACCAGTGGATGTTCCGGACGGGGCACTGGCTGGACTATCCGCTGCGGCTACGGGGGGAGTTATTGGGAGAACGGCCCTATCCGGTGCTGCATGAACAGACGCCGGTGCGGATGGATCTGACGCACAGCGCCTGGAGCGACATCTTCTTTCTGGCGATGGACTATCCGGAGGGGGCGCGGGTAATCAACATCTCGGTGGATTTGGCGAGCCGGGGGGCCGGGTCTGGGCCGCGGCCGCCGGTGGAGGCATTTTTCCGGGTGATTGACGAACCGGTATTGCGGCTGGTGAGCGTGGATTTGGAGGCGCGGGCGGATATGGGGACGATCGAGGAGTTATTCGATTTTGGGGCGGATTATCTGGGTTTGTTGAAGGCGGCGGTGATCGCCTCGGGGCTGGTGCCGAGCGGATTTGAGGGCAGCCGGCAAGCACTGGGGGAAATCCTGTACCGGCTGACGGGGAGCCGGGGCTTGGGCGTGGAACTGGTGAGCCAAGTGAACGAGATTCCGAAGGGGAGCAGGTTGGCGGTATCGACGAATCTGCTGGCATCGTTGATCGCGGTGGTAATGCGGGCGACGGGGCAAATTCGTAATTTGACGGGCCCGCTCGAGGAGCGGGACCGGCGGCAGGTGGCGGCGCGGGCGATCCTCGGGGAGGGGGTGGGGGGATCGGGTGGGGGCTGGCAGGACTCGGGGGGCGTGTGGCCGGGCATCAAGCTGATTGAAGGCGTGCCGGCGGCGCCGGGAGCGGGGAGCCGGGGGGAATTGCTGCCGCGGCACACGGTGCTGAGCGGGGAGATCGAGCCTGGGGCGCAAGAGCGGCTCGAGGCATCGCTCGTGCTGGTACACGGGGGAATGAGCCAGGATGTGGGGCCGATTCTCGAGATGTGCACGGAGCGCTACCTGCTGCGCAGCGAGAAGGAGTGGGAGGGGAGGCGGGAGGCTGTCGAGTTATTTGACGAGTTGCTGTCGGCGCTGCGGGCGGGGGAGATCCGGCGACTGGGGGGGCTGACGCAGCGCAACTATGACGGGCCGATCCAGACCATCATTCCGTGGGCGGCGAATGCGTATACGGAGGCGCTGATCGGCGCCTGCCAGGAACGGTTCGGGGAGGGATTCTGGGGATTTTGGATGCTGGGGGGAATGGCGGGGGGCGGGATGGGCTTCCTATTCGACCCGGCGATCCGGGACGAAGCGGCCGGGGAGATGGTGGGAATTCTGGGGCGGACGAAGGAGCGATTCGAGGCGGCCGTACCGTTTGCGATCCATCCGGTGGTTTATGATTTTGCGATCAATCGGGAGGGGACGAAAGCGGAGTTGAAGCGGGGAGGTGAGGCGCTGCTGAGCCGGAAGTATCATCTGATGACAACGCCGGGGTTGTTGCGGGTGGAGGCAGCGCGGCTGTCCGAGGAGCGGCGCACGGAGTTGGGCCGCGTGGCGCAGCATTATCCGGATCTGACGGCGCCGCTGTTTGAGCGGCTGTTTCCGCGGGAGAGCGGCGGGGAGGAGGGCAGCGGGGAGTTGGATGAGTTGTTGCGGGAGTTGGGCTTTGATCCGCAGGCGCATGAGCGACTGCGGGCGGACTACACGGCGAATCGCATTGGGCTGGCGAAGAACATTCTGCCGGCGAATGTGACGATCGAGGATGTGAGGCCGGGGGATTTAGCGCGGCTGCGGCCGGAGGCGGCGGTGGCGGGAGCGCGGGCGCTGGCAGAAGGGCGGGCCGGGGTGATCACGCTGGCGGGAGGAGTGGGCAGCAGGTGGACGAAGGGGGCGGGCACGGTGAAGGCGCTGATTCCGTTTCATCGGTTTGGGGGCCGGTATTACAACTTTCTCGATGTACACCTGGCGAAGACGCGGGCGGCCGAGCAGCGGTATGGGGCGCGGATTCCGCATGTGGTAACGACGAGTTATCTGACCGGGGGGCCGATTGAGCGATATCTGGCGGGGAGCGCGGCGCGGGTGTCGCGGGGGCGCAGCATCGGATTGCGGCTGATCCCGACGGCAGCGGATCTGCGTTATCTGTGGGAGGTGCTGCCGCAGCAGCAACTGGACGAGCAAAAGCAGAAGGTGCGGGCGAGCGCGCGGCAGGGATTGGTGCGCTGGGTGGAGGCGATGCGCGAGGGCAGCGACTACCGGGCGAATGTACCGCGGCAGTGTATTCATCCAGTGGGGCATTGGTATGAATTCCCGAATATGCTGCTGAATGGGGTGTTGGCGGATCTGCTCGAGGAGCAGCCGCAGTTGGAGTATTTGCTGCTGCATAACGTGGATACGCTGGGGGCGTCGCTCGATGAGGCGCTGCTCGGCAATCACATGGAAAGCGGGGCGACCTTTTCGGTCGAAGTGGTGCTGAAGCAATTTGGGGATCATGGCGGGAGTCTGGCGCGGGTCAACGGGCGGCCACGGCTGCTGGAGGGTTTGGCGATGCCGGGCGAGGAGGTGGAGTTCGGGTTGCGCCATTACAACTCGAGCACTTACTGGATTACGATCGACCCTTTGTTGGGGGTGTTCGGACTGAGGCGGCAGGACTTGCGCGACGGGGTGGCGGTGGAGGAGGCAGTGCGGCGCACGGCGCAACGGGTACCGTCCTACATCACGATCAAGGAAGTGAAGAAGCGATGGGGACGGGGCCAGGAGGACATCTACCCGGTGGCGCAATTTGAGCGCTTGTGGGGGGATATGACGGCGCTCGAGGAAGTGAGTTCAGCGTGGTTTGAGGTGCCACGGCAGAGAGGGCAGCAACTGAAGGAAGTGGGGCAGTTGGACGCGTGGCTGCGGGACGGCTCGGCGGCGGCGATCGAAAAGATGCTCGGCTAGCGATAGACTAGCGTGCATTGCCATGAAGAGACTGCTGTCAGTAGTATTGCTCGTTGCTTATGCGTGGGGACAAGAAGAGAGTGCGCCAGGGGTGAGACCGGCGGGGCCACCGACGGCGCCGGCCCTCGGGCGGGAGCAGCACCGGTCGATGATTGTGTCGAAGTATGGCATCGTGGCGGCGCCGCAGTTTTTGGCGAGCCAGGCCGGGGCGCGGATCCTCGAGCAGGGCGGCAACGCGATTGACGCCGCGATTGCGGCCAATGCGGTGGTGGGCTTAACGCAACCGTATGTAAATGGCATTGGCGGGGATTTGTTTGCGATTTACCACGAGGCAAAGACCGGGAAGGTTTACGGGCTCAATGCATCGGGGTGGACGCCGAAGGGGTTGACGGCGGAGGCACTGAAAGCCAAGGGGATCGAGAAGATCGGGGCGACGAGCGTGCATACGGTGACGGTGCCGGGAGCGGTGGCGGGATGGGATGCGCTGCGGAGGCGTTTCGGCTCGATGCCGTTCGCCAAGCTGCTGGCGCCGGCGATTTTCTATGCCGAGAACGGGTTTCCGCTAGCGGAGTGGGGGGCGCGGTTTTGGATCAACAATGCGCTGATGAAGCAGCCCGGCTATGCGGAGACCTACATGCCGGGGGGCGTGAAACCGGGCTTGGGAGACACGTTCCAGAACCCGGCGCTGGGGGAGAGCCTGCGGCAGATCGCGGCGGGGGGCAAGGAGGTTTATTACAAGGGAAATCTGGGGCGGAGGCTGGTGGAGTTTCTGCGGAAGCAGGGCGGGTTTCATACGCTCGAAGACTTTGCCGAGTATGAGCCGGAGTGGGTGGAGCCGGTATCGACGACCTACCGGGGGTGGACGGTGTACGAGTTGCCGCCGAACGGACAGGGCATCGCGGCGCTGGCGATGTTGAACATCATGGAGTTGTTTCCGCTGGCGGAGTATGGGCACAACTCGGCGGCGGCCCTGCATGTGATGATCGAGGCGAAGAAGCTGGCCTATGCGGATATGGCGCGTTATGTGGGGGATCCGCGGTTCACGGCGGTGCCGGTGGCGCAGATGGTGTCCAAGGAACTGGCGGCGCAGCGGGCGCGGCAGATCGATATGAAGAAGGCGGCCTGCAAGGTGTTGCCGTCGGAGATCAGCGAGGCGTTGAACGGGCGGGGGAGGGAGACGATCTACCTTTCGACGGTGGACCAGGAGGGCAACATCGTGTCGCTGATACAGAGCAACTATGCGGGCTATGGAACGGGGATGGTGGCGCCGGGGACGGGCTTCTCCCTGCACAACCGCGGGGCGGGATTTGAACTGAAGCCGAATCTGCCGAATACGCTGGCCGGGCGCAAGAGACCGCTGCACACGATTATCCCGGCGTTGATGCGCAAGGATGAGATGACGATCGGATTTGGGATTATGGGGGGCTGGAACCAGTCGCAGGCGCATGCGCAGTTTGTGTCCAACATTGCCGATCACGGAATGAACATACAGCGGGCGATCGAGACGCCGCGATTCACGAAGGGGACGTTTGAAGGCTGTGATGTGTCCGTGGAGATGGGGGTGGCGGAGGCGGTGCGGCTGGAGTTGCAGCGGCGGGGGCACATTGTCACGCCGTTGCACGGCTATTCGAGCTCGATGGGCAATGGCGAGGCGGTGCAGCATGATGCAAAGAGGCGGGTAAATTACGCGGGAGCGGACCCGCGGACCGACTCGGCGGCGATGCCGCAGAATCCGCCGATTCCCTAGGGGAGGCGGGGCTGGAGGCGGCGCTGGGAGAGTTTACGCTCGAGGCGGGCGAGGCGGTGGGTAATATCGGCCGAGGGATCCAGGCGGGCGGCTTCGCTGGCGCACTCCAGGGCCATGAAGAGGTTTTTCTCGTTGTGCTCGTAGTGCTTGGCGAGTTCGACGAGGGCGGCAGAGCGATAGGGATTGGCCGCGGCGGCGAGGTCGGTCCAGATGGTGAGAGCCTCGGTGTGGCGGTCGAGTTTTTTCTCGACGAGGCCGCGTTCCCAGAGGGTATGGAACATGAGGGTGTCGCCGGTGGAGGCCGTGACGGCACGGCGGTAGAGTTCACTGGCTTCTTCGAGCCGGCCCTGGGAGGTGAGCCAGCGGGCGAGGCCGCGGAGTTCAGCGCCGTGGGTGAGGTGGCAGGCGAGGGGGTCTTCAAAAACGGTGGGGATGATCGCGGCGAGGAAGGCGAGCGAGAGGATGTCGAGGGCGTTGTGCTCGAGAACGGGTTTGAGTTTGGCGGCGCGGCGGGTGCGGAGGAATTCGAAATAGAGTTGAGGGATGAGCTCGCCGGGGACATCACCGGTGCGTTCATGGCCGAGGATGTGGCGTTCGAGCTCGACGAGGCGGCAGCTCTCGAAGCGAAGCTTCCAGAGGCGGCGGGCGCCATAGAGAAGATCGAGGTGCTCGAGATGGGAAAAGGGAGTGCGCTGGCGGGCGAGGGTGTAGCGGGTTTCAAGCAAGGGCTGGTCGTAGGTGCGGCCGTTGAAGGTGACGAGGGTATCGAATTCGGACAGAAAGCTGGCGAGGCTGCTGAGGGCGCTTGGTTCTTCACCGTGTTCGCGGATGAACCACTGGCGGAGTGAGACGCCTTCGGGGGTAACGCGGGCGGCGCCGATGAGAAAGGCGAGGGTGCCGGCGCCGCCGGCAAGACCGGTGGTTTCCGTATCGAGATAGACCCAGCGGCGGCCGGCCAGAGGGGAGAGGCGATCGACGGCGAGGGAGCCATGGCGGTGCGAGGCGGGCCAGAAGCGTTCTACTTCCCAATGGACGCCGATGCTTGAGGAGACTTCCCTGCCCCCGAGGCAGGAGAGGTCCTCGGCGAGCGGCAGCGGGGGCCGGGCCGCGGCGTAGCGGGCGTCAATGTTCTCGATGCGCTTGCGCAAGAGGGCAAGCTGCGCCTGCAGGGAGGAATCCAAATTTCGCGATCTCTTCGCCCTATTTTACGGCGTCGTCGGCGTGATAGCTACTGCGGACGAGAGGGCCGGATTCGACGTGGCGGAAGCCGAGATGTTCGCCGTGGCGCTTGAGTTCGGCGAATTCCTCGAGGGGAACATAGCGAACGATGGGAAGGTGCTTGAGGCTGGGGCGGAGGTATTGGCCGAGGGTGAGGATGTCGACGAGGTTTTCTCGCAGCAGGGCCATGGTATGGCGCACTTCCTCGAGGCTTTCGCCGAGGCCGAGCATGAGGCCGCTCTTGGTGGGGATTTCCGGGTTACGGAGCTTGGCATGGCGGAGCATATCGAGGCTGCGCTCAAAGCGGGCGCCGAGGCGGACCTGTTTGTAGAGGCGGGGCACGGTTTCGGTGTTGTGATTGAGGACGTCGGGGCGGGCATCGAGGACGATGTCCATCGCCGCATGGGAGCCCTGAAAATCGGGAACGAGGACCTCGACGCCGCAGCCGGGAACGCGGTGGCGGATGGCGTGGATGGTGGCGGCAAACAGGGAGGCCCCGCCGTCGGGCTGGTCATCGCGATTGACGCTGGTGATGACGGCGAAGCGGAGGCCCATGCGGGCGACGGCTTCGGCGACGCGGTTGGGTTCGTCGTGATCGACGGGGAGCGGGGCGCCCTTCTGGACGGCGCAGAAGCCGCAGCGGCGGGTGCAGAGGTTGCCGAGGATCATGAAGGTGGCGGTGCGGCGGTTCCAGCAGTCGCCGATGTTGGGACAGGCGGCGCTTTCGCAGACGGTGTGCAGTTTGAGGTCGGTGACGAGTTGTTTGAGGTCACGGTAGTTTTCGCCGACGGGGGCGGGGGCTTTGAGCCAATCGGGGCGTTTGGCCTTGGCCGGTTCAATACTGACTAGCACGATGATTCCAGTCTAGCTTCGAGGGCGTTTTCGAGGACAGCCTGCGAGCGGAAACGATCGAAGCGCAGCAGGGAGGCGAAGGCGAGCTCGAGAGCGCGGCGGGGAATAAAGCCGATGAGTTCGCTGCCGGCGATTTCGACGCCGAGGGCGGCGGCTTCGGCCTGCACGGCGGCGAAGACGGTATGGATGGGGGTGGCCTCGTAGTCGGTGAGATTCATGGAAACCTGGGCGAGGCCGCGGGAGTGGAGCATGACGCCCATGGCCTTAAGGTGGGGGAGGCCGCCGGAGCTGGCGCGGATCTTGCGGGCGATGGCCTGGGCGATTTCGAGGTTGGGAGTTTTGAGGTTGATGTTGTAGGCGATGAGGAATTTACGGGCGCCGACGGCGGTGGCGCCGGCGGTGGGGTGGAGTTGGCCGGCGCCGAGGTCGGGAGCGCGCAGGGGTGAGGCGGCGAGTTCGTGGCGGAGTCCTTCGAACTGGCCGCGGCGGATGTTTTCGAGGCGAACGCGTTCGGGAAGACGGGCCGCTTGTTCGTAGAAGTAGACGGGGATGGAGTAGCGGCGCCAGATTTCTTCGCCGGTACGCCAGGCGAGATGGACGCAATCTTGCATGGTGAGGCCGCGCACGGGGACGAAGGGGATGACGTCGGCGGCGCCGATGCGGGGGTGTTCACCGCGATGGGAGCGGAGATCGATGAGCTCGAGGGCGACGCCGACGGCAGCGACGACGGCGGCGGACACGGCATGGGGGGGGCCGGCGAGGGTGAATACGCTGCGATTGTGGTCGGCATCGGCCTCGCGGCCGAGCAGAGTGACGCCGGGTTGGCGCAGGGCCTGTTCGAGGGCGGCGAGGGTGGCCTCCTCGCGGCCTTCGCTGAAGTTAGGGACGGACTCAACGAGGGGGAGGGTCATGTTGCGATGGGCCCTTCTCCCGCCGAGAGGGCGGCGAGGATTTGTTCGCGGCGCTCGATGGCAGCCTGGAGGGCGGTGCTGGTGGCGACGGTGTAAAAAACGAGAGAAAGGAGGAAGGCGAAGCCGAGGGTGGCGAAGAAGGCGAGTTGGGAATCGAAGGCGTAGCGGGCGAGGTAGGCGAGGCCGATGGGGACGCCGAGGATGGGGTAGGCGAGAAGCATCCAGAACTGGAACTTGCTGGCGCCGCGGCTGCGCCAACTGCTTTGGGAATCGGCGGCGCGTGGGTAGTAGATACTGCCGAGATTGCCGAGGGCGGCGAAAAACATGGCGAGCACGAGAGTGACGGCGAAAGCCTCGGCAATGTTAGTCAGGCTGACGGGGAGGCGCAGAAGGAGGCAGGCGAGGGTGACGAGGGTGAGTTCGAGGAGGATGTAGACGCTGGCGGCGATGTTTTTGGCACGGAGGACGGTGGGCAGAAAGACGGGAGCGATGAAGTAGAGTTGGGCGGCGGAGCGGTCGAAGCCGAGGTTATTGAACAAGGAGACCTCACCGAGCATCATGACGGAGTAGACGCTGACCCAGGTGAGAAAATTCGATTCGAAGGCACTGCCGCCACTGAAAACGCCGCCGCGAAAGATGAGCGGGAGCCAGACGACGAGGCCGAAGGTGAAGCCCATGAAGAAGACGAGGCGGAAGCGGGAACTGCGGGCGAGATTACGCAATTCTTTTTCGAGGAGGGCGGCGAGGGGGTCGGAAAACAGAAAGCGGGGCCACGAGAAGAAGGCGTCTACCCAAGGGGAAGCGGAGGTGGTGCCGCCGTGGCCGGCGGCGGCGCGAGCGGCATCGATGTCGAAGTGCAGGCCACGATGGAACTGCCAACGGCCGAACCAGACGGCGGCGGCGAGGTAGAGCAGGATCAGGCCCAGATGGAGAACGAGATTTTTGCCGAGGACAAGCGAGGCGGTGACGCCCCAGGGAAAGAAGCGCTGGTCGATGGCGCTTAGAGTCTGGCGGAAAGAGGGGGGAAGTCCGATCAATACGAGCATTTGTGGGCTGACGAGAAGCAGAAGCAAGGAGAGGAGAGCGGCTACGCGGAGGCCTTTTCGCTCCATGAGGCGGGCGACCCAATCCTTGATGCCGGCCGAGAGGAAGAGGTTGAAGGCAATGAAGACAAGGATGAAGAAGGGGCCCCAGAAAGGAATCTCCGGATTGCCGAGGAGGCCGATGAAGGCGCCGGCGAGGAGGAGGAGGACTTCGATGCCTGTGGAAAAACGGAGCAGGACTTCAATGGTGAACAGTTCCCGTTCGGGGACGGGGTAGACGATGAGTTTGCGGGCGTCGAGGGACATGCCGGTGGAGGCCATGAAAACCGGCACGATCTGCCAGTAGAGGAAAGCGGCGAGAAAGCCGAAGGTGAGAACGAATTCAAACTGGTCGAATTCACTGGGCTTGATCCTGGGAAGCAAGAGGGCAAGGACCGCGCTGGCGCCTGCCAGCATGAGGTACCAAAGGGCCATGACGGCGGTACCGACCCAATAGCCGCCCATTTGGGGCTTACGGTAGAAATTGAGGATAGTGCGCCACTGGGCCCAGAGGATGGCGGCGGGGCGGGAGTCGATCAGAGCCATGAGAGGTCCGCCGCGGTTCGGTTTTGCTCGCCGACAGTTTTAACGAAGAGGTCCTCGAGGGTAGAGCTATCGCTGCTTTGGCGGAGTTCGTCGAGGGTGCCTTCGGCGACGAGGCGGCCTTCGTGGATGATGGCGATGCGGTCGCAGAGGCGTTCGACGACTTCGAGAACGTGGGAGGTGAGAAAGATGGTGGCGCCGCCCTTGACGAGATCGAGGAGGAGTTCTTTCATGAGGCGGGCGCCGACGGCATCGACGCCTTCGAAGGGTTCATCCATGAGAAAGAGTTGGGGACGGTGGATGAGTGCAGCGGCCATGGCGACGCGTTTACGCATGCCTTTGGAGTATTCCGAGATGAGCTTGCGACCGGCGTTGGTGAGTTCAAAGAAATTGATGAGTTCCAGGGAGCGTTCGAGGGCCACGGGGCGGGGGAGGCCGTAAAGGCGGCCGACAAATTGGAGGTATTCCGGGCCGGTGAGGTTATCGAAGAGGAGAGTTTCATCGGGGACGAGGCCGATGCGTTGGCGGGCGCGGAGGCCAGCTTCTGGTTGGTTGGGGTCGATGGGCTCGCCGAGGAGGAACATTTCGCCGGAGGTAGGCTGAGCTACCCCCATGAGCATTTTGATAGTAGTGGTTTTGCCGGCCCCATTTGGACCGAGAAAGCCATAAAAGCAGCCCTGCGGCACAGAAAGGCTGAGACTATCGACGGCAGCTTTTGGGCCGTAGCACTTACGGAGTTGTCTGGTTTCTATGGCTAGCACTTTTTTAGTATCTCTCTCAAATTAGACGTTGGCGAGACGATATGAGGAGGGGGGAGACAATGCCGCTAGCCGAAAGGGAAGTAGGTACGATGATGGCGCCCGCTACCATGGTCATGAACATAGAGAACCGGCAGGTACTGCACCGGCAAAAAGTGCAGCGGGTTTTGAACAACTTGCCACCGTTTTCGATTATATTGAACCGATTGATAGGCAGCTTATCGAGTGAGAATGTGCGGTTCTCCGATCTGGCGAGTCTGATCGAGAAAGATACGGTTTTGAGTGGACATGTATTGCGGCTGGTGAACAGTGCAGCAATGGCGCGGCGGAGCCGGATCAATTCGATCGGCCACGCGGTGAGTGTATTGGGACTGGTACGGCTGCGGAATTTTTTGTTAAGTTTGTCGATCGCGCGGCTCTGGCAGAGCACGAGGACTGTTTCGCCATGGTCAATGGCACAATTCAACCTGCATGGGGCCGCCGTGGCGTTGCTTTCAGATCTGCTGGCACAGAACTGCCATTGCCATTATCCGGAAGGCGCATTTCTGGCGGGCTTGTTGCACGACTATGGGAAGTTGCTGATAGCCGCGGCGCTACCGGAGCAATTCGTAGAGATCCAGCGGCAGTTGGGCGAAGGCCACTTGACGCTGATCGAACTTGAGCACGAGTTAACGGGATTCACGCACCCGGAATTGTCAGCAATGACATTGAGAGCCTGGAGCTTGCCGGAGGATATTGTGAGGGGCGTCGAATACCACCACATTCCGGATGCAGAAGAGCAGACGCTACTGGAGCCGGTTGGGGGGATGCTACTTGGCCGGATTGTATTCACGGCGGACGCGGTGGCCCACCAAATGGGTTTGCACGTTACGAATGCGGAAGGCAGCTTGGAAGTTCGCCGGGAACAGGCAATCGGCACTCTCGAAGCTCTCGGCTTCGCGGGTAAAGCGAACATGATCCTGGAAAGCTTCGAATCCGAGTTCGAAGCCATCCGAAAATTCTTCTAGTTTTTCCGTGGGGCGGGGCTGTTCTGGCGGCTAAGGCGGCGGAAGTAGTCGGCAACTTGTTCGGCATAGCCACTGGGTACGCGGTCGGGAGTAGCAGAGCGGGCCTGACCTTCCCCTTGCTTGTCTTCGAGATCTCGACGTAGCTTCAATTCCAGTTGCTCAAGCACGGGGAGCAATTGTGCCCGCATCTGTTCCACGAGAGCTGGGTTGCCTTTGAATTTATTGGGATCGAGGGAGGCCATCTCGCGGAGGAGTTTTTGGATTTCGGCCTGGTCAGCGGGGTTGGAGCCGAGCCGGCCGCGCATGGATTCGAGATCGCGGAGACTTTGGGAGAAATTGCGCTCGACGCTGCGGACTTCCGGGGCGATGGGGAGGTTGGGTTGATATTGGCCCGAGTTGATGGCGCCGCCGTCACGGAAGGGGCTATTGGCGCCGCCGCCGCGCTGTTCACTGGGGGAGCCTTGCTGGCCTTGCTGACCCTGTTGGCCTTGCTGGCCCTGTTGCCGGCCCTGTTGCTGGCCCTGTTGCTGGCCCTGTTGCTGGCCCTGTTGCTGGCCCTGTTGCTGGCCGGGTTGCTGGCCGGGTTGTTGGCCGGCTTGTTGGCCGGCTTGCCGGCCGGGTTGTTGGCCGGGTTGTTGGCCGGGTTGTTGCTGCTGGCGGGTGAATTCAGCGACTTGCTGGCGGAGTTGCTCCACCTGGGCGAGGGCGCGTTCGGTGGGATCCTTCTGGTTGCCGCCGGGACCGGCGAGACGCTCGGCCTCCTTGACCTTATCGCGGAGGGAATCGAGGGCGCGGGTGATGTCGCGCTCCCGGCCCGACATGTACTGCCCGTAGCCGCGGCGGATGTACTCGCTCATCATCTTCATCTTGAGATTAAGATCTTCTTTTTGAGCGTCGCCGAGGCCTTCCTGGAGCTTGGCGGAAGCGCTGCGCTGGCTCGAGCGCAGCTGGCGGGCGGCGTCCTGGAGGTCTTTTTCGAGGCGCTGGTATTCTTCCATGAGCCGGGCTTTCTCGTCGGCGAGGCGGGAGGCGGTTTGGGGATCCTGGCCTTCGCGGAAGGAATCGGAGCGGGCGCCAGGATTGCGGTTGTCGCCCTGGCCGTAGGTATTGCGCATCTTGTTTTCGAATTCGCGCTGCTTGCGGGCCATTTCCTCGGAGCGGCGGGAGAGATCGCCGAGTTGCTGCTCGCGGCCTTGTTTTTCGAGGTCACGGAGTAGGTTTTTGGCTTCGTTCAGCCGTTCGGCGGCGCGGCGGGTTTCGCTTTCGCTTTGCTGGCCTTGTTGCTGGTTGGAGGTAGCGCGGCGCATGTCGTTGGTGGCCTCTTTGAGCTGCTCCATGGCCTTGTCGACGCGGGGGTCGCGATTGAGGCGATTCTGCTGGCGGGTCTGCTGGCCGGAGGAGCCGGAGGAGGAAGCCGACTGGCCTTGGCTGCTGCTCTGGCCGTTGCTTTGCTGGCCCTGCTGTTGCTGTTGCTGTTGCTGTTGTTGTTGCTGGTTGCGCTGGAGGCGCTCGAGTTCCTGTTGGAGTTTTTCCGCTTCGCGGCGGAGCATTTCCTGCTGCCAGCGCTGTTCACTGGTTTGTTGATTCTGGCGCGAAGCATTGGCCAGTTCCTGCTGGCGGCGGGCGAGTTCTTCGAGCTTGCGCATGGCCTCGTCGACTTCTTTTTGGCGTTGCTCGACGCTCATCTGCTGGCCGGTTTCGTATTGGTTCTTTTCGGTGTCGAGCTCGAGATCGAGAAGGCTTTCGAGGTCGCGCTGCGCGCCACCCCCTCCGCCGCCGCCCTGTTGGCCCATGGCGACCTCAATTTCCTTGCGGCGGGCTTCGGCGCGCTGGAGGTACTGGAGAGCTTTTTGCTCGTGGGGGAGGGCGTCCTTGAATTTTTGCCCACGCAGCGCCTCGACGGCGGGGCCCATGGCAGTGGCGGCTTCGGTCATGTCCTTAGCCATGGCTTCGATGGCCTCGTTCTGGCCGGCGAGTTGGCGGGCGCGGATACGCGAGACGAAAGTTTGGGCCTGGAGCTTCAGTTTTTCCTGAGTCTCGGCGAGGAAGCGGGCGTTCTCTTTTTGCTCGGCGGGGGGGACCTTGCCTTTTTCCTGCTGGAAGGTAGCGCTAATGATCTCCTTTTGGCGCTGAACGATGTTGCCATCCTGCTGGTCGCCGGCCATGCCGCCGCCACCCATCTGCTGGCTCTGGCGGAATTCGCGCTCAAACGGCTGCGCCTCGAGGAAGAAGACATCGGTTGAAGCTTCGCTTTTGGCATCGCGGGCCTTGGCATGGAACATGACATTGTCGCCGGGGCTGAGCTTGAAATCCTCGAGGGCGAGCAGGTGGGAGGCTTCGGCGGACTTCGCGCCGCGCTTGACCGGGAGGTTGACAGTTTGCTCGGGGCCGCCGTTGACAGAGTAAAACAGGGTGAGTGAAGTCAAGCCGAAGTCATCGGTGGCGTCAATGTTGAAGGCAACTTCCTCGATGGGGCTGACCTTGGCGTCGCGCCCGGGCCGGGAGATGCGGATCTCGGGAGGCCCTTCCTTGAGGGCTTCGATAAAGAAATCGTCGCTGAGGCGGATGGTTTTGCCGGCCTCGCGCATGGCGAGATGGAAGGCGCCGTCGCGCTCGATGCGGACGGTGACGAGATGGCGGGTGGGAGAGGGGCTGGTGACAGGAATGAGGGCGCCGGAATCAAGGACCAGCACGGGGGTGTCGAGCGGCTTATCGGTTTCGATTTCGAGGTAAGCGAGGGTGCCGGTGACAGCGCGGAGATCGCCGCCGGGATTTTCAACCTCATCGGGCATGCCGGACCAGGCGGGGAACTTGTAAGTGGTTTTCAGGCTCTTGATGGCGGGCAGGTCGACGGCGGACAAGGTGAACTGGCGGCTCTTGAGGCTGCCGGCGACGACATAGTAATCGACACTGTCGGCGAGGCCGGCAAAGAGAAAGTTCCACTCATTGACGGCGCCATTGACGGGCATCATGGGGACTTCTTCCCACTTCTGGGCCTGGTGGAAGCGGGCAAAGATGCGGACGGAGGAAGGATTGATGCCGGTGAGGCGGGCGGTGATCAACTGATCGGCGCGGCGGCGGACTTTGACCGAGCCGGGCTCGACCTTGAGATCGCGGTGGAAGACGCTATCGGTCTTGGGAATGCCGCCCCAAAGCAAGGCGCTGCCCTGGCCGATCCAGCCGGGGGCAGCGAGGATCAACCAGGCGAGGAGGGCGGTGCTGAGCGCGGCGGCGCCACCGAAGCCGGCGAGCCAACTGGTGCGGACGAGTTGGGCTGGCTCAACGGTGCGGGCTTGTTCCCAGGCTTGTTCGGCGACGAGGGCGACCATGGGGTTGGTGGGGTCGTGATTTTCAAGGCAGGTGATGAGGCGCTGGTCGAGGCCGGGCAGGGAGCCTTCGATACGTTGGGCGGCGCGGCGGCGGTTGATGAGCAGGGCGGGGATGAAGATGCCGAAGGTGAGGGCGAGGGCGATGCTGAGGAAGAGGAGGGCGCGGGACCAGTTCCAGTGCTCGGGCTGGATGTCAAAGCGGTAGTTGATGGCAACGAGAAGAACGGTCATCAGCAGGGCCACGGCGGCGGCGATGGCGGCGCCCTTGAGCAGGGTTCCGGCGAGAAGCCGGCGCTTGACGCGTTCGAGATATCGATTCAGATATTCAAAAGCCATTAGGGTACTCCTTACGCTTTGACTTGCAAGTAACGGGCCGAAACCAAAGTTTCCGCTAAAAGAACGAGGAAAGCCAGCAGGGCGGCCCACCACCAATAACTTTGGGGATCGGGGGCGGGGGAATCGGTGGATGGGGTGGGGCCGGAGGCGGGGGTAGGGCTACCGGATTTCTCCCAGAGTTCGAGATTTTCGCGGCCGGCGGGATCGAGAACGCTTTCGCGGCGGTCGACATTGACGGCGATCAGTTCCTGGCGGTCGTTTTCGCGGCGGACATCATAGAAACCGGCCTCGAGAAGGCGCAGGGTGCTGGCGGTGGCGGCTTCCTTGAGGCTCAAGGCACGCTCGCCGCGGGGGCCGATGACCTCGACGGAGGAGGCGCGCTTCTGGTCGGAGCGGAGGTCGAGGTAGGAATCGACGACAAAGCTCGAGGAGCGGTCTTCGACGCGGCCGAGATAGGCGGCGGTCTGCTCGATGAGGGGAACGAAGCTGGGCTTGACGGGGAGGTCGTTGCCGGCATTATCGAAAGCGGAGGTGAAGACGAGAATGCGGCCCTCGCCGATTTTTTTCTCGACCAGGAGGGGACTGCCGTCTTCGAGGCGGGCGGCCACAAGAGCATCCGGGCCGGGGTCGGCGGCGACGTATTGAAAGAAGCGGACCCCATCGAGGCGGCCAGCGCGGCGGAGGCTGGGATAGGTTGGGTCGACGTTGGCCGGGGAGAAGAAGCGCTGCGTACCGCGGGAGGCGACGCGCGAGCCGTTAACGGGGAAGCCGGCGACGGGGATGGCCGGGAGGGCGCCGGTCTGGGGCCCGGCGGCGAGCAGGATCGCGCCGCCACCTTCGACGTAGGACTTCAGAGCGCTTTCGCTGCCCTTGGTGTTGATGCCAGGGTCATGGAGGATGACGAAGGCATAGTTGGAGAGCCGGGCGTTGGCGGCCGCACCAGGGCTCATCTCCTCGACGGTGAAAAAGCTTTCCGCGCCGGCCTCGAGAGCGGCCTTGAGATAGAGGCCGGCGCGGGAGCCGCGTTGTTCGTCGATGAGAAGGACTTTGCGGGGATCGGAGCGTTCGACGGCAAACAGGAAGCGGTTATCGCCCGGCAGGGCATCGGCGTCGGTGATCTCCACCTCACCGCGCAGCCAGCCATAGGGCCCGTCGAGGCCAGTGAATTCGGCGCTGGCGCGGCCGTTCTCGGGGACATCGACGGTGAGGGTCTTGAGCGTTTTGCCGTTGACTTTGAGGGCGACGGTTTTGCGGGCGGCCGGGGCGTTGAAGGCGGCGATCGTGGCATGAATCCTGGCCTTGGCGGGATCGCTGACGGTGCGGGGAGCATTGACGGCTTCGACGGTATAGTTCGGGAGCTTGCGGCCGATGTCGATGACTTTCAATTGGGTACCGGGCTCAAGGCCGAGGTCTCCGAAGCTGGGGGGCAAGGCCGAGCGCTGGGCATCGGTGATGAAGGTGACCCGCAGGGGACGACCCTGGGAGCGGGCGGTGTCGCGCAGGGCGCGGGCCAACTCGGCGAAGCTCGATTTTTCGTCGGAAGGACCAATGGAGGAGATGGCGGCGGTCCACTCGGTGCGGTCGGTTGAGTTTTGGGTCAGGTAGCTGACATGACTGCCGAAGCTCCAGATCTGGGCCGTGGCGGCGGAGGGGAGGGCGGAATTGGCCGCGCGGCGGGCGGCGTCGAGGCGGTCGCCTTCGCGCATGGAAAAAGAATTGTCGACGACGACGATGTGCAATGTGTTGGCGGCGTTGAGCAGGGCCGGGGGCTTGCGGAGAAAAGGCTGGGCGAAGGCCAGAGCGATGAACAGGACAATCAGCAGGCGCAGAGCCATGAGCAGGCGGTACTTGATACGGCGCTGGTAGGTGGTGGATTCCGTGCGGCGCTCGAGCAGCATGGTGGAGGCGAATTCGACCGGATCCTGTTTGTGCTGCTGGAGGAGGTGGAGCCAGACGGGCAGCATGGCGCCCACGGCGCCGGCAAGCAACCACCAGGGAGAGAGCAGCCCCATTGGCTTACATCCTTCCTTTGCGGGCGGCGAGGTATTCGCGCAGACCGGCATCGAGGGGTTTGTCGGTGGGCAGCAGGAAATAATCCATGCCAGCGCCCTGGGCGCGGGAGCGAAGGTCTTCGATGTGCTGCTCGATGCGCAGGCGGTAATCGGTGCGCAGATACTCGGGGGTGACCTCGACGGCCTCGCCGCTTTCGAGGTCGATCATGGTGGAAGGGGTGGCGAGGCGGGGCTCGAGTTCCTGGCGGTCGAGGATGTGGAAGAGCACGACCTCGTTCTTCTTCCAGCGCAGGGGAGCGATGGTGTTGATGACGGTTTCGGGATCGGCATAAAAGTCAGAGACGACAATGACGAGCCCCCGCTGGCGAATGAATTCGAGGAATTGGGTGAAGGGCTTGGCGAAGTTGGTGTGGGCGCCGGGGGAGGCACTTTCAATGGCATGCAGCAATTTCCGCAGATGGCCGACGCGGCTCGAGGGGGGAATGAACTGGCGGACCTCGTCATCGAAGAGGATGAGGCCGGCGGCGTCGCGCTGTTGCACGGCGAGGTAGACAAGGCTTGAGACGAGGTAGCGGGAGTAGTCGAGCTTATTCGGTTTGGCGCCGTAGCTCATCGACCGGGACAGGTCGAGCAGGACGGTGACCTTGGTGTTCGTCTCGCCGCGGTAGCGCTTGAGGTAGGCGCGCTCGGTACGGGCGAAGACGTTCCAGTCGACATGGCGGAGGTCGTCGCCGGGGGAATACATGCGGTATTCGGCGAATTCCTGGCTAAAGCCGAAGTCGGGGGAGCGGTGCAGCCCATTGACGAAGCCCTGCACGACGGTCTTGGCCACGAGGTCGAGACCGGAGATTGAGGCGAGGATGCGCGGGTCGAGAAAGTTCTGTTGCAACCATTACTCCTTGGGAACCGGCACGGCGTCGAGGATACGGGCGAGAAGGGCGTCCGGGGTGAGCTTGTCGCTTTCGGCCTGGAAGTTGAGCAGAATGCGGTGACGGAGGATGGGCTTATAGAGCTGTTGGATGTCGTCGTAGGTGACGTGATAGCGGCCCTTCATCAGGGCGCGGGCCTTGGAGGCGAGGACGAGGTTTTGAATGCCGCGGACGCTGGCGCCGAAGTTGACATATTTCTTTACGAAGTCGGGGGCGCTGGGATCGGAGTGGCGGGAGGCGCGCACGAGCGAGACGGCATAGCGGGCGACGCTTTCAGCGATGGGAACCATGCGCACGAGGCTCTGGAAGCCGAGCATTTCCTCGCCGGTGGTGATGGCGGAAGCGCGGGCCGAGGCGGTGGTGGTGGTGAGGTTGATGACGCGGAGTTCTTCCTCGGCCTCGAGATAGTCGAGAACGGTGTTGAACAGGAAGCGGTCGAGCTGGGCTTCCGGGAGCGGGTAGGTGCCTTCGAGTTCGATTGGATTTTGCGTGGCGAGGACGAAAAAGGGGCTGGGCAGGGCGTAGTGGTTGCCACGGACGGTAACGGTGCGCTCCTGCATGGCCTCGAGGAGAGCGGATTGGGTCTTGGGGGGAGTGCGGTTGATTTCGTCGGCCAGCACGACGTTGCCGAAGATCGGGCCTTGCACGAAGGTCCAGGTGCGGCGGCCGGTGGTGGGATCTTCCTCGATGATGTCGGTGCCGGTGATGTCGGAGGGCATCAGATCGGGGGTGAACTGGATGCGGGTGAACTTGAGGCCGAGAATGTCGGCGAGGGTGCGAACGAGCAGGGTTTTGGCGGTGCCGGGCAAGCCGGTGATAAGGCAATGGCCGCCGACGAAGAGGGCGATCTGCACCTGTTCGAGGACTTCGTCTTGGCCGACGATGACCTTGCGGACCTCGGTGATGAGGGACTGCTGGACGTGTTGGAAGCGCTCGACGCGAGACCGGATCTCGGAGGTATCGGATTGGGCTTCGGGAGAAATCATGTTCATGAATTAGTCCTTGCTCTGTGGAGTCTCAAGTTCGAGTAGCAACTTCTGCGCGGGTTTGAAGCCCGGGGCGAGTTCGAGGGCCTGGAAGAGGGCGTCCTGGGCGTCTTTGGGCCGCGACAGGGCGACGTAGGATCTGGCCAAATTGTAATACGCGCCCGCCGGGTCGACCGGTTTCGAGGCCAGTTGGGCCCAGAAGGAGGCGAGAGCGCGATCGGGTTGTTTGAGGTCGAGGTAGTATTCGCCGAGCTTGCGGTGGAGATCTTCGTCGCCGACGGGGGCGATATAGATGAGGCGCTGGAGGGCGGCGGCGGCCATGGCTTTGTCGCCGCCTTCTTCCTCGAGCTGGGCGAGGCGCTTGAGCGAATCGGGCTCGCGGCCGCTGGCGCGGGCATATTCGCGGAGAGCGAGGCGGGCTTTTTCCTTGTCGCCCTTGGCGAGCAGGGACTCGGCGAGGGTCTCGTAGGCGGTCGCCAGCAGAGCCGTGGCGGGGTAGCCATCGATGGCGCGGCGGGCCTCGGTGATGGCGCGGTCGTAATCCTTATCCTTGAGGGCCTTGGCGGCGCCGGTAAGGGCGGAGCGGATTTCCTTCAACTGGTCGGCTGATTTGCCGTAGCGGGACTGGATGAAGTCGAGCAGCTTGGCGTCAAATTCCTTGGGAGAGAGCTTAAGGTGTTGTTCGATGACCTGGGGGGTGGTTTTGCGCTCGGCGAAGCTGAGGACCATGGCATTAACGGTGTCCTGGCCGTAGTTTTTCACGATCCAGTCAAGGGCCTGGCCGGCCTGGAAGTAGCTGAGGCCGACCTGCAGGGGGTCCTTGGGGCGAACGAAGCCGGAGTCGAGTTCGGCGACAGGGAGGAATTTTTTTTCCTTGATGGCCATCAGGACGGCGGATTCGACCGGGTCTCCCCATTCGGAGCTGACCTGGGTCTCTTCGTGGACGCTGATGCCTTCGGTAAACCAGCGGGGCACGAGGAACTTGCTCATGACGAGGATGTAGCTATGGCTCAATTCGTGCCAGAGGGTGCTGGCCCAGTGGTAATCGCCGCCTTTGCGGGCCGAAGGGGAATCCATGGCGACGACGGGGCCGAAGCTGACGCCGGTGGCGCCGAGGCCGGGCATGCCGAGGGTGCGGACGGCGAAGTCTTCATGATCGGGATAGACCTCGACCTCGAGATCGGCATCGAGCTTCATCTTGTATTTGGCTTCGTAGGTCCGGCGGGCGCGGGCAATTTCTTCAGCGAAGTAGGGCCGCAGAACATTGGCTTCCTTCTTATGAAGTCGAACCTCGCCGCCTTCGAACTTGAAGGATTCGAAGTTCTTGTAGGAGTCCATGAGGCGGAGGCTGTTGACGACCTCGTTTGAGTGGTGCTGGTTGTTGTAGGCCAGTTCGAGTTGTTCGCGGGCCTCGGCTGGTTTGCCGATGCGCATGAGGTTGATGCCGAGTTGTTCGCGGGCGATCCAGAGGTCGGGCTTGAGGGCGACGGCGCGGCGGAAGTAGCCGATGGCCTCTTCATAGCGGCGGTTGAGGATGAAGTAATGCCCGGCCCAGAACCAGGCTTCGCCGTATTGGGGCTGGATGGCGAGGATGCGGTCGAAGAAATGGGTGGGCTTGTTCTGGAGCAGTTCGATGGCGCCGAGAGTCGCCATGGCATGAAGGGCTTTGGGTTCGATAGCGAGGGCTTTTTCGGCTTCCTCGCGGGCCTTGGCCTCGTCGGAATTTTCCAGCGCTAGCTGGGCCATCAACTCGCGGGCCTCGTAGAGGCCGGGGTCGGCTTCGGCGGCGGCCTTGGCAAGGTCCATCGCCTTGGCGTCAAAGCCGCGGCTGAGCAGGCGGGCCAGGGCGAGCATGCCGGTGGGGTTGGTTTTGTCGATCTCGAGGGCTTCGCTGATGAGCTTGAGGGCTTCGGCACGGTTGAAGCGAGCGTCGAAGAGCAGGCCGAAACGGATGCGGACGAAAGGATCATCCGGATAGAGCTTGAGGGCTTTTTCGAAGTCCGCCATGGCATCCGCGAAGCGTCCGGTGCCCCAATGGCCTTCGGCGGTGAGGGCGGGAGAGGGCTCGGCCAGGAGGGCGACAAAGCATTTGGTGGCGGCGACAGAATCGCCGGCGCGGCGCTGGTCCCAGCAAGAGAGGGCCTTTTTGTGATCGTAGGAGTTGACGGCGATGCGCTTTTTGGGGGCCGGGGCCTGGGCGAGCAGAATGCCGATGGTGAGAACACCGAGCAAAGTCGCGTTTCTCACTTGTCGAGCTCCTGCTGAACGCGGGCGACCTGGAGCAGAAGATTGCGCATCTCAAGGCGGTATTGTTCGGCGGGCATGGCAGCCTTGCGGAGTTTGAGGTTATCGATGCGTTGTTCGAGTTCTTCGCGCTGGCGCAGCAGGGTCTGTTTTTCCGGGGACTTCGCGGCGTTTTGCAGGGAACCGAAGACCAGCACGGGCATGCGCATGGCGACCATCGCTTCGCCCTTGGTGGAATCGGGGGTGCGCCAGCCTTGGCTCGAGCTGGTGTCGGCAATCAGGGCGTGTTCGCTGGCCAGACGCTGATTCGATTCGAAATACTTGGTGGTTTTCGTGTCGGCGTAGCGATAGGCCTCGAGGGCGGACACGATATCGTTCTTGTCGGCGTCGGACTGGGGGTCGCGCAGGGCTTCGAGCCAGAAACGGGCAAAAACGGTGGCGAGTTTCTCGGTGCCGGATTTGGTGGCGGTGATGACGGTGCGGCCCTCCTGGCGGAGGTCGGCGAGGCTGGCGCCGCTCGCACTGGTGGTGTTGACGACGAGTTGGCGCTTGGCGGGAACGGGCAGAAGCCAGAGGGCGAGTTCCTTGGCGCTGATGTCGGGGCCGGGGATATTGAATTTATAGTCAGAGCCATCGAAGGTGCCGTGGCCGATCAGGGTGAGGACGAGCGTGTCGTCGGGCTTGGCTTCGCGGGCGATCTGAGCCAGGGCGTCGCGCACCTTGATTTTGCTGAGGGCGGGACCGGCAAAGCTGAAGACCCGGGCGCCCGGGGCGGCGGCAGTGAGCTTGTTGAGCTCCTCGATCTGGGCCTTGAAGCGGGATTCGTAATCCTCCTGGCCACCGAGTCCACCGAGATTGACATACCAGGTGGTGGCCAGCAGTGGCAGGGGCAAGAAAAACAGGGCAAAGCGTCGCATTGGTCTATACAGCTCCCCAACGCCGGCGCAGGAGCCATTCGGCGGCCTTGGCGCCAAACAGCGCCAGCAGAAGGGCCGGCATGTTCCAGAGATCCTTGGTTTCCCGCGTGGTGATGCCGGCCTCGGAGTAAGCGATGTCATCCGGCAGAGCCTGGGCTGAGGCGGGGGTGTAATAGTTGCCCCCGGTTTGGCGGCTCAGGCCCTCGAGCAGTTGGCGGTTCTGCCCGGCATGGAAGTTTTCAGCGATGCCGTCCTGGCGCGACAGGGTGAAGACGTCGCGGCCCATCTCTTCCTTGCCGTTGCGGGCGAGGACCTCGACGACGTAATTACCGGACTTGGGGGCATCCCAGCGAGCCGTGAAGAGGCCGGTTTGGCTCGAGTCAGGGGTGAGCGGCAGCATGGCGGCGGCGCCACCGGGCCCGAGGATACGAGCCTCGACAGTGGCCCCGGCGAGGGGCTTGTAGGCGGGATCGCGCACGTCGGCGCGAAACTCAACCTGGCCGTCGTCGAGCAGCAATTGTTTGGAAGGGGTGGCGCTAACCTGGGGTGGGGTTTCGGTGACGAGCCAGCGCAGAGTCTGTTGCCAGAAGACCTCGTGACTGAGATCCTTGACATCCTGCAGCATCTGCCAGCGCCAGGTGCCGGAGCTGGCAAAAACGCTGACGCGGCCGCGGCCGTAGCGCTGGGTGACAAAGAGCGGGTGGCGGCCTTTGCTGGTGGGCAAAGCATCGACAAGAACGGTGGCGCCGGGCTTGGCCGGGCCGGTCTCCTGATAATTGGCAAGGTAGGGGAGCTTGCGCCAGCGCTCCTCATTCTTCTTGGCGTCCTCTTCGATGCGGACGATGAGGCTATCGCGGCCCGCGCCGGTCAATTCGGCCGTGGCGGGATCGCGATGGAAAGTTCCTTTACGGTCGGCGAGGGTAACGGGAATCATTTCGGCCACCGGGGAGGCCGCCCAGCCACCGTCGGCGAAGGCGCCGCGGCCCGCCAGGAAGAGCACACCGCCGCCGCGGCGATCGGCGAAATTGCGGATCATCGCCTGTTGTTGCGGGGTGAAGTAGCTGGCTTCGATACCACCGATGATGAGGCCGGAGAATTTGAATAGCTCTTCTTCCTTGCCGGGAAAGCCTTGTTCGAGTTCCTTGGGATCTTCAACACCCTGGCGGTAGATCTTATTCTGCGTCGTGCGCAGCATGGTGGTGAGTTGAAGATTCCGGTCGCCCTCGAGGGCACGGCGGATGAACTTGAAGTCCCATTTCGGCTCGCCTTCGATGTAGAGGATGCGGGGCTTGAGGCTTTCGACGTTGATGAGCCGGGACTGGGCGTTGTTGCTTGGGTTTTCTTCGCCCTCGAGCTTGACGACGGAGGCGCGCACGTTGCGGGCTCCGGCCAGGCCGGCATTAAAGAGCAGAGTCTCGGTTTGGGGGACGCCTTCGGCGCCGAGGATGACCTCGCGGGAGGCGACGATTTTCTCGTCGGCAAGCAGGGCTAGCTTGGCTTTCTGGCCATTGAGGCCGAAGTGGCGGAGCGTTATGGCGGCGCCGATGCGGCTATCGGAGAGAGCGCGTTGGGGGACATCGAGATCGAGAACTTCGAGGTCGCGGGCGAGCTTTTCTGCCCCGAAGCCAACGCTGTGAATGGGAATCTTGCGGCGGCGAATCTCGGACAGAGTATCGGCTTCGAGCCCACCGGAGTTATCGCTGCCGTCGGTGAGCAGCACAACGGCGCCGATGGGCAAGCTGGCGGACTCCTCCATCATTTGCTTCATCGACAGGCCGAGGTGCGTAGCGGGCTGAGCGCCGGTGAGGGCGTCGAGGCCTTGGATGCGTTCGAGGTAATTGCCAGCGCGGTAGACGCGGACTTGAAAGCGGTTGCGCAGTTTTTCGAGCAAGCCGCCGCTGAGCAGTTTCCGGGCTGCTTCGAGCCGGGGGAGGTCCTCGTGCTTGAGCTGCATACTGCGGGAGTCGTCAACGACGACGGCGATCACATTTTGCTGGGGTTTGAGAGCGGTAACGCGGAGGGCAGGCCGCCAAAGGAGAAACAGCAGCAAGGCCAGCACGAGGCCTTGCAGGGCGGCGACGGCGATCCAGCGGCGGCCGGCGAAGTTGCCGCCGTGGTGACGCCAGACCCAATAGCCAGTGCCAGCGATGGCGATCAGCATCAGCAGGAGGAGAACCCAGGCCGGCCAGCCGGAGGCGAAGAGGAACTCGCCGCGGGTGAAGAGCCGGTATGGGTAAAGGAATAACGCTTCGAACATTCGCGCCTTTGTTTGTTTGGATGCCGTTCTAGTGAGTCATGCTGTAGATGATGTAGTTCAAACCGATGCGGTAGGCCATGCTCGTGTAGCGCTCGGGATACTGTGGCATGTCGGCATGTTCCCAGGCATCACCGAGATCCATGTTGTGGCACATGGCGACCATGATGCGGCCCTTTTCGTCATAAATGCCTCCCCATTTTTCGGTGACGCCATCCTGCTCATAGGTTTGCCCGGTGTAGAACATGACGATGCCAGGAATCTGAACGCGGTTATCCAAATCGAAAAGCATGTGGAAGATGGCGTCTTTGTTGGGGATGTCGACAACGGGACGGTCGGGGAAGACGCGGCTCATCGAGCGCATGAAGATTTCCCATTCGATCGAGCCATGGAAGTCGTCGACCATGAGGAAGCCGCCGCGAGTGAGGTATTCGCGGAGCTTCGCGGCCTGGGAGTCGGACAGGTCCCAGTGGCCTACTTCGACACCATAGATCCAGGGGTAATCGAAAATCTTGTCGGTATCGAGATCGACAACTTCCTCGACACTGCGGACATGGACGCGGGAAAGGCGGCGGATGCCCTGGGCGAAATGGCGTTCTGCTTTCGGGTAGTCGGTGGACCAACTGCCGCGGACGCCCCACATGCCGGCACCCTGGCGGTAGGAATTGTAGCGGAGGCGGGCAAAGACCCATTCGGTCTTTTCTCCAGCGTCGGCGGGGTAGGGCTCAGGCTCGTCTTCGTCGTCGAGGAAGGGCAATCGGCCGCGGCGCTGGAAGGCGAGACAAGCTCCAGCAAGCAGAATCACGACGATCAGCGCGCGGAGATTACGGTTGAATACCATCACCCAATTGATGCCTACTCTAACACGGACGAAACAGAATCCTGGCCGTTACGCCGCGGCAAAAAACAATTTCCGCGGGGTTGTTTCCCGGGGAGAAGAAAAAGGTTGATAATTTTAATGAGCACACCTTTAGCATGGGGAACGAAAGCCTTTCCATTACCGACAACCGAACCGGCAAGTCATATGAGTTGCCGTTGAAGCACGGCAACATCCGCGCGATGGACCTGCGGCAGATCAAAGCAGATGAAAAAGATTTCGGGGTCATGTCCTATGACCCCGCTTTTTTGAATACGGCCGCCTGTGAGAGCAAGGTGACTTTTATTGACGGCGATGCGGGGATATTGCGCTATCGGGGCTACCCGATCGAACAATTGGCGGAGAAGACTACATTTCTCGAGTGTGCTTACCTGCTGCTGTACGGGGAGTTGCCGGATGCGGGGCAACTGGCGACGTTTACGGCGCGGGTGGCGAAGCACACGTTCATCCACGAGAACATGAAGAAGTTCATGGAGGGCTTCCGCTATGATGCCCATCCGATGAGCATGCTGGTGAGCTCGATCGCGGGGCTTTCGACTTTTTATCCGGATGCGCGGCAAGTGGATGACCCGCAGGTGCGGGAACTGATGGCGATCCGGCTGATTGCCAAGATGCCGACGATTGCCGCCTATGCCTACCGGCACACGAACGGGCTGCCGTTCGTGTATCCGGACAACGATCTGAGCTACACGGCGAATTTCATGAACATGCTGTGGAAGATGGCGGAGCCGAAGTTTCAGGCCAACGCGGTGCTGGCGCGGGCGCTCGACATTCTATTCATACTGCATGCCGATCATGAGCAGAACTGCTCGACCTCGACGATGCGGGTGATCGGCTCGTCGCAAGCGGATCCATTTCTGAGCATGGCGGGAGCGGCGGCGGCGTTAAGCGGGCCGCTGCATGGGGGTGCGAATGAAGAAGTGCTGCGGATGATCGATGAGATCGGCACACCGGACCATATCCCGGCCTTCATGGAGAGCGTGAAGAAGGGCGAGCGGAAGCTGATGGGTTTTGGCCACCGCGTTTATAAGAATTACGACCCGCGGGCCAAGGTGATCAAGGAGACGGCTGACAGCGTGTTTGCCGTAACGGGCAAGAACCCGAAGGTTGATATCGCCCGGGAAATCGAAAAGATCGCGCTGAGCGATGAGTATTTCGTGAAGCGGCGGCTGTATCCGAACGTGGATTTTTACTCGGGGATCATCTACGAGGCGATGGGTTTCCGCCCGGAGATGTTCACGGTGTTGTTCGCCATTCCGCGTACGGCGGGTTGGCTGGCGCACTGGGAAGAGCAGTGTAAGGATGGGGATACCAAGATCAGCCGGCCGCGGCAAGTTTTCCTGGGCGAGGCGGAACGCAAGCTCTAGGGCGCCTCGGCAAAGACGAAACCGGAACAACGGTTGCCGCGTCCTTGACACCAGAAACGAATCCCGCTAGGGTTAGGCCAAGGAGATGTCCATGAAACCATTTATGATTGCCCTGTTCGCGACGGGTGTTGTGGCATCGGCGCAGAGTGTGATCAGCGCCAAGGCGGGCGTGCTTCATTACATCGAGGGTGACGTCCAGATCAACGATCAGGCACAGGTGATGAAGCCAAGCAAGTTTCCGGAACTGAAAGATCGGGAAGTTTTGCGGACCGGGGAAGGCCGGGCGGAATTGCTGCTGGCGCCGGGGAGTTTTTTGCGGCTGGCGGAAAACAGTGCGGTGCGGATGGAGTCGAACGCGATTCTGGCGACGCGGCTGACGCTGCTCGCGGGTACGGCACTAGTGGAAGTGCTCGAGATGGGAAAACTCGCCTCGCTCGAGTTGGAGATCGGGCAGAGCAAAGTTTCTGTGCGGAAGCCAGGGCTTTACCGGCTGGAGATGGCAGGGCCGGTGGTGAAGGTGTATATAGGCGAGGTGGCGGTGAATTCGCAGGACAACCTGGTGCGGGTTACCGAGGGCCGGAGCCTGGTTATTGCCGGGGAACTCGCGGTGGCCCGGTTTGACAAGAAGCAGAATACGGATGAGCTGGTGCAATGGGCCGACCAGCGGGCCCAGACGCTCGCGCTCGCCAATATCCATTCGGCGCGCACCGTTTCGAATGGTCTGGCGAGTAACCAGCGTTTGGGGATGAGCGGCTGGTTTTACAACAGCTTTTACGGAATGATGACGTACGTACCGATGGGACGGGGATTTCTTTCGCCCTTTGGCTACACATTCTTTTCGCCGGTTACGGTGATCGCGGTTTACAATCCGCCGGTATATGCAATGCCGTCCTCGTCGGATTCCTTCAGCGGCAGCCGGAGCCAGGTTGGCTTCAACCCCGGCTTGGGTTATAACACGACAGTAATGCGGTCGCCGACAGGCTATAGCGGAGGCGGAAGCGCGGGCGCAACGGTCTCAGCCCCGGTGGCGGGGGGAGAGCGGGCGGCGGGTGTAAGCGGCGGGGGTGGGGCGCGTGGCGGCGGTGGTGGGACGAGTGGCGGCGGCGGTTCGCCGAACTAAGGCGTACGGCCTTAGTCGACGGCTCGCAAAACCGGATAAAAATCTTTATCGCGCTCATAGAAGGGGCTGCGCTTGTAGAGCCAGAAAAGACGTGCGCGCGGGTTGGCTTTGAGGGCAGCGTCCGCGGCAAGGGCGGCATCAAAGTCGGCTTTGAGCTTCGGGTCGGCAGCGAGCATTTTTTCCGCCAGCGGCTCGAAGATGTAGTCGGAGGCGTATTCTTTCTGCTCGAAGATGTTGTTGAGCAAGCCCCAGCGCACAACGGAGTCCGGCGCGGCGGCTTCGAGCAAATTTATGGCGAGTTTACCGAGCGGCTGGTTGGCGGGCACGAAGAGGTAATTGGCATGGATATCGCGCAGCTCGCGTGTCGTGCGAGTCTCGAAGTTGGGGAGAAAACGGCCTTCGAACGGTTGGTTGGGGAAGGTGACGTTTTCAAAGCGGGTAACTTCGACGCTGGTGCGGGTAGGCGTGGTGACGGCCTGGGTGCGGACACCGTGCAGGCGTAGGAGATCGAGGATGGGAGTCCACTCCTTGGGGACGTAATAGCCGCGGGGAACGGTGATTTCGGTGCGGGGTAAAGCTTTGCGAATCAGCGTGACCTCGAGATTGCGGGGCTTGGGGAGATAACGCAGAACCGGGCCGCCGAGGGCCGAGCCCTGGTAGGTTTCCGTCTCGAGCAGGCGGGCCGTGTAGGGGACGCCCTCCTTGGCGGGCTGGTAATCGAGGGCGAGGCGGGAACCGGGTTGGAGGGTCTCGCGGTCGGCGGCTTCGGTGGCGGCACGAAGGTCACGGCCGGAGGCGGCGATTACCTTCAAGGATTCGAGCATGATGTCATAGTGAGCCCAGGCGCGCACGGCGAAGGGCTTGAGCGAGTGGGTTTCGACAAGCAGGCTGGCGCGGTTGCGCACGGCGGCATAGCCGTTGCCGAAGCGTGGGCTCATGGGCAGCATCGTAAAGGGCAGGCCGGGGCGGATGGGGCCGCCAACGTACCAACCCATTGAGTGGCCTTCGGCCTCCATGCCGGACCAGAGGGCCGGCAGCCATTTCTGCCCGACCCAGGAGGCAACGGCGGGATGGACGTCGATGCCGTCATGGATGACGATGGTCGTGTCGGCCTGGAGGTCCTGGCCATCGGTGACATGGTTGTCGATAAAGAGATCGGGGCTCCATTTGTGGAAGGCCTTCAACCAGTTCTGCATCTCGGGGGAGTCGGCCTTCATGTAGTCGCGGTTGAGGTTGTAGCGCTGGGCGGTGACACGGAAGCCCATTTCGTTGGGTCCCTGCTCGTTGATCCGATGGTAGGGGGAGCGGTTGTCGAGGCCATCGACGTTAAAGGCAGGCAGGGAGACGATGATGGCATGATCGAGCAGCGACTCGTAGTGGCGGGTAACGAGGATGTCGCGCAGCAGCATGAGGGCAGCGTCCTTGCCGCCGTTCTCGCCGGGGTGGATGGCGTTTTGAAAGAAGACGATGGGCTTGCCGGTTTTGCGGGCGGCGGCGGCATCGAAGGCTTTGTCCTTGGAGGCAACAAAGAGGTACATGCGGCGGCCCTGGGGGCTGGCGCCGATGTCGACCATGCGGCCATAGGGGGACGCGGCGGCGAGTTTGAGATAGAGATTGAGGATCTCGTCATAGGTACCGGTTTCGCGCCAGGAACTGGTTTCGGCCAGGGTGAGCAGATTCTTCGGCGAGCGGCGCGTGGAGGCTTCGAGATTGCGGGCGGCCTTCATGGCGTCGGTTACCCAGACGCTCTGATTGGGGGCGACGAGGATCTGTTGGGCGAGGAGAGCAAGCGTGAGTACAGTGGTCATTGTTTGGTATCCAGAGAGATCGTGGCGAGGATGAGGGCCAGTTCGCGGCCGTCACCGGGAAAGGTGTTGGGGGGGATGGATTTGTCGGTGGCGAAGGTGGCGACAATGCGGTCGGCGGCGAAGGCCTGTGCGGGAACGTCGGCGGAGTAGGCGAAATCACCTGGCTTCTGAATCGTGTAGGGGGGCAGATCGAACTCATTCAAACGGGCAGTGATACGAACGGGGCCGGTACGGGCATGGACGAGATCGGGGAAGTTGCCGCGCAGGGTGAGCGTGGCGCCAAGTTTAGGGCTGCCGAAGGGAGCCTTGAGCTGGACGCTAAAGCGGGCCGCCGCCCAGCGCCATCCCTCCTGTTCAATCTGATGGAAGCCGGTCAGTAACTGCGCGGCATGCTTGGGGTTGGCGGTACGGATGTGAGCGGTCAGGTTGGAATCCTTGTCTTCGACCGTGTACTGGGACAGATCGCGGTTGGGACGGCAGGAGACCAGAACAAGAAGCAAGAGCGGAATGCATTTCAGCATGGTTCGACCTCGATCAGACAGGAATAAAATGTAGCGCCTTCACCGAGGTCCGTGAGCCGCTGCGAAGTCAGAACATTGACTCCCTTGCCTTCGGCCGAGAGCAACGGCCAGCGAAGGCTCGGCACGCAGACGACGCCTGGCTGAACATGAGCGGCGTCGAGACGGGCCGTCGCGGTAAAGGAACCACGGTCATTAAACAGACGGATGCGGGCTTGACCGGCAATGGAGCGGGCTGCTGCATCCTCGGGATGAAGGATCGCGATGGCGGTATCGGCATCGACGTCCGTGCGATTGCCGAAGGTGGAATTCATGGAGTCATGATTCTTCCAGGAGATGAGCTCCAGTTTGTAGGGCCCCTTGGCAGCCCCGAAGCGGGATTCGACCGGGGGGGTGTAGGCGAGAGCGCGGCCGCCGGTGACGAAGCGTCCGTGTTCGGTGGGAAAAGCTCCGTCGCGGAAGGGGAGGAATTCCCCGCGCGGGGCGCCGAGATTGAGACGGACGAAGTGTTCGGCATCGAGGCGCTCGAGGGTGATGCCGGCGAGGTAGGGAGAGCCGGAGTCGAGCGCCTGGCGGATCATGTCGTCTTCGCTGTCGGCGAAACAGGAGTCGTGAAAGCCCAGGGCGGCGGCGAGCAGACGGAAGATCTCGACATTCGATTTGGTTTCGCCCGGGGCGGGCAGGGCTGGGCGGGCCAACTGGAGGTAGTAGTGGCCGTAGGCATAATACAGGTCGGTGTGCTCGAGAAAGGTTGTAGCGGGGAGGATGATGTCGGCGCGGAGGGCGGTGTCGGTCATGAAGTGTTCGAGCACGACGGTGAAGAGGTCTTCGCGCGCGAGGCCGCGGTGGACGAGGGTTTGGTCCGGGGCGACGGCGGCGGGATTGGAGTTGTAATTGACCAGGGCCTGAACGGGCGGGCCATCGAGGGCGGTGAGGGCGTGGCCGAGCTCGGTCATGTTGACCAAACGGGTGGGATGGGGCTGGAGGTCGGGCCGCTCGAGAGCGGCGCGATCAAAGGCAAAGCCGCCGGAGGTGCTGAGCTGGATACCGCCGCCGATGTGGCGAAACTGGCCGGTGAGGGCGGCCAGGGAAGCGATGGCCTGCACGGCGCGGCCGCCACGGTCCGAGCGCTGCACGCCGTAGTTGACGCGGATCACAGCGGGGCGGGTGGTGGCATAGCTGCGGGCGAGATCTTCGATGACGGCCTCGGGCACGCCGGTGAGCGCGGCGGCGCGGCTGGGCGGCATCGCGGCAGACGTCTCGCGGTATTCGTCGAGATCGTGTATGTGGCGGCAGTAGTCGTGGTCTTCGAGGCCGTCGCGAAAGATGACGTGAGCGAGGGCGAGGGCGAGGGCGAGGTCGGAGCCGGGATGCAGAGGGATATGCTGGTCGGCCAGGGAGGCGGTGCGGGTGCGAATGGGATCGATGACGATGAGGCGGGCGCCTTGGCGGCGGGCCTCGACGAGGAAGGGCCAAAGATGCACGTTTGTGGTGAGGACATTGGCGCCCCAGGCGAGAATCAGGCGGGATTGGGAGAATTGCTCGGGCTCGGTGCCGAGACGCGCGTTCATGGAGGCCGTCAGCGCGGCGCCGCCGGCCGAGGCGCAAATGGTGCGATCAAGGCGGCTTGCGCCCAGGCGGTGGAAGAAGCGGCGGTCCATGCCCGCGCCGTTGAGCAGGCCCATCGTGCCTGCATAAGAATAAGGGAGAATGCTTTCCGCGCCGGAGGTGGCGGCAATGGCGCCGAGCCGGCCGGCGATCCGGGAAATGGCTTCCGGCCAGGAGATGCGGCGGAATTGGCCGCTGCCCTTGGGCCCGGTGCGCAAGAGGGGATAGAGCAGACGATCGGGATGATATTCGCGTTCGAGATAGCGGGCTACCTTGCCGCAGAGGAAGCCGCGGGTCACGGGATGATCGGGGTTGCCGCGCAGTTTGCTGGCGCGCGAAGTGCTCGTGTCGACCTGTACCAATAGGGAACAGGCATCCGGGCAATCCAAGGCGCAGACGGAATGGATCGTCTCAATCGGCATGGATTTAGGGTAACAAGCGGGGGCGCGGACGGCAGTTCGTGGCCGATGCATACTGGTGAGAAGGGGCCGGCCGGGAGAGAGGCAAACGGGCCCGGCAGGCTGCCGGTGAAGGAGAGGTGGGAATTGGCTTGGACAAGAAGAGAATTCCTGGCCGCTGGCGCAGCGGGGATGGCCCGGGCGGCCGGGCCGCGCAATGTGCTGTTTATCGCGTCGGATGATTTGAACCATTGTTTCAGCACTTACGGGCAAAGGATCGTGCCGACGCCCAACCTGGACCGTATTGCGCGGGCGGGGGTGCGCTTTGACCGGGCTTATTGCCAGTTTCCCCTGTGCAGCCCTTCGCGGACGTCGTTGCTGACGGGACTGGCGCCGGACCGCACGGGGGTTTACGATCTGCGAAAACATTTTCGCGAAACCGTGCCCGATGCGGTGACGCTGCCGCAGCTGTTTCAACGCAATGGATACTTCGCGGGCCGGGTGGGCAAGCTGTATCACTACGGCAACCCCGGGCAGATTGGCACCGACGGACTGGATGACGCTGCGTCGTGGAATGCGCGTGTGAATCCGAAGGGGATTGACAAGCAAGAGGAAGCGAAGTTAACCAACTACACACCGGGGCGGGGCCTTGGTAGTTCTCTGTCGTTTTATGCCTCCCCAGAGGAGGATCGGGCGCACACGGATGGTAAGGTGGCGCTGGAGACGCTGGCGATGATCGAGAGTCAGCGCGGCAATCCCTGGTTTATCGGCGCGGGCTTTTACCGTCCGCACTGCCCCTACATTGCTCCGGCCAAGTATTTTGATCAGGTGCCGCTCGAGCAGGTGAAGCTGGTTCCCTTCGAGCAATGGGAGATGGAGATTGCGCCGAAATGGGCTTACTACACGCGGCCGGCGCACTGGGGCTTGAGCGAGAAGCAGCGGCTTGAGGTGATGCGGGCCTATTATGCCTCGATCCTGTTTCTGGACGCGAACGTTGGCCGGCTGCTCGATGGGCTGGAGCGGATGGGACTAATGCCGGCGACGGCGATTTTCTTCTGGAGCGATCACGGCTATCATCTTGGCGAGCATGGGCAGTGGATGAAGCAGACGGTATTTGAAAACGCGGCGCGCAGTCCGTTGCTGATCGCCGGGGCGGGCGTGACGGTGCGGGCAAGGAGTTGCAAGAGGGTGGTGGAATTTCTCGACTTGTACCCGACGGCGGCGGAGTTAGCGGGGCTGAAAGGTGTGCCGGAGGGCCTGCACGGGGTGAGCTTGGCGCCGCTGCTCGCGAATCCCCAGCGGGACTGGGACCGTCCAGCGCTGACCCAAGTACAGAGGCAGAAGGTGATGGGTTATTCCTTGCGCACGGACCGCTTCCGTTACACCTATTGGGACGAGGGGCGCGAAGGGGAGGAGTTGTACGACTACCGGCGAGACCCGCGGGAGCGCAAGAACCTGGCCGGCGACCCGGGGCAGGCGCGGCTGAAGGCGGATCTCAAAGGACGTTTGGAGCAGATTCGGGGGCGGCGCCGGCCTTGATCGCGGGGCGCGCGGCGGCTAACTCCCCGGCACGGATGACATGACCGACACGGGAGACCTGCCAGGCCGTGTCCGTGCCAGCAGGGGCGAATCGAGGAGGCAGTAACTTCAGCGTGCTTGAGCGGAGCCTGGCGATTGTATTCCGGGCCGCCGATGCAAACGCGTTTTCCCCCCCTTGGCTTGGGCCTGCGCGGTCGAAGGGGAAGAAGCGGGCGCAACAGAATACAGCCGGAGAAGAACCGAGGAAACAACAAGAGGCAGGCGGCGGCCATGGTGGCGCCGTTGGAGTCATCCAACAGAAAGGAAGGATCGGGATCGGGCCATATTGTTTGGCCGCGGGGCACGGAGGGGCAACGAGGTGGCGCGAGCGTTGAATTGGCAGACAAGGGGGAGAACATCGTTTTGGTTTCCGGTTCCTCCGTGCAGCAGGACGAGAGCCCGCGGCGTGCCGGTATCATCGGGTAGGAAGACGTACTCGAACAAAGCGAGAGCCGATCCGGGAGAGGAAGGGGGCACGGTCAGTAAATTGACGTAGTGTAAGGTGCCTTACCGGGGAATGATTTCTCTCGCTTTGTCCTGGAGCGCCGATATGACTGATGAGCGGAAGGCGATGGCGGGAACCTGGCCGGCTCAGACTTTTGGCTCCGCCGCGGCCGCCGTTGCCGTCGGGAGCAGGCCGGGCCACTGCCAGCGGGCTCGGAAAGAAAGCGAAATCAATCGATGTCTCAATCGAGGAATACCCCCTGTGGTCAACCGCAGGGTATGGGCAGAGAAGGATTGGACCGGCGGGAATGGCTAGCCCGATGGCCGCTGGGAATATTGGGTATGCCGATCGCGGTGCGGGCGGCTGCGGGCGAGGAGAAGCAAAGTGCGGAGTCAGCCGTGGAGCGGCTGCTCGAGCGGGTGATGGCGAGCGAGGAGCGGATGATGCGCGAGTTGGGGGAGCGCAGCCCGATTGTAGAGACCTACATTCAGGAAGAGGGGATCGCGGAGGTTCGCGATCATTACTTTCTCGGCCGGCTGAAGCTGGTGGAATCGGTCGATTATGTTTCTTTCGTGAAGCGGAGCGAGGAAGCGCCCGCGCCGGCCAAGAAGTTGGAGCCACGCGCGAAGCTGCGGCTGCCTTTTTTCAAGAAGGGGGAAGAAACGGTAGCCGTTACACCGGAAAAACTCACTTTTCTTCCGGTGGGGTTTGCCCAGATGGCGCTGATCGACGCGCGTGATTTCAACCGGCAGACTTACCAATTTGACTTTGTGCGGCGGGAATTTCTGGGGGAAGTGCGCTGTCTGGTTTTTGACATCGGACCCCGCAATCGGGAACAGGCGGGCAAGTTCGTGGGTCGCATTTGGGTGGAAGATCAGGAGGCATGTATTGTTCGCCTGAACGGCACCTACACTCACCGCAGCGCGGACGGCGTGTATTTTCATTTCGACAGTTGGCGGTTGCAGGCGGCACCCGGATTATGGATTCCCGCGACGACTTATATTGAAGACACCGTGCAAGAGGAAGGGAACAATCGCGGCGGAGCGCGATTTAAGGGTCAAACGAGGATTTGGAGCTATGATTCGCAAACGCGGAAGAAACTGGATGAGTTGACATCGTTGCTGGTTGAGTCAGACGCTGAGCTCAAGGACAGCGCCGAAAAAGGAGAGCTCTCGCCACTGGAGAGCCAGCGGCGATGGGAGCGGGAAGCGGAGATGAACGTGATCGACCGTCTCGAGCGGATTGGGCTGCTGGCTCCTGCCGGGGAGGTGGACCGGGTTCTCAATACGGTTCTGAACAATCTGATTGTGACCAGCGAGCTGGATGTCGAGGCACGATGCCGGCTTTTGCTGACGACGCCGCTTGAGACGTTCACGATCGGGCAAACGGTGGTGATCAGCCGTGGCCTGGTGGATGTTTTGCCCGATGAGGCGAGTCTGGCGCTGACGCTCGCCATGGAATTAGCTCATATCGCGCTGGCGCATCCGACGCGGACCGAATATGCCTTCAATGACCGCACGATGGTGGGCGACGAAGCAGTGCTCGAGCGTTTTCGCTTCAGCCGGACGCCGGAGGAAGTGGCCAGTGCGATGAAAAAGGCTTCGCTCCTGCTGGCCCGCTCGCCCTACAAGGACAAACTGGCAGGCGCGGGGCTATTCCTGAAAGCGCTGCAGCAGCGCAGCCCGGTGCTGCCGCGGTTGATTCAGGCCACGCTGGGCAATGACCTTTCGATGTACTTGAAGACGCCCGAGTTCGTTGAACTGCTTGAAAAAGCCCCCCCCATGGAAGACACGAAGTTGGAGCAGATTGCCGCTCTGCCGCTGGGCTCGCGAATTCGTCTGGAGCCTTGGGCCAACCAGACCTACATGATGAAAACGAAGGCCTTGGCCTTGCTCTCCGCCCGGGAAAAGATGCCTTTTGAGATTGCCCCGGTGAACCTGAGACTAACCCGGCTGCCCCGGACCGGCGCGAAACCATGACGGAAGCACCTTTGTTCCCTATCTTGACGCCGCCCGAGCCGGGCTCCGCTATCCAGCGCCTGCTTTTAGGTTTCAGCGTCAACCTGAGTTTTGTCGTGTTGGTACTGACGCTGGGTCCGACGGCTTGGCAGCCTGCCAGCAGGCACACAAGCCGGCAAATGGTACTGGTCCGGCTTCCCGATCCACAGCCCGTTCAGGCGCTGTCCGCGCCCGAAGCTCTAGCTGCGCCGCGGCGAATCCGCAAAGGTCCACTTCCCGCGGGGCGGCCCGAGCCTGCGATGCCCGAGCCTGCGATGCCCGAGCCTGCGATGCCCGAGCCTGCGATGCCCGAGCCTGCGACGCCCGAGCCTGCGACGCCCGAGCCCTCGGCCATGCCTGCGCCACCGGTTTTGGCAACGGCGCCTGTGCCGCCGGTTCGCGCTCCAATTCCTGCCGCCGTGCCCGCTCTGGTCCGGCCCCAGCCGGTATTGGGCAGCTTTGCCGATGCCAAGACCGCCGCAAAACCAAATTTTGCAAGGTCCAGCGAACTGACGCAACCCGATTTCGATCTGGCGAGAACCCAGATGGCCACCCGCCGGACGGACTCGGTGCAAGTGGGTGCGCTCGATCCGACAAGAAATCAAGCAGTTTCGAGAAATCGGCGGGAAATGATTACAAGTATTGAATTTGAACAGCCAGCAAGGGTGCCGGCCAAGGCTGCGGCGAGTCCAGTTACAGCGGAGGCTGGCTTCGACGTACGGCTCAGCAGAGAGCCAGTACCGAGCCGCCGTCGGGTGGAGGAGGGTGGCTTCGAGCCAGTCGAGATTTTGACGAAACCGAAGCCAACGTACACGGAGGCGGCACGAAGACTGGGAATTGAAGGTGAAGTATCTCTTCGGATTCTTTTTGGAAGTGATGGGAAACTAAAAGTTTTGGGAATTGTTCAGGGCTTAGGGTACGGACTGGACGAAAATGCGGCGAGTGCGGCGGCGCGTATTGAATTCCGTCCCGCGCGGCGTGCCGGTCGGCCCGTTGAGCAAGCTGCCGTGGTACGAGTGCAGTTCTATCTGGCGCAATAGAGGCACAATGGGCAGTGGTCCCGCTGGCGGCAAGTGAACTTGCGGGGCTGATCGAGTCTGTTTCGAAAATGAACCAAGAATTATTCATATCTGATTGAAATGAAAAGAATTGGCCGATTTGCGATTTTCTGAATTGGCAGGAAAGTGCCTCACCTGGGGAAACAGTCTTGCCGGGCTACTGATTGATGCTGAGCAAGTCCAAGTCTTTCAATAGCTTACCGCACAAGTAAATTGTACTTACACTTGGAAGGTGGCCTACGTTATGCCATACTGAAGTCAAAGTTCATTCCGATGGCCCAAAAGATTGTGGATGATGCAATCGTCCGCTACCAAAAAATCCTTGAATCCGCTCCCCACAATAATTTGGAATGGACCGATGCGCTTACAGAAAAAATGAAGTCGCATGGGATGGTGTTAGGGGTCCGTTTGGCTAGTCCATTTCTGCGACCACATTTTCTTACGCAAAAACAGTTTGAAGTGCTGACCAAGAACGGCCAATTGTTGCTGGGTGCGATCGATCGGTTGGAGTCGCTGGCGCTGTCTCAGCCGGCGCTGCTGCAGAGATGGGAATTGCTTCCAGCCGAGCGGATGCTCGCCAGCATCAACCCTGGCTATTCTTTTCCTCATGTCAGTTGTCTGATGAACGCTGTGATCGGGCAGGCGCCGCCGCGCATTGGCGGCATGCAATCCACGTCGGCTGCTGGACTCGCCTATGGGGAGATGCTTTCGGAAATGTTTTTTGACGCGGGGCCAGTTCGGGAATTTCGCAAGAAGCATGCGTTGACGAAACTGGGCGGGACCAAACTGCTACTTTCGGCCTTATTGAAGGCCTACAAAGCCTATGGCGGCAAGCGGCAGCCGCAGATGGCGATTCTCGAGTTCAAGCAGCCTTTTCAGACGATCGATAGCGCCGAATATCTCGTTCTGTGCGAGTTGCTTCGCAAGCATGGCTACCAGACGGAATTGGTGAACCCCGAGCAACTGGATTACCGCAACGGCATGCTGAGCAAAGGCGACTACCGGATTGACCTGCTGTTTCGCGCTGCCTCGCTGCAAGAGTTCCTGCTTCGCTTTGACCTCACCCACCCTTTGGTGAAGGCTTACCGGGATGGAAAGGTGTGTGTGGTGAATTCGTTTCGCGCCGAACTCGCGCAAAAGCCGACGATGTTCTGTCTGCTGACAGACGAGACCATCACGGCCGGATTCCCGCCGGCGGAACGAAAAGCGATCTCGGCGTTGGTTCCCTGGACGCGGACGGTCGCCGCGGGGCGCACGCAGCGCGGGCCGGAGCGGATTGACTTGATGGAATACATTTCCGCGCACAAGGATGAACTGGTTCTGTTGCCAAACGACTCGACGGGAACTTTGCCTGCATATGACGGACCCTCTACCGAGCAGAGCGCCTGGGACCGGGCGATTAAGCAAGCACTGCGCGAACGCTACGTTGTGCAGCAGCGGATCGGCGCGGAAACCAGTCGATTCCCCGTCTTGTTTTATGGTTCGATGGAATACCGTGACATGCAGGTTCAAGTGCATCCGCACGCGATGCTGGGCGAGATCAAAACCGCCACGGCCCATCTCAGCAGTGCCGAGGGTGGATTTTCGACGATGCAGGGCGCGACACCGCTTTACCTGCTCGATACGAAGTAAGATTTCAGGAACAGAACCGTTCGAGACGGGGACGCAGGGATAAGAATCTGCCAGCAAGTTCGGGCAATAACTCCTTGCCGAAGACTATATCGCCGTTGTTCAAAGCTTGCTCGATCTGGCGGGCAATCGGAACGAGGGAATCGGAGCCGGCATTGGCCGCCGCGCCTCGAATCGAGTGGGCGGCCCGAGCTGAGCTTGCGATGTCGCCGGCATCGAGGGCTTGTTCGAGCAGCAGCAATTGAGCGGGAACATCGAGCAGGAAGGCGTTTACGACCAGGCGGGCGAGTTGCTCGTTACCGAGCAAGCGTTCAATCAACGCGCCTTCATCGAATTGCGCGAAGGCCAGCGGTCCAAGCGAAGCCAAGGCCGCCTGCCATTCGACACCCTTTGCCGAGGCCGGCAGGACCCGGTCCAGGCCGATCGATCGCGCCAGTTTCGCTGCCTCGTTCTGATCGTTGCGGCCCAGTCCATAGGGCAGTAGCCCCCAACGCGGTCCGGGCGAGCCGATTCCGGAAAGTGTGCGGGCAAGCTCAAGGGACTCCGTTATGGTAGGCCCCAAATAGAGCACGACCAGGGGCCAGGACCGGCGCAGCAAACTCGAAACAGCCTCGGCTGGCGTCCTCGCGGTCTCGATCCGTGCGGGTATGGACTTCCGCAGGAATTCCACGGCGGATGGACAGGCATCCTCGGGGCCGATTAACAATACGGTGACAAGAGAAACCATGAGTTGTTCGTCCTAGGAGCCTGTTGAAAAAATCCCCTCTTGCCGATTTCAACCCTTTCACGGGGGTCAGCAAACCATTGCCAGCCCGCTGCCGATCGATTCTGGGCCGTTTGTGGGCCAAGAATTTTCAACTCGTGAGGCCGCTTTTCGA
>JAINDK010000064.1 GCA_019931185.1 Bryobacter sp. CoA8 C33
GAGGCGCTGGCGGAGGGCGAGGAATTGGGTTCGTTCGTGCGGTTGCTCGTCGAGGAGTTGAGCGGGGAGATCGGGAAGGGTGATGGGTTGGGCGTGAGCCATGGTGTTGCTCCAGTGAAATTGGTTTTGGGTGGGGAGAGGACTCCCACGGGGGAGAGCGTGGCATGGGGGGGAACGGGAGATGGCGGGGATGGGGGGAAAGTGATTGAGGGGAGGGGAGATAAAGATTTTGGATTTTGCGTCAATGGCTTAGGCACTCCGACGCACTCGAACTAGAAGATCATTCAGCATCTCCTGGCAGTTGGGTGCTTCTGGCAGGCTTGATTCGGATGCAGCGGTGGAGAGCTCTGCCGCAAGCCTTTGATACTCGCCGTGGTGAAAATCGACTTCCGGCATTTGCAATGTGCTTTTCTCAGCGCCCGTTACTTTTTGCTGAACGAGTTCGGCGACGTACGGTAGGCGGTACTCATCATTGAGTGTGACGAGGTTCGCCTCCACAAGCCCCGTTCTCATCAGATGGATTCCAGTGAGAAGCACTCGATAGACATAAAGCAGAGGCTTGATCCGGGGGGAATCTTCCTTGGAGAACAAGGTCCATTGCGTTTGCGCGAAACCGAGATAGTGATAGCTATGATTACGAGTGATACAGCCGCGGGCGATGTGTTTGAGTTCGTCATGCCAAGGGTTTGTTTGCACGATGAGTGGTGAGTACAGCTGTTCCAGTACATAGCCGTTACGCTTGAGCAGCATGACGAAGAACTTCAAAATGTCGTGGGTGACGATATCCAATTCTATTGAGCCGCGCATGCCCTCCACTTGAACGGTGTCCTGTCTGGGCAGCAGCCCGATCGATTCATCAACGGGCAAGACGTGAGCTCCCCTCAAATCGTAATCGGAATCGGGGGATGGGAAGCCGTAGAGGTGAGCTCCGCTTACCGTGGCAAACAGAAGCGGGTAGGGGTGCCGCACGATTTCAGCGCGAAGGAGATCGTGGTTCATCAAGAGATTTCCGGAGCCTGGGCGAACCCGGCTTCATAACCAGCGGAGGCCGCATGGCGGCGGGCATGAATCAGGAAGGCGTTCGCGTTTTCGAAGTCTGGATGCTCCGGCAGCAAGCTGGTGTCGAGTGCATCTTCCAATTGACGATGCAGTTCCAGGCGCCATGATTCCACTTGCTCCCAAGGGATCTCACCGTTGCGGATCGCAAGCAGGCGGTCGCGATGTTGATCCACGCGAAGCGGCACAAAACCGTCCCGCAACACGGCGATGCCTGACAGCAGCAACCGAATCAAATGCATGACGTGCTTCCATCGAGGCGCTTGGTGATTCCTCAGATCTTGTTCGAGTTTTTTGAACTGCGACAGGACATAGGAATTGTAGGTGCGGTGAATGTGACGCGACAAGAAGACTGAGCGCATTTCGATCAGTTGCCGGGCAAGGGGCGTGCAGCGCTCAATCAGCGGAGAATACAGGCACTCGAGGACATTCGGGTTTCCTTTGAGAGCGAGGCGAATGAACTTCTCGATCTCCCAATAACACTCCTCGTTGTCGTTCTCGAGTTGTTCGGGAACAATGGCCAATCCCCAATGCAAATGCGCGGGAGGGAGGAAGAAACCGCGCCGGTCGATATCGGAAGACTCGTGGTCCAGGCCGTAGGCGCGCGAGCCAACGATGCATTGGAGCTGAACGCAGTGTGTGAGTTGGGCAATATTCGCGCCAATCGGCACTGCAGCGTCGCTGTGTTTGAAGATCGTCAATTCGTTGCGGTGAAATGCAGCCTCCTCCCCATTCGCGAAGCGGATGCGATAGCCATGCTCCGGCCCCGCAGGTGCATGCGTGACAAGGCCCACGCGCGCGCCAACGCGGGTTAGAACCTTGGTTCCGACTGGGAGTACCGGATTTAGCTGCACTTGCATTGACTGATTTTTTGAGGATAGCGTTGTTCTAAATTATGCACACTGGGGGTGATTGGAAGCCTGATGAGGGGGGCTCTTGGGATGAGATCGACCGTCGCGCAGCGATGAACATTGGGTTAGAACAGTGTGAGGTCATGCAGGCGGTAGAGACTTGCGACCTCGACAGGAGCCACCCAAATGGGGAACGGGCATTGGCGGAAAGAACGTAGGGAGCGCCCGCACGAGGCGCTGGGGATGAAGACCCCAGCGAGCTGTTACCAGCCATCGATGCGGCCTTAAATGGGAAGGCGGCAGGAAGCAAACTACGAAGACTGTGAGAGCGTACGGAAAGTGAAGCAGCGGGGAATGGTCGTTCAATTTCAGCGAGGTCATTGTCATAGTAGCTATTGCAATTCGATCTACAGGCGTCACAAGCGCTGCCACAAGGTTGGGAATAAGCAGGTCCGACTTGCAACAGTAGAACCAGCAGGAAACTTGCATAGAAACTGAGCCCAGTTGAAATGAGTTTTCACATGGGACTAGTGTAGTCGACAAAAAAAACAGTACATGGATAATTAGCGCAATTAAAAGTTTGAATATATCCCAAATGCATCATAAAAAAAAGGAAAGTGCCCGTCCCTCTGGGACATGGGTTTTATTCGCAACCAACCTATCGGCGAGAAGCTGCTGGTGCAGATTCGCGCTGACATTACCAACATTTTCAACACGCCGGCACTGAGTTTGGGCACGGGCTCCAGCGTTACGATTGGAGCGCCGCAGTTTGGCCAAGTGCTGACGGGCGGGGCGCCACGGAAAATACAACTGGGCGCTCGCATACAGTTTAAAGAAAGAAAGGAGAGGCAACCATGAGTGAAAACGACAAGGACATGAATCGCCGCGACTGGAACCGGGCGGCATTGGCGGGAGCGGCGGCACTGGCGGCGGCGCCAGCGGCGGCGGCCAAGCCGATGATCCCGATACCGCCGGGGCTAAAGATCGGGGTGAGCGTGAACACGGCCACACGGGAATACATGACTTACCTCAAGCAACTGGGAGTGAAATGGGTGAGCGTGGCGCCGATCCAGAGCGAGGCGAATGCAGAGGGTTTTATCAAGCAGCGGCAGGCCTGGGAGGCAGGTGGATTTGGCGTGTACAACATCGGCAGCGGGGTGGGCCCGAGCGGCAGCCTGCACAACATGCCGGAGGTAACGCTGAACCTGCCGGGGCGGGACCAGAAGATTGAAGAGTATCTGAACTATATTCGCTATCTGGGGCAGGCGAAGATTCCTTATTCGACTTATGCGCACATGGGCAACGGGATCTGGTCGAGCGGGCGGATCATCAATTCGCGCGGGTACAGCGCGCGAGACGGCAACTCGAAGAGCCCGGAATGGAAGGGCCATTGGGCGGGCAAGGTGTACTCAGAGCCTTTGTCGCACGGGCGGGTCTTCAGCGAGCAGGAGATCTGGGACAACTACACGTACTTCATCAAGAAAGTGAAGCCGGTGGCCGAGGATGCGGGTGTGCGAATTGGGATCCATCCGGACGATCCGCCGATGCGGATGCTGGCGGGGGTGCCGCGGTGCATCTTCAGTAACTTCGAGGGCTATAAGAAGGCCATCGAGATTGCCGACAGCCCGAACATCGGAGTGTGCCTGTGCATCGGGTCGTGGCTCGAGGGCGGGGCGGCGACCGGGGTGGACCCGGTGGAGGTAATCAAATACTTCGCGGCGCGCAAGAAGCTGTTTAAGATTCACTTCCGCAACGTGACGGCGCCGCTGCCGCACTTCACTGAAAGCTTGCTCGACGACGGCTATTACGACATGGACAAAGCGATGCAGGCGCTGGTGGACGTGGATTTCAACGGCATTGTGATCCCTGATCACATTCCGGCGGTGGGCGTGGACCCGAACGGGCCGGATACGACGCGGGGGGCGCGGCCTGGAGAGTTTCGGGCGAGCCCGGGGCTGGCGTATCTGCTGGGGTGCATGAACAGCATGCACCGGGCGGCGCTGCGCAAGGCAGGCAAGACGCAGGCCTGAGCAACTCTGGGGGGAGACGCCCGAGCTTGGCCGCGGGCGTCTCCCGCTCTTAGAAGAAGCGCAGTGAGTAAGTGACAGCGAGGCCGCGGCCGATCTCAGGGGCGAAATCCTTGATGAAGGAGAGATGGTTGCGGAACAAACGATTGTTGGCGTTGAACCAGTTGAGGCCGAAGAAGTGGATGGTGTGCTGGCGGACGAGGGAGTAGCCGCCGCGGAGGTTGGTGGTGAGGTAGCCATCGGTGGGCGTTTCGTTGGTGAAGACGCGGGATTGGCGGGCGGTGAGGATGGCTTCGGGGGCGAGAGAGAAGTTGCGGTAGCGGAAGTCCATGCCGAGGCGGGTGCGCACAGGGGGAGTGCGGGGGAGGCTGAGGGAGGAAGAGCGGAGTTCGGCGCGAACGAGGTCGAAGCCGGCATTGAGCCAGGCCCAGGAGGTGAGGCCGGCGGTGAGGCGGGTATCAAGACCGTAGTAGCGGGTGTCGGCCTGGCGGTAATTGGCGACGGGAAGGCCGTCGTCGATCTTGCCGGTGGGAGAGAGGAAGACCTGATCGGAGAGCCAGTAGTGGAAGAAATTCGCTTCGGTGCGGATGCGGCGATCCTGGCGGCGGTAGGAGAAATCGAGGCCGTTCATGCGTTCGCGGTTGAGGCGGGCGTCGCCAATTTCAAAGGCGAGGAGGCCGGGGTGGGGGCCGTTGGCGTAGAGTTCTTCGATGGCGGGGGCGCGGTAGGCGAGGGAGTAATTGGCGACGAGGACGGATGAGGAATCGAGCGAGTAGCTGAGGCCGGCGCCGCCGGAGAAACCGGTGAAGTCACGGGAGAGGCCAGTGCGGGGACGGTAGCGGTTGGTCTCGAGGCGGCCGCCGAGCTGGATGCGGAATTTTTCGAGATGGATGGTTTCGACGGCGTAGCCGGCGAAGGCGTTTTGGACAGTGGGAGGAGTGATGGCTTCGGCGCCGCGGCTTTCATAATCCCGGCGCAGGCCCCAGAGGCCGAAGCTGCCGGAGAGGGGACCGCGACGGGGCTGCTCAACGAGGAAGCGGTAGTCGAGTTGTTTATTGAAGAAACGCGTTTCGACCTCGCCATCGGCGACTTCCTGGTGCTTCCAGTCGCTGTAGTTGAGGCTGTACTGGTAGCGGTCGCGCTGGCCGCCGTTGAGGCGAAGATTCCAGCGCTGGTTGGGGAGGGAGACGTTTTCGTGGGCGTGGCCTTCTTCCTCGTCGTGGTGGTCGTCGTCATGGTCCTTGTCGTGGCCGTCGTGGTGGTCTTCCTCCTCTTTGTAGGGAAGCTGGTAGAGGCCGCGCTGAGAAGAGAAGCTGCCGGTGAGCCAATTCTTCTTGCCGTAATAGGACAGGCCGGTGGAGCCAGTATAGGAGCGGGAGCGGGAGTTGAAGATGCGTTCGATGGGGCTGCGGTAGTCACTGGTGCGCTGGCCGCCGGAGGAGACGCGCCAAACCCAGCGGTTCCAGCCATAGTCGAGGGAGGCGTTGCCGCCATGAAGGCCGTTGTTGGTGCCGGCGATGCCGGACAGGGAGCCATGGAGACCGCGGTGGCCCTGGTCTTTGGCTTCGTGGTGGCCGCTGATCATGTTGACGACGCCGCCCATGGCGCTGGAGCCGTAGAGGAGGGTGCCGGGGCCGCGGAGGACTTCGACGCGGTCGAGGCCCTGGGGGTCGACGGGTTCGCCGTGGTCGCCGCTTTGGGCGCCGAGGGTGCCGGTGCGGACGCCGTCCTGGAGGATGAGGACGCGGTCGCCATCGAAGCCGCGGATAACGGGGCGAGTGGAGCCGGGGCCGAAGCTGCGGCGGTGGATGCCGGCCTCGCCGTCGAGGACATCGCCGAGGGAGGTGGCGGCTTTGGAGGCGAGGGCTGCGGAGTCGAGGGTGAGTGTGGGGGAGAAGGTCTCGAGGAAGGTTTCGGGGCGGTTGGCCGAGGCGGTGACGGTAAGTTCCTGGCGGAGGGGGGAGACCCCCATGGAGAAGTCGACGGTTTCGGCAGCGCCGTCTTTGAGGTCGATGATTTTGCGGGTGTCGGAGAGGCCCTCGCCGGTGGCGAGCAGAGTATAGCGTCCGGCGGGAAGGCCGGCAAAGGTGTATTGGCCCTGGTCATCGCTTTCTATGACGCGGCCTTGGGGCAGCAGGAGGACGCTGATGTGGTGAAGAGGTTGACGGTTGGATTGGAGAGTAACCGTGCCGCGGATTTCGCCTCCGTAAGCGCAGAGGGCGGCGGCGAAGACTAACAAGAATGATTTCACATTCTCATTATAAAGAAATGAGGTTCAGGAGGCGGGCGGCGTTGTTGTAGTAGATCTTCTTGAGGATGGGGCGTGGGAGGCCGAGGCCATAGATTTGCCAGCGGCCCTGTGGGGGAACGGGGGCGGGGGCGTAATCGAAGTATTCATCCTCGGTTTCAAGGAAGCGGTAGTAGATTTCGTAGAGTTGGTCACCGAAGATTTGCTGTGGGGTCTCTTTGCCACCGGGGACGGCATCGGTGCCAAAGAGGATGCGGTCCTGGTACTTGTCGAAGAAGCGGCGGGAGGCGCGGGGCTGGCGGCCGAGTTCGCCGATGCGAGCGGCGATGTCGATGGAAAGGTTGGGGTACTTGTCGAGGGCGGCGGCGACGTTTTGGAGGTCTTCGGCGAAGTTGCCGACGTGGAGGGCGACGAACTTCGTTTTGGGGTGGCGAGCGAAGACGCGATTGCGGGCGGCAAGGAGTTCGTCATTGGAGGGGAAGCCGGGGCCGTGGAAGGACCAGTCGGGGTGGTTGTTGAGTTCTTCAAAGCGTTCGTTGAAGCGGTCGGTGGGGAGGAAGAAGGCGATGGGGTCGGAGACGTGGATGGCGACGGGGAGGGCGAGGCGGCCGCAGGCGTCCCAGAGGGGGTCGAAGCGTTTGTCGTCGACAGCGAGGAGCTTGCCGGAGGTGGTGTTGTCGCGGAGGTAGAGGCCGAGGGTTTTGAGGACTTTGAGGCCGCGGGCGCCGTCGCGCTTGGCCTGCTCGAGGAGGTCGACCTGGCGCTGGGAGTAATTGGGGGTGTTGGCTTCGGCCCAGGCGGGTTCGGTCATGGTGAGGAAGCGGCCGGGGTGGGCGCGGTCGAACTGGTCGACGGCTTGCTTGAGGCCCGAGCCGTAGCCGCCGGTGAGGTTGATGAGGGTGCGGATCTTCTGGCGATCCATGACAGGGAGGAGATCGTTGGGGGTGCAAATAAACTTACGGTCGCCGGTGAGGGCGACACCGTTCTGGGAGCGGGCGGCCCAGGAGAGGTGGGCGTGGAAGTCGAGGACAGGGAAGGCGGGGCCGCGGAGGGGAGTTTGCGGGACGCGGAGCATGGATTTGGGCTGGAAGTCTTCGAGGGGGAGTTTCTGCTGGGCGAGGGCGGCGGTGGCGGTGGAGAGGAAGAGGCGGCGCGTCATGGGGAGTGGTTCAGATAAGATTGTACGCGTAGGAGTGCGCTTGAAATCGAAATTGATTGGGCTCTATCTGGCGGCGGTGAGCGTGGCGGTGGCGGATCCGGCGTTTTTCGAGTCGAAGATCCGGCCGGTGCTGGCGACGAAGTGTTATGCGTGCCATTCCTCGAAGATGAAGGCGCCGATGGGGGAATTGCGCCTGGATACAAAGGCGGGGTTGTTGCAGGGTGGAGTAAACGGGGCGGTGGTAGTAGCGGGCAAACCGGAGGAGAGCCGGTTGTTTCAGGCGCTGAGCTATCAGGATACGCATTTGCAGATGCCGCCGTCGGGGAAGCTGCCGGATGCGGTGATTGCGGACTTTCGGGAGTGGATTGCCAGTGGGGCGACGGACCCGCGGGTGGATACGAAGACGGTGACGGTGGCGGCCTACAAGGGGATGTCGATTGAGGAGGGCCGCAAGTGGTGGGCGTTTCAGCCGTTGCGGAAGAAGCTGAGCGGGGAGAACGGGATTGATGGGTTTGTGCGGGCGGGACTGGCGCGGAGTGGTCTGAAGCCATCGCCACCGGCGGATGCGCGCACGCTGGTGAAGCGGGTGTATGTGGATCTGGTGGGATTCAAGCCGAGCTATGAGGAAGTGGAGCGGTTTGCGGCGAAGCCGACAGAGGAAGCTTACCGGCAGTTAGTTGATGAGTTGCTGGCCTCGCAGCATTATGGCGAGAGATGGGGGCGGCACTGGATGGACGTAGCGCGGTTTGGGGAAGACAACCCGACGAACGAGGCGACGAACCCGGGGTTTGCGTATGCGTGGCGGTACCGGGACTGGATTATAGAGGCGATGAACAAGGATGTGCCGTATGACCGGTTTGTGAAGCTGCAACTGGCGGCGGACCTGATGGAGGGGACGGCGCGGGAGGATCTGCGGGCGCTTGGTTATCTGGGGGCGGCGCCGGTTTATCACAAGGATTTGCGGTTATCCGAGCAGGTGATTGGCGGTTTTCTGGCCGATGATCTGGATGAGCGGGTGGATGCGGTGTCGCGGGGGTTATTGGGAATGACGGTGGCTTGTGCGCGGTGCCACGATCACAAGTTTGATCCGATCCCGACGAAGGATTATTACGGTTTGGCGGGGATCTTTGCATCGACGGCGCGGAGTGAGCGGCCGTTGTTTGAGGTGGACGCGGCGACGGAGAAGCGCTATGTGTGGCTGCGCAACCGGCTCTTTGATCTGCACTATCTGATCAAGCTGCTGACGGATCAACCGACGACGGTGACGGGGGCGGCCGAGCGGGTGGAGAAGTGGAAAGTGGAACTCGAGGCGTTGAAGCAGGAAGCGTTGTCTTATCAGGAGCGATATCCGAAGCTGACCGAGAGCCTGGAAAAGTATTGGAAATTCAGCAAGGACGAAGCGGAGGAAAAGGCAGGGAAGGCACCGAATGCACCGAATGCGGTACCGATCTGGTATCGCAGCAATGCTTCGGCGGAACCGTTCATGAACGTTGTGTATGAGGCGGCGCAGGTGGTGGATGGCAGCGATGCGCAGGTGACGATGATTCACTACAAGCCGGGGGAGGCGCGGGATTTTCCGGTGCTGCGGGCGGGAAATTATGCGAGCCCGGGGGAGATGACGCCGCGGCACTTTCCGCGGGTGCTGGCCCAGGGGGAGGCAGAATTCAAGCAGGGTTCGGGGCGGCTGGAGTTAGCGGAAAGGATCTTTACGGATGCGGCGGCGCTGGCGGCGCGGGTGATTGTGAACCGGGTATGGGGCTGGCATTTTGGGCGGCCGCTGGTGGCGACGGCGAGTGATTTTGGGGTGCAGGGGGAGAAGCCGACGCACCCGGAATTGCTGGATTATCTGGCGTCGGAATTGATTGCGCATGGGTGGTCGCTTAAGTGGCTGCATCGCGAGATCCTGCTATCGGCGACATACCAGCAATCGAGCAAGCCGAGGCCGGAGGGGATGAAGGCGGATGCGGGGAACGCGCTGATCTGGCGGATGAATGCGCGGCGGATGGAAGTGGAGGCATACCGGGATACGCTGCTGCGGGTATCGGGGAGGCTGGATAGGCGGATGTACGGCAAGCCGGAGGAATTGCAGGCGGCAACGAATTTGCGGCGGACGGTGTATGGGCGAGTGAGCCGGGGACGGATGAACACGCTGCTGAAGACTTACGACTTTCCGGACCCGATGCAGACGGCCGGGGGGCGGGAGTTGACGATTAGTCCGCTGCAGCAGTTGTTTGTGATGAACAGCGAGTTTCTGCACGGGGCGGCGGAGGCGCTGGCGGGGAGCGTGAAGGCGGAAGAGACGCCGCAGGCGGCGGTTCGGCTGCTGTTTCGGAAGGTATTGAGCCGCGACCCAACGCCGGTGGAAATGGACCGGGCGTTGAGCCTGCTGAACGGGGGCACGATGGAGCAACTGGCGCAGGTATTGCTGGCGACGAACGAGGAGATTTTCTGGCCATGAATCAAGGACTGAGACGGCGGGCGATGTTGGGGAAGATGTTTGGTGGTCTGGGGACGACGGCGCTGGCGGGGATGCTGGCGGCAGAGCAGGCGCGGGCGAGCGGGCGCTATAGCGGGCCGAAGATGCCGGGGAAGGCCAAGCACGTGATTGCGTTGTGGCTGACGGGGGGGCCATCGCAGGTGGATATGTTTGACCCGAAGCCGGCGCTGGTGAAGTATCAGGGGCAGCGGCCGGGCACGGTGGACTTGCGGACGGAGCGGCAGACGGGGGGATTGTTGCCGAGCCCGTTTGAGTTCAAGAAGCGGGGGCAGAGCGGGATGGAGGTGAGCGAGATCATTCCGCAACTGGCGACGGTAGCAGATGAATTGTGCGTGATCCGGTCGATGTATTCGTTCAACCCGACGCACACGCCGGCGCTGAGCCTGTGGCATACGGGGACGGTGTTGTTGAACCGGCCGTCGATTGGAGCGTGGGTGTCCTATGGATTGGGCACGGAGAACGAGAACCTGCCGGCGTTTGTGGCGCTGGCGGCGGGGGACAATGGCGGGGGCTTGGGGGGGTCGGCGACGCGGGCGGGATTTCTGCCGGCCGAGCATCAGGGGACGAGTTTTGACAGCGGGCAGACGGAGCCGGAGAAGATGATTCCGGATCTGCGTAACCAGCGGCTGGATGCGGCGAGCCAGCGGCGGCAACTGGATGCGGTGCAGGCGATGAACCGGGAGTTTTCGCAGTCTTTTGGGGGGGACGATTTTCTGGAAGGGCGGATTCAGTCGATGGAATCGGCGTTTCGGTTGCAGTCGGCGGCGACAGATGCATTCGATATCCGCAAGGAACCGGCGGCGATCCGTGCCGAGTATGGGGAGAACAATTCAGGGAACAGTTGCCTGCTAGCGCGACGGCTGGTGGAGCGGGGTGTGCGCTATGTGCATGTGGCGCTGGGGGGCTGGGATGACCACAAGGATCTGTTCGCGAATTACGCGAAGAACTGCCCGGCGATGGACCAGGCGGCGGCGGCGCTGGTGCGGGATTTGAAGCGGCGGGGTCTGCTCGATGAGACGATTGTGACCTGGGGAGGGGAGTTTGGGCGGACGCCGGTGTCGGAAAGCGGGACAGGGCGCGACCACAATCCGTATGGGTACACGATGTGGGCGGCGGGCGGGGGATTCAAAGGGGGGCTGACGTATGGGGCGACGGACGAGTTTGGGTTTAAGGCGGTGGAGAACCGGGTGTCGGTGCATGACCTGCACGCGACGCTGCTGCATGCTCTAGGAATGGACCATACGCATCTTACTCATCGCTATGCGGGACGGGACTTCCGGCTGACGGATGTCTTTGGGACGGTGGTAAAGGACCTGCTGGTATCGTGAAGATCCGGATTACGGGCGTAACGGTGCATCAACTGCGGGCTCCGCTGAGCCGGCGGATTGGATGGTCGTTGAACTGGAGTGCGACGCGGACGGCGACGCTGGTGGAAGTATCGACGGACGTGGGGCTGACGGGTTGGGGGGACGGGTATTGGGGTGGGCAGCGGTTGATTGATCATCCGGAACTGGTGATCGGGCGGAGTCCGTTTGAGGTGGAAGCGATCTTTGATGATCTGCGGCCGGCGGCGGGACACCAGGGGCGGCGGGGGGAAGCGACGGGGGGCGGGTTGGATCAGGCGCTTTGGGATTTGTGCGGGCAAGCGTTGGGCAAGCCGGTTTGCGATTTGCTGGGGCCGCGGCACCGCAGTGAGGTGCAGCCGTATCTGACGGCGCTGTACCGGCAGGACTGGCCAGATTTCGCGGCCGGGGTAGCGGAGGAAGCGCTGGCGTGGCGGGAGCGGGGGTGGCGGCGGATGAAGATGAAAATCGGCTACGACCCGGTGACGGATCTCGCCGTGGCGCGGGCGGTGCGGCGCATGGTGGGGGACGAGATCGGGCTGGGGGTGGACGCCAATTGCGCTTATGACGCCGGTACGGCGCTGGCATTGGGGGCGCGGATGGAGGAGCTGAATCTGATGTGGTGGGAGGAGCCGCTACTGGCGGATGATCTGGCGGGCTATGACCGGTTGTCGAGCGGGCTGCGGATGCCGATTGCGAGCGGCGAGACGATGAGCACGGACCGGCTGATCCTCGACTATGTGCAGCCGCGGCGGGTGGCGATTCTGCAGCCGGATCTGGAGACGGTGGGTTTTACGGGCGGGCGGCGGTTGGCGCAACTGTGCTGGCTGAACCGGATGCGGCTGGTGCCGCACAATTGGGGTACAGCGGTGCGGACGGCGGGGACCTTGCACTGGCTGGCGGCGGCGCCGCCGCTCACGCCGGCCCTAGAGGGGGCGGAGATGTTGTTTGAGTTCGATCAGACGGAGAGTCCGTTTCGGGACGCGGTGGTGCGGGAGAGCGTACGGCCCGTGCGCGAGGGTGGGCCGATCGCGGTGCCGGAGGGGCCGGGTTTGGGGGTGAGTGTGGACCGGGAGGCGGTGGCTGCGTTTACGGAGAGAAGGATCGAAGTGCGCTAGGCGCCGGGGGGATTGAACCGGGGGGGCGATCACCAGGTCGGGTTGGGTGGCTTCGGCGAAAGCGAGGAAATCGCGATTACGGGTGAGCAGGGAGCTGCCGCGGTAGAGGCAACACTGGGTGATGAGGGTGCCGCCGAGGCGGGCATTGTCGAAGAAATGGATTTCTTTGCCGGCATCGCTCTTGAGAAAAGAAACAGCTACTGGTGCCGGTGACGATTATCGGGTCTGATTTCAAGCCGGTGAGGGTGTGGGAAAAGCGAACTTGGCCGTGCAATTGCGGTAAGCGGGTGCAGGCGTTGGAAGTTGCTAGAAGTTCGAGAGGCAATTTGACGGTGTGAGTGATACCGGCATGGCCGGCCTGCTGAGCTTACTCGAGCAGCTTCGCAGGCACCTCGATCGTAATTTCGCGGGCCGTTTCCATGCGCAAAAAATACCCTGCTCAAGCACAGCATGGTGTATGGAGGTGCGGGGAAGCGGGTCCGGCTTACGGGGAGGTGACACAGTGTCCAGGATGAAATTGGCAAGTGTTGCCTGAACCCTGGTGGGGCGCCACGAGAGGGAAGTAAAGGGCTTCGGCTGTTGCGTGAGCGCATAGCGGGAGGGAACTGGTTTTTTCTCGCGGGCGGCGGAGGGTCAGGCGGAGCGGAGCATTTCGTCCCAGGAGACTTCGCGGCGGGAGTCGATGGCGAGGCGGCCGAGGATGGCGGTGAGGGTGGAGTGGACGGAGGATTGGGTCATGTCGAAGGGTTCGGCGGCGAGGATGCCGCGAAAGAAGGCTTCGGTGGCTTCGGCGGTGATGTCGGCGTTTGACTCTTCGCGTTCGATGAGGGAGGTATCGCGGAGGTCGTCGGCGGATTTGTAGCGGACGTCGGGGGTCATGCCGTGGAGCTTCCTGTATTTACGGGAGGTTTCGAGCATGCCTTTGGAGCCGAAGAACTGTTCCTTGACGTCGCGGTAGCCGGCGGTGTGTTTGATGGAGATGAGCCAGCCTTCGAGGCCATCGGGGTATTCGTAGATGACGTTGTGGTGGTCGGTATTCCAATCGCCGTAGGGGAGGGGGTAGCGGAGACCGCCGCGGCCGACGGCGCGGAGGGGGTGTTGGTCGCGGGCAAACCAGTTGAGGACATCGATGCCGTGGCAATCCTGTTCGACGATGGGGCCGCCGGAGAGGGAATTCCAGAAGGCCCAGCGGCGGAGTTTTTGTTCGTTGGGGGGGAGGTCCTGGTAGAGTTTGGCGTCGGTGGTGGGGGGCAGGTAGCCGAGGACCCAATAGCTTTTCATGAGTTTGACGTCGCCGATGCGGCCGGCGGTGAAGTCGGCGTGGGCTTTGCGATATTGGGCGCTGAAGCGTTGTTGGAAGCCGAACTGGATGCGCTTGGCGGGGTCGCGTTTTTCCCAGGCGCGGAGCATGCGTTGGCAGCCGGCGACGTCGGCGCCGGCGGGTTTTTCGCAGTAGATGTGTTTGCGGGCGGCGATGGCGGCTTCGAAGTGTTCGGGGTGGAGGAAGACGGGGGTGGCGATGAGGACGGCATCGACGTTGGGGTCGGCGAGGAGTTGCTGGTGGTCGCGGTAGGAGCGGGCCTGGGCGGCGCCGGGGATTTTGGATTTGGCGGCGTCGATGCGGTCGGCGAATTTATCGCAGAGGGCGGTGAGGCGGCTTTGGGGGCCCTTGGTCATGAGAGTGCCGACGTATTGGCCGCGGCCGCCCGTGCCGATGATGCCGAAGTTGACGGTGGAATTGGCCTGGTAGCTGAAGGCGGTGGAAGAGGAGACGACAAGGGGGGCAGCGCCGAGGAGGGAGCGACGGTTCATGGGCTCGATTGTAGCGCCTGGCGGAGGCGGGTGAGGGATTCGGAGAGGGGGGTGGGGGAGGAGGGGGATGGGGATTGGCGGAAGGCTTCGAAGTAAGAGGTTTGGCTGGTGAGGAGGTAGAGCTCGAGGGCGGCGATGGGAGTGTGGGGGGAAGGGGGGAGGGTGGAGAAGAGGGAGCGGAGGAGGGAGAGGTAGGGGCTGAGGGGGAGGCGGGCGGCGCGGCAGGCGGCGGGGAGGCGCCAGATGAGTTCGTGGCCGAGGGCGGGGGGGAAGGGGGAAGGCTGGGGAGACCAATCGCGGGCGAAGAGAGAGGTGGTGGGGGGAAGAGAGGAAGTGGTTGCGATGGCAATTAACTCGAGGAGGCGGTCGCGCGCGGGGCCGGGCTTGGGGAGGGAGAGCAGAGCGGTGAGGGCGGCGAGGAGATGGATGTGGGTGGCCAGGGACTTGAGGCCGACGGCGGTGGAGGGGGCGTAGACGGGCTCGTTGACGGGAGGAGTGGACCAATCGTGGAGGAAGAATTCGACATAGCCGCCGTGGACGCTGTCGTGGGCGCGCTGATCGAGGGTGTCGAAGAGGCGGAGAGAAAGTTCGGCGGGCTCTTTGCGGCGGGAGGCGAGGGTGTATTCGGCAAGGGCGGTGAGGGCGAGGGCTTGGCCGTAGAGCTGTTTATTGGGGAGGAGGGGTTTGGGCTGCCAGAGGAAGCCGCCGTGGCGGGAGTCCCAGAAGCGGTCGCGGAGGGAGAGGAAGAGGGGTTCGGCCTGGGCGGGCGGGGCGTGGAGGAGGGCGGCGGCGGTGGAGGGAAGGTCGAGGGGAGGGGGAGGAGGAGGGAGGGTGGCGAGGAGATTTTCGTAGCGGTCGATGAGGGCGCGGAGCTCAGGGCGGGTGGGCATGAGGGGGGCGGCGGCGAGGGATAGGAATTGGCGGCGGAGCATGGTTAGTGTTTGGCCTCTTCGAGGGCGCGCATCATTTTGCCCCAGAGGGAGTGTGTGAGGTCGGGGAGGTCGCGGGCTTCGTTATCGACGGTGACGTTGAAGTGGAGGCCGGCCATTTCGTCGGTGGTGCCGGGGCCCCAGAGGACGCGTTGCGGGGGGCGGCTGGGGTTGCGGGGGTTGGCCGGGGAGTTATCGTAGAGGATCTCCATTTCGAGGCGGGTGCCGGCGGGGAGCTTGAGGGGAGTGCGGAGCTGGTAGATGTCCTGCCAGTTGAAGTCCCAATCGGGGATGGTGAGGAGGGGGCGGCGGAGTCCCGCCGGGGAGATGGCCCAGGCGCGGAATTGGCGAGCGATGAGGTGGGCGTGGGGGATGATCTGCCAGAGGGTGACATCGACGGGGAGGACGAAGTGATCGCGGACGCGGTAGTTTGCGTTGCCGGGGGGAATGTCGATGCGGCGGGAGGTGAGCGCGACGTCGAGGAGTTTTTTGGTGGGGGGAGCGGGGGCGAACCAGACGGCGAGTTCGCTTTGGTCCTGCTCGGGCTTGCCGGTGGGGTGGTAGTGGATTTGGAGGACGAGGTCGGCGCGGGCGGGGACGCGGATGGCGGTGGCGGGGGGCATGTGGAGAACGGTGTTACCGGGGGACCAGCCGCCGAGACTGGAGGCGGGGAGGAAGCCTGGGGTACCGAAGCAGGGGTAGCCGGGGCCGGGGGATTCGGCGTCGAGATGGCGGGCGGCGCCGGAGGTGTCGAAGAAGAAGAGAGCGTGGTGGACGACGCGGCGGTTGCCGGGGAGGAAGGCGAAGCGGTCGATGAAGCGGGAGGAGGCGAGGCCGGTGGGGATGACGAAACAGCGGTAGTCGTCGCGGCCCTCGGCGGGAATATCGGTGGGGAGGGGCATGCGGAAGCGGGCGTCGGCGGCGGTGGTGGGAGGGGGTGGGGCGGGGGGATTCCATTGGCCCGTGCCGCGGGGCATGCCCTGCTTGACCCACGCGGTGATGTGGGCGATTTCGGTGGGGGTGAGACGGCGTTCGTGCTGGAAGCGAAGGCCGGGGCCGGAGGGCTTCCAGGGGGGCATGTAGCGTTGTGCGACGACGAGGGCGATCTGGCGGGCGTGTTTGCGGGCGGCTTCGTAGGAATCGAGCGGAAAGGGGCCGACCTCGCCGGGGCGATGGCAAGGGAGGCAATGTTGCTCGAGGACGCGGGCGACGCCGGGGTGGAAGGGGGCGGCGTTACTCAGTGGGCTTATCGCGAGGAGGAGCGACAGCGAGAAAGTCTTCGCGAACGCGATCGAGGTATTGGTCCATGAGGTACTGGACACGTTCATAGCTTGGGCTTGAGAGGACGAAGCCGACGTGGTGTTTTTTCTCCAGGCGCCAGACGAGTTCGGGGTCGTTGTAGGCGGAGGTATCGGGTTTTTCCTGGCGGGCGAGGCTAACGAGGAGGCCACCATAGTGGGGGGAGACGGGGCCGAGTTGGTAATGGCCGGCGCCGCCGTCGACTTCAATTTTGGCCCATTCGGCCCAGAGGTTGATGCCGGTGGAGGCGGCGATGAGGTCGGCGATGTGCGCGCCGCCGACGCGGGCGGAGGTTTCGAGGAAGTAGATTTTGCCGTCCTCGCGGCCCTCAATGTATTCAGTGTGGGAGACGCCGCGGAGGAGGCCCATGGCGGAGAGGACGAGCTGATTTTTATCGATGAGGCTGCGCTCGAGGGGGGTGTCGCGCTCGATGAGGCGGGTGGTGAAGACGCCGCCCTGGTGGCTGACGTCCATGGGGGGGCGGCCGTAGCGGCTGGCGACGGCGAAGAGGACATTGCGTTCGCTAACGATGGAGTCGACGTGGAAGATGTGGCCGGGGATGTATTGCTCGAGGAGGTAGTTGGACTGGTCATCGCCGAGGGAGTCGATGATCTTCCAGCATTCGTCCTTGGAGTAGATTTTGCGGATGCCGATGGCGCCGGCCATGAACCGGGGTTTGAGGACCCAGGGAGAAGGAATCTGGTCGAGGAAGGAATGGACGAGGTTGTAATTGAGGACGTGGACGAAGGCGGGGATGTTGAGGCCTTTATCGGCGGCCTGGCGGCGCATGGCGAGCTTGTCGCGGAAGTAGCGGGTGGTGGTTTCGCCCATGCCGGGGATGCGGAGGTGTTCGCGGAGGGCGGCGGCGGTTTCGAGGTCGAAGTCATCGAGGGGGACGATGCGGTCGATGATTTCAGTGCGGGCGAGGAAGCTGACGGCGTTGAGGGTTTGTTGGCGGTCCCACTGTTTTTTGTTGTCGGGCATGTAGAAGATTTCGTCGATGGCCTCGGTGGGCCATTTGGCGGAGTCTTTGATGCTGTGGGAGGTAAGGAGGAGGACGCGGCAGCCGAGGCGTTTGGCCTCGCGGAGAAATTCGTAGCCTTTTTCGTAGCTGGCGATGCAGAGAACGGTGAGAGGACGCATAAAGGGACGGGGCCTCAGAGGGAGCGGGCGGGCCGCTCCTCTTAACAGATTAGCGCGGGCCAGGGGATTGGTTTGGGGGATGGGGCCGAGGGGCAAGCGGGCTGACTGCTAAAATTTTCAGGTTAACCGCATGCAGGCATTTCGCTATACGCTGATCCTTGAGTTTCTGGAAAAACTGTTTGCCGCCCTGGCGTTGGGAATGGGGACGGAGTTGGGGCCACTGTGTCTGGTTTTTCTGTTTGGGCGGCGGCGGTCGCGATCGGCCGAGCATCTGGCGGCGCGGGAGGTAGTGTTCTTTTTGGCGATGGCGATGGCGTTGGTATTGTTGCCGGTGGTGGAGGGGCCGCCGTGGGACCGGAGATTTACGGTGGGGGGATTGCTGGTGTTGATGGGAGGAGTGATGGTGGCGGCGGAGGGATCGGTGGGCGGGTTGACGCCGGGGTTGAGTGCGCGGGACTGGAGCGGGGCGGGATTGAGGAATGCGTTGGGGTGGGTGTTGTTAGGGGTGACGGTGGGAGGGTTTGGAGTGAGGATGGACCGGGAGGAGATGCTGGCGGCGGGGATCGCGGCGCTGGTGAGCTCGATTGTGCCGTGGCGGATGGCGTATCACCGGGGAGAGCCGGGATTGTTGCCGCTGGGGGCGGTGGTGCTGGCCGTGGGAGTGGGGCTGGACAATGCGTGGGTAGCGGGACTGGGGATTGGGTGGGTGTGGCCGGCGGGATTGCAGGTGACGGAGAATCTGGGGGTGTCGCTGGCGTTGCGGGCGTTATTGGCGGTGGGGGGAATGGAATTGGCAGGGAAATCGCCGGGCTGGGCGGAGATGTGGGCGAGTGTGGGGCTGGCGGTGATGGGGCTGGAGTTTTGGCGGTTTGTGGTGAGGTTGGGGATATATTGGCCGTTGCGGGCGATCCACCGGTTCCGGGTGTATCACCTGGAACATGCGGCGGCGGAAGGGCCGGCGATTGTGATCTCGAACCACGTATCGCTGGCCGATGGCTGGCTATTGGGGGCGATGACGCAGCGGATGGTGCGGTTTCTGGTGTTTGATGCGTATTATGCGAGCCCGGCGAGCCGTTTTTTGTTGAATCTGTTCCGGACGATTCCGATTGCGCAGGGGGCGCGGCGGGAGGCGATCGACAGTTTAAGGAAGGCGCGGGAGGTTATAGAGCAGGGGCATTTCGCGGGGATATTCCCGGAGGGAGGGATTACGCGGAGCGGGCATCTGCATGGTTTTCAGAAGGGATTTACGCGGATTGTGGCGGGGACGAAGATTCCGATTATTCCGGCGTATATGAATGGATTGTGGACGAGCAGTTTTTCGTTTTCCGAGGGGAAGGTGAACCTGCGGCTGGGGCGGTTTTTCCGGGATATTGAAATTGAGTTTGGGGAGCCGATGCCGCCGACGACGACGGCGCGGGAGCTATGGGAGCAGGTGAAGAGCCTGGAGGTGAATGCGGCGGTGCGGGATGCGCATCAGGCGCCGCAGTTGCCGGTGGCGTTTTTGCAGGCGGCGGCGCGGCACCGGGAGGAGTGGGCGGCGCCGGGGCTGCGATATGGGCAACTGGCGGAGGCGGCGTTGGGACTGGCGGAGTATTTGAACCGGAAGATGAAGCGGAAGTCGCGATTGGGTATTTATCTTCCTGAGGGGCCGGAGAAGGTAATTGCGACGGTGGCGGCGATGCTGGCGGGGCATGTGAGCTATGAGCTGGGCGAGGGCGGAGAGAACTGGCCGCATGGAATTGGGGCGGTGATGACGTCGCAGCAATACGCGGAGGCGCATGGATTGGAGAAGCGGGATGGAGTGATTTATGTGGGGCGGCTGATTGAGCGGAGTGGGGCGCCGTGGTGGTGGAGGATGGCGCCGCGGAAGGCATGGCGGCGGGTGTGCCGGTTTGCGATGAGGAAGGACTCGGCGGTGGCGATCGTGGATTCGCCGCGCGGGGGAGTGGTGTTGAGCCATCGTGGGGTCTGGGCGGCGGCGAATTCCTACCGGCGGGTGTTGTGGTGGAAGCCAGGGACGGCGGTGCGGAATCGGTTGCCGTTGTCGCGGGCGGCGGGATTGACGCTGGGATTCTGGACGGTGTTATTGAACGGGGCGATGCTGGAGTGGCGGGACAAGGGAGTGGATTTTGAAGTGGTGGAGGGGGATACGGCGCACGCGGAGTCGAAGCATGTTTTGATGGCGGGGGAGCCGCCGAGCGGAGAGGAGCGTTATTTGCCGTTTCTCGAGCTGGCGGAGGCATCGGGGGTGGTGGCGCTGAGTTCGCCGGTGGTGGACTTCATGAATGAGAAGCAGGGGGGGATGAAGGCGGGGACGCTGGGCAAGCTGCCGTTTGGGCTGGAGATTCGGGGGGCGGAGTTCCGCTCGCCGGCGCGGTGCTTGCGTTATCTGGATGTGAAAGAGAGCGCGCCGGAGTGGGTGGGGATGCCGTGGCGGCTGGAGATGAGCGATGCGGGCTATGTGACGAAGGCGGCGGAAGGGGAATAGAATAGCGCCATGTTGACACGGCGCGCATTCACAATGGGGGCCTTCGCGGCCTTGCCGGGCTTTGCGGAGAAGAGGGAGAAGGCCCGATCGCTGAATCTGAAGATCACGGATCTGAAGACGTTTATCGTGAACCGGGGTGGGAAGAACGCGCCGAATTATGTCTTTGTGAAGATTTACACGAGCCAGGGGTTGACGGGGCTGGGGGAAGGGAGTGTGACGAGTAAGGAGTTGACGGTGGCGGCGGCGATCGAGGAGCACAAGAGGTATCTGGTGGGGCGGGATGCGGCGGATATTGAGATGCACTGGCAGGCGATGTACCGGTGGCCACGGTGGCGGGGCGGGCCGATTTTGAATTCGGCGATCAGTGCGGTGGAGATTGCGTTGTGGGATATTTTGGGGCAAGCGCTGGGGCAGCCGGTTTGGAAGTTGTTGGGGGGCAAGGCGCGAGAGAAAGTGCAGATGTATGTGCATGCGGGGGGGAGTTCGCCGGCGCAGTATGCGGAGAATTATTTGAAGGCGAAGGAGGAGGGTTGGACGGGGGCGAAGGGGGGATTTGTGACGACGGACGGGGATGAGATCGATCCGGTGAAGAGTGTGCGGGAGGGGATCGCGAATTTGAAGGCGGTGCGGGAGGCGGTGGGGGAGGATTTCAAGATCTGCATTGATCTGCATGGGAAGGCGACGCCGGTGATGGCGATGGAGTTTTGTGAGCGGGCGATCCCGTACCGGCCGTACTTTGTGGAAGAGGCGACGCAGATTGAGGATTTGGAGGAGCTGGCGCAATTGCGGCGGCAGACGCGGATCCCGCTGGCGACGGGGGAGAGGCTATTTACGAAGTATGGTTTTGCGGGGATCTGTGAGAGGCGGCTGGTGGATTATGTACAGCCGGACGTGATTCATTGCGGGGGTATGGCGGAGATGAAGAAGATTGCGACGCTAGCGGAGGCGCACCGGATCGAGTTGGCGCCGCACAATCCGCAGAGCGAGGTGAGTACGCTGGCGAGTTTGCATGTAGATTTTTCGACGCCGAATTTTGCGATTCAGGAGATCACGCATCGGGGGAACGAGGGGTACTGGCAAGACTTATTTTATGGAGGGGGGATCCGGTATGAGAAGGGGTTTGCGCTGGCGCCGGAGGGAGTGGGATTAGGGGTGGATTTGGACGAGAAGGTAGCGTCCAAGCAACCCTACCAGCCGCATACGCGGCAGCAATTGCGGCTGGTAGATGGAGGAGTGGCGGATCACTAGCCTTGGAGGGCTTCGGTGATGGAGTGGGAGATGGTGTGGAGGTGATCGATAACGGAAGTGATCTCACCGATGGACTTGGTGACCTCGCCGGAAGAGGACTGAATGGCTTCGATGCGGGTGCGGATCTCTTCGGTGGCCTCGGAGGTTTTCTTGGAGAGATCTTTGACCTCGCTGGCGACGACGGCGAAGCTTTTGCCGGCCGAGCCGGCGCGGGCGGCCTCGATGGTGGCATTGAGGGCGAGGAGGTTGGTTTGTTTGGCGATGGCGGAGATGACACGGAGGACGGAGCCGATTTCCTGATTGGCGGCATCGAGTTTTTGCATGGTGTCATTGGTCTCGGTAGCGAGGTTAGCGGTATTTTGGGCGACTGAGATGGCTTGTTGAGAAATGGCTTCGATTTTTTTGCGGAGCTTGACGAGTGGGGTGATGTCGGAGGCGAATTTTACGACTTTGACGGGTTTGCCGCTGGCGTCGCAGATGGGGTTATAGCTGGCCTGGATCCAGATTTCGCGGCCGCCGCGGGCGAGGCGGCGGTATTCGCCGGTGAAAAACTCGCCACGGGCGAGCTGGCGCCAGAATTTGGCGTATTCATCGGACTTATGAAGTTGGGGATCGACGAAGATGCGGTGGTGCTGGCCGACGATTTCCTTGAGTTGATAGCCCATGGCTTGGCAGAAATTCTCGTTGGCGTTGAGGATGACGCCATCGACGGTGAATTCGATAATGGCCTGGGAGCGGGAGATAGCCTTGATTTGGTTTTCAAATTCAGCTTGGCGGAGCTTTTCGTGTTTTTCGGCGGTGATGTCGCGGACGAACTTGATGACTTTGATGAGGCGGCCGGACTCGTCGCGGATGGGGTTATAGGTGCCCTCGATCCAGATTTCGCGACCGCCCTTGGCGAGACGGCGGTAGACGCCGACGTGGCAAGCACCACGATTCAGGGTGGCCCAGAAGCTGCGGTACTCGTCGCTAGCTGCATATTCGGGGGGAACGAACATGCGGTGGTGCTGGCCGACAATTTCATCGAGGGAGTAGCCGATGGCGGCGAGGAAATTGGCATTAGCGGCAAGGATGGTACCGTCGGGCGTAAATTCGATTACGGCATGGGACGCAAAGAGGGCTTCTACGATCGCGATGAGTTCAGAGAGGGGTTTGTTCGCAGCAGCAAGAAAATCTGGCATAGCGCTCTACAGAGGGGCAGATCGGCAAGAATCTCCCGAGTTTGAGGGCTTACTTGAAGAGGGAGAATTTCTGAAAGGCGGCAGCGGGGTCGAAGGACTTGGTGTCGCCGGGATGGATGATGACGCGGAAGCGGAAGCGGGCGGACTCGCCGGGCTTGAGGGTGAGGGAGCCGCCGGTGGCGGATTTATCGCGGGTAAAGTCTTTGACGCCGAAGATATTTGAGGCGAAAAGGCCGTAGGCGCGGGAATGCCAGTAGGTGGGATGGCGGGGATTGGAGGGGTGATCGAGTATGAGGACACCGATTTTTTCCCCGTTCAGAGTACCGGCGTAGTCGACCCAGGGGCTGCGTTTGCCCCAAACGTTTTTCTCGTTTTCGGCGCCGTTCGCATTGGTCATGAGGCCGGAGGAATCTTCTTCGAGGGCGCGGATGAGGCGGATGGCGAAGACGCCTTCCTTGGTGTCGCCGAAAACGGATTCCTCGACGGCGGTGAGGGTGATGTCGAAGTCGATGGTGCGGAGGGCGGGATCGGAGTAAAAGGTCATGGTGCGGGATTCGGTGAGGAGTTTTTTGCCGGTGGCATCGATCCAGTCCTGGAGGGTGGAGAGGGAGCCGGATTTTTTGCCGTTCTTGAGGTCACGAACCTTGACGACCTTAATTTCGCCACGGCCTTTGCCGACGCCTTTCTGGGACGTTTCGTTGGCCCAGAAGTCGTAGCCGTTGACGTCGCCGTGGGAAAACCAGAGGCCGCGGTGGTGGGGGTGGTCGCGCTTTTCGCCTTCGACGAGATCCATGGGGAAGCTGCGGGTGATCTGGACGCCGGAGGCGGTGCGCAAGGGGTGGAGGAAGGGCTTGGCGAGGGAGGCGGAGATCATGTAATCGGAAAAATGCTTGCCGTCGATTTCGATGCGGATGCGGTCGGAGGCTTGGGTGAGTTTGACTTGGGCGGCACAGGCGGCGGCGAGAGCAAGAGAGGCGAAGAAGAGCTTCATTAGAGCCAAGTAGATCATACCGGGGCGGTCGGGTACAATGAAGCACATAGGAGGACAGCAATGGGACCTTTGGGTTGGCAAGAAACCATATTTATTTTTCTGCTTGCACTGCTCATTTTCGGCCCCAAGAAACTGCCCGAGCTTGGACGAAACATTGGAAAGGCGCTCACGGAATTCCGCCGTGCATCGACCGAGTTGCGTGCCACGTTTGACCGGGAAATGGCGAATATCGAGCGGGAGACGAACCCGATCAAGGATGAGGCCCACAAGATAGGGTCTGATATTCAAAACACGGTTTACGACTACGGCAACAGCTCCTACCATCACGATGATTACGGCTATAACTATGACGGATATAGCTATCCCGACTACACGTCGGAGACATCGGGAGAGGTGGCGAAGGCGGACCAGCCGACGACGGAGGAAAGCTCCCATACCGGACAAGAGAGCCCGATACAAATCGCTCAGGCCGAGGGAACAGTCGCCGTCGGCGCGCAAGAAGAGCCGATGGTAATGTCCACTGCGGAAAGCGCAACGGAACCGGCCAGCCAGGAAGAAGCCAAAGCTTAAAGAAAGCACGAGACGATGCCGCAGGACGAGCAAGAGAATCAGAGTGTGCCCGCGCTGAACCAGCCGGGTGGACTTGAGCAGCCACTGGTCACGTTACCGCCGCAGGCACCTCCACCACCGGAGCCGGAAGCCGAGGAAGAGGACGAAGACGAGGAGGGGATGTTGCGCATGTCGTTCCTCGATCACCTGGAGGAATTGCGTTCGCGGATCATCAAGGCAGTGGTGGGGCTGGTGGTGACGTATGCGGGGTGTCTGCTGTTCGCGGGCAAGCTGTGGGAGATTGTATCGGAGCCGGCGGCGTCGGCCTTGCGAACAATTGGGGCGGAGCCGGACCTGGCGCAATTGGAGCCGATGGACGGCTTTCTGATCGTGTATTTCAAGCTGCCGCTGCTGGCGGCGCTTTTTATCGCCTCGCCGTGGATATTGTGGCAGGTATGGGCGTTTGTGGCGCCGGGGCTCTACAAGAAGGAACGGAAGATGGCGGGGCCGTTTGTGTTGTCGACGGCGGGGCTATTCATCCTGGGTGGGTGTTTTGCGTACTTCGTGGCGTTCCGGTTCGGGCTGGCGTTTTTGCTGGGAATCGGAATGAATTTCACGACCGGGGCGAAGATCAAGCCGGTGGTATCGATCGTGAGCTACTTCGACCTGTTTGTGAATGTGATGCTGGGCATTGGGGTGACGTTTGAGTTGCCGGTGCTGATTTTCTTTTTGACGATGTTGCGGGTGGTGACGCCGGGGTTTCTGATCGAGCACTCGCGGTATGCGATTCTGGCGATCACGGTGCTGGCGGCGTTTATTACGCCGACGCCGGATATCGTGAACCTGTTGATCTTCGCGGTGCCGATGATTCTGCTGTACTTTATCGGGGTGTTCGCGGGGTACTTGCTCGTGTTGTCGCGGGAGGGGCGGCGGTTTCCCTGGCACATTCCGCTAATCCTGCTGGCGGTGTTGATGGTGTTAGGGGTGACCGTGGGGTTTGTGCTGGTGGACCAGTTTGGATGGCGGCTGGTGAGCGGCTATCCTTGGCTGGTTAGACCTTAAAGAACCAGAGCCAGAAGTACTGTTCGCCGGCGCCGTGGCGGTAGCGGGGCTCGAAGCCGCAGCGCTCGCCGAGATCGCGGGCTTCCTCATCGCTATAGCTGACGCCGACCCAGGTGTCGTCTGGATTATGGTCGACGCCGGTGTAGCCCTGGACCTGGAACTTGAAGAGGGCCCCGGGGCGGAGGAGGCGATGGACTTCGCGGACGTAGTTCTCGATGACTGCCTTTGAGGGGATGTGCTGGAAGACGATGGTGGAGAAGGCGAAATCGAAACCGAGATCGGGGATGACGCCGAGGTCCTTGCCGTTGTTCTGGAAGACGTGGGCATTGGGGTGGTGGCGGAGGCCGTGACGGGCCTGTTCGATCATTTCGCCGGAGACATCGACGGCATAGACTTCGCCGAAGAGATTGGCGAGGGCGCGGGTGACGCGGCCGGCGCCGCAGCCGATTTCGAGCACGCGCATCTGCTTGGGGTCTTTGCCCTGGCAGATATTGGTCATGTCGGTTTTGATCTCTTCGGCGACGGTCTGTTCGCCGGAGGCGTAGAACTCTTCGTCGGTCCAGTCGGTCTGGGCGGTCTGTACGTAGTGTTTGGCATTTTCGCGGGCACGGGCGTCCCAGTCCTCGCGCATTTTCGCCAATTGCTGTTCAAGGTCCATCAAATCTTTTATTTTAGTAGGGATGCTGCCGCTATATTTGTTGTTCGCACTGGCTGGGGATGCAATTGATGCGTTTGGGGGGAAATGGAAGGCGCCGGTGGGGCGGGAGTGGAGCTACCGGAATGGGGAGTTGTCGATGCTGGTGGCGCGGCCGCAGGAGGCGAGTCCGCGGTACCCGGTGCAGTATGCGCTGCTTGAGGGGGAGGTGTTTGAATCGTTCACGCTCGAGTGCGAGGTAAAGCGGGAGGGGGGGAGCCTGATTCTGGTGTACAACTGGCAGGACAGCGCGCACTTCAACTATGTGCATTTGAGCGTGGATTCGCCGGAGAAGCAGATCGTGCATAACGGCGTGTTTCATGTGTATGGGTCGGACCGGTCGCGGATCTCGAAGGGAGTGGGGCCGGGGAGCCTGCCGACGCGGGAGTGGACGAAGGTGAGGCTGGACTATGATGCGCGGAGCGGGAAGATGACGGCGACGGTGGGGGGGGAGAAGTATGTGTCGCTGGAGGCGGTGGATGTGTCGCTGACGCGGGGGCAGGTGGGATTGGGGTCGTTCTTTGAGACGGCGCAGTTCCGGAATTTTCAGGTGAGGAGGAGAGATTGATGCAACGGATGTGTCTGGTGATGGCGGCGGCCATGGGGGCGTGGGGGCAGACGGAGAGCTGGGATGCGTATACATTCACGGCGCCGGCGGGATGGCAAAAGAATAGCCCGGGAGGGAGGCTGGAGTTCCTGTTGGTGCAGGGGCGGCAGTTCTGCCAGATCGGGCTGACGCAGTCTGGGGGAGGGACGGGGGAGGCGCGTGGGGACTTTGAGCGGGAGTGGCAGAGTCTGGTGGTGAAACCGTATGGGGCCGGCAAGATGCAGGGTTTGGAGGCGCCGGCGGTGAATGGGTGGCAAGCTCGATTTGGAGCGGCGCCAGTGAACCTGCCGCCGACGGGGCAATTTACGAGCAGCCTGATGACGTTCACGAACGGGAATCGGATCGCGAGCGTGCTGATGAACGGCAATCACGATGGATGCACGGGGCATTTTGGGGTGTTTTTGAAGAGCTTGAAACTGGTGGGGGGTGGGATGGAGAGCGGGCCGGCGGCGCCGGTGACGAGGGAGCAGCCGCAGACGGGCGGGGACGGGTTTGTGACGAAGGCGACGATTGGGGGCTGGCAGGGGGAGATTTTCCGGGACTATGTGCGCTTTGACCGCAACGGGGTAACGGTGATGATTTTCTGGAACATTTCGCTCGACCATGTGGGGGCCGGGCACCTGGGGCAGAACTTGTGGCGGATGACTGTGGCGCGGTCGTTTCGGGTGCTGCGGGAGGAGCCGCAGGAGGATGATGGTCTGGCGTATTTCAAGTCCTATGGGGTGCGCGGGGTGGTGGAGGACCGTTCGGGGAAGCGGCTGGCGGCGTATCTGACGCCGGGGTTGCGCAACGGAGTGGCGACACCGTTTGTGGTGCTGGCGGCGGATGATGCGACGATACAGCGGACTTTTCCGAAGTATGAAGCGATCTGGGATATGGTGGCGTATAACCACTTTCCGGTTTCAGCTGGGGAATTGGCGGGGCGGTGGACGACGTCGGTATCGAGTGCGTCAGAGATGTATTACACGAGCACGGGGAATTACGCGGGCTTGTCGGTGGCGGCGGCGAGCGTGGATTATGATTTCAACGCGAATGGGACCTATGTGATGGTGGGGCAGGCGACGCTGGGGACGCTGGGGAACCTTTCGAACACCAGTGAGCGGCGGACGGGGACTTGGCAGGTGAGCGGGAACACGCTGGTGTTGCGGGACTCGAAGGGTAAGGTGGACGAGTACCAATGCGGGATGGTGGCGATAGGCGGGGGGAAGGCGCTGCGGATCCAGCACAAAGTGTATACGGGGAGTAAGTGGGACTTGCTGCGGGCGAAGTGAGGGGGGGAGAGTTGGGACGTTTCGAAGGCGGCAACTGTGGAGTATGACTTTCGGAGAATGGCACGTTCACGAGGAAGAGGAAGGCGCAGCTGGGTTCATAGGGAAACCTGACGACGATGCGGGATGGGGCGGTGGGGACGTGGCTGGCTTGCTCTATTGGCATTGTTCCGCTGCATGATTTGACATCTTGACTCGGCTGGCTGAGAGGCCGAACTGCTGAGCAAGACTGTTAAACGTCGAAACTGAGTCACGCCAAATTTGAAAGGCTGGGGATTTGCGTGATCCGTGGCTGTTGTGGACTACGAGACCTTCTTTGCGAAGAGTCTCTTGAGCTTCTTCAGCCATTCCAAATGCGGCACAGAGATGGACGAACAAGCCGATGTCGATTGCCTTTGCGCCTGACCGCTGAAGCTCTGGCAAGAGTTCAGCCGAGATGCGTTTGCCAGCCACAGGAAGCCAGTCTGGGCAAGCCGTTTCACTGAAAACAGTGAGGCTGAATTGTGCGTGTGATTTGGATTGGAACCGCTGAACGGTCTCCGCGGTCGTGCGACGAGACATGAGACTATTTAGGCGGCCACGCATGCCCAACCAGACGCGGCCCGAGCTCGAGAAGCAGATTCTCGACATGACGGCGCAGTTCCCCACTTACAGCTACATCCGCATCGCCGATCAGTTGCGACTGGTCGGCATCGGCGTCTCCGCGCCAGCCGTTCGCGGCGTGTGGGTGCGCCACGGAATCACCTTGCGCCTGCAGCGCCTGTTGTGGCTCGACAAGAATACGGCCAGCGAAGGGGGCGTGCTCACCGAGCAGGCCAAGCGCCTGCCGCAGAAGCATGCCGGCCGCAACGGTGACCCCGAACAACACATCGAAGCGCCGCACTCCGGCTACTTGCTTTGTCAGGACACCTACTTCTTGGCACCATCAAAAGTGCCGGCAAGGTCTACATGCAGACGGTCATCGATGCCCATTGCTCGCAAGTCTTTGCCCAGCTCTATCTCAGCAAGATGCCGATCACCGCAGCCAATACGCTGAACGACCAAGCCATCCCCTTCCATGAGGAAGAGAGCGTCAACATCGAACGGCTGCTCACGGACAACGGCAGAGAATACTGTGGTCTCGAAGCCCGTCATCCCTTTGAGATCTACCAGGCGATCAACCAGATCCGCCACAAGCGCACGCAAGTTGCTTCACCACAATCCAACGGCTTCCGTGAACGGTTCCATCGAACCATCAAGGAGGAGTTTTACAGCGTCAAGTTCCGACAGAAGATCTACCAGCCGGTGGCGGAGCTGCAAGACGACCTCGATGTTTATCTGGCCTTCTACAATTGCCAGCGTCCCCATCATGGATACCGGACTGAGGGCCGTACTCCCTACCGGGCCTTCCTCGATGGGAAACTCGCCCCGGCGCAACCTATAGCAGCATGAAGTAACCACCTCTTCACCCGAGGGCCGCATCCCTCGATGTCCGGAGATCATCCGCTAAATACAGCTCAGTTTCCGACGAAAGGCAAACAACGCCGCTGGCACCACGAGCAAACCGAAGCTACTGGGCTCTGGAATCGGGGAGTTCGTGACACCGCCCGCCAATCGATACACATGGTTGTCCGATTCAAACCACCTGTCAGGCGTGCTTACAAGTCTGACACTCGTGAACTGTTCTCCGGGTTCGGCGAAGAAGTTAACGAAGGAAGTGCCTTCGCGCCGATTATTCGTAACATTCAGGCCACTATAGGTATCTCCGACTTGGGTCGAACCGTTGAATAGTCTCACAAAGTTGTAGTGATCTGGAGTACCCCAGGCAAAACCGAAATAGTCCACGGGCTGCGAAAAGGTAATCGTGAGGATCTGATCTTTATCTAACAAAAGGAACCCACCACCGCACCCGGGGTTCGTTCCGCCTACTGTTGAGAAGGTTGAAGTTTGATATTGAGCGATTCCTAGTGGATCCGTGGCGGAATTGTCAAAATTAATTGTACTCGTGATTCCGCTGACACTGCTTGTACAAGAAAACTTTTGAGCGGTTAGGATAACACTCCTCCCTGGCAAAGCAACCAGCACAAAAGAGAGTATCAGAAATACAAATGATTTCATCTTGAACTCGAACTAAAAATTGCACGCATGTCCGCCACTTTTCATACTACACTACTGCAGTCATTCATGGGCTCGGTGGTGTTTCCGGTGATGAATGAACTGTTCCGGCATAACCGCAGAATGATGAAGGCCTATCTGTTGAAGGAAAGCCTGGACCGGCTGTGGACCTACACCTATGAAGGGGCAGCGAGGCGCTACCTCAACCGCTGGATCGACCAACTGAAATGGCAAA
>JAINDK010000077.1 GCA_019931185.1 Bryobacter sp. CoA8 C33
AAAAGCTGACTGAACATGCTCGTTACTTGAGCCATGGGTGGTCTCCTTCGAAGGCTGAGTGAGTTCTTGCGGGAACTTCCCTAACCTACCAGCAGGCTCCCCTCATGCTCAATTTATAAGGCTAACTTGGACACGTGTGATCATCGATTACCAGCTACTTGGACTCTTGGCGGTGGCAAGGCGACCGGAGGCTGCAAAGTGAATATTGGCTAGAATGACGGTGGTAGCCTGTGCCCTAAGGCATTGGGCCGATCGTGGTGGCCAGCGCTGTCGGCCAAGCAAAGTCCAAAACGAAGGTCTGATGGAGTTCCCTGTTCAGCCGAATCGGATGCTCTAGCGTTGGATTGTCCTGGAGCGGACCGAAGCCGCCAACCTGGTCGCGCCGGTCGCGTTTTCGACAAGCCATGTCTCATACTCAACGCTCCACATGGAACCGCGGCACAGGATGATCGGCCAGGCGGAAGGCATTGCGGCCAAACTGTCTATCCAAATGGGCAAGTCCGTCCAGGAGATCGACACTGCCCAGTTCATGGAAATGCTTACGTAGCAGGTGGCCGTCTTCTCGTACCGGCCTTCTCTCAAAGTGCGAAACTTGCTTCCTGAAAGCAGCTGCGACAGCGATCCAATCCGAGTCGGCGTCAGACGAAGGCAAAGGAATCCAATGGGTATTTCCGGAAGTTCGGAGTATTTTGCCAGCAGTCGCAATACGAATAGCTGGCCGGGAGCAGGAACTTGTTCGGCAACGGAACCGGCGTTGCTTCCCTTTCCCGGCCGCCATTCAGGATCTTGAGATTGAGGCCGGCGAGGCCAGCTGCCAGTGGGGCTTGACAATGCAAACGGGGATCATTTTTCGTATCGCAGCCAGCGGCCGGAGTAAGGCTCGAGCGCAATGGATGCGCCGGGAGTCAGTTTCTCGCCAGAGACGGGATCGCTGACGGCGCGATAAGAATTGCCGCGAAAGTCCAGACGGACTTCGACAGCCGGCCCGTCGTTGATGAAGAAGTAGTGGTCGGCCGCGGGCGCTGCCAATCGGTAGACGATCGCACCATCACAACGGTAGGACGGCTGCTGGGGTCCAAGAGCATATTGCCGGATTCGTTCTTCCATGCGCGTGTTTCCGGGCTGGAAGCTCGCATGAGAGGCGTCGAAAGCGAGAACGATGGCGGCGCCTTTTCCGATGCGGTGTTCCAGAACGGCAGGCTCACCTGTTTGGAAGCGGGAAAGAATGCTGGCGCTGGTTGGGCGCAATTCAAGAATGAATCCGCTCATTTTGTCACCGTCCAGGAAGCGAGGAACATTGTTCGAGTACTGGAAATCGATGATCTCGGCCCCGAACAGACGTTCAAATGCCGATCCCTGCGCGACAGGCAGAATCCTGCCCGTCTCGTCGTACCAGCCGCCCGGGGCATCCAGGATGATGCGGCCGCCCTGTTGAGCATAGGTGGTGAGCAGGGCTAGCAGTTCCTCGGTCAAAGCCAGTTGGGCCGGCAGGTAGATGGATTTGTAGCGGAGAGCCAGGCCAGCCCGCAAGTCGTCCACGGTGACGTGTTCCCAAGGGATGTTGCCATTGATCAAGGCGCGGGAAACGCCAACGCGGGCCTGCATCGGATAATGACGGAACAGATCGCGGTTTCGGACCGAATTGGCAGCCCATATGGCATCGGAATCCCAGTTCATCAACACGCCGACCAAGGGCTCCTTGTGGGCTTGCCAGAGTTCGTCGCGCAGGCCTTGGGCGGCCCGAGCAATCATGCCGGCGCGGACGGCGCGGGCCCCAGGTTTACGAGTTCGCTCAAGCAGTGAGTATTCGCCACCCTCGATACCAGCGTTACGGTAATTCCAGCACCAGACACCGGCGCCGCGGAAGCCGCCAGCGATATAGCTGAGAAACTGTTGGGTGATGGTTCCGGCGTTGACGGTAAAGCCTGGGATGGTGGAAATTTCCGGCTCAACCCAGCCCTTGTACCCGGAGAGTTGCTGCGGGCCGCCGGAGGATTCCCAAGCCCCGGTCCAGCCACCCTTGAGCAGATCGGCGGCAAAGGAAACCTGCATGTATAGCGCTCGTGCCACCTCGTAGTGCACCTCGCCGAAATGCCAGACGAAGTGAATGGAGGGGTAGAACGACCCGTAGTCCTTCATGAGATCCGCAATCCACTCCATATTGGTAGCCCTGTAGGCGAAAGGCAGAAACAGACCCATCTCACCGCCGGAACGCGTGGGGGAGAGCGGATTCTGTTGCCGGGCTGCTTCGACCGCTTCCCGAATGTTTCCGACTCTGCTTTCGGCCTTGAAACGGAGAATGTCGCGAATCCTGCCAAATTCCCTTCCCCAGGCGGAACGGCTTCGCCCGTCGGAAGGGTTTGCGATTTCCACGAGGGCGAGGTCCACATCATTCCAGGTCTGGAACGGGGCCGGCCAATGGTCTGTCTCATTCAGGTTCCAGGCTCTGTTGAGTTCCGGGAGAGTTTTGTATTTGCCGCGCAGCCAGGCACTGAAGAGTTTGACGTCGGCTTCACGGAGGATGGGGTCGGGCACGTGGTGATAGCCTCCGCTTTCGCCCAAAGAATTACGCCGCTCGTAGGTATCGATCTGCTTGCGAAGCACCTCTTTTTGGTAAGCGAGCATTTTGGGGTGGGTGCGGATTTGAGACTTGCCGAGAGAAGCCGGGATGCCCAGCCGGGCCAACAGAGCGGGGGTGATGGGCTCCCAGCCGGCGTCTCCGTACCAGAACGGGATGACGTCTTCGTCCAGCGCGATGTGCATGATCCGCCGGGAATCCCACTCCGGCGTGGAGGTGATGCCTTTGAGGTTGTGAAAACCGAGTTTCTTCATGGTCCGAAATTGCTCGCGCAACTCGGCTTCCGTCATTCCCTCCCAAGGCAGGAAGACAACGCCAAAGGGCATGGGAGCCGCTTCGCGAATGCGCCGTTGCATCGGGGAGTCATGAAGCTTGTCATAAAGGGAGTGAAGGTACTCGCCGTCTACTCCGAGGCAAGGAAGCGCTGCGCTCAGCACAGCGAGGTGAATGATTTTGGAATGCATAATTAGAACCTGGATCACTGTTAAACAGCCTTGATCTACTGGGAGCCTTTCTGTCTGCTGTTAGCGAAATTCCCCCAGGCGCGCTCAAGTTCTTCACCGGCTAAAGCGAGAGAGGCGATTAGGTTGAGCGAGAGAGTGCTGGCGTCATTGGTGGAGAAGCCGATTTCCGCTCTCGGCTCCGCCGAGAAGATCGGGGGCGCCTTTAGGACGGCGAATGGCCATTGCAACGGGCGGGGCTCGCGGGGATCAGCGTCGCCGCGCAACAGGACCTCCCAGGCACGGAGCTTCAGCGGGGGCGCCTGCAGGTGGTGTCCAGCCCAGGCCATGAGCCGTGCGTTAGCCCAAATCAGGGAGATCCGGCTCCGGACATCGCTACTCTGCGACTTGACGGCCTGGTCAAGAGGAAGGGCGTGGGCGGACCCGTAGTCGGCCAGTGCACGTTTGAATCCGGGGTGTTCGAGCAGGTCAGCCAGTTCCATCCAGGTTTCCGCGCCACCCATGGTTGCGGTAAGGCGGTTGTCGACCATGGGCGCCCCGGCACGATATGTCATCGCGCCCGTCCGCGGGTCATAATCGAACTGATCGCCCCCGTTCAGCAGGCCGTAAGGAGCCCGGAGAATTCCATCAATACCGCGGACAATCTTGTCACGCCACTTCGTGTCCCCGGTGCGTTCCCAGGCACAGAGCCAATTGGAAACCCAAGCCGCCCAGGTGGGGCCGACCCGGGCCACATAGGATTCTCCCGTCGGCACGTTGGTGGCCTTGAACTGGTCAGCAAATTCGGCAACCTCATCGAGAAGATCACGCGTCCGTTCGTCAGCAGTAAGAAAATAGACGAACCGTTTGGCGCCCGCTTGGCTGACACGGGGTTCTTTGCATGGGTCACCCCAATGGACAACGTTGTGCCGGCTGCCTTGCGCGGTCCACGGACCAAGGTGGAAGACATCGACTTCGCTGACATGGCGGGTCATGGCCTCGGCAAAGCGGTACCATGCTGGATTTCCCGTACGAATGAAGCTCAACCAGATCCACAAATCCGAGCCGAGCTCCGTGTTGTCCCACGCACGGCCTCCCTGGTCAAATTGCCAAGCGTGGCGCTCGACGTCGTAGGTGTGCATGAAATCACCGTAATCCCAGAAGCCATACCAGCGGTGCTGTTCCCGCGAGGCAAGAAAGTGGTTGACAAGAGATTCGAGCTCAGACTCGATTCTGGCTTTGGCGGGCGTGGACCGGTTGGCGGGAGACCAATGACCAAAGACGCGGCTCGCGTGATACCACTCAGGCTCGGCGACCAGCAGCGGAGGACGCGTAAGGGCATCGTGGCGAATGCGAAGGTCTTCCGCCGTGGAGCCGGAAGGAAGAACCCGGAAGGACATTTGTGAAGTTCTGGAGATGCCGAATGCGCTCGAGTAGACTTTTGGATCCGGGTTGCGGGCTTCGTAGGTAGGGCGATGGTCTCTCCCACCATAGTGGCGCAAATCCATCGGTTCCGCCGAAGGTGGCCACCACCAACCAAGCAGGGAAGCCTCTGAGTTGCCAGCGTCGCGGATTTCGACAGAGGAAGGGTGGGCCTGCCAGAAGTCTCTGAGGGCAATGGCCAAGCCCCCGGCAGGCTCGGAAAGACTGAGGATCCCAGGCGCTCTACGGCAGTGTTCCGCAACGACCCAGGAATATTCCGATGCCTGGCGCTTGCGCAGGATGGCATGATCGGCTGAATCCTGGAACAATTGGAATTCATTCCAGACGGGGAGAAGCCCTCCGTCAGGCGGGGGCGGCATGGACCTGCCAGCCCGCTGGGCGGCCTGATCGGAAGAGGGTTCATGGCCATTGTAGGGGAGCATCCGAACCGAATCCGTCCACACTCCTTTGCCGTCTTCTCCCACGATTCTGATATGCCGGTTTTGAAGGCCGTCATGCAGCAGGACATGCGCCTTGACGCCCAGAGCCGCAATGAAGTCACGGGAAGAATCAATATCGACGGTGAAGCTGTGTACAAGTTCAACCGAATCGCTGCCCGCATAGAAAACGAGTCGCAGTACAAAAGGCAGAATCATGCGGCCGCTGCGTTCAGACCGGTATTTGCCGGTCAATTTGAAAACAGCCCGGATGGGACCGGACTGCTCCACGGTCAGGTTCTCAATAATTCCGGTCATGTTTTCTCTGCGGCGAACCTCGATCTCGCCATTGCGTTGGCGTTTCTCGATCATGCCGACGAGGCTGATTCCGCCGACAGAGGAGCGGCCGCCGCGGGAGATCTGCTGAACCGCGTACTGACCCCGGTCCCCAACCTCTACCTTCATCACCCCGGTATCGACCTCCCGAATCACTTCGATGCCGGGCTGTCGCACGGAGATCTGAAGCGACGGAGCCGGGCCGGCCCCCTTGACGAGCGTAATGGAATCGCCATCTGCCGGCGAAAGTACGGCGGCGACGCCCAACCACTTGACCGAGCCATCCGGCCAGTAAGCAAGAGGCCAGGATTGGACGGGAAGAGACCGTCCTCCGGCGACTCGCAGGTGAGCCGAGTCACTCTTCGAGAAAGTGCCCTTGGGCCAGGGTACCCCCCAAGTCACTCCGGTGGCGGCGGCTGGTTTGCTGTCGAGCCAGCGTAACTGTATTTTTTCGTCAGCCCCTCGAGCAGGAATCAGTGACAACAGGAAAACGGCAAGAGCAAGATTCGAAGCGAATCCTTTTCTTGCGAATGCCGCAGAGCGCCAGGAATATGAAAGTGATTGAGGAGCGATCATGGCTACAGGGATTCCGGATGGAACTATCAATAAAGTAGCATCGAAGCAGACCGAACCGCGGTTCGCAGCGGTAAACCAGTGGTTGTGGAAGCCGATGCTTGGCTCTTCGAGATACTTGGATCCAGGAAGACGCTGCCGTCCCGACGATGAAGAAAGCACCTGCCGACGCCCGTGATCGTGACCAAATCGAACGCATCCTGAAAAGCTGTCAAGGGCGGACCAAAAGTTTCCCACCAGGGCGGAGCAAAAGGGGACCACTTCGGGCAAAGGAAAAGCGGACAAAACTGACGTTATGGGGGCGGAGGCCGCCCCCATATCGTCGGCCGGGCGAAAACGGCCTGCTCGCCGCCAGGATCCTTCTTCTTTCGACTGCTTTTCAGCCGGTAGCTGTCGCCATTCATCTCCAGAATGTGTACGTGGTCGGTAAACCGTTAGATCGTTGTTCGGGCTGGAACGGATCTTCACCCTGGCAGCGAAGCTTCATCTCTCATTGATGCGCTTCGATCCAAGTTAGACAGGAATGCTGTCACATGCTTCGTCAATTCGGCTAAGTGAGGATTTGCTTCACCACGCGCCCATGCACGTCAGTGAGCCGGAATTGACGCCCTTGAAATGGGAAGGTGAGCCGTTCATGATCGATGCCGAGCAGATGGAGGATTGTGGCCTGGAGGTCATGGATGTGGACGCCTCCCTCGGCCACATTGAAGCCGTAGTCGTCGGAGGCGCCGTGAGAAAAGCCGCGCTTGACGCCGCCCCCGGCCATCCATAGCGAGAAGACGCGGCCATGGTGATCGCGGCCATAGGAATCGGGTTTTGAGGGGCCTTGGGCGTAGGGCGTACGGCCGAATTCACCGCCCCAAATCACGAGTGTGTCCTCGAGCAGACCGCGCTGCTTGAGGTCTTCAACGAGGGCGGCCGAGGGCTGATCGACATCGTGGGCAAGGGCAGGCAGCTTTTCGGTGAGGCCGCCGTGGTGGTCCCAGCCGCGGTGATAGAGCTGGATGAAGCGGACATTGCGTTCGGCAAGGCGGCGGGCGAGGACGCAGTTTGCGGCGAAGGTGCCGGGCCTCTTGGCCTCGGGGCCGTAGAGGGTGAAGGTGGATTCAGGTTCCCGGGAGGAGTCGACCAGATCCGGTACGGAGGCTTGCATGCGGAAGGCCATCTCGTATTGGGCAATGCGCGTATCGATCTCGGGATCACCGAGGCGCTCTTTGAGGCGCTGGTTGAGAGCGGCGAGACCGTCGAGCTGAGTGCGGCGCTGGTCGCGCGTGATGCCAGGGGGATTAGACAAATGGAGCACGGCATCACCGCCACCACGAAACTGGACACCCTGATAACGGGAGGGCAGAAAGCCAGCGCCCCAGAGGCGGGCGAGCAAGCCCTGGTCGGGTTGGCCATTGCTGGGCAGCGAGTTGAGGACAACGAAGGCGGGCAGGTTGGCGTTTTCGCTTCCCAAACCGTAGTCGATCCAGGAGCCCATGCTGGGGCGGCCAGGGAGTTGGCTTCCGGTCTGCAGAAGAGTGATGGCGGGATCGTGATTGATCGCCTCGGTGTGCATGCCGCGCAGCACGCAGAGTTCATCGGCGATGGCGGCTGTGCGAGGGAGAAGGTCGCTGATCCATTGCCCGCTCTGGCCGTGCTGCTGGAAGCCATACATCGTGGGCATGACGGGAAAGCGGTCCTGGTGGGCGACCATGCCCGTGATGCGCTGGGTTCCGAAGATGGAAGGGGGGATATCTTCGTTGAAGCGACCTTTCAGATACGGCTTGTAATCGAGCAGATCGAGGTGAGATGGGCCACCGGCTTGGAAGAGGAAGATGACACGCTTGGCTTTGGGGGCGAAGTTGGGAAAATCGCCAGGCGCGGCAAGAGCGCCGAGGGCGGCCGTGCCGAGGCCAAAGCCGGTCCTGGCAAGTAATTCGCGGCGGGAAAGGCTCATTTGGTGATCACCTCGTCGAGATTCAGAATCACGTTGGCGACGCTGGCAAAGGCGGCCAGTTCCTCGGCTGGAATAGTCGAGGCGGCGGGAGTGAAGCCGACGGACAGCAGTTCGCTGGCCCGTGAGGGGGCCCCGGAGTATTCCCGTCGCATTCTGTTGAGGAGATCGCGGAGAGTGCTGAGTTCGCCGGGGTCGGCTTCTCTCCCGGTGGCGAGAAGAAAGGCGAAGCCGAGCCGCGCATCGTCGGTTTTGCCGCCCTGCGTCCAGGCACGCTCGGCGAGCTTGCGGGCCACCTCGAGGAAGCCGGGTTCATTGAGCAAGGTAAGGGCCTGCAGGGGGGTATTGGTATTGGACCGGCGCACGATGCAGAACTCGCGATCAGGGGCGTCAAAGACCGTCATCGTGGGATGAGGCACGGTGCGCTTCCAGTAGGTGTAGAGACTGCGGCGGTAAAGATCCGGGCCTTTCGCCTCCGGCCATTTGGTGCCGGGGTAATCGGCGGCAACGATAATGTTCTTGTAGAGGTCTTTGGTCTGGTACGGAAAGACAGGGGGACCGCCAAGTTTTTCGACGAGCAGGCCGGACAGAAAGAGGCTCTGGTCGCGGATCAATTCAGCGGGTAGGCGGAAGCGCGGTCCACGGCTCAGGAGGCGGTTTTCCGGGTCGCGGGCGAAGCTCTTGGGAGAACCGGCGGCATCCTGGCGGTAGGTGGCGGAAAGGACGATTCTTTCAAGGAGGGCTTTGACGTTCCAGCCGGAATCGATGAAGTCGCGGGCCAGCCAGTCAAGGAGTTCGGGATGGCTGGGGAACTCGCCTTGCAGGCCGAAATTCTCACTGGTCTTGACGATGCCCTGGCCGAAGAACTGTTGCCAGAAGCGGTTGACAACGACGCGGGCAGTGAGGGGATGGTCGGGTTTGGTTAACCAGCGTGCCAGACCGAGGCGATTTTTCGGGGCGCCCTTGGGCCAGGCGCCGAGCAGAGCTTCGGGTACGCCGGGTTCGACGGCGTCGCCGGGGAGATTGTATTGACCTCGGAGCAGAACATGAGTCTGGCGGGGTTTGCCGGGGAGTTCCTGCATGACCATGACCGTGGCGACTTGGCGGGCGATGCGGAAGCGTTGTTCGCGAAGGGTTTCCAATTCGAGATCAGCGGCTTCGATATGGGCCAAGGCGCGGGCCTCCGCGCTGGTCAGAGCGCGGGGATAAAGCCGCGGTTCGCCGACCGGGCCGACTCGAAACTTCGTCAACTGGGGTTTGTCGGCATTGCGGTCGGGCATGGCCAGGCCGTCGTGCAAAATTTGAGTCTCGACTTCGCGGCCATCGATAAAGATCCGGACCCAGGCAGCATAGGCGCGCATAGCGGTGGGGGAATCCTTCGCTCCCTCATAGACGATGGCGATCTGGCGCTGGCGGCCGGCAGTGAGTTCGGCGCCCACGCTGCGCACGAGGATCGAGTAGGCGGGCAGACGGTCGGCAAAGCGGAATTCAATTTCCTGACCAACGAGGCGGACATCGAGGCCGCGGCCATAGGTGGTGGCCGCCCTGTTCCGTTTGTAATCGATGGAACTGAAAATCTCGGTTTCCTGGGCGCTACCCTCGAGTTGAAACGCGAAACTGAGCGGCTCGTGCTTGGAAATGGGAACGGCCTGGTCAGCGGTCAAGGGAATTCCGCCGGCAACATCGATGGGGCCGAGGGGCTTGGGTCTAGGCTTTGCCTCGCGCTTGCGGATTCGGGCGTCGAGGCCGGCGAGCTGTTGTTGTTCGGCGGCCGTCGGGGCGGGAATCATGGGAACAGCGTTGGCGACGCGGCCATCCTCGCCGAATTCGGGCACGTTGTTGAAGAACGCGTACATGCGGTAGTGATCCTTCTGCGTGACCGGATCATATTTGTGATCGTGGCAGCGGGCGCATTCGAGCGTGATGCCGAGCCAGGCCATGCCGAGGGTGCGGACGCGATCGGCCACGTACTCGACGCGGTATTCCTCCTCGATGATGCCGCCTTCGGAATTGATGACATGGTTGCGGCCGAAGCCGGTGGCGATTCGCTGCTCGAGGGCCGGATGGTCGAGCAGATCGCCGGCTAACTGTTCGGTGAGGAAGCGATCGTAGGGAAGGTTTTGATTGAAGGCGCGGACGACCCAGTCACGCCAACGCCACATGGACCGTTCGGCGTCGTTGTTGAAGCCGTGGGTGTCGGCATAGCGGGCGACATCCAGCCAATCGATGGCCATGCGCTCACCGAAGCGGGGAGAAGCCAGCAGCCGTTTGACGGCGGCCTGATAGGCCTTTTCACCGGTGCTGGCGACCGCGCCATCGAAGGAACGTATTTCCGCCGGCGTCGGGGGAAGGCCGGTTAAATCGAGCGAAACACGGCGCAACCAGGCATGGGGAGCGGCAGGGGGATTGGGGGTGAGAGCTTCGTTGCGCAAGCGCTGGCGGACGAAGGCATCGATCGGATTGGCGGCATCTGGCGGGGGGGTAGGGCGCCGCGGAGGAACGAAGGCCCAGTGCTGTTCATAGCGGCCACCTTGCTGAACCCAGCGCTCGAGAGTAGCGATTTGAGTGGCGGCGAGAGACTTCTTGGAATAGGCAGGGGGCATGCGCAGTGCTGGCTTGGTGGCGGTGACACGGGCGAGGACTTTGTTCAGGTCGGCACCGGCGGTGTCGAGCCGCAAACCGGCCATGCGCTTGCTCGCGTCCTGACCGTGGCAATGAAAACAATTCTCAGAGAGGATCGGGCGAACATCGCGCCCATAGTCCAAGCGACTTTCCTGCGCCAGGCAAGTGAGCGCCAACCCTGCTATGAGCCATCTCATGATCGAAGCATCTCCTCGTCATACTTTTTAGCTGGCAGGAAAGCACCGCCGCCAGGACCATGATATCCGGCGCGCGTAAGCGATAGAGTAAAGCGAACCGCTTTGATTGAGGCGAAGACGCCAGAACCGAATGGCATGGCGGGAGTTAATCCGCCGCGGCGGAGGAGGAGTTAAATGAGCGTGAACGAATTGAGGATTGCGCCGGAGGCGGCGGCATCCCGGGTTGTGATAACGGACTTACTGCCACCGTCACTTGAGTTGGAGCGCCAGATTCTGGGCGATCTGGCTGAGTTAGAGGCTTGTCAGGCGGCCTCGGAGGATGATCTGAGTGATTCGATCGCCGAAGCGGATGCGGTGATGGTGTACCACACGATTCGCATCACGGAGAAGACCATTCGGAAGCTGAAAAAATGCCGGCTGATTGTGCGCTGCGGAGTGGGCTTTGACAATGTAGACCATGCTTTTGCGCGGGAGCGCGGAATCCCAGTGGCGAACGTGCCGGACTATGGGACCGAGGAAGTGGCGGATTCGGCGATTGGTCTGATGCTGGCGATGACGCGGGGGATCAACCGGCTGAACTCGCGGCTGCGCAACGGGGTGGAGCCGTGGTCTTATACACCGGTGACGCCATTGCACCGGCTGCGTGGGCGGCAGTTTTCGGTTGTGGGCCTCGGGCGCATCGGGACCGCCGCGGCGATGCGGGCCAAGGCTCTGGGGATGCAGGTGAGTTTTTATGATCCGTATAAAGCCGACGGCTATGACAAGGCGCTGGGCTTGCGGCGGGTAGAAACCCTCGAGGAGTTACTGGAGACGACGGCGGTGCTCAGCATGCATTGCCCGCTGACGGTGGAGACGAAGGCCATGATTGGAGAAAAAACGATCGGGCAAATGCCGCGCGGGGCGTATCTTGTCAATACAGCGCGTGGGGGCGTTGTCGATACGCGGGCGATACCGGATGCGATTGCCTCCGGGCAGTTGGCGGGAGCGGGCCTCGATGTGCTCGAGCAGGAGCCGCCAGCGGCGGACGACCCGTTGCTGATTGCCTGGCGGGACCCGAATCATCCGGCTTATGACCGGGTGATTCTCAATTCCCATACAGCTTTTTACAGCGAAGAGGGCTTGCTCGACATGCGCCGCAAGGGCACGGAAACCTGCCGGCGGGCTCTGCTTGGCCTGCCGCTGCGCAACATCGTCAACGGGGTGATCGTGGGCGGCTGAGGGTCGCCCGGGAGGCATTTCGTTCGGCGCGGGCGAGGGATACAATAGCGGTCAGCCATGAGGGCGACCCGATTGTTTCTTTTCGCTGCTTGCGCCTGGGGCAGTCTGGCCGAGGCGATCGAAATCAATTTTGAGCGGGACGTGCTGTCGGTGCTGACAACGAAGGGCTGCAACAGTTCTTCCTGCCATGGCTCGCCGGCGGGGCAGAGCGGATTCAAGCTTTCTCTCTATGGCGCCAGCGCCGAGGCCGACCATGCGATGATCACGGCGGCGCACAACGGCCGGAGGCTCGACCGGGAGAATCCGTCGAACTCGTTGCTGTTGCGCAAACCGAGTTTCGCGGTGCCGCATGGCGGGGGCCAGTTGTTGACCAAGGACTCGGATGAATACCGAATTCTGCTGCGGTGGCTCGAACAAGGGGCACGGCGGACTTCGACCGGTCCGAGCATTGTCAGTATCGAGATCACGCCGCGGGAGTCGATCGCACGACCGGGGGGACGGATACAGTTCAGGGTGACGGGAAAGCTCTCTGACGGGAGCACCAGCGACCTGACGCGGCAGGTGACTTATGCCGTCAACGATGAGGGTGTGGCGAAGGTATCGGAAAGCGGTGAGGCGGAAGTGATCGCCCGCGGCATCACGACGATCCTGGCGCGGGGCGTGGGCAAGACGGCGACGGCGCAAATTCTGGTGACAACGGCGACAGCGCGAGAGGGAGGCGCGCGGGCGGAACCGCATCGGATCGACCGGGAAGTTTTTGGCAAGCTGCATGACGTTGGCATTCGGCCGTATCCATTGAGTTCAGACCAGACCTTTGTGCGGCGCCTGTATCTGGATTTAGTCGGCGTACTGCCGACGGCGGAGGAAACAGCGCGATTTCTGACGAGCAGCGAGGAGAACAAACGCGCGGCACTGATCGACAAACTGCTGGAGCGGCCTGAATACACGAGCCACTGGCTGGTTAAGTTTGAAGACTGGTTTCGCAACTCGCAATACTATTCGCAGGGGCGGACGAATGGAGCTTACAAGCGGTGGCTGAAGGATGCCATCAGCGCCGACCGCCCCTACAACGAGATGGTGCGGGAGATGCTAACGGCAACGGGCGACACGACGGTACATCCGGCTGGCAATTTCTGGCATCCGGCGATGGATTTCATGCTGAAGACCTTCGATGTCTCCAAGGCGATCCCCACGGTGACGAGACTGTTTCTCGGCCAGCGGATTGAATGCGCCGAGTGTCACAACCATCCGCTCGAAAACCTGACCCAGGACGATTTTTATGGAATGGCGGCGTTTCTTGGGCGGCTGAAGGTAAAGCATGGATACGCGCAGTACCGCCGGATCTGGTACAACGCGCGCGACGGGGAGATCGTGCATCCCAACACGAAGCAGGCAGTGAGTCCGCGGTTTCTGGACGGGAGTGCCCCCGGCCCGCGGGACAGCCGCGACCGGCGGGAACAACTGGCGGACTGGGTGCTGGGGCGGCAAAAGATGCAATTTGCGCGGGCGACGATGAACCGGCTGTGGGCCGAATACTTCACAGCGGGGATCGTACAGCCGGCGGATGACTTCCGTTCGACGAACATGCCCTCGCACCCGGCACTGCTGGAGGAATTGGCGCGGAGCTTCATCGAATCGGGTTATCGATTCAAGCCGATGCACCGGTTGATCCTGAGCTCGAAGGCATACCAACTGGCATCGCGGGCGCCGGGGCGGGAAAGCGGCGCCGACGCGCTCGAGCGTGTGTTACTCGCCCGGTATGAGCCGCGCAAATTGCCGGCTGAAGTGCTGCTCGATGCACTGGGCCAAGTCACCGGGATCCCACAGGACTTCACAAACTATCCGCCAGGAACAACGGCGAAGGATCTGGTGGCCTCGATCGGCTCGACTTATTTTCTGACGACCTTTGGCCATCCGCGCCGCGATACGCTTGAGCCGCGCAGCCCGAACCCGTCGCTGGCTCAGGCCTTGCATCTGATGAACGCCGATGCGGTTCGGGAGAAAATCGAATCGCCGAAAAACATCCTCGCGACGCTGCTCGAGCAGACGGTAGACGACCAGGCCGTGGTGGATGCGCTTTACCTGCGGGCGCTGTCGCGGCCGGCGAGTGCGACGGAATGGAAGCATCTGGAGGGCTTTCTCGCAGCCGAACGAAGAGCGGGACGCACACGGCGCCGGGCCTTTGAAAATGTGCTGTGGGCACTGATCAACACCAAGGAGTTTCAGTTAAACCAATGAGTACGCGCCGACGGTTTCTGATGTCGGGCCTGAGCCTTCCCGGACTGCTGGCGGCAGCCGGAGGGCGGGCGAAAAACTGCATCATCTACTTTCAGGATGGCGGGGCCTGCCAGCATGATTCCTTTGACCCCAAGCCCGATCAGCCGCTGGAGATACGCGGCGTGCACAAGACGATTCCAACGGTGCTGCCTGGCGTGCATTTCTCGGAACTGCTGCCCCGTTGCGCGCGGATCGCCAACAAGTTCACGGTGATCCGGTCGGTATACTCGCGGGAGGCGATCCATGAAAAGGCCAAACAGTATATCTTTTCCGGTTCGCGGCCGAACAATGCTTTCAAACACCCGGTGATGGGATCAGTGGTGGCACGGGAGTTGGGAGCGCAAGGCGGGCTGCCGCCGTTTGTTTGCATCCCGCGGCCTGATATCGCGGCGGATGCGGGATTCTTGGGCTCGGCGTATGATCCGTTTATTGCGGGCGACCCTGGCAAGAAGGAGTTTCGCGTTCAGGATCTGACACTGCCTGGCAGCGTCTCTCTCGATGAAGCCTCGTCGCGGGCGAACCTATTGCGGGCGCTGGATGAAGAGGTGCGGCAAGCCGGGAAATCAAAGCTGGTAGAGGGTATGGACTCTTTCTATCAGAAGGCGTTTGAGCTGGTTTCCTCGCCGGTGGCGCGCAAGGCTTTCAATCTCGAAGAGGAACCGGCGGCATTGCGAGACCGCTATGGGCGGAATTCTTCCGGGCAAGGCGCCCTGCTAGCCCGGCGTCTGGTGGAATCGGGCGTGCGGTTGGCGGCGGTGTTTCAGGGAGGCTATGACGCGCACGGGGGGATTGAGGAATCCAGCCGCGCGATCTTCCCGATTTTTGACCAGGCTTTTTCGGCACTGATTGAAGATCTGCAGCAGCGCGGTCTGCTCGACAGCACGCTGGTGCTGGCGCTGAGCGAATTCGGACGGACACCGCACATCAACCACTCGGCAGGACGGGACCATTGGCCTGGGGTGTTTTCGATAGCGGTGGCGGGCGCCGGGATTGCGCCGGGCCAAGTGATCGGATCGAGTGATGCGCAGGGTGGAGCGCCGAAGGACCGGCCGATTTCAATCGAAGACCTCGGGGCGACGGTTTACCGGAAGCTGGGCATCGACATTCATAAGGAATACCATTCGAATGGCCGTCCGGTGAAGATGAACGACGGCGGCACGCCGATTCGCGAGTTGTTTTGATGGCAGCCTTGATCCTGTTGTTTCTGCTGCCGGCCGGGCTCATTGCTACCTCGCCGTATTTGAGCCGCGTCGCCCCGCTGGGCGGGCAAGCGGGAACGGTTGTGGAAGTGGAGTTCACCGGGGAGAACCTGGGACCGGTGCGCCAGGTGCGCTTTGATTCGGCGGATCTCGTTTGGCTGGGTGATTCGGCGGCAACCAAGAGCAGTGTGAAGGGACGGATCCGGATCGCGGCGGGAGCAGCGCTAGGCCCGCACCGGGTGCGGTTGATTACCGCGGATGGGGCGACGAACTCCCGCCTGTTCAATGTGAATCAGTTTCCGTCAACGATGGAATTGGAGCCGCTAACGGAGATTACGCTGCGGCCGCAGGTATTGCATGGCTACATGCGGAATCTCGCGGATCAGGACTTTGTGAAGTTTCGGGCTCGAGCGGGTGAGCGCTGGCTCTTCGACCTCGAATCAATCGAGCGGGGCGGATTTCTCGAATGCTCGCTCTCGCTGCAGGACAGTGGGGGCCGGGAGATCGCCCACAACGAAGACCGGAACGAGTATTTGGAGACGCCACGGCTGTCTTTCACGTTTCCGGCCGATGGCGTGTACACGCTGAAGATCGACCAATACCGCGGGCCGCAGGGCGTGGCCTGCGAGCAGAACTGCGGCTATCAGTTGCAAGTTTCGCGGCTGCCCGTGGTGGAGGCGATGTATCCGCTGGGCGCCAGGCCGGGCGAAAGCTACGCGGTGACAGTGCGGGGAGAGGCGCTGGAAAGCGTGACGGGCGCCTATCTGCGGCGGGCGCGGGCAGCCGAGCACTACGGCCTGACTTTTCCTTATTCGCTGCCCGTTGATGGACGGGACCGTGCTGTTGAGCCGATTCCGGCGACAGAGGTGCGGGCCACGCGGAATCGCCTGGAGGCTCACTTTGCCATCCCGGCCAGCGCGCCGGCGGGCCTGTGGCGATTGTGGCTGGTGACGCGGCATGGGGTCGCCGAGGCGATGTCACTGGAGATCGATCCGGACACGACTGCGATCAATGGAGTTCTCAGCGAGGGTAAGAACCGGCATCGCGTCGAATTGCGGGCGGGCACGCCGTTCCATGCCTGGACCCTAGCCGCGCAACTGGGGCTGCCCGCGATCGATACAGTGCTCGAATTGTGGAGCGCGGAGGGAAAACTGCTAGCCGAGCACGACGATCTGATGACGGGGCAAGGCACCGTGATCGGCAATCCGGACAGCAGCCTGTACTATGTGCCGGAAGTATCCGGCCCAGCAACGATAGTCGTTGCGGATCGCACGAGCCGCAGCGGGCCGGGGTTCGCTTACCGGCTGCGACTGGGCACGGAAAAGCCCGGATTCCAACTGCTTTATGAGCCGGAGCATTTATCCGCAGCCCCGGGCGAGGAGGTTGAGTTCGAAGCGCTGCTCATCAAGCAGCCGCGCTTTGAGAAGGCAGTTGAGGTGTGGGTGCAAGGGCATCCGGAGGCGCGCGGAAAATTTCGGGCGGATCAACATTTCGGACCCTCGGGCGACGGCGACAACATCAACATCCCCGCCGTGCGCTTGAAGGTACGCATACCGCCCGGCGCGGCGCCGGGCGAGTATCCCATCCGATTGCTGGGGCGGGCCGAAGGGGAAGTGACAGCCCCCGTGGAGGCGTTATCGACGATGTGGATCGGCCCGAAGGGCAAGCGCAACGATACTCGACGTCCGCTGCCGGAGCCGGCGATTTGGGTTCGTTGAAGCCCAGGATCTAAGCGAATAGACCGTTTACGATCTTGCCCTTGACGAGTTCCCGGGGTTGATTCAAGTGGTTGCGGATCTCCATTTCGGGGTCCACGCCGAGAGCATAGTACATGGTGGCCAGCAGGTCGTTCGGGTGAACCGGTTTATCCTTGGGGCTCGATGCGGTTGAATCGGACTCGCCGTATTGCATGCCACGGGCCACGCCCGCGCCGGCCACGACGGCCGAGTAGCAATAGGGCCAGTGGTCGCGGCCATCGGGAGAGTTGGAGTTGCCTGACGTCGACACACCCATGCGCGGGGACCGCCCGAATTCACCGACGCAAACAACGAGCGTCTCCTTGAGCAAACCGCGCTGATCCATGTCCTCGAGCAGCGCGGACAGGGAACGGTCGAGCTTCGGGCAGTGCAGGTTTTTGAGGGGGCCGAAGTTGGCGGCGTGAGTATCCCAGGCGGTCTTTTCAGGATCCCCATTGGCGACACTGGGCCAGTTGACCTGAACAAATTTCGTGCCGGCTTCAATGAGGCGGCGGCCCATCAGGAGGCTTTGGCCAAAGGTGTAGCGGCCATAGCGGTCGCGCATCGAGTCCTGTTCCTTGCTAAGGTCCATCGCGTCACGGGCCTTGCCGCTCAAGACCAGATCATAAGCCTTGCCGTAGTATTCATCGACAGCCTGCTGGTCGAGAGCTTTTTCGAGTTCGCGCATCGATCCATTGATGCCCTTCAGCAACTCGAAACGGTCGCGCAGCCGCTCCGGGGGAATTTCTTTGCGCAAGGCGAGATCCTCGAGCTTGACGGTCTCCGCGGGATCCTGATACATGCGATACGGGTCGTAGGCCTTGCCGAGGAAACCCGCCGCGCCGCCCTTGCCGATGATGCCGCTCTCCTGCAAAGGACGGGGCAGTTCGACGAAGGGCAAAACCGGTTCCTTCATCGGCTTGAGCTTGGAAACATGGGAGCCGGCGGTCGGGAAGTCGGCCGAATTAGGGGGCTCCAACTGTCCGGAGGGGGACACCTTGTCGGGCGGGTAGCCGGTCAGCATCTGATAGATCGCCGCCGTATGATTGAACAGGCCGCTCGGGGTATAGGACATCGAACGAATGAGGGTCGCCTTGTCGAGCGCCTGAGCCATCATCGGCATGTGCTCGCCAATGAAAGTACCCTTGATCTTCGTCGGGATGGGTTTAAATTCGCCGCGGATATTGGCGGGGGCATCCGGCTTGGGGTCCCAAATGTCGATGTGTGAGGGACCGCCTTGCAGGAAGATCATGAGGCAGTTCTTGGCGGCGCCAAAATTCTTGGACCCAGCGTATTTGGCGGCGGCGGCGTTCGCGGCATTGGCCTGCCAGGCGAAGAAATGCGGCAAGGCGATGCCGCCGATTCCAAGAGAGCCGATGCGCAGCAACTCGCGCCGCGTGGGGGAATGGTCATCTGCGTCGCAATTACGCACCGCGTGACGGCTCAGGAAGTTCAGCATGATTCGGTCTCCTCTTGGCTAGTAGATGTATAGAAAGCCCTTGCTGTTGAGCAAGGCCCAGAGCAGGTCCTGCGCCCGCGTAGCGCGCGGCCCGGGAGCGAGATACTTGGCGGCGCGTTCAGCCTCCGCCGGATCCGGCAACCGGCTTAGGGCCGCCAAATAAAGTTCTTCGACGATGGCCGTATCATCCTTGCCGCTGAGCACTAACTTGGCGACGCGGCCCTTGGGATCGGCAACGGCATCGGAGATCGTCCGGCCGTTGACCAGATTCAAGGCCTGCGGCAGAGAGAAGTCGGTACGGCGTTCACACTCGCAAGCCGATTCCCGCAGTGGCCGGCCAAACACGTCGAGAAAGCCTTCTTTGCCAACATGGGGGTCGGGAAATTGGCTCGCGTTGAGATCCGCGGGCACCTCGGGGAAAACGGCCTTGGCGCCAGAGGCGGCGTTGACGGCGTCCATGAGCTGCTCGGCGCTCATGCGGCGCGGAATAAAGCGGGAAAAGTTAATCGCGTCATTCTGGTTCCATTCGTTCGGGGTAATGGCGGCCTGGTAGGTGCGGGAATTGGCGATGGTCCGCATTAGGTACTGCAAATCGAAATTGTGATCGGTAAAGTCTTTAGTCAGAGCCTCGAGCAGGGCCGCGTTCACCGGCGGGTTGGAGGCGCGGATGTCATCGACCGGGTCGATGATCCCCTTGCCGAGGAAGTAACTCCAGACCCGGTTAACAATGGCCTTGGCAAAGAAGGGATTGTCCTTCGAGACGAGCCATTCAGCAAGGGCGTCGCGGCGTTGCGGCCCGTCGGGGATGGCCACCGGTTTGGCGCTGGCCATGAGAAACTCCGGCTTGACGACGCGGCCGTCCTTCGGATGCTTCATGTCATAATTCGCGCGCTGGTCGAAAAGAATTTCTTCGCCCACTTCATAGCCGGCCCGCAGTCCGACGGCGGAGAAGAAGGCCGACATCTGATAGTACTGATTTTGCGTCCAGCGTTCAAAGGGATGGTCGTGACACTGGGCGCAGACCATGCGGACGCCGAGAAACACCTGCGTGGTCTTCTCCATGGTCGGCTTGGCGTCGCGCGTGATGCGGTAGTAGTTGGCGGCCGGCTCATCGTAGCTCGAGCCGCGCGAAGTGAGTAACTCGCGGACGACCTTGTCATATGGCTTATTGGCGGCGATCGACTCGCGAATCCATTCCTGAAAGCCAAAGGTACCTTTTTCACCAACATACTTACGGCTGTTCTGCAGCAGATCGGCCCACTTGACGGTCCAGTGATCGGTATAGGCGCGGCTGGCAATGAACTTATCGATCGCCTTGGCCCGCTTGATCTTCACCGGGGTCGTGTCGGAAACAAAGGCACGAACCTGCTCTGGGGTGGGGGCCTGGCCGGTGAGGTCGAGAGAGGCACGGCGCAGGAACGTGGCATCGTCGGCCAAGCCGGCGGGCTGTATCTTGAGGCGCTTCAGCTTTTCATCGATGAGTTGATCAATGTAGTTGTTTTGCACCTCGGATTTCCAGACGAAACCCATCTTCGGATTCAATACAGTGACGGGAATGGTTTGGAATTTACCCTGATAGCGAACGAGCAAGGTGGCCTCGCCCACGCGCTCACCCTTGACGAGGCTCTTGGCGTCAACCAGGGCCACGTCCGGGGTATTGGACTCGACGGTGGCATCGCGGGTGACATCCCGCGTCTGTCCGTCGGCGAAGCGGGCCCGAACCTTAACCTGTACGCTCTCACCGGGCTTCTGCATGTTCATTTCCCGGGGCTCGACATCGAGCGCCGTGACGGCATCGCGTTTCTCATCGCCGAAGGGAACCCCGGCGGCAATCCAGCGGTAAATGATGCGGTAGTAGTCGGAGTCTTTTTCAAAGCGCAGTCCGCCACCGTGCGCGACTTCCATGGTCGGCTTGGCGAGCATGAGACTCCTGCCGGGCTCGGCGCGATTGAAGCGCCGTCCGGACAAATCGTAGAGCAGGGCTTCATAGTCGTACTGCGCATCATAGCCGCGCAGGGAGAGTTTGAATCCGTTCTTACCCTTGGCCGAACCATGGCAGGGACCGGAAGTGCAGCCCGCTTTGTTGAGCACCGGTGCGATGTCGCGCAGGAACGTGGGCTGGTCCTGCGCCATCGCAAACGATGCGCAGAGAGCCGGAATGAGTTTAACGAGCGTCCGAAGCCGGAGCAGCATTGGCCGGAGCCTCCTTCACAGTTACCAGTATTGGACGCGAGTACACGTCCACGTCCTGGCCGTTCCACTTGACGCGGCCAGCGATGTAGAAGTCATAGTCACCCGCCACGGTCAGGCGGGTTGTGGTGACGGTAAAGGTACCCGTCTTAGGGTCCTTCGGATCGCGCGCCATCTCGATGGCGCGCGTGTCCTGCGCACTCACCATATCGGATGAAACCGAGGCGGGCAGTTCCGCGCCCTCGCCTTTCCAGCGCCAGCGAAAGTAGAATTCGTCGCCAACATCCTTACGCACGGTCTTCTCGAGCAGTACCTCGAGTTGGACGGGCAAGGCATCGGTGCCGCCGGCAGGAAGGCTGTGGCCGAGCCAGGAAGCATTGACGGGGCGTTGACGGTCGACGGAACCTTGCAGCGTGGCCCCATTGACGGCGACACTCATCCCCGGCCCGCGCCCGGTGGCGGTAATCTCCCGGCCATCCGCCAACTGGCCGACGGCTTCGACTTCCAGCTCGGTCGAATCCAGGCGGAAGCCCGGCTTGGCCGAGAGCATCAGAACGCCATTGCGCACAAAACCGCGATCGCCCTGAATGGTATTGGGCGGCTGGCCAGGAATGCGGCCACCCTCGAAGATCAAGCCTTCGGGAGCGTTCTTGACACGAACTCGCACAGGCCCCATGTAGCCTTTGCGGTCGATCGTAACAGGCACAAACACGCTGCCTCCAGCGGGCACATTGACCAGGGGGGTGTTGACACTCAAGGTAAATTCTTCCGCTGCCGGGCGGGCAATCAACCGGTAGGCGAAGTGTTGGCCGCCGCGCAAGGCAAGGTCCTCAATGGATACCTGAATCTTGTTGACGTCCTTGGGGACTTCGAGAAACAAGTAAGGGTCGCCAGCCGTTTTGCTTGCGCCGACGGCATAGAGGTTGTCCGGGAGCGGCTCATCGCCAGCGCGGGCCAAGCGCTTGCCAGCCATGTCGGTCACATCGACGACGGCCATCAGCTTCGAGGTTCCCATCTCGCGGGCTTTGATCTCGAGCATCAGCTTCCCGCCCGGTGTGACATTCAACTCATATCGGTCGGTTTCGCCCGGTTTGGCGATTCGGCCATTGATCGTTACGGGCAGCTTGAGGGCGTCGGCCACGGGTTCACGCACCTCGGGAAACTCACCGACATCGAAAGGCAGGGGGAGAGCCGCTGCGTTTGGCACGCTCACATAAGCCAGCTTGCGGCCGGGCTCGACTTTGGTCAGGTCGACCCTTTGGGTGCTGGCGCCAAGGGATACTTCGACGATTTCACCGCGCTTGCCGCCCAAGGGAAAGAGATCGGCGGGGTAATCGTAGGATCCAGACTTGAGGCGATAGAAGTTGGCGCCCTGGGTGGAAAATCGAGCGTCATGCACTTCGATGTAGTAAAAGCCATCCTTGGGGAGTTTCAGGTCAACGCGGGCATCGAGGCCCAGCAGGGGGGCGTCCTCGCTCTTGGCCAGTTGTCTGCCGGATTGATCGAAAACGCGCACAACGGGGTCGATGGCCGAACCGATGCGGCGGCCTTCCACCTCGATGACGCGACGCTCACCGGCCTTACCAGGAATCCGGTAGAAATCTCTTTCGGCGCCACGGAGCGTGCCCGTCACCGTCACGGCGCTGGCAGGCAAACTCTGGGCAGCCTCGATGGAATCGTTTGAATTCGGCTTCGTTTCTTCTTCCTGCAATTCGGGGAATTCCCCAATGGAGAAGAGCTGTATGTTTGAGATGCCGCCCGCCGTCTCGATGCGAATGGGAAAAACACCGGTGGCCAAGTCTGATTTGGGCTCGACGAGAAAGCTCGCGTAGCGCCCTGGCGTTGCCATCATGCCCGCCGGGATCTCGGCCGACAGTGGCGTGAAGGTTGCCGGCATCGTGGAATGAATGCGCAGTACATCGCTCAATTCACGGCCCACGAGAGTGAGCGTGAATGGTCGGCCTTTTTTAGCCCCGCGAGGTTGTAAATCCGTTACGACGGGGGGGGCGGCGGCCCAGACCAGAGACCCCAGCAGTAAGAAAGTCCACTTCATTGACCACCTCCTGTTGCCTGTTCCAAGGGAACCGGAACGAAGCTTGTCAGCGCCAAGCAATCGCTCGCCCGGTACAAGCGGATCTTGCCATCAAAGCCGCCCGTTGCCAGCGTCTTGCTGTCCGGGGAAAACGCAACCGCGTAGATGCCGGCGTCATGCCCCGAGCAACTGGCAACGGGCTTGCCGGTGTCGGCATCGTAAAGATTGACTTTGGAGGAAGCACCGGCAACAGCGATGCGTTTGGCGTCGGGGGACCAGTCAAGAGCGAGAATGACGCCGTCCTGGCGGTCCAACTGCTGGATGAACATGGCGTCATCGCCGACGCGCATGTTGCGGGTGCGATCCATGGAGTAGATGTAGGGATAGCGGTCTTCACCGCCCATGACGATTATGTCCTTGGCGGGATGCCGCGCGACAGCGTTCAACTCGGACTTCTGCGTGGTGTTGGCATTTTCGAGAAACTGCCCGAGGCTCGCGTCCATGATCTTTGCGGCCCGGTCGCGGCCGACGGAGACGAGTCTCTTGCCGTCGGCGGAAAAGACCGTGCCGAGCACCCAGTTTTCATGGCTGCCGATCTTATAAAGCTCCTTGCCCGATGCGGTCTCGAAGGCGTGCACGGTGTTGTCCGTGCAGCCGACGGCTACCTTGCTGCCGTCCGGAGAGAGGCTGGCCCCGAAGACGGTGTCGTTCGGTAACTCTGTCGCCCTTAGCATCTGGCCGGAAGAGCTGTCCCACCATTGCACCTCGCCGAAGCGGGCTGGGGTTCCGCCACCGGCCACGAGCAGCTTGCCGTCCTTGGACCAGGCAATCGAGAGAATGCGCTCGCTCTTGCCGAGCAACCGTTGCTCGAGTTTTGTTTGCTCGCCGGCAACGCTGTGAATCAGCACTTCACCGTTCCCGCTAACGGCCAATCGCTTGCCATCCGGGGACCAGCGCAACGCCGTAACAACCGGAGGCAAGGAGTACTTGCCGGGCGCCAGCTTCGATTCCACTTTTGGGCTGTCGTCCGGTGCGCCAATTTTCACCCACGCCTTGAATTTGTCGATAATCTCGGCCTTCAGCAGAGGCTGGCCCAGGGGCATCGACGGCTTTGCTTCACCGGTCAGATAGCGGATGGTTTGGGCAAAACCATCACCTTGTTTTCCGCCTTTCTTGAAGGCTTCATAGCTTGTCAGATCGAGCCCGGCCGACTTCATCGATCCCTGATGGCAACCAACACAGTTCTTTTGCAGCACGGGGACTATGTCGTTGATGTAGGAGGGGTCAGCGGCCGCCAAAGTCCCCGCGGCCAGAGCCAAGTACCAATACCGCATTTGCACACGATTATATAGTATGAGACGGCTGAAAGAGTCTCGCGGTCCGTCATGTTTTCCCAGGCGCCTTAATCGGCCGGTAACGCTGTGAACTCGGAGGGCGGGATCGCCCGCCTATGGAAAACGGCAACACGGACCGCACCTTTGAAATAGTCGATCTTGTTGATGCGGACGCCGACGCTGGTGCGCCCGGGGCCGTGGGGAGCGAGGCGGACGGCGGCGGCCAACTCGAGTTTATGGTTGACGTAATGGCGGAACTCGTGGCCGTCCGAGACCATGGCCACGTGATGCCAACGGTCTAGAGGATGCAAGCGCGAACGGTCGATCAGAGTTTGGGAACCGGTGCTCGAGGCGGCGAAGGAATCGAGGCACCACTGGTTGTCAATCAACCGCGTCTCAAAAAGAAGACGGTGTACGCTTCCGTTCGCCTGCAGGTGGAAGAACCGTTGCTCGGGCCGTCCGCCGGATTCGGGGCGGAAAACAACTTCCCACGTAAATGTTTCGGCCCCGGCGAGTGGATGATTTTCAACATAGAGCGCATCGGGTTCGCCGCCAAAGCGTACCGCTTTGCCCTCAGGCGTCTCGATCACTCCGGGCTTGCCGAAGATGGTGGTGGGATGATTGCCCAGACGGTCGAGCCGGTCAAAACGCCAGATTTCGGGGCCTTCCGCCGCGGCCATGGCCAAAGGTAACTTCAGGATGTGACGGCGGCTCGTTAACGGGTGCATCGGAGAACATAGGCGGGCGGAAGATTACGCCATTCCCAGGCTAAGCGTTCAACGCGACGGAAGCGCCGGTTGATCAGCCGGAAGAAATGCCGCCCGGACGGCAGCAACATCCCCAAGTGATAGCCGAAAGTCACCATCTGGCCGCCAGGCTTCAGCAGGCTGAGCACTTCTTCGAGGGCCGCTTCCTGAAGCGAGACAGGAAAAGTTGGCCAAGGCAGTCCGCTCACGATGCAATCGATGCTGCTCATGTTCTGCCGCCCGCATAGCTGCCGCAGATTGGCCACACTGCCGACTTCGAGCACTTGGCCGGGAAATTGACTTCGCCACCGCTCGGCGAATACCGGATTCAGTTCCACGGCCATAAAACGCGCCTGCTCGTGCAGCCGCGGGAGCAATGCACTGGTTAGCGCGCCGGTGCCGGGTCCGAGTTCCACCACATTGTCGGCACTGCCCAAAGGCACGGCGCTGGCCATTCGCTCAGCCAGATGGCGCGAACTCGGTGCCAGCGCTGCCGTCCGGAAGGGATAACGGACAAATTCGCGCAGCAGCAACACGTGCTCGCTCAAGGTGTCCCGGGTTGGTTTTTGTGTTTCGAGAAGCATGAAATGTTCCGCGCTCCTAATGCTATCTAGGGCATCGTAGCAGCTAAATCCGCTTTTCATGATGGCGATTTTGTGTATTTTTCCCACCCCGTTTTCACTACCACCCTGGCGGCGATGCGTCAACTTCTTCCTGCAAGGTCTTCCTGCAAGGTCCACCTCACGGGGCTGCCATTGCGCGGGCGCGCAGCATCATGACAAAATCGACACTCTTCCCGTGGCGATTCGCGTTGCCCTGCATCATCGCACTCTTTACCGATATGACCGTTTGGTTGTACTCTCACCACAACTGGTGCGGCTGCGGCCTGCCCCGCATAGCCGAACGCCCGTGCACAGCTATGCCCTTAAGGTCGAACCGGCGCAACACTTCATCAACTGGCTGCAAGATCCGCGGGAGAATTATCAGGCCCGGCTGGTGTTTCCGGAGCCGACGGGCCAATTTTCGGTCGAGGTGGATTTGGTGGAAGACCTGAGCGTCATCAATCCGATTGACTTCTTCCTCCGAACCTCATGCCGAGCAGTTTCCCTTTCTCTACAAGCCCACGCTCGCCCGGGGAATTGCGGCCCTTTCTCGAAACCATCGAGGTGACTCCCCGCTTCGAGGAGTACTTACCGGCGATAGACCGCACGCCTCGACATACAACCGCCTTTCTGTTTGATCTGAATGCGAGGCTCACACGGGAAATCCAACACATCATTCTCATGGAGCCGGGTGTGCAGACTCCCGAGAGGCTCGAATCGCGGAGAGGTTCCTGCCGCGACAGCCCGTGGCTGCTGGTTCAACTGCTGCGGCGGCTGGGCCTCTTGGGCCGGTTCGTCTCCGGATACCTGATCCAATTGAAAGCCGATGTCGCAGCCCTGGACGGATTCTCAGGTCCGGCAGCGGATTTCACTGATTTGCACGCTTGGGCCGGGGTCTATCTGCCCGGCGCCGGTTGGGTGGGGCTTGACCCAACCTCGGGACTATTTGCCGGCGAGGGTCATGTCCCGCTGGCGGCCACGCCGGAGCCTGCGTCAGCCGCGCCCGTAACGGGCCTGGTGAGCCCTTGCGAGGTCGAGTTTGATCATCAAATCTCGGTGCTGCGCATCCACGCGGACCCGCTTGTCACCAAGCCTTACAGCGAAGAATAGTGGAAGCCAATCGATTCCTCCGCTCATGCCGCCGACCAGGACCTCGCTGCCCAGGATGTGGGGCTCACGATGGGGGGCGAGCCAACCTTCGTTTTGATGGATGACATCGATGCTCCAGAATGGAATACCGAGGCGTTGGGCGAGGAGAAAGAGCGGTGGGCGGGGTTGTTGATACGCAATCTGCGGGAACAAATCGCCCCGCGGGGTTTGCTGCATTTCGGCCAAGGAAACTGGTAGCCGGGGGGTCGTTGCCGCGCTGGGCCTTCACCTGTTATTGGCGTGCCGATGGCATGCTGCTGTGGCGCCACGCGCAGTGGATCGCGAATCCGGAAACCGGCTACGGCAACGAGCAGGCCCGAGCCTTTGCCGAGGCCTTGGCGCGGGGGCTGGCGATTGGGCCGGAATTTGTTATCGCCGCTTTCGAGGACCCGCTTGAGTACGTGCACAAGGAACGCCAACTGCCCGTCAATCTGGAGCCGGGCGGCAACCGGCTACAGGATCCCGAGGAACGCGAGCGCTTGCGCCGCCTATTCGAGAGAAGGCTCGACGAAACGTCGGGCTTTGTTTTGCCGCTCGCCAAGATAGCCGGCAAGGACGGTGCCATCTGGCAGAGCGAGCGTTGGATGCCGCGCTCACGCCACCTATACCTGATTCCCGGTGATTCGCCTGTTCGGTTCCGGCTGCCGCTCAAAAGTTCGCCGCACGCGCCGGCGGGGACCCAGCAGCAGATCTTTACACTCGGCCCGATGCCGCCGCGGGGCGCGCTGCCGGAGCCGGTTCAGCGTGAGATGGGCGGGCTTTGGCGCCAGCCGTTGCAGCGGCGTCAAGCGGTACAGGAACGGAGCCTGAATGCCAGGCAAGACAAGGCGGTGCGCACGGCTTGATCGATCGAGGCGCGGCGCGGGAAGCTACACGTATTCCTGCCGCCGACAGACAACGCCGGTGACTATGTCGAACTGGTCATGGCGATCGAGGATACGGCCGCGCGGCTGCGCCTGCCTGTGCTGATCGTGGAATATCCGCCGCCCTTCGATCAACGGCTGAAGTAGATCAATTTGACGCCGGACCCAGGCGTGATCGAAGTCAATACAGACCCCGCGGCGGATTGGCCACCGCTGGTACGCGAAACAACGCGGCTCTGTGAGACGGCGCGGGAGTGTCGCCTTGCGACAGAGAAATTTCAGCTCGATGGCCGTCACACGGGGACCGGCGTCGGCAAACACATCGTGATGGGCGCGACGGAGCACGCACGAAGCCCGTTTTTGCGGCCGCCGGATCTGCTTCGGTCGCTTGTGGTGTTCTGGCTCAATCATCCCTCGCTGAGCTATTTGTTCTCCGGCATGTTCATAGGACCGGCCAGCCAAGCTCCGCGAGTAGACGAAACGCGCCCGGATGCCTTGTATGAACTGGAGATTGCCCGCTCACTGATCGATCAGCCGGGCTTGGCTCAACCCGATTTGCCCTGGCTGGTGAAGCGGGTCTTCCGCAACCTGCTGATCGATGTCACCGGCAACACCCGCCCGAGCAGAGTTCTGCATCGATAAACTCTATTCGCCGGATTCGGCAACGGGGCGGCTCGGCTTACTCGAAATGCGCGCTTTCGAGATGCCGCCGCATGCGCGGATGAGCCTGACGCGGCAGTTGCTGCTGCGGGCGCTGGTGGCGGACTTCTGGCGCGAGCCATACCGCGAGGCGCCAGTTCGCTGCGGCATGCGGCTGCATGATCAGTTTCTTCTCCCGCAGTTCGTCCAACAGGATTTCGAGCTCGTCATCGCGTATCTGCGGCGCATGGGATATTGCTTCGAGCTCGATTGGTTCGCGCCGCATTTTGAGTTCATCTTCCCGGTGCGCGGCACGGTTCAGTACGAGGGCATTGAGATTAAACTGAGGCAGGCTATCGAGCCCTGGTATGTGCTCGGGGAGGAGCCGGGCGCCGGTGGAACCACGCGCTAGACATGATACTGTGTGGTTTATTGGAGGTTCTATAGCGCCCGGTCTTTGGGAGAGCGGATTTGTAGGCTGCGGCCTAAAGGCCGCAAACTTCTTAGCTATGCTCTCTGGCGAATACCTATTCTCAATCCTCCCAATCCCTTTGATTAGAAATCCTGAATTGAAGTGAATGATGACTCCTCATAACCAAATTCGATTAACGTCAACGGAATTCTTTACGGCCTTTAGCTTCTTAGGAGCTGTGCTGCTGATGGGAGCGCGGTTCTGGTCCTTTTTGTCAAATGGATTCCGCAGCAGTTCTTTTCCAATGTTTGGCTACTAGCGATCATCTGCATTCCTGACTAGTAGTTGTTTGCTCTTTTTTGGCCTACTTTTCAACCGCTTGACGCTGTCTGTATTAGGAAGAGCACTAATCTTGCTGACCCATGTTTTTGGCATCCCCCTCGAAGTTCCCGACAGCCCCAGAGAACAGCCCACCACTCTCCAACTGGAAACACTCGACCGGACCGTCCGTCTCATCCCCTCTTCCCACCGTGCCCATTTGTCCCTCATTCAGGTTCGCCGCCCCAATCAAGTCCCCGCTACCGGCGGCGGTCACAACCACCAGCAGCGCCTTATCCGCTTAAGTCACGCCAGCCTCTCCCGGCGCTTCAACCGCAACTTCAATCAAACGCTACTCCATGAAATGGGCCATCTCATCGAACGTGCCTACGGCATTGCGCGATGGATGCGGCGCCAGTCGGACAACCCCGACGCCCGCGAGTTGCTCGAAACCGCTCATGACGGCCACACCGGCGGTCCAGCGGAACGAATTGCCGATTGCTACATGATCTACTTGATCCGCTTCTTCGGCGGCGCCGCCAACCTCCCCGCCGACCCTGCCGCCTACCGTGGCGATGCCGCCGAGCGCCGCTTCCGCGCCCTGCTCCAGAGCCCCGCCTTCGCCAACTCCGCCGATACCACCGCCGAAATGCTCGCCTGAGCAATCCAACCCTTTTCCTCCCCACACCGCAACCACTTCTCATTCGAAAGGATCGTTTTCATGTCAATAACGGTCTCAGCTATTCCCTCCACTCTCGCCTGGTCGCACTTCTGAAAAGTTCCCAACCGGATCCCCGACCCCCATGACGGATCCTTGGTCGATGCCCTCACCCGGTTCGACTTCGAAATCAGCAATCATCCCCCCACGCTGATACACGGGCAGTTCACCTTGCCCCCCAATACGAAGATCACCATCGCAACCAACTCCGGGGTCTGGTCCGGGGTCTCCAAAACGCCAGCTCTCCTCTCCCACGAAATGTTCCACTACGGCGCCGGCATTGTCACCACCCGCGCTCTCGCCCGCCACCTCGCCAATTTGCCTGCTCCTAACGTCCCCGCATTCAGAGCCGCCCTCCAGGATGCTAGGGACCTCCATTTCCTCACCCGCGCCCGACTCCTCCAACTCCTCTACGACCTCGATACCCACCACGGCAAATCCACCTACTTCCAGAACCTCTGGAAACAGCGCAAGGCTGCCTGCCTCACCAATCCGCTGGCCGACTACGTCGGCGGATTCTTACTCAAACCTCAGTCGCGCAAATTCCAAAATCTTTATCTCCCTTCCCCTCAATCACTTCCCCCCCATCCCCGCCATTCCCCGCTCCGCCCCATGCCACGCTCTCCCCCGTGGGAGCCCTCTCCCCACCCAAAACCAATTTCACTGGAGCAACACCATGGCTCACGCCCAACCCATCACCCTGCCTGAACTCCCCGCTCAACTCCTCGACGAGCAACCGCACGAACGAACCCAATTCCTCGCCCTCCGCCAGCGCCTCTTCGCCGAATGCCTCCCCGGCACCCAAATCGAGGTCGAAACCTTCGAGCGCTACGCCTGGGCCCTCTTTATGTCCCAGCGCTTCCGCCTCTTCGAGGTCGACTCCCAATCCCAGTGGGCCGAAAACCCCCTCGACCCCGCGGCCTTCCGCCTCATGGAACGCCTCTCGCTCATCGCCGCCCAGCACGAACGCCGCGCCGACCGGGCGCTAGTCGAACTCCGCAAACTCCAGCGCGACCGCTCCGTCGCCGCCGAAGTCCAAAACGAAATGTTCACCATGGACGAACAGTGCTCCATCCCCGTCTCGCTCCCTCTCCACGAGATGCGCCGCACCCACTCCCGCTTCCTCCTCGC
>JAINDK010000029.1 GCA_019931185.1 Bryobacter sp. CoA8 C33
AAAAGCTGACTGAACATGCTCGTTACTTGAGCCATGGGTGGTCTCCTTCGAAGGCTGAGTGAGTTCTTGCGGGAACTTCCCTAACCTACCAGCAGGCTCCCCTCATGCTCAATTTATAAGGCTAACTTGGACACGTGTGATATAGTACGCTTTCGATGCAGTTACTCCCCATCTTTCTTTGGTTTCTGTTCTTTTCGCTAACACTTCAAGCCCAATGCGTCTCAGGCGCCATGGGATTACCGTCCATACCACCGCCGTATAACTTACCCCAAGCCGAGGTCGGCATCGACTACTCCTTCCGCTTTCAGGGCGCCAATGGCCAGCCACCTTATCGTTTCTTTTCCTATCAAAACCGTCCCCTCCCATCCGGCCTAACTTTATCTGAATCGGGCGAACTCTCCGGACGCCCCACGACTGCAAAGCCGGACGAAATCATCTCAATTATCTTGCGCGATACCCGCATGACCGAAGCCAACATCTGCGAGTTCCGCCTGACCGTGATCTCCAATCGCCTCGCCATCACGTCCACTACGCTGCCCCGCGCCACCGTCGGCGTTGCTTACTCCACGACAATCGCCGTGGCCTTTGGCGTCGCTCCGTTCCGCTTCGAATTACTCGGCGGCGCCGTTCCGCCTGGCATTCAGACTTTCTCCAACGGTCTGATCAGCGGCACGCCCACTAGTCCCGGAGCCTTTCCGCTTCGCTACCGAGTCGCCGACGCCAACAACAACACCGCTACCGCGGAGATCACGCTCCATGTCGACGGCCCGCTTCTGCGATTGGAAACCACGTCCCTCCCCGCCGGTGAAGTCGGCCTCCCTTACTCCGCTGCGCTACGCCTCGCAGGCAACCCCGCGGGCGCCTCCTTCCATCTCACCTCCGGCGCGCTCCCCCCCGGCCTCACCCTTTCCCCAGCCGGCGCGCTTTCCGGCAACCCCACCACCCCTGGCACGTTCAACTTCACCGTTCGCGCCACCACGCCCACCGCTTCCACCGATGCCGCACTCTCCCTGCGCATCGCCACCTCTTCTCAGCCCCTCACACTCCAGGATCTCCCTGTTGCGCTTTTCCCCATCGGCCTCCCCGTAAACACCCGCTTCCCCACTATTGGCGCGCGCGGCGCCACCAACTTCCAGCTTCTCGATGGCATCCTGCCAGCCGGCCTTGAGGTCTCCGCAAGCGGTGAACTCACAGGTACTCCGCGCGGCCTCCCCGGCGTATACCCCCAGCGCTGGCGTGCCGTCGATTCATCCGGCGCAGCGAGCGAACGAGCCTACTCCCTCATCATTCAGGCCCCTACTGAGTTAACTCCCGCCATCTCCGGACAGCGCTACACTCACCGCGACTCATCCTCCGCTCGCTTCACGCTCACCCCCACCACCCGCCTCCCCCTCGGCCTAAATATCAGCCCCGACGGCGCTCTCACCGGCACCCCCTTTGCCGCGGGTGATTATACTTTCGCTCTCCGCCTCGAATCCCCCAACGCTCCCGCCGAAACCCGCGCCTTCAGCCTGAAGATCAACGCCCCACCCTCCGAACTCGACCTCGACACGCTGGATCTCCCGCCCGCCCCACTGGGCACGCCCTACCGTCAGTCCATATTCAGCACACCGGCCCCCACTAGCGTCAATCTCTTCGACGGCGCACTCCCCCCAGGCCTCTCGCTCCAAAACAACACCATTTCCGGCACTCCCACCACCCCTGGGTACTTCGAGTTCCTCCTCGATATCCGGGCCGGGATCCTTTCCACCAATCGCCGCTTCGCCATCGCCGTCGAGCCCGCCGGCCGCATCGCCATCGCCGCCCTAACCAACTCGGCCAGCTACCAAGGTCCCGCCGTTGCCCCCGGCATGATCCTTACTTTGTTCGGCGCCAACCTTGATAACCTCCGCTCCAGTTCGGCACATATTCTTTACTCCACTCCCAATCAAGCCGCCCTCATTTTGCCCTACAACCTCAACCACGCGCCGAGCTTCCGCTTGGTACTCACGCGTGGCTCGCGGGAATCGCTGCCGTTCACTCTTCGTGTCATCCCCGCGCTGCCTGGAATCTTCACGCTTGATGGCAGCGGCAGCGGCCCCGCCGCAGCCTTTTATCAGGATTCGATCGCAGTCCTTTTTGGCACTGGCCTCGGCGCCCTCGCCCAGACCGTCACCGACGCTCAGCCTGCTCCCGCCGCTAACCTTGCCCTCGCCTTCCAGTCCGGCGCCCTCGCGGCCACCGTCAACGGGCTGCCCGCCTCCATCGTCTATGCCGGCGCGGCCCCCGGACTCATTGCTGGTGTCGATCAGATCAATGTTCAGCTTCCGCCCGGTCTCCCGTCCGGTCCCGCCCGCCTCAAGCTCACCATCGGCAGTCGCAGTTCCAACGAAGTCCTCCTTTCGCTTCCCTGACGATTCGGCCCGCTGGTCCGCGCCAATCGATATACACTGTTCATTTCATGCCTGTCTTCACTCTGCTTCTCCCCCTTCTGCTCAGCGCACAGATCAAACAGGAGTTTATCTATCAGTCCGCTCCCTTCCCCGAGTGCCATGCCTCGACCATCGTCGAAACGGCCCCAGGCGAATTTCTCGCAGCGTGGTTCGGCGGCACGCGCGAAGGGGCAAAGGACGTCGCCATCTGGGGCGCCCGCCTAAAAGACGGTCAGTGGACCTCTCCCATCGAACTCGCTCGCGAACCCAATTATTCGACTTACAATCCTGTCCTCTTCCAAACCAAGGACAAGACGCTTTGGCTTTACTACAAATTCGGCCTCAGCCCCAGCACCTGGAACGGCGCCCGCATGAAATCCGTCGACGGCGGCCGCACCTGGACGAACAAGGAGTATCTCCCCGCTGGTCTCCTTGGCCCCATCAAGAACAAACCACTCGTTCAGGCCGACGGCACTATCCTCTCCGGGACCAGTGTTGAATCCGACTTCGCCTGGACGGCCTGGGTCGAGCGCTCCACTGACAACGGTCAGACTTGGTCCAAGATCGGACCCATCGTTCACCCCGCCGAGCCCCGTGGAATCATCCAACCAACCATTGTGCCCATTGGGAAGAATCTCCTCCGCATGTTCATGCGCTCCACGCAGAAAATCGGCTTCGTTGCCTACGCCGATTCCCGGGACAACGGCAAAACCTGGTCTTCCGCCAAGATCACCAATCTCCCTAACCCCAACTCCGGCACCGACGCTCTTGCCCTCAAGGACGGCCGCATCGTTCTCATCTACAACCACACCCCCAAAGGCCGTTCTCCCCTCAACATCGCCGTCTCCCTGGACGGTGACAAGTGGAGTGATCCCATCATTCTTGAGTCCGAGCCTGGCGAGTATTCCTACCCCGCCATCATCCAGGCAGCCGACGGCTCCCTTCACGCCACTTGGACCTGGAAGCGCCAGCGCATCAAGCATGCCATCATCCCGTTGAGCGCGCTCCCGCGCTAGCGCTCATGGATGCCATCCTGATCCCGGGAGGTGGACTCCAGTCCGATGCCACACCCGCCCCCTGGGTTCTCCCCCGTCTCGACGCCGCCCTCGCAGCCCACTCTTCCTGCCCCATCCTTCTGCTCAGTTCTCATTCCCCGCACAAGCCCTTCGTCCGGCACGAATCCCTCTCGGGCGCTGAATATCTGCTCTCGCGCGGCTGCCCGCCAGAGCGCCTCTATCTCGATACCTGGTCCCTTGACACCATCGGCAATGCGGTCTTCGCCCGCCTGATGCACTGCGATCTTCGCTCCTGGCAACGTCTCCTTGTCATCACCAGCGAATTCCACATGCCCCGCACCGAGGTTATCTTCCGCTGGGTTTTCTCCCTTCCTCCGCTCCCGATCCCATTCCATCTCAGCTTCCAGGCTGTCCCCAACACCGGCCTCGCCCCCGGTCCGCTCGCCGCTCGTCTCGAAAAGGAATCCGCTTCCCTGCGCTCGCTTCCCGTGCTCATTCAATCCACCCCGCATCTGCCCGCGCTTCACGAATTCCTCTTCCAGCTCCATGGCGCCTACCGCTTCCCCCCGGCCGCCCAGTCACCGTTCCTTCCCTGGCTTTCTTCGTACTAATCCGCGATCCGGAAGCCTCCCCAAATGGCCCAACCCTCAGCTGGCATTCCCTCCGGCCAATCGGTCACCGCCCGCCCTCCCCCCGGATCAGGCCTTTTGGGCCGCAAGAGCAAGAGCCTGGCGCACTCTGTTTTCCTCACTCCGCCACCGCCAAGCCCCCCCCAAAAGCCTCGGAAAAAGGACTTCTCCCATCCGCACGGCTGGCGAGAGTGCTGTCACTATTATCGATACGGCTGAAGTCCCCAGCCCCTTCACCAAGGAAGAAGTGCCCGGCGAAGCGATTACCCCTTTTCGCGGCGAAATCATCCTGGCCGCCAATAGCAGACCGGAGCAAATACGCGCCGTCACCGGCACCGTCAGCCGTCTCGTCCGCGCCGACGCTCCCCACCCCCTTGCCGTTTTCCCAAGTGAATACTCCCTTTGGTGGCGTGCAAAGGAAGCCGAACACTTTTCCTCTCCTCAAGAGATTGGCTATCGGATTCGTCCCATTTAGCCCCCGCCGCAAGGGATGCCTCACTGGCAAGCTCCCGGGAACCACTTCCTTCGATACAAGAGACTTTCGCACTCTTGATTTCCGCTTTTGCACCTAGGCCCTGAATTCATAACGCGCTCTCGTCAACTTTCTCGATTCCATCGCAAGCCGGAATAAGGCCGCTTGCGCCCAGATCGCCCTCGCTTGGGTTCTGGCTCAATCACCTTGGATCCTGTCGATCTCCGGAACCACCCGGCAAATTCGCCTCCCCATAATTCTCCACGCCTTCCCCATCAGCCTCTCCGTGCACAATGTCCCTGAATTCGGCGACATGGCTGCACTCTTTCTGATCGCGGACACCAGCTACCTTGAAGAAATCCAGTGGCGGACCGGCCGCATCTTTGCCTCTCCCCTAAACCTCCCTGCGCGGCGGAACCAACTCCGGGCGAATCACTCGACTCCACCCACGAATTGAGTTCTCGCGTAATTCCGCTTTTGCCCGGCCTCATTACCGCTTGCCGGATGCCAGAAAAAGCTCGCACTTTTTTCGTCCTTCCCGCTCTGGCTTCACCATCTCCGCCGCCCTGATCGATCGCCTGGAAAGGAACGCACCAGCGGAATCGCAGGTGGGAGAGAAAACATCCCAGGGCGCAGCGTTTTGGCGAGAAAGACTCATCCTCCCAATCTTTCTTGGCGAAATGGAGCGAGACGGCGCGAGCGCGGGCCGCACAGGTGGCATAGATATTGATCAGCAGGCCGGGCTGGTAGAGGATATTGGGAACGAAACAGCTAAAGCCCAAAGCGTCCTTCAGGAAGCAATAGCCGCCGAAACCGCAGCAAGAAGGAATCTTTGTCAATTCCAGATCATCGTGTTCGAAAGCCCTGCGAATGCCATCGTGATTGGAGTCCACAGCGATGGGGAAGGATTGCGCCACGAGGAGTCCGGAGCCATGGAGAGGGTGTTGTTCACTGCCTTTCACCTCGCAAAAGGACAAAAGGCCGTGGCCATATGGAAACTCAACTGTAAAGCCGAGGCTGCCGGACTTGGAGCTTAGAGCGGGAGGCTGCTGTATCCACTCGTGAACGGTAGCGGTGAATTCGCCTTCGGGCCATTTGCACTCTAGTTGACCGGCGGGCACGACCATTCTTTCCGCCAGTTCCGCTATCTCGTCAGGTATGGTGCGAGTGCCACTTTGGGGGTGGGAACTCACGGCAGGGGGGGCGCAGCGCGGGCGGCAGACCTTTGATGACGACCGCGGCGGACACCCTTGCCTCATACAGTTGCAGAACCACGGCAATACTGAGACCCACCGCTTCAGTCCACAAATCGCACTTGCCCCCACTTCTCCGGTACGTGCATGTTGATCAACCCCTGCACGCTCCAAACCCAATTGTCTTCTTTTAAGTTTTCTTTTTTCCTATACTTACCACCAATAACTTCAAGTCCCCACTCAACCCGCGAAAAGTTCACCCGCCACTGCTGTCCCGGCTTCGGCGGCACCGCTGCCCGCGGTCCCCGGTCGAATGCCCGCCACGGTATCGCCATTTCTAGCGTCCAGCCCCGGTCCCGGTCTCGTGGGTCGTTGAGAGTCCCCATTAAATGCACCGCCGTCTTCAATCCCGGCATTTCCCAGTCGTCCTCGGCCTTGCCCCCGTCCTTGTAGGGCTTGGCCAGATACAGATCCCAGCCCGTGTTTAGGGCGTTCATCTCAAATTCGAAATAATGCAGTCCATCACCATCAGGATCAAGGAATACCTCGAAATCGTTCTCATGGAAAATCACCATGTCGTGACGGTCATAGCTCGCCCATAGATCAGGCTCCTCCAGTTCCGCCGCCACGTACAAATACTCGTCATCCCACATCATCTTGGCTCGCGTGGCATAGCGCGGCTTCGGCCGCTGCCCGCCCTCAATGTCGCGAAACTCCTGCGTCCAGCTTACCCGCCTCCACTCCTTCTCATCTATTTTTCCATCTATTTTCAACAGCTTACGAATTTTTTTTGCATCGTAACTTTGACGCTCGTCGCCACTCCACGAGATCCCCGCCAGGATCAATAGAAAAAAAAGTCCTCTCATCACCCTCCGATCTTATCAGCGGGCCTAAAGCCTTTAAGGGAAAACACCGATTCATTTTTCAGTCCGGGAACCTTATTTTGGTATCGAGCCGGAATAGCGGAGTCTGGCAAACATCGCATGACTTGCTTACATTGCAGTAAAAAACTCGGTTTTTTTTCCCGCTACAAAGATACTCCCTTTTGCAGCGAAGAGCATTTGCGCGCCCACCAGGAGGAACTGGAACGCGCGCTGATGGAACGGCTTGGCTCCAAGGCCAAACCCACTCCGAAACTCCTTCCGGACCTGTTCCCGGCTCAGCCCTCGTCTGCCAGATCGCCGCGCAATTCTGATTCCCAAACCCGTCTTGAGACGACGCCTTCCCTCCCGCATCCCGGCCCGGAAGCCCCCCTCCCTCCGATTGCCGCCGCTTCCAGGCTGCCTGCCCCTGCTCCTCCCACTGCCAAACCAGCCCCCGCCCCGTCCGAACCTCCCTTCAGCGAAGATTATCTGGTCGAGCTGCCGCGGGCTGCTGCCGCACTCCGCCCCAATCAGCCTCATGCTCCTGCTTCCGCCTTTTCCATTCTCTTGACGGCGGCCTGCTACACTCCCCGCACATCCAGCCCTAAGCTCGACTTCAACCTCGCCTGCCAAGCTGCGCCCGTCGCCATCGAATCTCCCTTTGATCCACTTTCCGGCGATAATTCTATTCAGCTAGAACCTTATTTAAATGAAGAGCATAACAACTTTAATTTGAAGCTTCATCTAAAAAATTACTCTCACCCCGCTCCCCTCTCCATCGAGTTTTTCCTGGAAGAAGCAATCCCGCTCGATTATGAGCCTGCCATCTCCTTGCTCCCTCACCACGCTCTGGGGGAGAGGAGTGCAATCCCCCCCCGGCCCCGGCTCCGATACCCATATGCGGCCAGCGAACTCACTTCCGCGGCCAATGTTCTCTCTTTGGGCTCAGCCTCGGTGGATCTCACCTTCTCCTCCATCTTGTCTGCGGCCCCCCCCAATCCGGTTTCCCCACTCGATCCGTCACCGGGTCCGGACACGACCGCCGACGGAGCGGGCAGAAAAGAAGCCTCGCTCCCGGTGCCCCTTGCCGGCCCCTTATTCTCCCCCGCCCAGGTGAACCTGGATTCCCTTTCGTCCTCACGGGCAATCGACCTTCGGCCCAAATCCTGTTCCGGCGCCTTCCGCTGGACAGCCCTCCAGCCCGCGCCCGCTCTCAACCCGCTTCCCGGACCAAGCTATCTCCCGGCCTTATCCTTTCCCTCCGCCTACCAACTGGGGCCGAAACTACCGCCGCGCCCGGAAAGTATGGTCTCTTAGAGAATCACCATGGCCAACGCTGCCCGCGCCCCGAAAATCATCGAAATGCCGCTGAAGCAACACGGCGAACATCCGGAATCTTTCCTCTTTGCCAACCTTCCCAGCGAATCTCCCGCCGCCATCGCGGCCCGTAAGCTCGAAGCGCTCGCCCACTACCATCTCGCCGTCGAGGAGTATGAAGATGCCCTCAACGCCTTCCGCCGCCTCCTCAAACTCGTCCCCGCCCGTCCCGACCTCCTCGTGCAGACTGTAGCTTGCATGGAACGCCTCGAGCGCTGGCAGGAAGGCGCCGACCTGCTCCAACCCGAAGTAGATCTTCATCCCGAATGGATCGAAGCTGCCCTCGCTCTCGGCATCTGCCGTCTCCATCTCAAACAGCCGCGGGAAGCCCTCGCCGCCTTCCACAGCGTACAGGCCCGCCACCCCGACAACCCCGTGGCTGGCGAAGGTATTCGCGCCGCCCAGTCCCTGCTCGCCGCTTCCCTCGCCCCCGCCCGTGCCCTCGACTGGGAGATCCATTTGCACGATCTGGCCGCCGCCCAACAATGGGATCGGCTATCCGGGGCCTGTGAGCCCCTGCTCGCCGAGGACGAGCCCGCTGCTTTCTTCTACCTTGCCTATGCTCTCGAACAGTCCGGCCAACCCCAGCCCGCCCGCCAGCATTACGAAAAATGTCTTGAACTTTCGCCAAACCATCGCGAAGCACGCTTCAATCTCGCCTGCCTGCTGATCGCCGCCCGGGATCTCACCGCCGCCGCCAGACACCTCGATTACCTCACCAATATCGATAGCGAGAATTCCCTCGCCTGGTGGAACCTCCTGCTCTGCGCCGAAGCCCTCCACAACCACGAACAGGCTCTCACGGCCGCCCAAAACCGGCTCCGCCTCGAGGGCTTCTCCCCCGAGCTCCGCTTCCACCTCGGATACAACTGCCTCTCAACCGGCCGCTATGATGAAGCCGCCAGACACTTCGAGCTCTGTTGCGCGGAAAACCCGCACTGGCCGGAAGCACGCATCAATCTCGCTCTTTCCTGGACCGCACTTGGCCTCTCCAACCAGGCTCGCGCCATCCTCGAGGCTCTTCTGCGCTCGGTGCCCTCCTGCCGCGAAGCCGCCGAAGCCCTCCTGAACCTCGAGATCGAACAGGGCCGCCTCGATGCCGCCGCCGCCCTTCTCGATGAACTTCCCAACCGCACCAGCATCCCCGCACCCCTCTACCTCCGCCTTGCCGGCGCCTTCGCCGCCGCCGGCCAACATCCGGCTGCTCTCGACTTCCTCGAGCGCGCTCTCCGCGCTGAACCCGGCTTCGCGGCCGCCTGGCTGGCCCTCGCCGCCCTCTATAACCTCCTCGAGCAGCACGATCACTCCCTCGCCTGCCTCCAGATGGCCCTCCGCATCGAACCCGCCCTGGCGGCAACCTACTTTGAATAATTCACGATGACAGACTCCAGCATCTCCGCCATCCTCCATGACGCCCTCGGCCAGTATCAGTGCCGCCAGGCTCTCCTCATCTCCTCGGCCGGCGCCATCCTGTCCTCCACCCACGCAGCCTTCGGCCCCTCACTGCCCCCCAGCATCGGCCCCATCGCCGTCAATGCCCTGGCTGCCGCGGCCGAACTCGACCGTCTGCTCGGCTTGGGCGAACCCTTTTTCCAGTTGCGCCGTGCTCAATCCCAGGACCTTCTTCTCTGCCATTTGCGCTCCGGCCTGATTCTCCTCGCCGTCTTCCCGGCCGGAATCGATGAGGACTCCGCCTCCTCCTTCGCCTCCCTCTTGCTCAACCGCATCGAGGCGATCCAACCCGGCTTGGATTCCCTTCCCGCCCCGCTCGCCCTCCCCGCCACTCTCCGCGGCGACTCCCTCGCTCTTCTCGACCAACTCTTTGCCCGGTCCGCCTGAATCCACTTTGCGATAAACTCAAGGTTCTTCATGGCCTCCCAGCTTCGCGATCAACTCCGTGGCGTTTTCGGTTTCCCCATCACGCCCCTCCATCCAGACCTTTCCCTGAATCTCGCCGCCCTCGAGAAAAATGTGGATGAGATGACCCAACACCCCTATTGCGCCATTGTTGCCGCCGGCGGCACTGGTGAAATCTACTCCCTCACCCCCGAGGAAGCCGAGCAGGTCGTCGCCACGGCCGTCCGCGCCACCCGCCGCCGCATGCCCGTCGTCGCCGGCGTCGGCTATAACGCGGTCATCGGCGCCGATATGGCCCGCCGCATGGAGCGCGCCGGCGCCGATGCTCTCCTCGTCATGCCCCCTTACTACATCAATCCCCCAGAAGCCGGCTGGATCGACTACTACCGGGCTATCGCCAACTCCACAGGCCTCCCGCTCGCTCTCTACTCCCGCGATTGGGCCGCATTTTCTCCCGATCAGGTCGCCCGCCTCGCCGAGGCCGTTCCTTCCCTCCAGATCTGGAAAGACGGCCAGGGCAACATCCGTATGTTCCAGCGCATCATGGCCAAACTCGGAGACCGCCTCGCCTGGGTCGGCGGCCTCGGTGACGATTGCGCCGGCGGCTATTGGTCCATCGGCGTCCAGGCTTACACCAGTTCCATTTCCAACGTCAGCCACAAAATCCCTCTCGCCATCGCCTCGGCCGGCCAGCAGCAGGACTTCTCCCGCCTCAATCAGATCCTCCTCGACTATGTCCACCCCCTCTATGCCCTCCGCGACAAGCTGCGCGGCTACGAAGTCGCTGTCATGAAGGAAATGATGGAACTGATGGGAATCACCGCCGGTCCCCCCCGCCCCCCCTTGTGCGCCGTCCGCCAGGAGCACCGCTCCGAACTCGCCCGCCTCGCCGAACTCTATCGCGCATTTTAACCCCTCCCCGCTCACGTTAACCTGGAGTGTTGCTGCCAAGATCCTTACTGGCTTTCCCCCGCCGCGCCGTCACCCTCGGCCTCCTCATCGGATCCTTCATGGGCTCCATGGAGGCAACCGTCGTCGCCACCGCCATGCCCAGCATCGTCGCCCAGCTCGGCGGCTTCTCTCTTTACGGCTGGGCATTTTCCATTTATGTTCTCGCCTCGAGCGCCGGTATCCCCCTGGCCGGGAAACTTTCCGACATTCTCGGCCGCCGCGTCGTCTACCTCGGCAGCATGCTCCTCTTCCTGGCCGCCAGCCTCTTGTGCGCCTTCGCCCCATCCATGCCCTGCCTGATTGTCTTCCGCGCCCTCCAGGGCCTCGGCGCCGCTGGTCTCCTGCCCCTCGCCCTCGTCATGATCGGCGATATGTTCACCTTCGCCGAACGCGCCCGCATCCAGGCGCTCTTCTCCGCCGTTTGGGGTGTCTCGAGTATCGTCGGCCCCCTACTCGGCGGCTTCCTCGTCGACCGCGTCGGCTGGCCCAGCGTTTTCTACATCAATGTCCCTTTCGGCATCCTTTCGGCCTGGTTCGTCTGGCACTATTGGACCGATCACCACGACCTTTCCGCCTCTTCCCCCCACATCGACTACGCTGGCGCCGCCCTCATCACCCTGTCCACCATCTCTCTACTGCTTGGTCTGACCGACCTGACCGCTTGGTTCGGCCCTCCTCTGATCCTGCTCTCTGTCCTGCTCGCCGGCCTCCTCTGGCGCGTCGAACAGCGCAGCCCGGACCCCGTCGTCCCCCTACGGCTCTTCTCCTGGCCGCTTTTCACCCTCTCCCTGCTTCACTCCCTCACCATCGGCTGGGCCCTGAACGGCGTCACCGCCTATGTCCCTCTCTACGTCCAGCAAGTTCAGGGAAAATCCGCCACCGAGGCCGGTGCCGCTCTCACTCCCCTGCTGCTCTCCTGGGTCGTATCTAGCGCCCTTTGCGCCCGCCTCATGCTTCGCACCGGCTACCGCGGCCCCGCCCTCGCCGGCATGAGCTTCGTCATCGCCGGCAGCATCCTGCTTGCCCTCCTCCAGCCTGATTCCCCACACTCCCTCTTGCTGTCCAGCATGCTCATCATGGGCGCCGGCTTCGGCCTCACTGTTCCCGCACTCCTCATCGCCGTCCAGATGCTCGTCGACCGGCAGTCCATGGGCGTCGCAACCAGCGCTCTCCAATTCGCCCGCGGCATCGGCGGCAGTATCGGCGTCGGCGTCATGAGTGCCTTCCTCAACAGCCGTATCCCGGCCGCCGGTATCGCCTCCGCCCTCCAGTCCACATTCTGGCTCGCCGGCGTTGTCACCCTCCTCGGTCTCGCCTTCACCCTCGCCGCACCCCACGTCTCCGCCGCCGAATTGAACCGCCGCCGTTAATTCCACTCCCCATCCTGTTTTTTTAAAGATTTGCCCTAAAGTTTCACTCTTGCCGAGTCGATAATTAGCTTATGCTACAAGTGGGCTTGGCCATGGGTTCTGACTCTGATTCTCCCCAACGGTCCAGTTGGCGCCTTCGCCACTCTGCTCGCCGGGGAAATAGCTTAGTCGAGTTTTCGCTTTGCTTTCTGCCCCTCTTCGCCCTCTTTCTTGGCATTGCCGATGTCTCCTTCGCCGTTTTCCTCCGCAGCATGATCGAATCCGCCGTTCGCGATGGTGTCCGCTTTGCCATCACTTACAGCGTCACTTTACCAGATAGCAATTGTAATTCGATGACCACCTGCATCACCGCCGTCGTTCAACGCAATTCCCTTGGCTTCCTCGATAGTCAAGCACGCGCCGAACTCATCGATGTGAACTACTACCAGCCCACCGATCTTTCCTCTCCCATCACGTCTGCGGATTGCGACCCGAATGGCTCCAAATTCATGCAAAACGACCCTCAAAATCCTCCCCGCGCCCTCCGCTGGGTCAACCAACCCGGCAATCTCATCGAAGTGCGCATTTCGGATTTTCCCTGGAATTGGATGGCCCCCATTCCCGGCTACTGGTCTACTAATGCAGTTCTTATGTCCGCCTCCGCCACGGACGTCCTCCAGGGCCTGCCTGCGGGCGCCTTAACCCCCCCCAGCCCCTAGAGTAGGAGATCTGACCGATGCACCCTGTTTCCACTTCCCGTAAACTCCGCCAAAAGGGCAACACCATCTTGGAGTTCGCCCTCATCGCCCCTTTCCTCATGATTCTCCTCGCCGGTGCGTTCACTCTCGGCATGAGCCTGAATCTTTCCATCCAGGCCTCCAACGTGGTCCGCAACGCCAATGTTCTGCTGGCCCGCAACATCGATCTCAGTAATTCCGAAAACCAACAGTTGCTCATGCGCTCGGCCGCCGGCCTCGGCCTCAACACTCCTGGCACTAACATACCTTCCCCCACCGGCAAAGGCATTGTGATTCTTACTAAAGTCGTCAAGGTCGGGCCGGTTCATTGCTCCGTGGGCATTCCCGGATGGAATGGTAATCCCGCCACTTGTCCGAATCACAATCATTATGTGATCGCCCAGCGCATCTCCCTGGGTAATCCAGAACGCGGCTCCAGTTCGCTCGGCAATCCCTCAAGCACCCTGAGTTCCGATGGCCGCGTTTCCGATGCCAATATCGCCACGGTATCAACCAACCGCGCCTCCGGCTTCCGTACCACTTCTGATGGCGAAGGCATCATCTTCCTCGACCTCGACACTTTCACTTATGTTTCCGAAGTTTTCGTTGATATCTCCGAGCTAAGCATGCTTTGGCTGACAGCCCCGAACATCGCGATTCGAAATGTCAGCTAGGCCTCCTTTAGGATAACCTCGATCGTGCAAACCCCTCAATCCCAAATTCAGCCGAAGACCCGCGAACGTGGCATTGCCCCGATGCTTTCAGTCGCTCTCATGTTCTTCACCTTCGGCCCGGTCGGCCTCCCCCTCGATGGCAGCATCGCCCATCTCGTCAATGCCCGCGGCCCCAATCCCGGCCCCGGCATCGAGCAAGCCAATGAATTCGCCACTCAGGCCACCAGGAATTTCTTCATCGCCAACTTCCCGGATCTCTAAATGCGGACCAATCCGGCGAACACGAACATTGCAGTTGCCTTCGAAAACGTGAAAAAACCCGCCTACCCGTCGGTATTCTTCAGGTTTCCGTTACCGCTCAGGTCGTATTGCCCACCGGCGGCCTCAATTTCTTCGACGTCACCAAGATGCGCGTTTCCGCCCCCAGCACGGCTCCGATACGCGCTGCAACATTCGCTTCGATACCATCTCCCTCGAACAGCGATACCAATTGGTCGGTCGCGAATTCCTGCAAATCATCGCCAATGTCCACGTCTTCCCGCCCTCCCTCTTCGATGGCATCGGCGCTGGCGCCCAAGGCAATCACCCCTTTCTCAACCCGGATCACCAGGCAAGCCTCTGGTATTCCACAACCAACCCGGCCGATCTCATCAGCCTCTTCGCTCAGATCGCTGGCTCACTCCTGCGCCTCAGCAGTTGATCCAAAGGTACTATTGACGACAGCAATTTTCCGCACTTACACTTGAGTCGATACTCAGCTTCTGCTCATTCCTTGCTAAATCTAGCGGGTTGAGGAATACAAACAAGATCCGAAATCAATCAACATAGATGTTCTCAAATGCATTAATAGCTGTCAATCAATTGTCTGAATTGTCTAAACATGTAGAGGAAGGAACTTTAAGGTGCTAATCCCTCAGTCACCCATTCAGCCGAAGACTCGCGAACGCGGCATTGCTGTGCTGTTTTCAGCCGCTCTCATGTTCTTCACAATCGGCTCGGTCGGCCTCGCCGTCGATGGCGGCATGGCCTATCTCGTCAAAGCCCGCGTTTCCGCCGCCGTCGACTCTGCCAGTCTCGGCGCCGCCCGCGGCCTCAATCTCGGCGCATCCGTCGATGAAGCCAATCAATTCGCCACCCAAGCCGCCAAGCGTTTCTTCATCGCCAACTTCCCGGATCACTACATGCGGACCAATCCGGCGGACACGATCATTACAGCTACCTTCGAAAACATACTAAATGCGGGCGCACCATCCGGCATCCTTAAGGTTTCCGTTACCGCTGAAGTCGTATTGCCCACCGGCTTCTTCAATCTCTTCGGCGTCACCAACATGCGCGTTTCCGCCACCGGCACCGCTACCCGCCGCACCCTCGTCATGGTCATGATTCTCGACACTTCCGGTTCGATGGGCTTTCGGGCAGTCAACGGCGTCATCCCCACCTCCGTCGATCCCACAACTCAACCTTGCGACGCGATTGTTTATGCCTCGAGCAAGTTTCTGGATTACTTCAGCTCCTACGATTACGTTGGCTTGGTCACCTTCGACAACCAGGCCCTGCTCCGCTACGCCCCCAGTACCAACTTCAAGCGTGGCGACTCGGCCGGCTTGAACGCGGTCCTCAAGGACATTACCTGCCCCGGCGGCACCCACACCACCCCTTCTATCAACATGGCATGGGACGCCATCCGCAATGTGGGCCTGAAAATGGCCATGAATGAAATCATTCTTTTCACCGACGGGGCCCCCAACCGGGGTACAGCCGTTTGGCCGGTGCGATTTCAACGCGATACCCGCTATGGCCCCGCGGCTTCCTACCCGTCGACGAACGGCACCCCCGACCCTCCTCAGAATAACCCTGCCAATGCGAATCTGTTTTTCCGGGATTCCAACAATCCCTTCAGCCCCACCACTTACTATCTGAACCCGAACGTCACTCCGACTCTTGATCCTCCCTACACTCCGACCCAACAAATGCAGATCAACAATGGCGTTCTGCCACGCTATGGCGATAACAGCTTTCTTCCCCTCACTACGGCTCAGTTCAATAAGTACAACACTCTGCCAGTACCACAAAGGAATAATTTCGGCTGGTATCTCCATCAGGCCAACGCACCTTCTTACGAAGCCCGCTGGATCGTGGATCCTGCGGTGCCAGCCGGCAATTACTTCGATTGCCGCGCCTTGTACAAGAACTGCGTTGCAATGCCCCTCCCGTCGACAACCGGTTCTCCTGCCACCTGGCAGTCAACTTTTTCAGCCTATTACTCCAACGTGCCAAATTTCACTAATATTTTTAATAGCAAGCCCTACGTTTCCGGTGGGCCAACCTGGACTTCGCCTCCTACCGGCTTTCCTAATCCCACAACTGGCCCCATGGACTTTGTTTCCCGGCAGTCGATTGCTTACATCGGAGAGCAAGACATGTTGGGTAATTCCAATTACGGCTACCGCGATGATTGGCTCTTCTGGGTGAATGAGGGCTGCGCCCCCCCGGGAACAATCCTTCCCTTTGGCAGTGAACATCTTTGCCGCATGCGTGGCGCCCCATGGGCGGATTTTCCCGACGTGGGCCTTGGCTCCAACCGCTTCCCCGCGGGCCATCCCTATGCCGGTAAGCTCCGACCGGATCTCCCACAGGCTTTCATGGCCGCCACATTCAACTCCGCCGTCTCGGCCGCCAATCGCGCTAAGTCCGATACGGATTACAACATTCGCTTCGATAGCGTCTATCTCACAGGTGGAGACGGATATATAGATCGCGAATTCCTGCAAATCATCGCCAATCTCCAGGTCTTCCAGCCCACGATCTTCGATGGCGTCGGCGCTGGCACCCAAGGCAATAACCCCTTTTACAACCCGAATCACCAGCAAGGCATTTGGTACTTCACAACCAACCCGGCCGATCTCGCCAGCCTCTTCGCTCAGATTGCCGGCTCCCTCCTGCGCCTCAGCGCTTGATCAGAAGCCGGCTCGCCCAACCGTAACCGATCAGCATCGCCCCCAGCGAATCGAGCACCGGCCCTAAGGCCGGTGCTCGATTCGCATGGTCCGCCATCAGTCCTTTCCGATCCTGATTTCTTGTTGCAAAAATGTTGCCGGATCCTATGGCTGCTTCGATCATGCTTCGCAACCGATCCCACCGGTTTCACCAATCTCCTCGCCCAGATTGCCGGCTTGCTTCCGCGCCTCAGCCCTTGATGCCATCATGGTCTGTGAGCTTACAGCACCATGCAGCGCCGCACTTTGTTAACTACTAGCCTGACGGGCATCCTGGGAGCCGCCGCACTGCCGGCGGCTCCTTTGCGTCCACGCGAACTCAAGGCCGATCTCGCCATCCTGGGCGGCGGTACGGGAGGCTGCGCCGCCGCCCTCGGCGCCTTGCGCGAAGGCCGCCGCGTCATCCTCACCGAACAAACCCGCTGGATCGGCGGCCAGCTCACCAGCCAACTCGTCCCCCCCGACGAACACCCCTGGATGGAGATGTTCGGTGGCACCCGGGCCTATCGCCAATACCGCGAAGCCGTCCGCGGCTTTTACTACAGCCACTTTCCCCTCACCGGCGAGGCACGGCGCCGCACCCCCTTCAACCCCGGCGGCGGCTCCGTCTCGGGCCTCACCCACGAGCCCCGCGTCAGCCTGGCCGTTCTCGAGGCGCTGCTCGCCCCCTATGCCGCCAGCGGCCAACTCACTCTCCTCACGGAATTCAAACCCGTAGCCACCCTTACCTCCGCCGACCGCATCACCGCCGTCACCGTCGAGCATACCGGCGAAAATCACCGCATCACCCTCGCGGCCCCCTATTTCATCGACGCCACCGAGCAGGGCGATCTGCTCCCGCTCGCCCGCTGCGAATTCCTGACCGGCGCCGAGGGCCAGAGCCAGACCGGAGAACCAAGCGCCCCTTCTACCCCCCAGCCGGCCAACATCCAATCCTTCACCGTCTGCTTCGCCGTCTCCCACCACGACGGCGAAAACCACACGATCGACAAGCCCGAGGATTACGCCTTCTGGCGGGACTACATCCCGCGAATGACCCCCCCCTGGCCCGGCAAACTCCTCGCCTGGCACATGTCGAACCCGATTACGCTCGAAAAACGCGTTGTCGATTTCGACCCCCGCCAGGACCAGCCTCAGGCCGGGGCGCCGCTCAATCTCTGGCTCTACCGCCGCATCCGCCGCCGTCTCAACTTCACCGATCCCCAACTCGACGCCGACATCAGCCTCATCAACTGGCCCCAAAACGATTACTGGCTCGGCAATCTCCACGGCGTGCCCGAAGCCGAAGCCGCCCGCCACCTCCGCCGCGGCAAACAACTCAGCCTCTCGCTGCTCTACTGGATGCAGACGGAAGCCCCCCGCGCCGATGGCAAGGCCGGCTGGCCCGGCCTCCGCCTGCGCCACGACCAGTCCGGCACCGAGGACGGCCTCGCCATGTACCCCTACATCCGCGAAAGCCGCCGCATCGCCGCCGAGTTCACCGTTCTCGAGCAACACGTCGCCACCAAGGGCCGCGAAACAACCGGCGCTGAAAAATTCGCCGACTCGGTCGGCATCGGCTCCTACCGCATCGACCTCCATCCATCCTCGGGCGGGGACAATTACATTGACGTCTCGAGCCAGCCCTTCCAGATTCCCCTCGGCGCCCTGCTGCCCCAGCGCCTCGAAAACCTGATCGCCGGGGCCAAAAACCTCGGCGTCACCCACATCACCAATGGCTGCTACCGCCTCCACCCCGTCGAATGGAATATCGGCGAATCCGCCGGGGCGCTGGCCGCCGAAGCCCTCCGCACGGGCGAACCCCCGCGCCAGATCCGCCGCAAACCCAAGCTGCTGGCCGATTTCCAGGCCCGCCTGCGTTCTCATGGAGTTCAAACCGAATGGCCCTCGCTCTCTCCTCGCTAGCCCTCTTGCTCCTCGCCCAGCCCACGGCCATCACCCCGGCCAACGCCGGCCGGCTCACCGTCGCCTGGCGCTACCATCACGGCGAAAATCCCCCCCAACGCAACCCCGGCGATCGCCTCAGCTTTAACGCAACCCCAGTGCATGCCGAGGGCAAACTCTTCGTCATTACCCCCCGCGGCTCGGCCATCGCCCTCGACCCCGCCACCGGCAAGGAATTGTGGCGCCGCAACCGCACCGGCCCGGCGCGCCGCTCCTGGGGCGCCGCCTATGCCCAGGGCCGCCTGCTCTTCGGCACCCCTGACGGCAAACTCGTCTGCCTGCTCGCCCGCAATGGCGAACTGCTTTGGGAAACCGATCTCCGGCTCGGCCTCGCCGCCGGTCATCTCTCCCTAAACATGCCGCCCACGATCCTCGGCGACCTCGCAATCACCGGAGGCGAATTGCCCGAGGGGACGCCCCACGGCCCGGAACCCCTCATCCGCGCCTGGCGCATCGCCAATGGCAAGCTCGCCTGGCAATTCCGCACCATCCCGCCCGACGGCGACCCCGCTGCCCTCACCTGGGCCCCCGGCTCGCGCACCGGCCGCACCGGCGTCAACGTCTGGGGCCAGTGCGCCGCCGCCCCGGAGGAGAACACGCTCTATTGCCCCACCGGCAGCCCCAGCTATGACTTCTATGGCGGCGACCGCCACGGCGATAATCTCTACGCCAACTCCGTGCTCGCCCTCGAAGCGAAGACCGGCCGCCTCAAGTGGCACCGCCAGCTCGTCCACCACGACATCTGGGATTATGATCTCCCCGCCAAGCCCGTTCTGCTCGATATCGCCGGCCGCCCCGCCCTCCTTCAGGTCACCAAGATGGGCTTACTCTGGTTTCTCGACCGCCGCACGGGCGAGCCCATCTTTGGCGCCGAGGAGCGCGCCGTCCCCCCCAGCGCCGTCCCTGGCGAAAAAACCGCACCCACCCAACCCTTTCCTCTCAAACCTCCCCCCCTGGCTCGCATCCGCCTCAGCCCGGACGATCTGAATACGCTCACCCCCGAGTGGGCCGCCGAATGCCAGGCTCTCTTTGACCAGTCGGGCAACTCCGGCATCTTCGCCCCCTGGCTGTCTGACCGTTACACCATCATGCTCCCCGGCACCCTCGGCGGCGGCGCCTGGTCCGGAGCCGCGCATGACCCCCAACGCCGCCTCGTCTTCGTCAACATCAATGAACTCGGCATTATCGGCAAGATGACGCGCCGCGGCGACTCCTGGGTGCGCGTCTCCCCCGGTACACACGCCCGCTTCGCCACGGCGAATCTCGTCCCCTGCACGCTACCGCCCTGGAACACCCTCAACGCCATCGACACCACCACCGGCGAGGTGCGCTGGCGCGTGCCGCTCGGCGAGCTGCCGCAGGCCAAACAACTCGGCTTCGACAACACCGGCGCCTACGGCCTCGGCGGCGCGCTCGCCCTGCCCGGCGGCGTGGTCTTCATCGGCGGCGCCGCCGACCAGCACTTCCGCGCCTTCGATGCCGCCACCGGCCGCCTGCTCTGGCAACACCAGGCCGCCGGCAGCTTCTATGCCACCCCGGCCGTCTTCTCCGATGGCCGCGGCCGCGAAACGATCGTCGTCGCCAGCGGTGGCGGTGGCTTTTTCCCCGGTCCGCTCAACGACGAACTGATCGCCTTCCGGCTCCCCTAAATGGAAAAAAGGGCGCCCCGCCGGGGGCGCCCCCTCTCACCTGCTGTCGAGCGGCAGTGCCTACAGCACCTGCTCGCTGAAGTTCTCGAGGATTCCCTTGATCTTCTGGCAGAACTGATCGGCCAGCGCCCCGTCAATCAGACGGTGGTCAAAGGTCAGCGCCAGATGCGCCTGACTGCGAATCGCGATCGCGTCATCCACCACCACCGGCACCTTCTCGATCGAGCCGATCCCGAGGATCGCCACATTCGGCTGGTTGATCACCGGCGTCGCGAAGATGCTGCCAAAGCTGCCAAAGTTCGTCAGCGCGAAGGTACCGCCCGAGATGTCATCCGGCTTCAACTGCTTGCCCCGCGCCCGGTTCGCCAGATCCACGATCGACCGCTGCAGACCCACGATGTTCATCTCATCGGCCCGCTTGATCACCGGCACGATCAAACCCATGCCGCCATCAAGCGCCACGGCAACCCCCAGGTTCACTTCGTTGTGATAAATGATGTTGTCGCCTTCAATCGAGGAGTTCAACAAGGGATAAGCGCGCAGCGCCTCGCCGGCCGCCCGCGCGATAAACGGCAGGAAGGTCAGCCCGAAGCCATAACGCGCCTGGAACTCGTCCTTGTGCTTGGCCCGCAGCTTGGCGATCTTCGTCATGTCCACCTTGTGCACCGTCGTCACATGCGCTGAGGTGGACTTCGATTTGATCATGTGCTCGGCGATCTTGCGCCGCATGATGCTCATCGGCTCAACACGTGTCTTGGCCGGGCTGGCCGCAGCCGGGGCCGGCACGCTGCTGGCCGCCGGAGCCGCGGGCGCGGCAGCGGCAGCGGGAGCTACCGGCGCCGGAGCCGCCGCAGCCGGGCTGGGCGCCGCACTCGCCATCGTCCGCGCCGCCTGCGCCTCGATGTAGCCTTCAATGTCCTGTTTCGTGATCCGCCCACCGGCCCCCGTACCCGGCACCTGAGCCAGATCAATGTTGTACTCGCGCGCCATCTTGCGCACCAGCGGCGACAGCGGCCCGTTTACCGGCTCCACTTCAATCGCCGGAGCCGCCGCGGCCGGAGGGGGCGCCGGTGCAGGAGCCGCCGCGGGAGCCGGTGCTGGCGCGGGAGGCGCAACCGGAGCCGGAGCAACCGGTGCAGGCGGTGCAGGCGGTGCAGGCGGTGCCGCTGCGGCCGCCGCTACCGGCGCCGCCGCAGCCGCACCCCCTTCCCCAATCCGTGCCACTACCGTGTTGATGCTCACCGTCGAGCCTTCCTTCACCAACACTTCCACCAGCGTGCCCGCCGCCGGCGACGGGATCTCCGTGTCTACCTTGTCCGTCGAGATCTCAAACAGCGGTTCGTCCCGCTCCACTTTCTCGCCCGGCTTCTTCAGCCAGCGCGTCAGCGTTCCCTCGACAATGCTTTCGCCCATTTGGGGCATCACGACGTCAGTCATCAGTGCGTCTCCTGTAATTGTTCAATCCTAGCCGGTAGCTCGTGTGCGAAGATCTCCGCCAGATGCCGCGTCAGCCGCTGCATCACTTCCTCCCGTTCCGCCTCGACACCCAATTCGGCCATCGACGTGACCGGTAGCGTCAGTCCACACGGAACGATCAGTTGAAAATAGCGAAGCTCCGGTTTCCAGTTCAATGCAAAGCCGTGGCTGCTCACCCAGCGGCTCATGTGTATTCCCAGCGCGCAGATCTTGGCTGGCGCTCCATCCTCCCGCCTCACATACACACCCGTTTCCTTGCCCTCGCGTGTATGCGCCGCAATGCTGTATTCTCCCAGCGTCCGCACCACCGCTTCTTCAAGCGCCTTCACGTAAGCCCGCAAATCCTTGCGCCACGCCGCCACGTCAAAAATCGGATAGCCCACGATCTGCCCCGGCCCGTGATACGTCACATCCCCGCCCCGGTCTGTCTCGAACACCCCGATCCCCTGCCCCGCCAGCCAGTCCCGCCCGGCGAGAATGTGCTGTTCTTCGGCGTTGCGCCCCATCGTGATCACATGCGGGTGCTCGGCGAACAGCAGCGTGTCCGGCACCAAGCCAGCCTTGCGCTTCTCGACATAGTCCCGCTGGATGGCCCAGGCCTCGTCCCAGCGGACTCGGCCCAGATCCACCACCTCCAGTCTACGCATTAATCGCCATTCCGTAGACGGCGCTGAAGGCCTCGCCTACTGCTTCGTATTGCGTCGGGTGCGCATGGATCGTATTCATGATCGTCTCCACGGTCGCCTCGGCTTCCATCGCCACCACGGCCTCGGCAATCAACTCATAGCCATGATGCCCAATGATATGCACGCCGAGTATCTCGCCAAAAGTCTCATCGGCCACAACCTTCACAAACCCTTCGTGATGGCCCACAATCGACGCCTTCGAGTTCGCCGCGAACGGAAACTTGCCCACCTTCACTTTGTAGCCCGCCGCCTTGGCCTGCGCCTCGGTCAGCCCGACGCTCCCAATGCCCGGGTCCGTATAGGTCGCCCCGGGAATCCGGTTCTTCTTGATCGGCGTCACTTCCGTGCCCGCGATGTGACCGATGGCCACCAGCCCCTCGGCCGTCGCCACATGCGCCAACTGCGGCGTACCCAGCACGACGTCACCAATCGCATAGACGCCCGGCTCGGCCGTTTGCTGAAATCCATTCACCTTGATGAAGCCACGGTCGGTTTCGATCTTCGTATTTTCGATGCCGATCGACTCCGTGTTCGGCTTGCGCCCCACGGCCACCAGCAGCGTCTCCACAGACACCTGCTCCACCTTGCCGTTGGCCAGCGTCGCCGTGAAGCTCACATGGTCGGCGTGCACCTGCACGTTTTCCACCTTCGCCCCTGTCTCGCAGCGAATCCCTTCCTTCTTGAAACTCCGCTCCAGTTCCTTCGACACTTCCTCGTCCTCGACCGGAACCAGCCGCGGCAGCATCTCGAAGATCGTCACTTCGCTGCCAAAGCGGCGGAAGATATTGCCAAACTCGACGCCGACCGCGCCCGCACCAATAATGCCGAGCGTCTTCGGCACGCTCTGCAACTCGAGGATCTCCACGTTCGTCACGATCCGCGGCGATTGCGGCTTGAGCCCCGGTATCATCCGCGCCTCCGAGCCCGTCGCGATTACGATCGCCTTGGCCTCGATTACCTTCTTCTGCCCGTTCTGATCCACTTCCACCTTGCCGCCGCCAAGCAGCCGCCCGTAGCCGGGGATCACTTCCACCTTGTTTTTCTTCATGAGGAAGTCAATGCCCTTGGCGTGCTTGGAAACGATCTTCGCCTTGCGGTCGATCACGTTCGGGAAGTGCAGCACCGGTTGCTGGCAACTGATGCCTTCCTCTTCCGGATGCATGAAGTAATTCCACACGCTCGCCGTATGCAGCAGCGCCTTCGTCGGCACGCAGCCCACATGCAGGCACGTCCCGCCCAGCTTCGGAGCCTTTTCAATAATCGCGGCCTTCAGGCCGAATTGCCCGGCGCGCACCGCCGCTGAGTAGCCTCCCGGGCCACTGCCGATAATCACTACGTCGTAAGACATGGGTTCCCTTTCAGTGTAACAATGCCCGCCGCTCGAACCTGTTTCAAAATCTCAGTTTCTCCACCTCCACCCGGCACCCCGCTTCCTCCCAACGCTGCTCGAGCCAGCCGCGGACCGCCGCTCCACTCAACTCCCATAATGTCCGCAGCACCCACAGCCGCTCTTCTTCTCCTGGCTCGATTTCCAGTTCGGCCAGAACCTCGATCGCCATGCTCTGCCGCTCCTCATCGGCGCTGGGAATCAGTTCCTCCCGGTTATACTGCTTCAACCGTTGCACCACCAGCAGACTGTGGCGGCTGTGGCGGCTTGCCATCACGCGCACGGCATCCTCGCGGCCATCCTCGACGTAGCGCAGAGCCTCGGAGATTACGCGGCGACGGTCTTGAACCAGTAGCCCGTCCCGGTTCCAGCGGAAGAACTCGCCGATCGCCTCGACCCGGCGCCGCTGTTCCGCGTCGAGGCCCGGCGCCGGCTCGAGGATTCCATTCTCCAGATCGGCGATCACCCAGTCCTCCAGATCCTCCCATGCCGGATGCGCCAGCACCGGATCCTCAGCCGCCAGATCCTTCCGGGTGTCATAGCGCAAGCGCCGCGCCTCGTCGCGCAGGGGAAACTTCGTTCGCTTGAGCGTCCGATTGCAACGGCTGCAACTAAGTAAATAATTGCCGAGTTCATAAGCCAACCACCAGTAGCCCCCATTGGGCGCTTCGATTCGGGCGCCCGACTTGACGGAGTTCTTCGGGCGGTAATGCTCAACATCCCCCCGGTCATTCTGCGGCAAAAGTGAACCGCAAAATCCACACACCCGTCCCTGACTGGCGTACAGCACGCCCCGCACATCGGCCTCGTTCCCGTGATCGGGAAAATGGAGCGGCGCCCCCGGGTCAGCCTCCCGCTGCTGCCGGTGCTCACCCCGTTTCAAGCCCCCCTTACCCGCTTGCGCCAACGTCGGCGGTTCCACTGCCGCCATCCGGTACCGTCTCATGCCGCTACTTCTTGAGCCGCCTCAATCGCTCGCCAATTTCGACCGGGCTCAGAATCGGCTCCTGCTGGCTCAGCAGCGAGACCACGCGCCCGCGCTGCCCGCGGTCAGCCTCGGCCTCCGCCAACATATCCTCCAAGGCGGCCCCGCTCGCGCGCGCCCCCATCAGGCGCTCCATTACCTGATTCACCGGCAGGCCAAACACCTGATGCTCCAACCGCTCCACTCCCCCTTCGCGATCCCGGTCGAGAAGAATAATTTCGTTCTTGTCAAAGCAACTCAACACCAGCGGACTGTGTGTCGTCACAATCCATTGCACACCCGGAAACACCTTGCGCAGTCGCGGGACCAGCGTCCGCTGCAGTTGCGGATGCAGATGCGGATCGATCTCATCGATCAGCACCAGGGCCTCAATCTCGCTGGCGCTCCCTCCTTCGGGCCGCATCTTCGTCCAGTTCCACACCAGATCCGCCAGCCACGCCACTGTCGAGCGGTACCCGTCCGGCAACTCCTCCGCTCCCACCACCGCACCGTCCTGCGTGAAGTTCAAGCCCTCCCCCAGCGCCAGTTCCTCCTTCAGCACGCCCCGGATCACCTCCGAAAACAGCCGCTCAAAGCCCGCCGGCGCCTCCCCGCCACGCTGCATGAACTGCTGCTGGCTTACCAGCGGCGTCAGCGTCTCAAACAGACTGTACACCCGCGCGCACTCCAAACTCAGATTCGCCAGTCCTTCGTTTGCTTGCCTCGCGAAGGTCCGCGATGGCCCATAACCCAGAATCAGGTATTTCTCCGCAATTCCCTTGTTTCTGGACCATCCCCCGTCCGAGTAGAACTGTAATTCTTGCCTGCTGCCCCCCGTTTCCACATCCGCTCTCAAGGCAAAGGAGCCGACTGGCTCCATTCCCTGTCTCCAGGTAAAGCCAAACAACCTGGTCCGGCCCAACTCAACGGAAAAGTAGTCACCCAGTCCCAGCAACGCTATCGCCTGCAGAATACTCGACTTCCCTGCCCCATTGATTCCCGCGATGCAAGTCCAATTCCCACCCAACTCCGTTCCCCGGTCAAAGTCCAGCCGGAGATTCTCGAAGCACTTGAAGTGGTTCAGTTCAATGCTCTTGACACGAAATCGCGATGCCAACTGATTCACGCCGCTAGTATGGAGCCAGCGCCTCAGGCCCCGAACCCAACTTTTCTGCACTCTCCCGCGCCCGTGAGGAATCTCCGAGCTGTCGTGACATCACTCGTGGCGCTCTCTCTCCTGCTCTCCCTTTCCCCAGGCCAACCCTTGCCCGCCCTCAAGGGCGAATTCCTCTCCGGCAAGAAAGCCACTCTGCCCGACGCCGCGCGCGGCAAAATGGCGCTCTACCTCATCGGCTTCTCTTACGATTCCCGCTTTCCCGTCGAAGCCTGGGCCGCCCGCTTCAAACAGGACTTTCTGTCCCACTCGGGTATCACCTTCTTCGAGGTGCCGGTCATCGGTGGCCTCGGTATGCTCGGCAAACCCTTCATCGATTCCGGCATGCGCCGCGGCACCCCGGCCGGCTTTCATGAAAACGTCCTCACCGTCTATGGCGGCGTCGGCCCCCTGCGCAAGGCCTTCGCTCTCAAGAACGAAAAGCACGCCGTCGTCGTCTTGTGTGACCGCCAGGGGAACGTGCAGTGGTCCTATGAGGGGCCCTTCGACGCCAATCAATACGCCGCGCTCAAGACCACCATCGACCGCCACTTGTCTCATTAGCGCCCCACGCTCCCGGCAACCCCACGGCCCCCCCGCCGTCCCTCACAATAGTCATAGCCCCATGCTTGCCGCCCTCGCCTTAGCCCCTCTGCTGCTTGCCCAGGCCCCCACAGGCCCCTTCCCCGTCAAAGCTGTCCTCGTCAAAGGCAACCGCCTTCTCACCGCCGCCCAGGTGACGCAAGCCGCCGGCATCCTCCCCGGCCAGTCCGTCCGCCCCGCCGACATGGACCGCGCCATGCAAAAACTCCTCTCCTGCGGCTACTTCGATCGCGTCTCCTACCGCTACGAGCCCCGCGACTCCGGCTACGCCCTCGAATGGGACATCACCGAAGTCACCGTCTTCTACCCCGTCGCCTTTGAAGACCTTCCGCTCAAAACCCCCGCCGCCAAACTACTTCTTCTGCAGCTCGACCCGCTCTTCGGCGACAAGATCCCCGCCACCCAGGAAGTCCTCCGCCGCTACGAAGACGCCCTCAACCAGGCCATCCAGCCGCCGACGCCCGAAGACCGCATCCGCGCCGCCCTCGCCCCCAACGACAAAGGCGAACTCGTCGCCACCTTCCGCCCCCGCCGGCCCCTACCCTCGGTCTACCAGGTCGATTTCACCGGCAACAAACTCATCCGCTCGGAGGAATTGCGCCCCATTCTCGCCGGCGCCGCCACCGGCGTCATCTATAAGGAAAGTGATTTCCGCGACATCCTCGACATCAAGATCCGCCCGCTCTATGAGGCCCGCGGTCGCCTGAAAGTCGCTTTTCCGGAGATCACGACGGCCAAAGCCCCCGAAAACTTCGGCCTCAACGTCACCGTGCGCGTGCTCGAAGGCGAGGAGTACAACCTCGGCGAAATCCGCTTTGCCGGCGAGGAAGGCCGCGCGGAAGACTGGCTCAAGATCGGCAACTTCCGCCAGGGTGTCACCGCAAATATGAACGAGGTCGAGGAGGGCCGCCGCCGTATGGAACTCGCCATCAAACGCACCGGCTTTCTCGATGCCAAGGTGTCGGCCCGCCGCACCCTCAACGAAGAACGAAAAACGGTCGACATGGACTTCTCCTTCTCCCCCGGCCCCCGCTACAGCTTCGACAAACTCCTCATCCGCGGCCTCGATATCATCTCCGAGCCCGAAATCCGCAAGATCTGGGGCCTCCAACCCGGCGCCCCCTTCAATCCCGAATACCCGGACTTCTTCCTCAATAAAATCCGCGAGGACGGCGTTTTCGACAACCTCGGCGAGACCAAGGCCCTCGCCGCCGTCAATGCCCAAACCCACACCGTCGAGGTGACACTGGTTTTCAAGGGCGCTCCCCCTCCTCCCGCAAGAAAGCCCCGCACCCGTCCTTGAGTTCCCTGCCCTGGGCCCGGCCCATGGTAATTTCAAGATTAGTGTCCTCGTTCCAAATCCAGCTTCAGCAATACGAGGGCCCCCTGGACCTCTTGCTGGACCTGATCCGCAAACAGCAGATCAACATCTACGACATCCCGATCGCCCGCATCACCTCCCAGTACCTCGATTACATGCAAAAGGCGATGGCTCTCGACATCGAACTTGGCTCGGAATTCGTCTACATGGCCGCCACGCTCATCCACATCAAGAGCAAGATGCTGCTGCCGCGCGATCCCGAACTCGAGAAAATCTCTCCCGAAGAGGACCCGCGCAAGGAACTCGTCGACCGCCTCATCGAACACGAACGCTTCAAGGGCGCCGCCCAGATGCTCGAGCAGAAACGCATCATCGAGGAGGCCATCTGGACCAACCCCCAGATCAACAAACTCCTCGGCGAGGAAGCCGAACCCGCCCTCGCCGTCACCCTCTTCGATCTCGTCAAAACACTCGAAACCGTCCTTGATCGCGCCAAAAACCGCCCGATTTACGAGATCACCGGCGAGGACGTCACCGTCCCGGAGATGATCCAGCAATTGCGCGGCGTCTTCGAGCGTGTCTCCACCGGCCAGCGCTTCTCGGCCCGCGAACTCTTTGAAAAACAAAAATCCCGCCGCGCCATGATCTGCCTCTTCCTCGCTATCCTGGAAATGGTGAAGCGCCAAGCCATCGAACTCGCCCAGGACGAACTCTTCGGCGAAATCGTTCTCGCCCGCTCCGCCCAGTTTCAGGAAGCCTTCCCCAGCGAGGCCGATCTCACCGCGGTCGACCAGGAATACAAGTAGATTGAACAAGATGGAAGATCAGATTCAGGTAACGGAAGAATCCCCTCTCGACGCCAATCAGTTTGTCGAGGAGAAAGCAACTCTCAGCGAGGAAGACCGCCTCAAGCCCGTCATCGCGGCGATCCTCTACGTCACCCCCGAGCCCATGAGCCCGATCGATATCGCCCGCGGCCTCGGCCGCGATCCCGAACTCATCGAACGCCTCATCAACGAACTCGCCGCCTTCTACGAGGAGCCCGCCTTCGGCTTCCAGATTCACTCCAAGGCCGGCGGCTTTTACTTCGGCACCAAACCCGAATTCGATGAACAGCTTCGCCAATTCTTCGAATCCCAAAAGCCCGCCCTCAAGCTCTCCTCGGCTGCCCTCGAGACCCTCTGCATCATCGCCTACAAGCAACCTGTCACCGCTCCCGAAATCGCCCAAATCCGCGGCACCCAGGGCGTCGGCTCACTCAAGCCCCTGCTCGACCGCCGGCTCATCACCACCGCCGGCCGCAAGGACGTCGTCGGCAAACCCGTTCTCTACAAGACCACCCCGGAATTCCTCGTCCAGTTCGGCCTCAAGGACCTCAAGGAACTTCCTACCCTCAAGGAATTCGAAGAACTCCGTCGCCTCGCCATCGAGGACGATCTCGTCCCGCCGGCCGAACCCATCAGCCCCAAGCCCGAGACCGAACCGGTCGAAGCCCCCCCGGCGGCCGCCGCCCCAGCCTCAGAAACGGAATCCGCCTAGTTGCCCCTCGAACGCCTTCAGAAAATCATCTCCCAGGCCGGCATCGCCAGCCGCCGCCACGCCGAGGAAATGATCCTCGAGGGCCGCGTTCGCGTCAATGGCCAGACCGTCTCCACTCTCGGCGCCAAAGCCGACCTCGCCACCGATCACATCAAGGTCGACGGCAAACTCCTCCACGCGCCCCGCCATCTCCTCTACCTCGCCATGAACAAGCCCCACGGCGTCGTCACCACCATGAGCGACCCCCAGGGCCGCCCCACCGTCACCAACTACCTCCAGGGCATCAAGGAGCGCGTTTACCCCGTCGGCCGTCTCGATTATCACTCCGAAGGCCTCCTGCTGTTTACCAATGATGGCGACTTCGCCAATGCCATCATGAACAAACACTCCAATATCGTCAAAACCTACGTCGTCAAGGCCAATGGCGCTCTGTCGGAAAAACAGATCGAGGAGTTCCGCGCCGGCATCCCCCTTTTCGGGATCCGTACCAAGCCCGCCGGACTCAAGGTCCTCTCGCGCTCGGCCAACCCCTGGTACGAGGTACAGCTCACCGAAGGACGCCAGAACCAGATCCGCATGATGTTCAAGCACTTCGGTTTCCTCGTTGAGAAACTCAAGCGCGTCCGCATCGGTTTTCTCGAACTCGCCACCCTCAAGCCCGGTCAAACCCGACACCTCACGCGCGAGGAAGTTGCCCGCTTCCAACAGATTTTTGCCTCATGCGCTCCCTCGAAGAAATCCTCCGCCAATCCCGCTCCATCGCCATCGTCGGACTCAGCTCCGACCCCGCCCGCCCCAGCTTCGGCATCGCCCAAGCCCTTCAAAAAATCGGCTACCAGATCATCCCCGTCAACCCCAAGGAGAAAGAGGTTCTTGGCCAAACGGCCTACCCCTCGCTTCTCGACATTCCCGGCCCCGTCGACCTCGTCAACGTCTTCCGCCGCCCCAACCAAACCCCGGAAGTCGCCCGCCAAGCCGTCCAAATCCGCGCCCAAGCGCTCTGGCTCCAACTCGGCATCGAAAACGAAGAAGCCGCGCAAATAGCCTCCGCCGCCGGCCTCGACGTTATCATGGATCGCTGCATCATGGTCGAACTCCGCAAGCTCGGCCTTTAGTCAGCTACGATCCCCCACGCTCCCCTTGGCTCTCTTCGTAGCGGTCTTCGATCTCCCGCTCCCGGTTCTCCCGCCGCCCACTCTCCCGCCGGTACTCCTCGTATTCCCGCTCTTCCCGTCCGTCGCTCATGCCGCCCTCCTCACTTCCCCTTCGCCCGTGGCACGAACTTCAACGACGCCGAATTCATGCAATAGCGCAAACCCGTCGGCTTCGGCCCATCCTCGAACACATGCCCCAAATGCGCATCACACCGCGCGCACTGGTTCTCGATCCGCACCATCCCGTAGGAGCTGTCATTCACGTTCTTCACGTTCTGCTTGGCGATCGGCCCCCAGAAACTCGGCCATCCGGTCCCGGAATCAAACTTCGTCTTCGAATCAAACAACGCCGTCCCACAACAAATGCACCGGTATATTCCATCCGCGTAATTCTTGTTCAACGGCCCCGTAAAGGCCCTCTCCGTCCCGTGCTTACGCGTCACCTCAAACTCGATCGGCGATAACTCCTTCTTCCACTCCCCCTCGAGCTTCACCACCTTATCCACCTCAATCACGCCCTTCTGGTTGCCCGCATCGTCAAAGTCAACAATCTTCACTTTTTGCGGCGCCGCGCTCATCCCAAATGCGCTCAGTGTCAACATAAATGTCCTTCTCTTCGTGCTCTTCATTTACTTCCTCTTTCTCACACATCCAGGAAATTGCTTTTTCAGTTTCTCCACCTTCGGATCGCTCACATACACGATGTACGGCGTCTTATTTTGCGACGCATAGTTCTGGTGATAACCCTCGGCCACATAGAACTTATCGAGCGCCCCCACCGTCGTCACAATCGGCTTCTTAAACACCCCCGCCGCCCCCAATTGCGCGATATACGCCTCGGCGATCTTCTTCTGTTCTTCGCTCGTGTAAAAAATCGCACTGCGGTACTGTGGGCCCACATCGTTGCCCTGCCGGTTCAGCGTCGTCGGATCATGCGCCACGGCAAAGAAAATCTTCAAAAGTTGTCCGTATGTCACCTTCGACGGATCATATGTGATCAGAATCGCCTCGGCGTGCTGTGTCCGCCCGGTCGAGACGACGTCGTATTTCGCCGTTTCCTTCGTGCCCCCCGAATAACCCGAAACCACGTCCTCGACTCCCTCCATGATTTCAAACACCGCCTCCGTGCACCAGAAACACCCCCCCGCCAACACGACCGTCGCCCGGCCGCTGGCCGCCGCCAGCTTCTGATCCACTACTGGATCCGGAAAATCAGCTCCCATCGCTTCGTCTCCTTTTATGGCAAACAGCGCGCCAAGCGCGGCGGGCATCAATTTCAGCATCAGTTTTCGCATACGGCCACCTTGTCTTTACTCTAATTGATGACGCTCTCTAGCCCCGCGATGGAGCATTCTTTACACCACCCGGCAAAGTTCGCCTCACAATCCCACCCAAAAAGCCGAAATGTATTTTGAGAAGAAGTGGATTGCACAACCTGGTTTGTGCACTCGGGGATGGCCTCGCAAGGGGTCGTCCCCATTTTTTTCTCCCGCGGCATATACTTTCTAGCAACATCCCTATGCTGCGCCGCTCCTTTCTCGCCTCCTCGGCCGCCTCGCTCGCCTACGACATCTCCGCCCAATCCTTCGACGTTCAGAAAATACGCCGCGTCGGCCTCATCGGCTCCGGCTGGTACGGCAAGAGCGACATCCTCCGCCTCGTCCAGGTCGCCCCCATCGACATCGTCTCCCTCTGCGATGTCGATTCCGTCATGCTCGAAAAAGCCGCCGACCTCATCGCCTCCCGCCAGGCCAGCCACAAACGCCCCCGCCTCTTCACCGACTACCGCAAGATGCTCGCCGAAGGCGACCTCGACCTCGTCGAAATCGCCACCCCTGACCACTGGCACGCCCTCCCCATGATCGAAGCCGCCCGCGCCGGCTGCGACATGTACGTCCAGAAACCCATCGGCGTCGATGTCATCGAAGGCGAAGCCATGCTCGCCGCCGCCCGCAAATACAACCGCGTCGTCCAAATCGGCACCCAGCGCCGCTCCACCCCACACCTCATCGAGGCCAAACAACGCTACCTCGACACCGGCGCCCTCGGCCAGATCGGCCTCGTCGAAATCTACTGCTACTACCACATGCGCGCCAAGGAAAATCCCCCCGACACGACGCCCCCATCCAACCTCGATTACCAAATGTGGACCGGACCGGCACCCCTCCGCCCCTACAACCCCCTCGTCCACCCCCGCCGCTGGCGCGCCTTCGAGGAATACGGTAACGGCATCATGGGCGACATGTGCGTCCACATGCTCGATATGGTCCGCTGGATGATGGACCTCGGCTGGCCCACCCGCATCTCCTCCTCCGGCGGCATTCTCATCGACAAAGCCTCCAAAGCCAATATCCCCGACACCCAGGAGGCCAGCTTCGATTTCCCCAATGTCAAAGTCGTCTGGACCCACCGCAGTTGGGGCGCTCCCCCCGACCCCAAATACCCCTGGGGCGCTACCTTCTACGGCGACAAAGCCACCCTCAAGGCCTCCGTCATGAGCTACGACTTCCTTCCCCTCGCCAAAGGCGCCGAAGCCGTCCACAAAGACGTTACCTACGAATTCGACCAGTTCCCCGAAGACCGCACCGAACAGGACCTCGAACGCCACGTCGCCCCCGCCATCCGCGGCCACATGCGCGATCTCCTCGCCGCCATCGACCGCCGCTCCCAGCCTGTCGCCGACATCGAACAGGGCCACATCTCCACCACCGCCTGCATCCTCGCCAACCTCTCGCTCAAACTCGGCCGCACCCTCTCCTACGACCCCGTCCGCCGCATCATCCCCAACGACCCGCAAGCCACCCGCCTCCTCCGCCGCCCCTACCGCGCCCCCTGGGTCCACCCGGACCCCAGCAACGTCTAACGCTCCGGCATCCTCACCGCCACGCGCCGCGGCGCCGCCCCTGACCCCCCGTTCACCATAATCCGGTTCAATACCTTCCGCGCCCCCGCGCTCCTCGCCATTCGCGTCGCCGCCCCCTTGCGCTGCGGCGTCCCCACCTTCCCCGTCCACTCCACCACCCCATCCTTCACCCGGTATTGCAGCCCATCCCCCCGCAGCTTCGACCGCGTCAGCTTACTCTTCAGCCGCGCCTCGATCCCCGCATCATCCTCCCCTCCCCCCGCCCACAACGCCATGCTCAGCCACAGCACCCAAATGCAATAGAATTTCTTCACTCCCCCTTCTAGTGGCCCCACGCGCCGGAAATTCTCACACCCCGCGCACGCTCGTTTCCCCTATCCGCAACTCCGTCCCCATCCGTACCAGTTGCGTCTCCCGCCCCGGATTCGCAATCCGCTCCAACAACAGCTTCACCCCCTGCCGCCCGATCTCATAGCTCGGCTGCGCCACCGCCGTCAGCCGCGGCCGGAACGAATCGAGAATCACCAGATGATCAAAGGTCGCCAGCAGCAGATCCCGCGGCGCCGCGAAACCCTTCTCCCCCATCGCCCGCATCCAACCCAACGCCATCGGCAGATTCGCCACGAATACCGCATCCAGCCTCCGCCCCGCCAGCACCTCCCGCGCTACCCTCCAGGCCGACTCCAGCCGAAAGTCCGCCTCCCACACCAGGTCCGGATCCACGGCCAGCCCCGCCGCCGCCATCCCCCGCTCATATCCCTCCTTCCGCTCCGCCGAGATGTGCAGCTTCATCTCCCCGCCCAAATAACCGATCCGCCTCGCCCCCTGCTCCGCCAGATGCACAATCCCCTTCGCCACCCCGCCCACGTTGTCCACCAACACCGCATCCACATCCACCCCCTCCGGCTTCCGGTCGAGGTAAACCACCTTCATCCCTCGCGCCTGCAATCGCTCCACATGCCCGCTATCCCCACGCTCAAGCGATGGAACCAGCAACAATCCATCCAACCCCCGCGCCGTCAAACTCCGGCAGATCTGCTGCTCCCGCTCCAAATCGTCGTCCGTATTGAAGATCGCCAGCATGTACCCCTGCCGCGCCGCTTCGTCCTCGGCTCCCCGCACCAGCAATGGAAAAAACGGGTTCGTGATGTCGGAGATCACCATCGCCAGCGTCCGCGTCTTTTTCGACTTCAGACTCCGCGCCACCTGGCTCGGCTCATACTGCAACTCCACCATCGCCCGCTCCACCCGCTCCCGCAATTCCCCCGCCACGCTCGGCAATCCCGCCAATATGTTCGACACCGTTCCCACGCTCACGCCCGCGCGCTGAGCCACTTGCTTGATTGTTGCCATGAGCGAAACTCCTCAGCTTAGCATCCGCGCCCCTTCACCATTTTGTAACCCGCCCCTCGATATCCTGTATACCAAGCCTATGCCCCGACTCACCGGTCGCATCTTCCTCAAACTCATCGCCGCCGTCCTCGCCGTCCTCATCACCTCCCTCGTCGCCGTCGACTTCATGGCCTCCCGCATCGCCGAGGACACCTACGTCGATACCCTCACCGTCGAACTCACCCAGAAATGCCGCATCCTCGCCCTCGAGGAATCCGACCTCATCGCCCGCCCCTCCCGCCTCGCCGATTTCGCCCGCGCCGCCGGCGGCCGCATCAGCATCATCCGCCGCGATGGCCTCGTCATCTCTGATACCGAACAACACCCCGCCCGCATGGGCAGCCATGCCGACCGTCCCGAAGTCATCCGCGCCCTCTCCGGCCAGGTCGGCTCCGACAAACGCCTCTCCGCCTCCGTCGGCATCAATTACCTCTACGTCGCCGTCCCCTCCCCCTCCGGCGCTCTCCGCCTCGCCGTCCCCCTCCAGGAAGTCCAGCGCCAGGTCAACATCATCCGCCGCCACCTCCTCACCGCCACCGCCATCGCCTTCCTCCCCTCCATCCTCCTCACTGCCTTCTTCGCCCGCTGGGTCAGCCGCAAACTCGGCCAGATCATCGACTTCGCCGCCCAACTCGCCCAGGGCAACTTCCAGGCCCGCCTCTCCAACACCGGCTCCGACGAACTCGGCGTCCTCGGCAACAAACTCAACGAAACCGGCGAAAAACTCGAGGCCATGTTCGAACAACTCGAACGCGAACACGCCGAACTCGAAAAGCTCGAACGCGTCCGCAAGGATTTCATCATCAACGTCTCCCACGAGCTCCGTACCCCGCTTGCCTCCATCCAGGGCTACACCGAAACCCTCATCGACGGCGCCATTGACGACCCCCTCCACAACCTCAAGTTCCTCAACATCATCCGCGCCAACGCCGAACGCCTCGGCCGCCTCATCTCAGACCTCCTCACCCTGTCCCGCATCGAGCTCGGCATCACCCGCTTCCAGTTCGGCAGCTACCTCATCGAAAACCTCCTCTACGACTGCCAGCAATCCCTCGTCCCCATCGCCCGAAAGAAGCAAATCGACATCGTCATCGATCCCGTCCCCAACGAATCCGACGGCGCCCGCGCCGAGGCCTTCTGCGATTCCGAAGCCATCCACCAAGCCCTGTCCAACCTCCTCGACAACGCCATCAAATACACCCCGCCCGGCGGCCACATCCACCTCGAAACACGCCTCTTCCCCCACCCCGATCACAAAATCGAATTCGTCGAAATCGCCGTCCGCGACACCGGCGCCGGCATCCCCGCCGAGGAACTCAGCCGCCTCTTTGAACGCTTCTACCGCGTCGACAAAGCACGCTCCCGCGAACTCGGCGGCACAGGCCTCGGCCTCGCCATCGTCAAACACCTTGCCAAGGCCCACGGCGGCGACGTCGGCGTCTCGAGCGAACTCGGCCAGGGCGCCCGCTTCTGGTTCACCCTCCCCACGCGCGACATCGGCCTCAAGGAAACCCAGTCCATCCAGTCCGAACTCACCGCCTCGGCCTCCCGCTAGCCCCTACTGCATCCGCGCCCCCGGCAGCGTCCCCGGCTTCCATTCCTCCGACGCCATCCCGTTCAGGTCATACAGCACCTTCCCCGCCCGCACCGTCAGCTCCGTCGTCAACCGCTGGTCCCCGCTCACCCGCTGCCGCCGGTTATCCATATACCCAAACTTCCCCTTCTCCACACGCAACACCGCCACATCCGCCTCCGCCCCCACACTCAGCGTCCCCAATTCCGGCCGCCGGATCGCCTTGGCCGCCTCCACCGTCGACTTCCGGATCACCTCCTCGATCCCCACCCCATGAATCAGAAATTTCGACATCACATTGTTCATATCCTTCATCCCCTCCATCCAGCTCCGCAAATGCAAGTCCGTCGAGATCGTATCCGGCAAAAACTTCTCGGCAAACCCCGCCTTGGCCACCGTCCAGAAAAAGCTCCCGTTCCCGTGCCCGAGATCAAACAGAATCCCCCGCTTGCGCGCCTCCCACAACACCGGATTCAGCTTCCCCGTCGGCAATTGCTCGTAGCGCAACCCCGAATACAGGTGCGTATAAATGTCGCCCGGCCGCAGCTTTTCCATCAACAGCTTCTCGATCGGCCGCGCCTCCCGGTGGTGCGTCCCAAAGTCCACCATCACCGGTATATTCGCCAGCCGCCCCGCCTCCACGGCCCGCTCCACCGCCGTCCAGTCCGGCGCCCCATAATGCGCCGTCTTCACCCCCACCACAATGTCCTTGTGCTTCTTGGCAATCCCGGCCAGCGCCGCCGAATCCATGCCCTTCGTGTCCTGCTCATATTGGCTCCCGCTCATGCCCCGGTTCGCGATGTTGATAAACGCCAACACCCGCGTCCGCGACCGGTCAATGATCCGCTTGCGAAAATCCTCGAAATTCTGCCACCCGCTCGTGCCCGCATCCACGATCGTCGTCACCCCGCTGCGCGGCGCCACCCCATCCGGCACAAACGACGTCTCCCCCGCCAACTCCTTCTCGATCCCCGTATTCGCATAAACGTGCCCATGGATATCGATCAGCCCCGGCGTCACATACAGCCCCGTCGCGTCCACCACCTTGCAGTCCTTCGCCACTGCGATCTTCTCGGCCACGCGCGCAATCCGGCTGCCCTCAATTGCCACGTCCATCTTGCGGAAAATCCGGTTCGCCGGGTCCACCACCGTCCCCCCCGCGATCACCATCTCATACTCACAGGCCGCCCCCAGCTCGAAGGCCGCCATCATCATCAGCATCATTGTCTTCATCGGCGTTAGCATATCTAACAATGGACGACCCGACACCATCGGATTTCACACAAACCGTTCCCCGCTCCACTTCCTTCGGCCCCAACCCCCAATGATCCCTTCCTTCTCCCGCATCATCGACCTCGAACAACCCCGCTTCCCCGGCATGCCCATCCACCCCGCCCACAAGCCCGGTTACTTCTACGCCCTCCACCGCCGCCACTCCGACCCCACCGGCTCCCCCCGCTCCTCCGCCGCCGGCATGCTCACCATGATGGAACACACCGGCACTCACATTGACGCCCTCTCCCACCAGGCCGCTCACGGCTGCCTCCACGGCGGCGTCCCCGCCCACTCCGTCGAATCCCCACAGGGCTTCTCCTCCCACGGCGTCGAAACCATCCCGCCCCTGGTCCGCCGCGCTGTTTTCGCCGACCTCTCCCCCCTCCCGCCCCGCCATCAGTTCACCGCCTCTGACCTCGAAGCCGCCCTCGGCCCCGTCCGCCCCAACCCCGGCGACGTCCTCCTCGTCCGCACCGGCTTCGACCGGCTCTGGCATGACGAAGCCGCTTACCTCGATGCCGCCGGCGCTCACAAATCCGCCACCCTCTGGGCCGCCGATCACCACGTCTCCGCCGTCGGCGCCGACAACATGGCCTGGGACCTCCCCGGCGTCACCGACCCCGACTCCGGCGTCACCCTCTTCGCCCACTTCTTCCTTCTCCCCCAGAAAGGCATCTACATCATCGAAAATCTCAATCTCGCCGAACTCGCCGCCGCCCACGTCCGCGAATGCCTCTTCGTCTGCCTCCCCCTTAAACTCAACGGCGCCACCGGCTCCCCCGTCCGCCCCATCGCGTTGCTCTAATCTCACCCGGTAGCCGCCCCACCGCCTGATAAACTGAAGTCATCCAAGATGTTCCGCTTTGAAACCGCCGGCGAGAGCCACGGCGAGTGTCTGGTTGCCACGCTCACCGGCCTGCCCTCGGGCATTCCCATCTCCCTCGAAAAAATCGATCGCGAACTCTGGCGCCGCCAGCAGGGCTTCGGCCGCGGCGGCCGCATGAAGATCGAAACAGACAAGGCCCACATCGTCTCCGGCGTCCGCCACTCCATTACCATCGGCGCCCCCATCGCCATCATCCTCGCCAACAAGGACTGGAAGAACTGGACCGAAGCCCTCCCCGTCGAAGACTTCGACCAGTCGAGCGAAAAGTTCAAGGAAGTCAAACGCCCCCGCCCCGGCCACGCCGATCTCATCGGCGCCATCAAGTACGGTTTCGATGACGCCCGCTACATCCTCGAGCGCGCCAGCGCCCGCGAAACCACCGCCCGCGTCGCCGTCGGCGCCATCGCCAAGGCCTTCCTCGCCCAATTCGGCATCGAGGTCTTGAGCCACGTCGTCGGCGTCGGCCAAGCCACCCTCGATCGCGAAGCCACCTGGGAAGAAATCCACGCCCTCAGCCTCAAGGACGAAGTCCTGCTCAACTGCGTCGATCCCGAAACCGAACTCCGCTTCAAGGCCGTCGTCGACGAGGCCTACCGCACCGGCGACACCGTCGGCGGCATCTTCGAAGTCCGTGCCCACGGCCTCCCCATCGGCCTTGGCTCCCACATCACCTGGGATTCCCGCCTCGACGGCAAACTCGCCCAAGCCATCGTCTCCATGCAGGCCGTCAAGGGCGTCGAAATCGGCTACTCCCTCGACGGCGCCCGCAGCTTCGGCTCCAAGGTCCAGGACACCATCCACTACGACAAACAACAGCGCGAGTTCTTCCGCGGCGCCAATCGCGCCGGCGGTCTCGAAGGCGGCATCACCAACGGCCAGGACATCCTCGTCCGCGGCCACCTCAAGCCCATCTCCACGCTCCGCCGCCCCCTCGAAAGCGTCGATCTCCCCACGCGTGACTCGGCTCTGGCCGCCTACGAGCGCTCCGATGTCGCCGTCATCCCCGCCGCCGGTGTCATCGGTGAAGCCATGGTCGCCCTCGTCCTCGCCCAGGCCATGCTCGAAAAGTTCGGTGGCGACTCCCTCGCCGAAACCAAACGCAACTTCGACCACTACCAGCAACAGGTTCGGGATTTCTAAGATGGTCTACAAAATCGTTCTCTACGGCAACCCCGTCCTTGAAGCCAAATGCGAGCCCGTCGGCCCCGCCGAGTTCGGCTCCCATGCCCTCAAGCAACTGGTCGCCGACATGTTCGAGACCATGTACGCCGCCAAGGGCGTCGGCCTCGCCGCACCCCAGATCGGCATCAGCAAACGCCTCACCGTCATCGACGCCTCCGCCGGCGAAAACCCCGCCGAACAAATCCTTCTCATCAATCCCGAAATCCTCGAAAAACAAGGCAAGCTCCACGAGGAAGAAGGCTGCCTCTCCATCCCCGGCTTCCGCGAACCCGTTTACCGCGCCCAAAAAACCCGCGTCCGCGCTCAGGATGTCGACGGCAACTGGTTTGAGCTCGAAGGCGAAGACCTCCTCAGCCGCGCCATCCAGCACGAAAACGATCACCTCGACGGCGTTCTCTTCATCCACCGCATCTCCCCCCTCAAGCGCGACCTCATCCGCCGTAAAATCCGTAAACTGCAAAAGGCCGGCGAGTGGGACTAAGGTCGGTCTTCCTCGGCACTCCCTCCTTCGCCGTCGCTTCCCTCGAAGCCATGGTCCGCGCCGGCCACCACGTCCTCTCTGTCTATACGCAACCAGACCGCCCCAAGGGCCGCGGCCAATCTCTCGCCTTCAGCCCCGTTAAACAATCCGCCCTCGCCCTCGGCCTTCCCCTCGCCCAACCCGAGCGCATCCGCCACCCCGATTGCGTCGCCGCTCTTTCCGCCCTCGCCCCCGACATCATGGTCGTCGTCGGCTACGGCCAGATCATCCCCCAAAACATAATCGACATCCCGCGTTTCGGCATCATCAACGTCCATGGCTCTCTTCTGCCGAAGTACCGCGGCGCCGCCCCCATTCAGTGGGCCATCGCCCATGGCGAATCCCTCACCGGCGTCACCACCATGCGCATCGATGCCGGCCTCGATACCGGCGACATGCTCCTCAAGGCCGAAACCCCCATCGACCCCAACGAGAACGCCGTCACCCTCGGCGAGCGCCTCGCCCTCCTCGGCGCCGAGATCCTCCTCCAAACCCTGGCCGATCCCGCCATGCCCGGCACTCCGCAAAATAGCGCCCAGGCCACCCACGCCCCCATCTTGAGCAAACTCGACGCCGCCATCGACTGGTCCTGGCCCGCCTCCCTCATCCACAACCGCTGCCGCGGCTTCTACCCCTGGCCCGGCGTCGCCACCCAGTTCCGCGATCAAACTCTGCGCCTCTGGCGCACCTCTCTGCCCGATGAGTCCACTACCTTCCCCCCGGGCCGCATCCTCGGCTCCCGCGGCCCACTCCGCGCCGCCTGTGGCCAGGGCACTGTCCTCCAGTTAGAAGAAGTCCAGCAGGAGGGCCGCAAGCGCGTCTCCAGCGCCGACTTCCGCAACGGCCTCCGTATCGCCGAAAATGAAATCCTGGGAGCATAAATGTCCAACGAGCTGCCTTTTGGCTACCAATACAGCACCGTCTACGCCGGCATCCGCAAAGCCGCCAAGGATGACCTCAGCCTCATCGTCAGTGAGCCGGCCGCCAACGGCGCCGCCGTCTTCACCCGCAATCTCGTCGCCGCCGCGCCCGTCGTCCTCTCGCGCGCCCATCTGAAGGCCTCCCGCGGTAAAGTCCGCGCCCTGCTCATCAACGCCGGTAATGCCAACTGCGCCACCCGCACCGGCATGAAGGTCGCCGAAGCTACCGTCAAGGCCACCGCCAAGCTCTTCGCCTGCCCCCCGGCCCAGATCCTCCCCTCCTCCACCGGCGTCATCGGTGTCGAACTCGACCCCCGCAAAATCACTACCGCCCTCCCCGCCCTCTACGCCGGCCTCTCCACCGAACGCTTCGGCGATGTCGCCCGCGCCATCATGACCACCGACCTCGTCCCCAAAACCGCCCAGGCCAACCTCGACCTCTCCCAGGGCCGCATCCGCATCGCCGGCATGACCAAGGGCTCCGGCATGATCCATCCCAACATGGCCACCACCCTCGGCTACATCCTAACCGACGCCACCATCTCCCCCAAAGACTGCGCCGCCATCCTCAAGCGCGCCACCGAACTCAGCTACAACCGCCTCACCGTCGATGGCGACACCTCCACCAATGACACCGTCGTTCTCCTCGCCAACGGCGCCAGCGGTGTCAAGCCCACCCCCGCCGAACTCAAGCAGGTCGCCGATGCCATCACCAGCGTCATGAAGAATCTCGCCGCTCAAATCGCCCGCGACGGCGAAGGCGCCAAAAAGCTCGTCCGCGTCCTCGTCTCCGGCGCCCGCTCCGAACACGACGCCAACCTCATCGGCCGCGCCATCGCCAATTCCCCCCTCGTCAAAACCGCTATCGCCGGCTCGGACGCCAACTGGGGCCGCATCATCTGCGCCGCCGGCTACTCCGGCGCGCAATTCGACCCCACCCAGGTCGACATCTACCTCCAGGGCAAACGCGTCTGCAAAGCCGGCCTCGCCGCCCCCTTTGATGAACCCAAACTCAAAGCCCGCCTCGATGAGAAAGACGTCCTGATCGATCTCCGCATCGCCGGCTCCGGCAAAGGCTCGGCCGAGTTCTGGACCTGCGACCTCACCGAAGGCTACATCGAAATCAATGGCAGCTATCGCACGTAGATCCCTTCTCGCCCTCTTCTTCGTCCCCCCGGAAACCGCGATCCGCGATACCCTCGCCCTCCTCGCCTCCGACCTATCCGAAGGGAATCTCTCCGGCTTCCTCCGCCACTTCTCCCGCGACTTCCCCGGCCGTGAGCAGCTCCGCTATCAGGTCGCGGCCCTCCTGAACGCCCACGACCTCACCTCCAGCATCGCCATTCAATCCTCCTCCGGCGACTCCTCCCGCCAGTCTGCCCAACTCGATTGGTACCTCGCCGGCCGCTCCAAATCCGATAACTCCATTGCCTTCCAGCGCCGCGAAGTCCTCACCCTCGACTTTTCCCGCCAAGGCAACCGCTGGCTCATCACGAAAGCCGATTCCCTCAAGATCTTTGCCCCCCTCTGATCCCCCGTCCGCGCGCCCCCCGCCTTTGCCGCACCAGCCTGCTCCCGGCCACCCGTTCACGCAAATTCCAAAATCTTTATCTCCCCTCCCCTCAATCACTTCCCCCCAATTCCCGCAATCTCCCGTTCCGCCCCATGCCACGCTCTCCCCCGTGGGAGTCCTCTCCCCACCCAAAACCAATTTCACTGGAGCAACCTCATGGCTCACGCCCAACCCATCACCCTTCCCGATCTCCCCGCTCAACTCCTCGACGAGCAACCGCACGAACGAACCCAATTCCTCGCCCTCCGCCAGCGCCTCTTCGCCGAATGTCTCCCCGGCACCCAAATCGAAGC